>NZ_JBIVHS010000038.1:0-75533 GCF_044749365.1 Kitasatospora sp. NPDC089509 | reverse complement strand
GAGGGTGGCGTGGTTGAGGGCGGCGACGGTTTTGATGACGGCGCCGACGCCGGCGGCGGCTTGCATGTGGCCGAGGTTGGATTTGAGTGAGCCGACCCAGAGGGGTTCGCCGGTGCGGTGGCGTCCGTAGGCTTCGATGAGGGCGTTGGCCTCGATCGGGTCGCCGAGAGTGGTGCCGGTTCCGTGGGCCTCGACCGCGTCCACCTCGTCGGCGGTCAGGCCCGAGCGTCGCAACGCCTCGGCGATGACCCGTTGTTGGGCCCGCCCGCTCGGCGCGGTCAGCCCGTTGGACGCGCCGTCGGAGTTGACGGCGCTGCCCCGGATCACCGCCAGCACCCGGTGTCCGTGGCGCCGGGCGTCGGACAGCCGCTCCAGCACCAGCACACCCACGCCCTCCGCCCAGCCCGTCCCGTCCGCGTCGGCGGAGAAGGGCTTGCAGCGGCCGTCGGGGGCCAGGCCGCGCTGGCGGCTGAACTCGGTGAACATGCCGGGGGTGGACATCACGGTGACCCCGCCGGCCAGGGCCAGGGTGCACTCGCCGCCGCGCAGCGCCTGCGCGGCCAGGTGGATGGCGACCAGCGAGGAGGAGCAGGCGGTGTCCACGGTGACTGCCGGGCCCTCCAGCCCGAGGGTGTAGGCGATCCGGCCGGAGGCGACGCTGATGGTGCTCCCGGTCAGCAGATGTCCCTCGTGGCCGGGCGCGGGCTCGTGCAGCCGTGGGCCGTAGTCGAGTTGGGTGAGGCCCGCGTACACCCCGGTACGGGTGCCGCGCAGGTCGTCGGGGCGCAGCCCGGCGCGTTCCAGGGACTCCCAGGCGACTTCGAGCAGCAGCCGCTGCTGCGGGTCCATCGCGGTCGCCTCGCGGGGGGAGATGCCGAAGAACTCGGCGTCGAACTGCCCGGCGTCGTAGAGGAATCCGCCCTCGCGGGTGGAGCTGCGGCCGGGCTCGGCCGGGTCGGGGTGGTAGAGCTCCTCCGGCCAGCCCCGGTCCGCCGGGAAGGCGCCCACGGCGTCCCCGCCGCGCTCGACCAACTCCCAGAGGTCCTCGGGGGAGTTCAGCCCGCCCGGGAAGCGTCCCGCCATCGACACGATCGCGATCGGCTCCTCGGAGGAGGTCCGGAACGCCTCGTCCGGTGCGACGTGGTCGCCGGCCACGTCGAGGTCGCCGGCCGCGTCGAGGTGGTCGGCCACGGCCCGTGGGGTCGGGTGGTCGAAGGTGAGGGTGGCGGGCAGGTCGCGCCCGGTGGCGGCGCTGAGCCGGTCGCCGAACTCGACCGTGCCGATCGAGTCCAGGCCGAGGTCCCGGAAGGTCAGGTCGGCGTCGACCCGCTCGCCGTCCCGGTGCCCGAGTACGGCGGCGAGGGCGGCGAGCACCTGCGGCAGTGCGGTGTCCCGGGAGGCGCGTGGCGCCGGTGCGGGGGCCGTCTGCGGGCGGTCGGTGAACCAGTACCGCTCGCGTTGGAAGGCGTACGTGGGCAGGGTGGTCCGGCGGTCACCGGTCCGGCGGTCGGCGGTCCGGCCGAGGGCCGCCGTCCAGTCGAACTCCACGCCGTGGACGTGCAGTTCGGCGAGGGAGCGGAGCAGGTCGGCGGGCTCCGAGGCGCCGCCGCGCAGCAGTGGCACCACCGGACGGCGGGTGCCGTCGGCGGTCGGGAGGGTGGCGAGGGTCTGCCGGGTGAGCGAGGTGAGCACCCGGCCGGGGCCCACCTCGGCGTACCCGGTCGCGCCCGACTCGGCCAGGGTGAGCACCCCTTGGTGGTACCGGACGGGGCGGCGGATCTGCTCGGCCCAGTAGTCGGGGGAGCTCAGCTCCTCGGTGCTCGCCACCCGGCCGGTCACGTCGGAGACGACGGTGAGCCGGGGCGGGTGGTAGCGCAGCCCGGCGGCGATCCGGCGGAACTCCGCCACCGCGCTGTCCATGTGGGCCGAGTGGAAGGCATGGCTGACCCGCAACTGCCGGGTCCGGCGGCCCTGTTCGGCGAACCGGGCGGCGAGCTCGGCGACCGCCTCGGCGTCGCCGGAGAGCACCACGGCCTCGGGGCCGTTGACGGCGGCGAGGGACACCCGGTCGCCTCGGTCGGCGAGCAGCGGGGCGACCTCCTCGGCGCTCGCCTGGACGGCGGTCATCACGCCGTCGGCCCGGGCGGCCTGCATCAGTCGGCCGCGCGCGGTGACCAGGACGGCGGCGTCGGCGAGGTCGAGGACCCCGGCGGCGTGCGCGGCCCCGATCCCGCCGACGGAGTGGCCGAGCACGAACGCGGGCCGCAGGCCGCGCTGTTCGGCGAGCCGGTGGACGGCGGTCTCCAGCGCGAACAGCGCGGGCTGGGTGTACTCGGTGCGGTCGAGCAGCGCCGCCTCGGGGGAGTCCGGTGCGGCGAACAGCAGGTCGCGCAGCGGCCCGTCGAGGCGGAGGTGCGGGTCGAGTGCGGCGGTGACCTCGTCCAGGGCGGCCGCGAACTCCGGTACGGCCCGGTACAGTTCGCGCCCGGCGGCGGCCTGCTGGCTGCCCTGGCCGGAGAACAGCAGGGCCAGGCCGCCGGCCGGTCCGTTCGGCGCGGCGCCGAGGACGACCCGGGGGTGCGGGGTTCCGTCCGCCAGGGCCCGGAGGCCGTCCAGCAGTTCGGCGCGGCCGTCCCCGAGCAGGCCGTCCTCAAGTGGGCCGTCCCCGAGCTGGCCGTCCCCGAGCAGGACGGCCCGGTGCCGGAAGTGGGTCCGGGTGGTGGCCAGGGCCGCCGCCAGCTCGGCCGGATCAGCGACAGCCGGATCGGCGTCAGGCCGTGCGGCGAGGTGCTCGGCCAGGCGGGCGGCCTGGGCGCGCAGCGCGGCCTCGGTGCGGCCGGACAGCGGCCAGCCCACCCCGCCGACGGGGAGCGCCGGTGCCGAGCCGGTCGGCGGACCGGCCGGGGACGACGGCGGAGAGGCCAGCAGCACATGGCAGTTGGCGCCGCCCACGCCGAAGGAGCTGACCCCGGCGATCAGCGGCCGCCCGGGCTCGGGCTCGGGCTCGGGCCACGGCGTCAGGGCGTCGGGCACGCGCAGGCCGAGGCGGTCGAGCGGGATGCGCGGGTTGGGCGTCTCGTGGTCGAGGGTGGCCGGGAGCTGCCGGTGCCGGATGCTGAGCACGGCCTTGAGGAACCCGACGATCCCGGCCGCACCCTCCAGGTGGCCGACGTTGCTCTTCGCGGAGCCCACCAGGAGCGGGCCGGCAGCGCCTGGGCCGTCCCCCGTGCCGCTCCGGTAGGCGGCGCCGACCGCCGCCGCCTCGACCGGGTCGCCGACCGGGGTGCCGGTCCCGTGCAGTTCGACGTACCGCACGTCCGCCGCCGCGATCCCGGACTGCCGGAGGGTGCGCCGGAGCAGGTCCCGCTGGGCGTCGGCGTCGGGCACGGTGAGGCCGTCGGCCGCGCCGCCGTGGTTGGTCTCGCTGGCGAGGATCACCGCGAGGACCGGATCGCCGTCGGCGCGGGCGCGGTCGAGCCGCTTGAGCAGGACGAGCGCGCCGCCCTCGCCGCGGGCGTAGCCGTTGGCCCGGGCGTCCAACGGGTAGCTGCGTCCGTCGGCGGACAGTCCGCCGAACTCCCGGGCCTCGACGGTGCTGTCGGAGCTGAGGATGAGGTTGACGCCACCGGCCAGGGCGAGGTCGCAGTCGCCGTCCCGGACCGCCCGGTGGGCGAGGTGGAGCGCGACCAGCGCGGAGGACTGGGCGGTGTCGACGGTGAGGCTGGGGCCGTGCAGGCCGAGGGTGTAGGAGATCCGGTTCGCCAGCAGGCCGTGGCCGAGCCCGGTGAGGGTGTGCCGGGAGACGGGCGGCGCGTCGGCTCCGTGCCGCAGCAGCCGGTAGTCGTGGCCCATCGCGCCGACGAACACGCCGGTGCGGGTGCCGTGGAGGGCCGCGGGCGGGAGGCCGGCGTCCTCCAGCGCCTCCCAGCCGAGTTCGAGCAGCAGGCGCTGTTGCGGGTCGGTCTCGGCGGCCTCGCGGGGGGAGAGGCCGAAGAAGTCGGCGTCGAAGAGGTCGACGCGGTCGAGGTAGCCGGCGTCCGGGAGACCGGGGTCGAGCCCGCGATCGGCGGGCGGCCGGCCGAGCGCGCTGCGGCCCTCGGCGAGCAGGGTCCAGAAGGCGTCGGGGGTCGGGGCGCCGGGCAGCCGGCAGGCGAGGCCGACCACGGCGACCGCAGTGGGCGGCGGCGGGGGCGTCCCGACCCCGGGGGCGGGGTGCTGTTCCTGGCTCGTCATGGTGGACTTGGCACCCCTTCTGAAAGCGAATCGGTTTTCTCCGCGCGGCCGTGGACCCAGCGGGTCGTCCACGATGGGTCACATTTCGTTCTGGGACGGGTTCGGCGGAGTTCGGTGAGGAATTCCGAAGTGCCGGGTCCGAAGCGGTGCGCGTTCTGGAAGTCTCCGGGTCCGCCGCCTTTCCGGTCCACCCCTAACTGTCGGGGGCGGAGTTCCGCCCGACGGGGGGCCGGGAGCGGTCAAGGGGGGCAGTACACCAGGTCCCACCTGCGGTTTCCTCCGACTACGGGTGGGCCGAGGGCGTTAGGGGTTCCCGCCCCGGAACACCGTCACGTAGCGTCGGGGACGGCCATGGTGAAGTTCCGGACCACCGCTTCGTCGGGTGAGGGGAATACAGATGGATGAGCTGTCCGAGGCGGTCCTGCGGGACGCGCCCGCGGAGGAGTTGGCGACAATCGCGTTGCCGCAGGATTACACCGCCGCGCATTTGCGACAGGAAGATGTCGCCATGTTTCAGGGTGTTGCGGACAAGGACGTCCGCCGCTCGCTGCACGTCGGCAAGGTGCCGCTGCCCGAGCTGGCGCCGGACGAGGTGCTGGTGGCCGTGATGGCCAGCTCGGTCAACTACAACACGGTCTGGTCGGCGACCTTCTCGCCGGTGTCGACCTTCGACGCGCTGAAGCGCTTCGCCCGGGCGGGCGGTTACACCGCGCGGCACGACCGGCCGTACCAGGTGATCGGCTCGGACGCGGCGGGCGTGATCGTCCGTACCGGCGCCGGGGTCCGGCGCTGGAAGGTCGGCGACCACGTCGCGGTGAGCACCGCGGTGGTGGACGAGCAGGACCCGGTGACGCACGCCGACGGCATGCTCGGCGCGGACCAGAAGGCCTGGGGCTACGAGACCAACTTCGGCGGGCTGGCCCACTACACGGTGGTGCGGGCCAGCCAGCTGGTCGCCAAGCCGCCGCACCTGACCTGGGAGGAGACCGCCAGCATCCCGCTGTGCGGCGGCACGGCGTACCGGATGCTGGTCAGCGACCGCGGGGCCCGGATCAAGCAGGGCGACGTGGTGCTGATCTGGGGCGCCAGCGGTGGACTGGGCGCGTTCGCCGTCCAGTTGGTGAAGAACGCCGGCGGCATCCCGGTCGGGGTGGTGAACTCCGAGCACAAGGCGAAGCTGGTGCGCCGGCTCGGGTGCGAGGTGGTGATCAACCGGGAGGAGATCGGCATCGGCCGGGCCCCCGAATCCGCCGACGAGACCGTGGAGTTGGCGAAGCGGCTGGGCCGGGCGATCCGTTCCCAGGTCGGCGAGGACCCGCACGTCGTGTTTGACCACGTCGGGAAGGCCACCTTCGGCATCTCGGTGATCGTGGCCCGGCGCGGCGGCACGGTGGTGACCTGCGGCTCCAGCACCGGCTACCAGCACACCTTCGACAACCGCTACTTCTGGATGAACCTCAAGCGCATCGTCGGCAGTCACGGCATGAACCTGGGCGAGGCCGCCGAGATGATGCGGCTGTACCGGCTCGGCCTGCTGGCGCCGGTGGTGTCCCGGACGTACCCGCTGGCGGAGATCGGCGAGGCGGCCCGGCTGGTGCAGACCAACGGCCACACCGGGAAGGTCGGGGTGCTCTGCCTGGCCGACCGCCCCGGCCTGGGCGTCGCCGACCCGGCCACCCGGGCCCGGCTCGGCGAGGACTGGCTGAGCCCGCTGGCGGAGGACCACGGGCCCGCCCTGGTCGGCTGATCCGCCGCGGCCGTCCGGACATCCCCGCCCGTCCGGACGACCCCCGCCGGTCCGGACCACCGCCGCCCGTCCGGACGCCCGTGCCCCTCCGGACACCCCGCCCGTCCGGACGCCCCCGACCCTCGTCGACCGACCGAGCCGCACCGCGCCACCCCACTCGCCGCTGTCCGCACAGCTGCGACAGCGCCGCCGTCCGCCGCCGTCCGAGGAGCCCTGGATGACCCCGCAAGCCGACCCCACCGGCATCGACGTCTTCGATCCGGACCGCTACCTGCCCACTCCGCCCCACCACGACTTCGCCGTGCTCCGCAGCCGGGCCCCGGTCTACCGGCAGCCCGACCCCCAGGTGCCCGGCGGCCACTGGGCGGTGACCAGGCACGCGGACGTGTCCTGGATCGCCCGCAAGCCCGAACTGTTCTCCTCCCAACTGGCCGGCGCCCAGCCGATGGAGTACGACGAGGTCGCCATCGGCATGCAGCGGATGATGATGATCAACCAGGACGCGCCGCAGCACGTCCGGGTCCGCAGCCTGGTGAACCGCGGCTTCACCCCGCGGATGGTGGAGCAGCTGCGGGAACGGATCGCCGCCGAGTGCGAGCGGATCGTGGACGGGGCACTGCGCGACGGCGGGGGCGACTTCGTCCGGCAGGTCGCCGCCGAACTGCCGATCGTGGTGATCGCCGAGCTGATGGGCGTGCCCCGGGACGAGCGGCACAAGCTGTTCGCCTGGTCGAAGGGCGTGGCCGGGGAGGCCGACCCGGACTCCGGCGGCGCGGTGGGCGCGCGGTCGGCCGCGCAGGAGATGGCGCGGTACGCGGCGGTGCTGGGCGCCGAGCGCCGCGGCTGCCCGGCGGGGGACATCGTCTCCCGGCTGGTCAGTGCCGACGCCGAGGGCAACCAGCTGACCGAGAGCGAGTTCCAGGCGTTCTTCGTGCTGCTCGCGGTGGCGGGCAACGAGACCACCCGGTACGCGATCGCGGGCGGGGTGCAGGCCCTGATGGCGCACCCGGAGCAGTGGGCGCGGCTGAAGGCGGACCCGTCGCTGGTGACCACCGCGGCGGAGGAGATCGTCCGCTGGGAGACCCCGACCAAGGTGTTCCGGCGGACCGCGGTGACCGACGTCGAGGTCGGCGGCCGGCTGATCCGGGCGGGCGACAAGGTGGTGGCCCACCTGACCTCGGCCAACCGGGACGAGGAGGTGTTCGAGGACCCGTTCCGCTTCGACGTGGGGCGGGACCCGAACCCCCACCTCGGCTTCGGCGGCGGCGGCCCGCACTTCTGCATCGGCCGCCATCTCGCCCTGCTGGAGGTCGAGTTGATGCTCCGCACGCTGGTCGACCGGGTGGCCGAGTTCCGCCCGGCCGGGCCGTCCCGGCGGCTGCGCTCGTACCAGTTCCACGGCCTGACCCACCTACCGGTGCGTCTGGTCGCCGCCTGAACCCCCAGCACCGTCGACCGGCCCACGAGGCCCCAGCGATCCCGAGGATGCCGCGCCATGACCGATTCCGTGTCCGATTCCTTGTCCGGTTCCCTTCCCGATTCCTTTCCCGAGCCCCTGGCCGGAGCCCTGCCGAGCCTCCCCGAGGTGCTGGCCCGGCGCAGCGCCGAGCAGCCGGACGCCCTGGCGTACGCCTTCCTGCACAACGGCGAGGAGATCGCCGAGACCCTGACGTACCGGGAACTCGACGTACGGGCGCGGGCGGTCGCGGCACGGCTGGCCGCGCTCGGGCAGGGCGGGCGCAGCGTGGTGCTGCTGCACCCGTCCGGGCCGGGGTTCGTCGCGGACCTGCTGGGCTGCATGTACGCGGGGGTGGCGGCCGCACCGGTGCAGGTGCCGTCGCGGGCCCGGGGCCTGGCGCGGCTGCGGAGGATCGCCGACGACGCCGGGACGAGCGTGCTGCTCACCACGGCGGAGGTGAAGCGGGACCTGGAGGACCGGTTCGGCGCCCTGCCCGAGCTGGCCGGACTGACCCTGCACGACCCGGACTCGCTGGCCGCTGCGGCCGAGCGCCGGGCACCGGGGGCGGCGGCGGCCTGGCGGCCGGGCCCGATCGGCGCCCAGGAGACCGCGCTGCTGCAGTACACGTCGGGTTCGACCGGCACCCCGAAGGGGGTGCGGGTGACCCACGCCAACTTCGGCAGCAACGTGGACGAGACGGACCGGCTGTGGCCCTGCCGGGGTGACGCCCGGGTGGTGAACTGGCTGCCGCTCTTCCACGACATGGGGATGCTGTTCGGCGTGGTGCTGCCGCTCTGGGCGGGCATCCCGTCGTACCTGATGACCCCGGACGCCTTCATCCGCCGCCCGGCACGCTGGCTGGAGGCGATCTCCCGGTTCGGCGGCACCCACGCCGCGGCGCCGAGCTTCGCGTACGAGCTGTGCGCCCGGGCGGTGGCCGAGGGCGGTCTCCCGCCGGGGCTGGACCTGTCCTCCTGGCGGGTGGCCGCGAACGGCGCGGAGCCGGTGCGCTGGCAGACCATCAGCGCCTTCACCGCGGCGCTGGCCCCGGCCGGGTTCCGCCCGGAGGCGATGTGCCCGGGCTACGGCCTGGCCGAGAACACCCTGAAGGCCACCGGCAGCCCGGAGGACCGGCTGCCCACCGTGCTGTGGCTCTCCGCCGAGGAGTTGCGGGCGGGGCGGGCCGTCGAGGTGCCCGACATCCCGGCCCCGGCCGACGTGGTTCCGGCCGACGTGGTCGGAGCCGATGCGGTCGGAGCCGACGTGGTCCCGAGCATCGGCTGCGGCGGCCCGGTCGGCGACAGCCTGGTGCGGATCGTCGACCCGGACACCCGCACCACCAGGCCGGACGGCGAGGTCGGCGAGATCTGGGTGAGCGGCCCCTGCGTCGCGGCCGGCTACCACGGCCGGGCGGAGGAGTCCGAGCGGACCTTCCGGGCGCGTCGGGCCGACCGCACCGAGTCGCGCAGCTGGCTGCGCACCGGCGACCTCGGCTTCCGGCACCGGGGGGAGCTCTTCGTCACCGGCCGGATCAAGGACGTGGTGATCCGGCAGGGCCGCAACTTCTACCCCCAGGACATCGAACTGTCCGCCGAGAACGCCGACCCGGGCCTGCACCCCAACTGCGCGGCCGCGTTCTCCGCCGACGACGGCACCCGGGAGCGCCTGGTGCTGGTGGTCGAGGCGGACGGCCGGACCCTGCGCGGCGGCGGCGAGGACCTGCGCGGGCGGATCCACCGGGCGGTGCACGAGGGCCAGCGGCTGGAACCGGACGAGATCGTGCTGGTGCGCCGGGGCTCACTGCCCCGGACCTCCAGCGGCAAGGTGCAGCGCCGGGAGACCCTCCGCCGTTACCTGGACGGCGAGTTCGGCGCGGCCGGGGCCGCCGCGCCGCGCGAGCGGGTGGAGGCCGGGCGGTGACCGCGGCCACGGCACAGGCGGTGACCGCCCCCGGGGTGCTGCGGGCGCCCGCGCCGGTCGGCGGCGCGCGGATCCTCGGCGTCGGTGCCTACCGGCCGAGCCGGGTGGTGGACAACCACGAGCTGGCGCCGGCCATCGACTCCAGCGACGAGTGGATCCGGCGGCGCTCCGGCATCGCGACCCGCCGCTTCGCCGCGCCGGACGAGACCCTGGTGGCGATGGCCGCGGCGGCCTCGCTCAAGGCGCTCGCCCACGCCGGGGTGGAGCCGCAGTCGGTGGACACGGTGATCCTGGCGACCATGTCGCACCTGGAGCAGTCACCACCCGCCGCCCCCCGGTTGGCGCAGCAGATCGGGGCGGCCGAGGCGGGCGCGGTGGACCTCGGCGCGGCCTGCGCCGGGTTCTGCCACGCCCTGGCGGTGGCCGACGGACTGGTCCGCTCCGGGCACAGCCGGTACGTGGTGGTGGTCGGCTCGGAGCGGATGAGCGACCTCGTCGACCCGACCGACCGGGGCACCGCCTTCCTGTTCGGCGACGGCGCCGGCGCGGTGGTGGTCGGCCCGGCGGACACCCCCGGCATCGGCCCGGTGGTGTGGGGCGCGGACGGCGCGCGCTCGGCCGTGATCGCCCACTCGCAGCCCTGGACGGCGCTGCGCCCGGCCGACCGGTCCTCCGACGGGCCGACGGCCTGGCCGACGCTGCGGATGGACGGCCCCGCCGTCTTCCGCTGGGCGGTGGCCGCCGTCCCGCGGATCGGCCGGGAGGCGCTGGAGGCGGCCGGGGTGGACGTGGCGGAGCTGTCCGCGTTCGTCCCGCACCAGGCGAACATCCGGATCGTGGACGCCGCGGCCAACGCGCTGGACCTGCCGCCGCACGTCGCGGTCGCCCGGGACGTGACGGACGCGGGGAACACCTCGGCCGCCTCGGTGCCGCTGGCCCTGGACCGGCTGCTCAGCGAGGGCGCCGTCGAACCGGGCGGGCTGGCCCTGCTGGTGGGCTTCGGCGCCGGACTGTCGTACGCGGGCCAGGTGGTGGTGCTGCCGTAGCGCCTCCGGACGTGACGGCCGAGGTGACGGCCGAGGTGACGGGCGGGGTCCCAGAAAACTCGGATACCGGCGGTTGACCGGGCGCTGACAATCTGGCGACGGGTCGGCCGACCATACCGGACCACCCGTCACCCGTCACCCGTCCGATCTGGAGTCCCCTTGCGTTCCACCATCCGGCGCCTCGTCCTCGCGGTCGTGCTCGCCCTGGGCACCCTGCTGCTCGCCCCCGTCGGCGGCGCCTCGGCCGACACCCCCGCCACGGCCCTGCGCAACCAGGCCTCCGACCGCTGCCCCGACGGCGCGACCTCGGGCACGCTGGACCTGCACCCCTGCGGCGGGAGCTACACCCCGGGCCAGTGGACGTTCTTCCCGATGCCGGGTCAGAAGAACGTCTACATGCTCAACAACGCCGCCGACCACCGCTCCTGCCTGGCCTCCGTCGACGGCCGGGTGCACGGCGCCCTGTGCGCGGCTGCCGACAGGCGCGAGTGGTGGGAGATCACCCCGTACACCGCGCCCGGACAGACCCCGCAGGCGGACCTGCCGGGGATCCGGCTGCGGAGCGTCGCCGACTCCGGGGCCCGGTGCATGGACAACACCGCGAAGAACTTCGGCGGTTGGAAGCTCTACATGTTCGACTGCAACAACGGGCCCTACCAGCAGTGGAACATCAGCCGCAGCACCTACCGGGCCCTGTTCGGGCACCCGGGCCTGAGCTGGACCGTGCTGGAGCAGCGCGCCGACGACGTGGTGCACGTGGGCGGCGACGCGACCAGCAACCCGTACCAGGGCGACACCCCGGGCACCGACCAGCTGCCGGTGCTCTGCATCAACCAGGACGGCCGCCCCGCCCCGGCGGGGGTGCCCGCCGACGGGTACCACAGCTGGGCGCGCGGCGAGGTGAGGGCGACCGAGCCCGTCCACGGCACCCTGTTGACCAGCCGGGCCCGGGTCGACCAGCTCTGTGCCACGGTCTTCGGCGCCTCCTTCCGGATGGCGGAGTTCCACGACGGGCAGGGCTGGAGCCTGTGGGCCAACGGCACCCTGCCGGCCGGCACCCGGTTCTGGACCGCCATCGACGACCAGGAGGCCAACCCCTGGAACTGACCCACGGACCACGGGGGAACGGGACACGGGGGAACGAGGAGCGGGGGAGCGGGGACGGGGGAGGGGCGGGCGCCGTGGTCGGCGCCCGCCCCGCCGGTTTCCCGGACCCGTTGGCCCGACCGCGCCGCTTCCGTAGTATTCCGTCCGTGGCCAAACGACGTGACATCGAGCGGGAAGTCCTGGGCACCATCGAGGAGTTGTCGGCGGCCCAGCTGCCGACGGCCGAGCTGTTCCGGGAACTGCACGCCCTGCTGCTGGGCCCGCTGGGCTTCGACGGCGGCTGCTGGCACGGCACCGACCCGGTCACCGGCTTCCCCACCTCCACCGTCGCCGACGGCCTCGACCCCGCCCCGTTCGAGCAGGCCGTCCAGTTGGAGCTGCAGGGCGAGGACACCACCACCTTCAGCGCGATCCGGGCCGCCGGGCGCCGGGTCCAGACCGTCGACCGCGCGACCGACGGCCGCCCCGAACGCAGCGTCCGCTACCGGGAGTTGCTCCACCCCTGCGGCTACGGCGACGAACTGCGGATCAACTTCGACCTGGGCGGCGGGCGTTGGGGCAGCGCCGCGTTCATGCGCGGCCACGGCCGGGGCCGTTACGAACCGGCCGGGCTGCGGCTGGCCGAACGCGTCGCCGCCCCGATCGGTGCCGCGCTGCGCCGGGCCCACCTGGCCACCCTGCGCCGTTCCGGGCCGGTCCGCTCCGCGCAGCCCGTGCACGCGCCCGCGGTGGTGATCCTGGACGCGCAGGGCCGGCTGCGTTCGGCCGACGCCGGGGCCCGCGAGCTGATCCGGCGGATGGCCGAACCCGCCGCCCGCCCCTGCGGGGTGCCCACCGGCTTCCTCACCGTCGCCCGTCAGGCCGCCCGCACCGCCGGCGCCTCGGACGTCCGGGTCTGCACCCCCGACGGCCAGTGGCTCACCCTGCACGCGGCCCCGCTGGACGGCGGCGCGGGCGAGGTCGCCGTCATCGCCTCCCCGGCCTCGCCGCTCCAGCGGCTGCCGCTGGCGATCCTCGCCCACGGCCTGTCCCCGCGCGAACAGCAGGTGGCCCTGCACGCGGTGCGCGGCACCAGCACCAAGGACATCGCCGCCCTGCTCCACCTCACCGTGGCCACGGTCCAGCAGCACGTCACGGCCATCCTGGAGAAGACCGGCGTCCGCAACCGCCGCGAACTCGTGGCCCTGCTCACCGCCGACCACCTGCCCACCCTCGGCCTGCCCCCGACCTGACGGAACACCGCTGCCGACGTGGCCCCGCCCGTGCGTCCCCCGTCGGGGGTGCCGGGCCGGTGCTCAGTCGGAGGTGAGCGCGCTGATGTAGTCGGGGCCGGCGATCGGGGCGTCGATGAGTTCCGGTGGGGTGTCCATCAGGGCCACCACCTCCTCGGCCCGGTGGCGCAGCCGGCGGTGGATGTCGTCCAGGGCGGCGGACCAGGTCCGGATCCGGTCCGGTGTCGCCAGTCCGGACAGCAGGTAGCGGGCCGAGCCGGTGACCGCCCGGTCCAGCCGGGCGGCGCGCAGCAGTTCGGCCGCCAGGGGGTCGTCGGTGGCGTGGGTGGCCAGTGCGTCGGCGGCGGTGCGGGTGAGGTGGGCCGTCGCGAGGGCGCGGGCGAGGCGGGAGTGCTCGTCCCAGGCGTCGGCGGGGTCCGTTCCGGCGGCGGCTGCGGCCAGTCGGGTGGTCAACTCCTGGTGCAGCAGGGCTTCGTGGGCGTGGAACAGCGGGGTGAGGCCGTCCTCGTCCGGGGCAGGCCCGCACCCGGGCGCCGGTTCGGGGGCGGCATCGGCGGCCAGTGAGCGGGCCGCGTCCAGCAGGATCATCCGGTTGTCGCCGCACGCCGACTGGAAGGCGGTGGTCAGGGCCTGGTAGTCGACGAGTCGGTTCTCCGAGAAGAAGCCGAGCGCCCCGGTCGCCGAGCGGCAGCGCGCCACCGCCCGGTCGGCGAGCCGGCTGACCGCGACCTTGGACAGGGCGATGGTGCGCATCACCTCGGGGGCCGGCCCACTGCCGCGCCCGCCACCGGCGGGCACGTCCCAGGCGGCTGCGGTCACCCGGCGGGCCAGGACGGTCGCGGCGTACGCGTCCGCCGCCGCCCCGAACAGCAGCCGTTGCTGGTCCAGGTGGTCGAGGGCGGACCGTTCGCCGCCGCCGCGCTGGGCCGTGGTGCGGCGCGTCGCGTGCGGGAGGGCGAGGGCGACGGCGGCCCGGGCGGCCGCGGCCAGGCCTGCGGTGACGGCGCCGCAGGCGAAGCGGCTCATGCCCAGGCTGCGCCGGGTGCGGGCGTCGGGTCCGCCGGCCGGGTCGTGGAGGCGGCCGTCGGTGGTGAGGACGGCGCCGTCGGCGAGCCAGCGGTGGCGGGGGACGCGCACCCGGTCGAAGCGGACGGTGGCGTAGTCCAGCGGCAGCAGGGTGGTGGGCGGGTGCGGGCGGATGATGACGCCCGGTGCGGTGCCGCGGGTGTCGCGCAGCTCGACGAGGAAGAGGAAGACCCCGTGGTCGGCCTCGTCGATCCGCAGCCGGGCGCTGACCACCGCGAGCCGGGGCGTGTCGGGATCGGCCACGTTGGGCGGGTACTTGGCGGCCCCGGGCTCGGGCGTGTGCAGGACGAAGTCGCCGCTCGTGCGGTCGAGCCGGGCCTCGGTGCGGATCGCGGCGGTGCTGTTGCCACGGCCGAGCTCGGTCATCAGGGCAGCCCCGATCCGGGCGCCGGAGGCCAGGGCGGCCACGTCGGCGGGCTGCGCGCCGTAGTCCAGGGCGGGGCCCACGGTCATGCAGTGGTGCAGGAACATCACGTGGAACAGCCGGGGGTCGGCGGCGGCGGTGAGTTCGAGCAGGTCCCGCAGCCGGGGCTGCTCGGCGAGCAGGGGGCGGCCCGCGCCGAGCTCCTCGGTGATCCGCCGCAGCGCCGGGTAGGGCGAGGCCGTCCGGTCGGGGGCGAGGGCGCGCAGGAGCGCGGCGGTCGGCCGCTGCCCGGCGGGTGCGGTGACGACGGGTGCGGTGAGGGGTGCGGTCACGACTTCGGCTCCTGCGATCGGGACGGGGTGGCGGGGAGGTCGGCGGCCCAGCCCTCGATCACCCGGGCGAGGGTGGGCGCGTGCTCGGTCAGCAGGGTGAGGTGGTCGCCGAGGGCGGTGGTGGCGGTGTGCGGCAGCTCCCAGCGGGCCAGCGGGCCGACGCCGGGCAGCGGGAGGGCGGCCCGGACCAGCAGGGTCGGGGTGGCGACCGGCTCGGGGGTGAAACGTTCCAGCAGGTGCAGGTAGCCGCCGGTGGCGCTGAGCCGGCCGGTGCCGGGCGCCTCGGCGGCCAGCGGGCCGGGGCGGTCCGCCAGCAGGGACAGCACGGCCGGGAGGGTCCTGGCGTGGAAGTCGGCGTCGGGCCACGGGGTGTCGAGCAGGACCAGGCCGTGGGCCGGCCGACCGAGCTGCTCCAGCCGGTGGGCGAGGAGGTGGGCGAGCAGGCCGCCGGAGGAGTGCCCGCAGAGCAGGACCGGCGCCTGCGGGTCGTGGCGGAGGCTCTCGGCGTGGGCCGCGGCGAGCGCGGGCAGGTCGGCGGGGAGCAGCTCGCCGGGGGTGAAGCCGGGCAGGGGCAGGACGGCGGTACGGGGGCCGCGGAAGTGCCGGGCGAGCTCCCGGTATTCGTGGGGGCCGCCGGTGGGGAGGACGGAGGGCACGCAGAGCAGGACGGGCAGCTCCGGGTCGGCGGCGGGGCTGCCGGGCAGCGTGACCGCGCGCGGTGACCGGTCGGCCGCCTGCTCCAGGCCGAAGGTCGCGCGCAGCGCCGCGGTGGCCCTGGCCAGCGCGACGGCGCTCGCGCCACGGCCGGTGCGCAGCGCCTCCTGGTACAGGGCGCTCACGCTGTCCGGGAGTTCGGCCTCGGCAGCGTCGGCCTCGGCTCCGACAGTGTCGGCGTCGGCCTGCCCGCCCAGGCTGATGGGTCCGGAGCGCAGGCGTTCCGTCAGGTGGTCGGCGAGGCGTCGCGGGGTCGGGTGGTCGAAGACGGCGGTGGCGCGCAGCGCGAGCCCGAGCTCGCGCCTGAGGCGGGTGCGCAGCTCGACGGCCGCCATCGAGCCGAAGCCGAGTTCCTGGAAGGTGGCGTCGGCCGGCAGTTCGGCGTCGGAGGGGTGACCGAGGACGGCCGCGGTGTGCGACAGCACCAGGTCGAACGGGTCCGGAGCGTTGCCCTGGCCCGTCGGGTCGGCGGGCTCGTCGTCGGCCCCCACGGCGAGGACCGGGGTCGGGGCCGTCCGCGCCGTACCGAGCCAGTAACGCCGGCGCTGGAACGGGTAGGTCGGCAGCTCCACCCGCGCCCCCGGCAGGTCGGGCAGCGCCCCGGTCCAGTCGACCGGGGTGCCGGCCACGTGGAGTTCGGCCGCCGAGAGCAGGAACCGCTGCGGGCCGGGTTCGCCCGCCACCAGGGTGGGGACGGTCAGCGCAGGGACGCCCGCCGCCTGCGCGGTCTCGGCGACCGCCTCGGTGAGCAGCGGGTGCGGCCCGACCTCGACGAAGCGCCGGTGGCCGTCGGCGAGGAGGGTCCGGACGGTGTCGGCGAAGCGCACCGGCCGGCGCAGGTTGCGGTACCAGTACCCGGGGTCCAGGTGTGCGGTGTCCAGTCGGCGGGCCTCGACGGTCGAGTAGAAGGGCGTCGCGCCGCGTCCGGCGGCGATCCCGGCGAGGGCCTCGGGCAGGGTGTCGGCCAGTGCCTCGACCGCCGCGCAGTGCGAGGCGTAGCCGGCCGGCAGCAGCCGGGCGGACACCCCGTCGCCGGTGAGGTCGGCGACCAGCCGCTCGACCGCCCCGGTCTCCCCGGCGACGACGGCCGAGCGGGGCGAGTTGCGGGCCGCGACGCCGATCCCGGGCCGGCCCGCCAGCCGTCCGGTCAGCTGCTCCTCCGTCAGCGCCACCGCGGCCATCGCTCCGGGGGCCAACTGCCGGACCTGCCGGGCGCGGACGGCGACCAGCCGGGCCGCGTCCGCCAGGGACAGCGCCCCGCACACGTGCGCGGCCGCGATCTCGCCCTGGCTGTGGCCGACCACCGCGTCCGGACGGACGCCGAACGACTCCCACAGCGCCGCCAGCGCGACCAGCACCGCGAAGTAGGCGGGTTGGGCGACGTCGGGCCGGTCCGGCGGGGGCGCCCCGGCTCCGCCGCGCAGCAGTTCCGTCAGGGACCAGTCGACGTGCGGGGCGAGCGCGGCCTCGGTGGCGTCCAGGGAGCGGGCGAACGCGGGGAAGGCCTCGGCCAGGCCGTCGGCGGTGCCGCGCCAGCGGCTGCCCTGCCCGGGGAAGACGAACACGGCGCCGCCGGTCCGCCCGGCCCGTCCGATCGCGGTACCCGGAGCCCAGGTGCCCGCCGCGACCGCGTCCAGCCCGGCCAGCAGGGCGTCCCGGTCGGCCCCGACCACCACGGCCCGCTCCCGCAGCGTCGGCCGGGTGCGGAGCAGGGCGTGACCCACGGTCGCCGGGCTCGGCCGGTCCTGGACCCGGACCGCCGCGGCGAGTCGCCCGGCGGCGGTGCGCAGCGCCTGCGGGTCCTGGGCGGACAGCACCCAGGGCACGGCGGTCCCCGTCTCCCGAGGCGTGGCCGTGGCCGTGGCCGTGGCCGGGTCTGCGGGCGGCTCGCCGAGCACGACGTGCGCATTGGTCCCGCTGATGCCGAACGCCGAGACCCCGGCGTGTCGCGGCCGGTCGCCCGAGGGCCACGGGCGGGCCCGGTGCAGCAGGGCGAGCGCGCCGTCGGCGAGGCCGGGCGGCAGCTCGGGGCCGTCGACGTGGAGGGTGCCCGGGAGGGTGGCGTGGTGCAGGGCCAGGACCGTCTTGATCACCCCGGCCACCCCGGCGGCGGCCTGGGTGTGCCCGAGGTTCGACTTGACGGAGCTCAACCACAGCGGCCGGTCGGCCGGGCGGTCGGGGCCACCGAAGACGGCGTCCAGCGCACCGGCCTCGATCCGGTCGCCCAGCGGGGTGCCGGTGCCGTGCGCCTCGACCGCGTCGACCTGGTCGGGCGTCAGGCCCGCGTCCCGCAGGGCCTGCCGGATCACCTGCTGCTGGGCGGGCCCGCTCGGCGCGGTCAGGCCGTTGCTGGCGCCGTCCTGGTTGACGGCGCTGCCGGCCACCACGGCGAGCACCGGGTGACCGCCGGCCCGGGCGTCGGACAGCCGTTGCAGGACGAGCACCGCGGCGCCCTCGCCCCAGCCCGTGCCGTCCGCACCGGCGGCGAAGGGCTTGCACCGGCCGTCGGGCGCCAGCGCCCGCTGCCGGGCGAAGTCCACGAAGGCGGCCGGGGTGCTCATCACGGTGGCCCCGCCGGCCAGCGCGAGATCCACCTCGCCGTCCCGCAGGGCGCGCGCGGCCAGGTGGATCGCCACCAGGGAGGAGGAGCAGGCGGTGTCGATGCTGAGCGCGGGCCCGGTCAGGCCGAGCTGGTAGGCCAGCCGGCCGGAGGCCACGCTCGACGCCGTCCCGGTCAGCAGCTGCCCGTCGTACAGCTCCGGGGCCTCGCCCACGCGCGGCGCGTAGTCACCGGCCATCACCCCGAGGTAGACGCCCGCGGCCGCGCCGTGCAGCGAGGTCGGGTCGATGCCCGCGCGCTCCAGGGCCTCCCAGCCGGTCTCCAGCAGCAGGCGCTGCTGGGGGTCCATCCGCAGGGCCTCGCGCGGCGGGATGCCGAAGAAGGCCGCGTCGAAGGCGGCGGCCTCGGCGAGGAAGCTGCCGGCCCGTACGTAGCTGCGCCCGGGGCGCCCCGGCTCGGGGTGGTACAGGTTGTCGAGGTCCCAACCCCGGTCCTGCGGAAGGTCGGTGAGGGTGTCGCGGCCCGTGTCGAGCAGCTGCCACAGGGCCTCGGGGGAGTCCACCCCGCCGGGGAAGCGGCAGCCGATGCCGGTGATCACCACGGGGTCGTCGTCGATCCGCGCGGACCGGGCGGCCACCGGCCTCGGGGTGGTCACCGGCCTGGGGGCGGACGGGCCGGTGAGGGCGCGGGCCAGTTCCCGGGGTGACGGATGGTCGAACGCGGCCGTGCCCGCCACCGGCCGGCCGAGCAGCTCGGCGAGGCGCACGGTCAGGCGCACGGCCCCGGCGGAGTCCAGCCCCAGGGCACGGAATCCGGTCCGGCCGTCCGTCGGCTCCTCGGCCGGCGGGCGGCCGAGGGCGGCCAGCTCGGTCTCGATCAGCGCGAGCACCTCGTCGAAGGTCCGGGCGGTGCCCGGGTCCGACGGTTCGGCCGCCGGAGCCGCGGCCGGAGCCGCCGCCGGAGCCGTGGCCGGGCCCGCCAGCAGGTCGGTCAGCCGCGCCCGGGCGACCTTCCCGCTGGGGGTCGACGGGATCCGGTCGACCACGACCAAATCCAGCGGCCACTTGTAGCGGGCCACGCCGCGCTCGGCCAGCAGGGCGTGCACCTGGTCCAGGCCGAGCGCCGTCCCGTCCCGCAGGGCGACCAGCAGCACGGGGTACTCGCCGAGCCGGGCGTCGGTCCGCGCGGCGACGGCCAGGGCCGACGGCTGCGGCAGGGCGGAGAGTTCCGTCTCGACCTCGGAGGCGGTGAACTTCAGGCCCCCGACGTTGATGAGTTCGGCGTCCCGGCCCCGGTAGACGAGGTTGCCGTCCGGCCGGCGCAGGGCGCGGTCCCCGGTGCGCAGCCAGCCGTCCGGGGTGAGGGCCGCCCCGGTCGCGGCCGGGTCGTCCAGATAGCCGCGGAACAGGTGCGGCCCGCGGAACTGCAGCTCGCCCGTGGTGCCGTCGGCGCACGGGGTGCCGTCCGCCGCGACGACCCGGGCCTGCGCGCCGGGCACCGGGCGGCCGATGGTCGCGGCCACCGCCTCGGCCGGATCCCCGGGCCGGGTGAAGGTCCCGGCCCCGAGTTCGGACATGCCCCACTGGATGACGGTCCGGGCGCCGAGCACCTCGCGCACCCGGGCGACGAGTTCGCCCGGGACGGCGGTGCCGCCGGTGCGGACCTCCCGCAGGGCGAGCGTGCCGGGCTCGGCCCGCCGGAC
Source organism: Kitasatospora sp. NPDC089509 (assembly GCF_044749365.1). Classification (NCBI taxonomy): domain Bacteria; kingdom Bacillati; phylum Actinomycetota; class Actinomycetes; order Kitasatosporales; family Streptomycetaceae; genus Kitasatospora; species Kitasatospora sp. NPDC089509. Next base: position 56,031 of record NZ_JBIVHS010000038.1, on the reverse strand, counting down.
CAGGTCGCGCAGGTGCGCGGGGACGGCGAACAGCACGGTGGCGCGGCTCGCCCGGGCGAGCCGCGTGCAGGCGTCGGGGTCCCAGTGCTCCAGCAGTGCCTGGCGGCCGCCGGTGAGCAGGCCCAGGTGGACGGCGAGCAGTCCGAACAGGTGGGTGAACGGGGCGGCGCTGACCAGTACGTCGTCCGCCGCCGCCCGGCCCTCCCCGGCCACCGCCGCGGCGTTGGCGAGCAGCCCGCCGTGGCTGTGCACGCAGATCTTGGGCCGCCGCGAGGTGGTGCCGGAGGAGGGCATCAGGACGAGCGGGTGCTCCGGGGTGACCTCGACCGGCTCGGGCACCCGTCCGGCGAAACGTTTCATCAGCTCGGCGAACGTCCCCGGCGCGGGGTCCGGTCCGACGGTGAGCACGCGCCGCGCGGCGGTCGGCCCGTGCTCGGGCGGGGCCAACAGCAGCCCCGCGTCCGTCCGTTCGAGGAGGGCGCCGACCTCCCCGGGGCCGAGGGCGGCGTGCAGCGGCAGCAGGACGGCGCCGATCTCGGCGAGGGCGGCGTGGGCGACCAGGAACTCCCAGCAGTTGGGCAGCCGTACCGCCACCACCTCGCCCGGGCTGACGCCGAGGTCCTGGAGCCCGGCGGCCAGGGCCGAGGCCTCCGCCCGCCAGGTCGCCCAACTGCGCTCCTGACGAGCGTCGGTCACCGCTACCGCGTCGCCGAGCTCGGCGGCCCGGCGCGCCAGCACGGCGGGCAGGGTGTGCGGGTGCGCCGCGTCCGTCCAGGGGCCGGCCAGGTAGCCGGCGGGGGTGACGGTCATGGCCGCACCGACCCTGCGCGGTGCACGGCGGGCGCCCAGGGCCCCGGGCCCGACTCGTTGGTCACGCTGTCCTCCATGGGATGACCGGGCGCGATGCGCGCCTGGTTCGACGGGGTGCTTCCTTCCCAGCGGCCGCGCCGGAACACGCCAAGATCAAGACAGCTGCGCCAGCCCGGGCCGGTCCCGGCCGCCAGGGGCTTCCTTCGTGTACGAGACGGAGCGGGCCCGGGGATGGAGGCCGTCGAAGGGCGGCAACTGTCGGTGCGCCGCCGGTCACGGACGGCCAGCGAGTGGCCTGAGTCGGTCTTGACCGGCACCGCTTTCCCGTGATCGACCGTCCCGGGGATGCGCCGGCGACTTCACGACGGCTCGTCCTGGCAGGAGTTCGGGACGCGAACCGATAGTGTGCGGGGAAGCGTCGTCCCGGGGCCATGGCGAAGACCTTCGGCAGATCTCAACGTCCTTGCACGGGAGGCGGGTTCGTCACTCCATGCAGGATCCGGACGCGTTGCGGCGGGTGGAATGCGGATGTCACTGGCAGAGAGCCTTTCCTCCGGTCGTGCAGGGCCGGCCGGTCGGCGGCCGCTGACCGGCGACCTCGGCGCCCTCCTGGCGGACCCGCGCCGGGCCCGGGAACGGCGTATTCCGACGTGACCCCGGCGCCCCGACAGGTGTGGCTGCCCGTCCAGTTCGCCGACCTGGCCGGACTGCCCGCGGGCCTGCGCTATGGCCGCTGGGACGGCGGGCCGGTCTACCCGTCGGACCCGGCAGAGGTGGAGTTCTACGTCCCGCCGCTGGTCCAGGACGTCGGCACGGTCACCAGGCCGTTGCGGCTGATGACCCGCCTCGACGTCGTCCAGGCGCTGAGCTCGGGGACCGACGGGCTGCGGGAGGCGCTGCGGCGGCTGCCGCGCCGGGTGGTCCTGTGCAACGCGAAGGGGGTGCACTCCCGCAGCACGGCGGAGCTCGCCCTCTCCCTGGTGCTCTGCTCGCTCCGGGGGATGCCGGATTTCACGCGCGCTCAGGACCTGCGGCTGTGGAAGCCCGAGATGCACCCCTCCCTGTACGGGCGGTCGGTGCTCATCGTGGGCTACGGCTCGGTGGGGTCCGCCGTGGAGGACCTCCTGGTGCCGTTCGGGTGCGCGGTGACCAGGGTCGCGCGCACCGACCGGGCCTCGCCGCGGGGGCCCGTGCACGGCGTGTCCCGGCTCCCGGAACTGGCCGCGGGTGCCGAGGTGGTGCTGCTGACGACCGAACTGAACCGGGGGACACGGCACTTGGTCGACGCGGACCTGCTGGCCCGGCTGCCGGACGGCGCATTGCTGGTGAACGTCTCCCGGGGACCGGTCGTCGACACCGCGGCCCTGGTGGAGGCGGTGCGCGGCGGCCGGATCCGGGCGGCGCTGGACGTGACCGATCCGGAGCCGCTGCCGGCCGGGCACCCGCTCTGGGAGACGCCCGGCGTGCTGATCACCCCGCACATCGGCGGGGTCACGACGACGCTGTGGCCCCGGCTGGAGGAGCTGATCCGCCGACAGCTCGAACGGTTCGCGGCCGGCCGGGAACTCGACAACGTGGTGGCCTACTGATGCGGGCGGGCGCCGCCGGCCCGTCCCCGAGAGAAGAGAGACCAGCGTGGCCGTGGAGATCCCCGTTCCTGACCCCGCCTCCGGGCCCGTGGCAGCGGCGCGGTCACTGATCCCGCTGCTCACGGAGGAGGCCCCGGGCACCGAGAACCTCCGCAGGCTCACGGAGGCGAGCGTGGGCGCGCTGCGGGAGTCCGGCCTGCTGCGCTTGGGCACGCCCCGGGCCTGTGGGGGCCTCGGCGCGGACGTCCGTACCGCGGTCGACGTGTGCGAGGAGCTGGCGCGCGGCTGCGCGGCCGCCTCGTGGACCGTCGGCATCGCCTACGGGGGCGCCCTGTTCACCTCCCAGCTGGCGGCGGAGGAGCGCGCCGCGGTCTGGGCGGAGAGTCCGGACGCCGTCGTCTGCGGTTCCTCCAACCCGTCCGGAACGGCGCGGCGGGTGGACGGCGGCTGGGTACTGAACGGCCGGTGGGCGTGGTTGTCCGGGATCCACCACGCCCGGTGGGTGCTGCTCGGCATCTCCTGGACCGACCACGAGGGCGGGACGGAGCGGGGTATGGCGCTGGTCCCGCTGTCCGCGCTGACCGTCGAGGACGTCTGGCACGTGGCGGGCATGCGGGGCACCGGGAGCAACACGGCGGTGGCGGAGGACGTGCACGTGCCGGACTCCCGGACGATCTCCCTCTCCGCGATGGCGGACGGCGACTACCGGCGCCGCCACCCCGGCGAGCCGCGGATCACCTTCCACCTCTCCATCAACCTGCCGCTGGTGGCGACGGCGGTGGGGATCGCCGCCGATGCCCTACAGCGGGTCGTGGCGGCGGTGGCCGGGGGGAGGCGGGCGGTTTCGCCGCTGCACCGGCTGGTCGCCGAATCCCCCGCCCACCAGCTGAACGTGGCGGAGGCCGCGACGCTGATCGACACCGCCCGGCTCCATCTCGGCCGCGCCGCAGACGAGGTGGACGCGGCGGCCCGCGCCGGGAACCGCCCCGAACTCCTCGACCGGGCCCGGTCGAGGATGGACGCGGCCCACGCCATGCGGTGCGCGCGCGAGGCCGTGGCCCTGCTGCTCGACACCGCCGGGGCCGGCAGCTTCGCGGACGGCTCGGCGCTGCAACGGGCCTGGCGCGACATCGAGACGGCCTCGCGGCACGCGGCCTTCAGCGTCCAGACCAACCAGGAGATCTACGGCCGCGCCCTGCTGGGCGCCGAGCTACCGGCGAACCCGGTCATCTGAACCCAACCGTTCGAGAGGGAGCCGATCATGTCCGACCCGGCAAGCGGCGGCGGTCCGGCCGCCGCCACCGACAGTCCCGTACCAGGAACTCCGAGGGTGGCCCTGGTCACCGGGGCCGGGCGCGGCCTCGGTGCCGCGATCGCCGCCCGGCTGCACGGGCTCGGGCTGCGGGTCGCCCTGCTCGACCGCGACGCGGACTCCGTGGCTGGGGTGGCCCGTGGGCTCGACCCCGGCCTGGACGCGGTCCTGCCGCTGACGGCGGACGTGGACGACGCCCCGGCGGTGGAGGCGGCTCTGGCGCAGGTCGCGGACCGCTGGCACGCGCCCGACGTCCTGGTCAACAACGCCGCCCGCACCGTGCCCGGGTCGGTCTGGGACATCGCACTGGAGGAGTGGGACTCCGTCATGACGACGAACCTGCGCAGCGTCCTGGTGCTGACCCGGCTGTGCGCCCCGGCGATGCGCGAACGCGGCTGGGGGCGGGTGGTGAACCTCTCCTCGCTGGCGGGCCAGCAGGGCGGCACACTCGCCGGAGCCCACTACTCCGCCGCCAAGGCCGGCGTCCTGGCGCTCACCAAGGTCTTCGCCCGGGAACTGGCCCCGTACGGGGTGACGGTCAACGCGGTCGCCCCGGCGGCCGTCCGCACCCCCGCCGTGGACGAGCTCGGCGCCGAGGCGGTGGCCGCGGCGGCGAAGAGCATCCCGGTCGGCCGCCTGGGCCGGCCGGCCGAGGTCGCCGCCCTCGTCGCGTACCTGGCGAGCGAGGACGCCGGCTACGTCACCGGCGCCACCTTCGACATCAACGGTGGCTCGCACATGCGCTGACCCCGCCGGCCCCCGGCCCCGCCGCCGCTGTCACAGGCCGCGCTTGACGACCCCGTCGGCGAGCGAGTCGCAGGCCTGGAGCAGGCGTTCGCGGACCAGGTCGAGGCGGCCCAGCAGGGCGAAGAGTTTGAGCGACTCGGTGGTGGTCCGGTCCTGGAAGAGGGCGGCCATCTGCTGGCGGTGCTCGCGGTCCAGGGTGACGATGGCGAGTTGGCAGTCCAGCAGGCGGTCGGTCGCCATCGGTTCGCCCGCCATGACGTCCGCGATGGTGCGGCAGAGCCGGTCGACCGCCCGGACGATGCCCTGGGCGAGCGGCACCAGCCGGTCCGGCGACTGCGGTCGGTACATCTCGGTCTCCCGGATGAACTCGTGCAGCGCGTGGATCCCGCCGACCACCGCCCGGGAGACCCGCAGCAGGTCCTCCCGGTCCACCGGGGTGACCAGGCAGCGGGAGACCCGCTGGTGGACCTGCGCGGCCCGGGCCCGGCCGGCCTCCCGGTTGAGCTTGGAGCGGGCGGTCGCCTCCGCCGGGATGGACTCCCCGGTGCTGACCAGCAGCACCTCGGTCGCCGCCCTGCGCAGCGACTCCAGCAGACCGGTCAGCGCCTCCGCCAGGGCCGGGTCGGGCCGGCCCGCGAGCACGGCGGAGAGCGCCCGCACCCGCGGCCACCGCGCGGCGCGGCGCCGCGGCGGGGTCAGAGCCAGCGGAGCGCCAGGGTGCCGATCGTCCCCAGCGCCATCGAGCTCGGCAGGGTGAGCGCCCAGGCCGACAGGATGCGAGTCACTGAATTCCATCGGATCTTCCTTCCTCCGAGGGCCAGTTCGGCCCCGACCAGTCCACCTGACAGGGATTGCGTCATGCTCACCGGAGCCCCCAGCGCGGCCGATCCCAGCACCGCGGCCGCCGCCGCCAGCTCCGCCGAGAGCGCGGTCGCCGGCTGCACCGGCACCAGGCTCTCGCCGAACGACCGGGACGCCTTGGGCAGGCCGACCAGCAGCCCGCCCGCGAACACCACGGCCACCACCGCGTTCGCCGCCGCCCCGTAACCGCACCCGCCCATCGCGAACGCGGCCAGCATCTTCTGGCCGTCGTTCAGCGCGTAGGCGACGCAGAGCAGCGCGAAGGCGTACGGGTGCCCGGAGCGGAGCCGGGCGGTCGCCCGCAGCCGGGTGCGCACCACGAAGGCCAGCGCCGCCCCGGCGAACGGCGCGGTCGCGGCCAGCGCCAGCAGTGGCAGCAGGCTCCCCGGGTGCACCGGTTCGCCCAGCCCGATCCGGGCGCCGGTCAGGGCGCCGACGACGGCCAGGGTCAGGCTGCTGGGCCGGCCCCGAGCGGTGAGGAACAGCGCCACGCCGATCGCCGCGGTCAGCCCGACCAGCGCGGCGGCGCCGCCGTGTGCGCCCTGGACCGCCAGCCGCTGGCCGAAGGTCCGGGCCACCGCGGTGCCCAGCAGCACCGGCACCACCGCCACCGCGCCCACCAGCAAGACCAGTTGGTACCTGAGCCGCAGCCCGGACAGCTTCAGGCCGGTGGCCAGCAGGGCGCCGCCGTCGTTCGCGCCGACCACGGCGGAGAGCAGCACGGCCACGGCGACGATCGCGGTACGGTCCATCGAGGGGGTCCTCCCGTCGGCTGTGCGTGGCGGTTGCCGCGGGCCGAAAGGCCCTGCGGTTCGATGCGCGCCCTGAGAGAACGTCAGTACGAGCCCGTCGGTTCAGTGTTCATCTCAATGACTTCAAACAGACGCCTCCGGTCCGGGGGCTCGTCGTGCTCCGATGGGTCGCCTAGACTCCGGGCCGTGCTGCGCGTACTCGCCGTCGACGACGAACCACCCGCCCTGGAGGAGCTGTTGCACCTGCTCCGGGCCGACCCACGCGTGGAGCGGGCCGAGGGCGCCGCCGACGCGACCGAGGCCCTGCGGCGGATCTCGCAGGCCCTGGAGGCCGGGACGGACAGCCCCGACGGGCTCGACGTGGTGTTCCTGGACATCCACATGCCGGGCCTCAGCGGCCTGGACACCGCCCGCCTGCTGGCCGGCTTCGCCAAGCCGCCCGCGATCGTCTTCGTCACCGCCCACGAGGGCTTCGCCGTCCAGGCCTTCGACCTCAACGCCGTCGACTACGTCCTCAAGCCGGTGCGCCGCGAGCGGCTGGCCGAGGCCGTCCGGCGGGCCGGCGAGCTGGTCGGCGCGGCCCGGCCGGCCGCCGACCGCGGCGGGCCGCCCGCGCCCGCCGAGGCGTCCGCGCCGCTGGACACCGGTACCGGCCCGGGCCGTGCCGCGGCGGACGACGAGGTCGTCCCGGTCGAACTCGGCGGCGTCACCCGCTTCATACCGGTCTCCGAGATCACCTACGCCGAGGCGCAGGGCGACTACGCCCGGCTGCACACCGAACGCGGCACCGGCCACCTGGTGCGGATCCCGCTCTCCGCGCTGGAGGAGCGCTGGCGCGAGCACGGCTTCGTCCGGATCCACCGCCGCTACCTGGTCGCCCTCCGGGCGGTGCGCCAACTGCGCACCGACGGGGGCACGGTGAGCGTCCAGGTCGGCGACGAACTGCTCGCGGTCAGCCGCCGCAGCGTGCGTGAGCTGCGGGATCTCCTGCTGCGCCCGGCGCGGGGCCTGCCGCCGCGCGGCTGACCGGGCGGCACGGCCCGGACGGGCCCGCGACCGTTCGTCGCGCCACACGGACCATCCGGCGCACCGTCCGGCCGTACGGCGACCGGCCGCCGCCAACCCGTCCGGGACGCAGCGGTGTTGGCCTACGGTGAAACCGGTTCGGACCGGAAGGTCCGGGGCACCACGAGCGCTGGGCCCGGAGCGGAGGCAGGGGTGTCCGAGGTCGACGAGTTGCTGATGGCGGTCCACCGCCTGTCCGGCGGCGCCCCCACCACCCCCGGGGAGCTCGCCGACCACCTCGCCCGGCTCAAGGGCGTGGCGGCCCAGTGGTCGGAGGTCCTGCTGGAGGTCTCCGAGATCTGCCGCACCCTCGGCGGTGCCCACACCGCCACTGCCGCGGAGATCGCCTACCGGCGGGCCGAGGAGTCGTTCGTGGAGCTGGAGATCGCCCACAGCTCCGCCACCGGCTCGTTCCGCCGCCGAGGCCCCGGCGCCGGGGTGGATGCGCTGTGAAGTTCCGCGCCCACCCCTGGTAATGAGTTCGTTCGTCTGACTAAAATCCCCAGAACTCTGACGGACCCCGTCTCTCCGGGGGCCGCGCAAAGGGGGGAGACTTTGTCAGCTGAGCGGTCCCGGCCCCGGCGGGAGCAGGTCACCGGCACACCGGGACCAGGGGCGCGGGCACGCAGCGCCGTCCCGGTGGGCGGGACGCGGGCCGCCCCCGACCCGCGGCTCAGATCGCTGATGCGGCGCCGGCTGCGCACCGCCCTGCTGGGCACCGGCTGGCTCGTCCTGCTGCTGGGCTCGCTCCCGCTGCTGCTCGAACTCTCCCCGGCTGCCGCCGACTTCCGGATCGCCGGGATCCGGCTGGCCTGGCTGCTGCTCGGCGTGCTGGCCTACCCGGTGCTGTGGCTGATGGGCCGCTGGTACGTCCGGCGGGTCGAGCGGGACGAGGCGGCCGAGCGCACCGGGGCACGGACATGAGCGAGCGGAGCGAGCGAGTCGTCGAGAGGTGCGCGTTCCGCGAAGAGGCCGCCGAGCGCAGCGAGGTGGGCGCATGAGCGAGCGGAGCGAGCGAGTCGTCGAGAGGTGCGCGTTCCGCGAAGAGGCCGCCGAGCGCAGCGAGGTGGGCGCATGAGCGGTTCCTACGCGATAGCCGCCGTCGCCCTGGTGGCCCTGGCCACCGTGCTGATCGGCGGCCTGGGACTGCGACTCTCTCGCACCACCTCGGACTTCTACGTCGCCTCCCGGGCCGTCAACCCCCGCGTCAACGGGGCGGCGATCAGCGGCGAGTACCTCTCCGCCGCCTCCTTCCTCGGCATCGCCGGGCTGGTGCTGACCGACGGCGCCCACGGGCTCTGGTACCCGGTCGGCTACACGGCCGGCTACCTGGTGCTGCTGTTCTTCGTCGCCGCGCCGCTGCGCCGCTCCGGCGCGTACACCGTGCCCGACTTCGCCGAGGCCCGGCTGGAGTCGGCCCGGGTCCGCCGGACCGCGAGCCTGCTGGTGATCGTGATCGGCTGGCTGTACCTGATGCCGCAGCTGTACGGGGCCGGTCTGACCCTGCGCACCGCCACCGGCGCCCCCGAGTGGCTGGGCGGCGTCCTGGTCGCCGTGGTGGTCACCGCCAACGTGCTGGCCGGCGGCATGCGCAGCGTCACCCTGGTGCAGGCCTTCCAGTACTGGCTCAAACTGACCGCGCTGCTGGTCCCGTTGGTCTTCCTGCTGCTCGCCTGGCGGGCCGACGGCGCGCCGAGGGCCTTCGACGCCGGGCGGCCGGTCTTCCACCGGGCGGCCGCGGTGCGGGTGGACCAGGCCGTGCGCATCGAGGTGACGGAGGGTGTCCGGGTGACCGTCCGGGGCACCGTGGACGGCCGGGCCCTGGACCACGAGGAGTTCCGGCTGACCGTCGGCCGGCACACGGTGGGGCCCCGGACGGTGCTGGACTTCCCCGCCGGGGCGGCCGTGCCGTTGCGCGCCGACGGCCCGCCGGTCGCCGACTGGGGGCGCCCGGCCGCCACCGGCAGCGAACCCCACCCGCTGTACGCCACCTACGGGCTGATCCTGGCCACCTTCCTCGGCGCGATGGGCCTGCCGCACGTGGTGGTCCGCTTCTACACCAGCCCGGACGGCCGGGCCGCCCGCCGCACCACCCTGGTGGTGCTCGGCCTGCTCGGGGTGTTCTATCTGCTGCCGCCCGTCTACGGCGCGCTGGCCCGGCTGTACGCCCCGGACCTCGCGCTGACCGGGAACACCGACGCCGCCGTGCTGCTGCTGCCCGAGCGGCTGATCGGCGGCACCGGCGGTGCGCTGCTCGGGGCCCTGCTCGCCGGGGGCGCCTTCGCCGCCTTCGTGGCCACCTCCTCCGGCCTGGCCGTCTCGCTGGCCGGGGTGCTGCACCAGGACTTCCTGCGCAGCCCGGGGGTGCGCGGCTTCCGGCGGGCGGCCGCACTGGCGATGGCGGCGCCGGCCGTGCTCACCCTGGTCGCCCCGCACCTGTCGATCGCCGACGCGGTCGGGCTGGCCTTCGCGGTCGCCGCCTCCTCGCTGTGCCCGCTGCTGGTGCTCGGCATCTGGTGGCCGCGGCTGACCCCGGCCGGCGCGGTCGTCGGGGCGCTGGCCGGGGGCGGGGCGGCGCTGGTCGCCACCGCCCTCACCATGACCGGACGGTTCCCGGACGGCTGGCCGCACACCCTGCTGGCCTGGCCCGCGGTGTGGACGGTGCCGCTCGGCTTCCTGGGCATGGTGGCGGTCTCGCTGGCCACCCCGGGCACCGTCCCGCCGGGGACGGCGGCGACGCTGGCCCGGCTGCACCTGCCGGAGCCGCTGACCGCCGAGGCGCCGAACCCCGAGCAAGCAGACCCTGGTCCGTCGAAGGGGAGGGAGACCGAGCGATGACCGGGACCGTCCTGCTCCTCCTGGCCGCGCTGCTCTGCGGCGCCGCCGTCGGCGCGCTCGCCCACCGGGCGCTGGCCCGCCGCCGCCCCCGGACCGACGACGGGGACACCGCGGTCGAGCGCGCCACCTTCCGCACCCTGCACACCGCCGCGCTCGCCGCCCCGCCGCTGCGGGCCGGCCTGACCGAGGACACCGCCCGCAAGGCCGCCCGCCGCCTGCGCTCGCTGCTCGGCACCCAGGCGCTCTGCCTCACCGACGAGCACGCCGCGCTGGCCTGGGACGGCACCGGCGACCACCACCGGGCCGGGGCGACGGCCACCGCCGCCGCCGTGCTGGCGGGCGGACGGCCGCACCTCGTCCCGGTCGCGTGCGAGGACCCGCGCTGCACCCTGCGCTGGGCGGCGGTCGCGCCGCTGCTGGTGGACGGCCGGGTGCTGGGCACGCTGATCGGCTACACCGCCGAGAGCAGCCCGGTGCTGGTGCGGGCCACCGACGAGGTCGCCCGCTGGGTCGCGGTCCAACTGGAGCTCGCCGAACTCGACCGCTCGCGCAGCCGGTTGATCGAGGCGGAGATCCGCACCCTGCGGGCCCAGATCTCGCCGCACTTCGTCTTCAACTCGCTCGCCGCGATCGCCTCGTTCGTCCGCACCGACCCGGACCGGGCCCGTGAACTGCTGCTGGAGTTCGCCGAGTTCACCCGCTACTCGTTCCGCCGGCACGGCGACTTCACCACCCTCGCCGACGAGTTGCGCTCGATCGACCAGTACCTCGCGCTGGTCCGCGCCCGGTTCGGGGAGCGGCTGCGGGTGACGCTGCGGATCGCCCCCGAGGTGCTGCCGGTCGCGCTGCCCTTCCTGTGTCTGCAGCCGCTGGTGGAGAACGCGGTCAAGCACGGCATCGAGGGCCGCCCGGACACCAGCCGGATCACCATCACCGCCGAGGACGCGGGGACGGAGGCCGAGGTGGTGATCGAGGACGACGGCATCGGTGTGGCCCCGGAGCGGCTGCGGGCGATCCTGCGCGGCGAGGGCGACCCGTCCACGGGCATCGGATTGAGCAACGTCGACCAGCGGCTGCGGCAGGTCTACGGCGACGCCCACGGCCTGGTGATCGAGACCGCCGAGGGCGCCGGGATGAAGATCACCGTACGGATCCCCAAGTACCACCCGGGCGTCCAGGTCGCCGCCCGGCCGGGACCGGTCGGCTGAGCGGACCGGTACTAGGCGGCGAACGGGCCCGGGAGGGCGCCGAACAGTCGTCGCAGGGCCGGGAGTTCGCCGGGAGAGCCGACGCACTGGCCGGTGAAGCCGAGCTCCGCGGCCGCGGCCGCGCCGGCCAGCAGCCCGGGGCCCGCCGGCAGGCCGCCCCGGACGTCGTGGACCGGTCCGGGCAGGCCTTCGGAGGCCGAGGCCAGGACGACGGCGAGCATCGCCCGACGGCGGGCGCCCGGCCCGCAGCCGAGCACCCGCCGCCCCGCCGCGTCCAGCAGGGCCAGCCGGGCGCCGGAGTGGCCGAGCCGGACCACGGACGGGTGGGAGACGATCCGGCCCAGGGCGGCGACCCCGGCCGCGCACTCGATCACCGGCATCAGGGGGGTGCCGTCGGAGGCCTCGGCCAGCGCGTCGAGTTCGGCGGCGGAGGAGGTCTCGGGCACGATCAGGCCGTCCACCAGCCCGGCGAGCGCCTCGGCGTCGCGGCGCGCCTCGGGCTCGTACCCCGGCCGGATGCGGGCCCAGACCTGGCTGCGGCAGCGGCGCGGCGGCAGCAGCGCCTCGACGGCGGCGGCCCGGGCGGCCCCCGGGCTCTGGGAGGCCCACCCCTCGTAGAGGTCCAGCACGATCGCGTCCGGGGCGAAGGCCGGGTCGAGCCGGTCCGCCGCGGAGCGGTACGGCGGGATCATCAGGAAGGAGCGGGCGGGCGTGGTGTCGGAGGGTGCCGTACGGCGGAGCTCGGAACGGACGGTGGCGTACATCGACGGCCTCCAGAGCCGGGTGGGGAGGGACGGGGTGGGGCGGGGTTCGCCCGGGTCACCAGGCGACCGGCAGGCTCTCCAGGCCCTGGACGATCGCGCGGTCGCGGTAGCGGAGCTCCTCGAACGGGACGGCGAGGCGCAGGCCGGGCAGCCGCTGCAGCAGGGTGGTGAGCATCAGCTGCAGTTCGGTGCGGGCGAGCGTGTGGCCGAGGCACAGGTGGACGCCGTGCCCGAAGGCGAGGTGGCGCCGGGAGTCGGCGGTCACGTCGAGCAGGTCCGGGGCGGGGAAGGCCTTGGGGTCGCGGTTGGCGACCGGCAGGAGGCAGAGCACGCCCTCGCCGGCCCGGACGGTGACGTCGCCGAGCGGGACGTCCTCGACGGCGACCCGGGCCGTGCCGGTGTGGCCGACCACACTGGTGTAGCGCAGCAGTTCGTCGACCGCGCCGCGGACCGCCTCGGGGCGGGCGCGCAGGTACGCGAGCTGCTCGGGCTCGCGCAGCAGGGCGAGGACGGAGAGCGCGGCCGCGTGGGCGGTGGTCTCGTGCCCGGCGAGCAGCAGCAGCCGGGCGGTGGTGGCGGCCTGGACCGGTGTCAGGTCCTCCTGGTTGACCAGGTGGCTGAGCACGCCCTCGTCGGGGGTGCGCAGCTTGGCCTCGGCGAGGTCCGTCAGGTAGCCGCCGAGCTCCTGCCAGGCCGCCCGGGTGGCCTCCAGCGGGGCGTCGTAGTCGACCACGGTGCGGCTGTGCCGCTGGAAGAACGCGTGGCCCTCGTACGGGACGCCGAGCATCAGGCAGATCACCAGCGAGGGCACGGGGAGGGTGAAGTCGGCTACCAGGTCGGCCGGTTGGCCGCCCTGGACCATTCGGTCCAGCACCACGTCGACGGTCTCCTGGACCCGGGGGCGCAGCGCCTCGGTGCGGCGGACGGTGAACCAGCCGGCCACCTTGCGGCGCTGCCGGGCGTGCTCCGGGTCGTCCATCCGGACGAAGCCGGGGTCGCCGCTGAGCAGGAAGGCCCGGCCGGGGTTGGGGAACGGGAAGCCGGGGCGGCGGACGTCGGCGCTGAACCGGTGGTCGGCGAGCACCTCGCGGACGTCCTCGTGGCGGGTGATGATCCACGGGCGGCTGCCGTCGGCGAGGGTGACCCGGGTGATCGGGGCGTGGTCCCGGGCGTACTCGTAGGCGGGCGCCGGGGCGAACGGGCAGCTGCCCCGGGTGGCGGGGAAGGCGAGGGGATCGGGCATGCGGTGCTCCTTCGGGTGTGGTGGCGGCCCCGTCCCGGGGGTAGGGACGGGGCCGCCGTGGCAACCGGCCCCGCCACGGGGGACGGCGGGGACCCGGTGCCGAACAGGAGCACGATTGAGACCACTGGTCGGTTCAATCAGCCTTTCTTGCAAGTGACTTGGATCTGCGCGGCGGCGTGGTGGGGCACCGAGCCGTCGGCCCACTTGTCGTCGCCGCGGTCGAGCAGCAGCACCGCGATCCGGCCGCCGCGGACCTCGAAGGTGCCGGCCGGCACGGTCTGGCCGGTGGTGTCGGCCTGCTGGACCCGGAAGTCGCCGTACTGGCTGGCCGGGTCGGCGGGGTCGGCGAGCACGGCGTAGCTGGTGGGGTGGCCGCCCACGTGGTTGTTGTCGTGGTCGTCCGGCACGTACACGGACACGTCGCAGCTCTTGGCATCGCCCACCGACCACCACCAGACGGCCCGCCCGGCGCCGTCGTGGTCCGGGTCGCCGGACATCGGGACGGCGGTGAAGCTGCCGTCGCAGCCGTGGTCGGTGAGGCCGCCGGTCCTGACGGTGGACCAGCCCTTGGTGTCGTCCCGGTTGTCCTCGCGGTAGCCGCCGCCGTCCGGTGTCGGGCAGCCGGGGCCGGCCCAGGCGGTGTAGCCGTCGGCGGCGGGCGCGTTGCTCGCGGGGGCGTCGCTCGTCGGGGCGTCGGACGGGGGCGCGTCCGAGGCCAGGGCGTCGGAGGCCGGGGCGTCGGTTGGCGGCGCGTCCGTGGCCGGGGCATCCGTCGGGTCCGGGGCGGCGGCCGCGGCGGCCACCGGCGCCGGAGCCGGGGTGAGCCGGTGGACCAGGCCGGGGGTGAACACCGCGACGGCGGCCAGCGAACCGGCCAGCAGGGTGGTCGACCAGACCCGGCGCCCGGGCAGCAGGTGGCGCACCGGTGGGCGGCTGTGCCGGGCGAAGGTGGGGGCGAAGCCCTCGGCGCCGGGGCGTCCGGCCGGGGGGCGCAGGGTGACGGCGGTGTCCGGCAGCGGCTCGGGCTCGGGGGGTACGGCTGCGGATTCGGGCGTGGCGGGCATGGCGGTCCTCCTACGGGGTGGGCAGGTCCTGGGCGGTGAGGGTGACGAGGTCGGCGTCGGCCGGGGCGTCGAGTTCGGCGACCCGGTAGGCCTGGCGCTCCGTCATGGCCTGGAAGATCTGCCGCGCGGTGCGGCCGTTGCCGAAGCGGCGGTCGCGCGGGGTGGCGTCGAAGAGCGTGTGCAGGGCGGTGCGGGCCGGGTCGGTGAGCCGGTACTGGTGCTCGGCGGCGTGCCGTTCGACGATGCCCACCAGCTCCGGGGTGCCGTAGTTCTCGAACAGCAGGGTGCGGTTGAAGCGGGAGGCCAGGCCGGGGTTGGAGTCGATGAAGGTCTCCATCTCCTCCGAGTAGCCGGCCACGATCACCACCACGGCGTCGCGGTGGTCCTCCATCAGCTTGACCAGGGTGGCGATCGCCTCCTGGCCGAAGTCGTTGCCGATCCCGGGCGGCACCAGGGAGTAGGCCTCGTCGATGAACAGCACGCCGCCCATGGCCTGTTGGAACACCCGTTGGGTTTTCGGCCCGGTGTGGCCGACGTACTCGCCGACCAGCGCGGAACGGTCCGCCTCGACCAGGTGGCCGCGCTCCAGCAGTCCGACGGCGGCCAGGATCCGGCCGTACAGCCGGGCCACGGTGGTCTTGCCGGTGCCCGGATTGCCCGCGAAGACCAGGTGGCGGCTGAGCGGCGGCGCGGGCAGCCCGGCGTCCTCCCGGCGCCGGACCATCTGCATCAGCTTCACCAGCGAGGAGACGTCGTGCTTGACCCGCTCCAGGCCGACCAGCTGCTCCAGCTCGGCCAGCAGCTCCTCCAGGCTCTCCTGGGGCGGCTCCTCGACCGGCGCGGGCCCGGGCGCGGCCTCGGCGGCGGGGCCGCCGCCCCCGGCGGGGTTGCCGACGGCGAGGGCGCCGCGGGTCCGGCCGCCGGGCTCGGGCCACTGCGCCGAGGCGACGTCCTGCGCGGTGCAGTCCTGGACGGTCGGCGCGGCGCCCTCCGCCAGGTCGAGGTCCTGCCCGGCGTCCCGCACCCGCAGCGCGCGCAGGACGGGGTCGGCGCCGGCGCCGACGTGCACGGCGGGGAAGGCGGTCGCGGCGAAGGCGCAGCGCTCGAAGGTGCCCCCGCCGCCCTCGCCGACGAACAGGCCGTTCTTGCCGCTGCCGGTGACGGTGGTGTCGGTGACGGTCGGGGCGGCGCCCTTGCCGACCACCAGCCCGCTGCCCGCGGTGTCCCGGACCGTGCAGCGCTCGACGGTGGGCCCGGAGCCGTCCTCGATCACCAGTCCGGCGGTGCCGGCCCCGCTCACCCGACAGTCGCGCAGCACGGCGGCGGAGACCGGGCCGAGGGTGATCCCGGCCCGCTCGACGGAGCGGACGTCGCAGTCGGTGAGCAGGAGCTCGCCGGAGGAGGCGACGGCGACCCCGGTACGGCCGCGCACGACGGTCAGGCCGTCCACGGTCGCGCTCGCCTCGGCGTCCAGCTGGAGGCCGGACAGCGCGCAGTCCACGGCCCGTCCGCCGGTCAGCGAGAGCTCGCCCCGGTCGGTCACCCGGACGCCGTGCTCGGGGGTGGGCCCGACCCGGACGCCCGTCAGCGCGGCCCTGGCCCGCACCCCGACGTGGACGGCGCTGAAGGCGCAGTCCACCAGGTCGCTCTCGGTCAGGGTGAGCTGCGCACTGTCGTACGCCAGCGCGCCGTTGGCGGCGGCCTCGCGCACCGAGGTGCCGCGGACCGTCAGCCGGGCGCGGACCCGCGCCACCAGACCGGTGCCGGTGGGCCGGGAGACCAGGCAGTCCACCACCTCCACCGCACAGTCCTCGGCGGCGGTGACGCCGGAGCCGGCCGTCTCCCGGACCCGGCAGTCCATCAGCAGCACGTCAGCGCGGTCGGACACGGCGACGCCGTCGCCCCCGGTGCGCAGCACCTCGCAGCCCACCAGCAGCACCCCGCCGTCGGCGCTCGGTACCCCGCCGTCGGCGCTGCCGGGCCGGCCCTCGACCGGGCCGGTCCGCGGGGAGCTGCCGGTGACCTGGACGCCGTCGCCGGCGGTGTCCCGCAGCCGGCAGTCCAGCAGCAGGACGCTGGCGTGCTCCTCCACCAGCAGACCGTTGCGCCCGGCGTCGACGGTCTCGCAGTCCCGGACGGCGGCGCGGGCCTCGCCGCGCACCCGCAGGCCCGAGCCGGTCACCCGGCGCACCTCGGTCTCGGACAGCACCGCCGCCGCCCGGCCGGCCACCACCACCCCGGTGCCGTCGATGTCCTCGACCGTGCAGCGGTCCAGCACCACCGGGCCGCTGGTGGTCAGGTGCACCCCGGCCAGCGCGGCCCGGTGGACCCGGCTGCCGCGCAGCACCGCCGAGGCGGAGCCGCCGACCTCGACCCGGCCGCCGCTGACCTGGCAGTCGGTGAGCTCGGCCGCGCCGGAGAACACCACCACGGCCGGCCTGGTCCGGTCCCCGCCCTCCAGCGCGAGCCCGCTGACGGACGCCTGCGGGGCGGCCAGCTCCAGGACGGGCAGGTCGGCCTGGGGCGCGACCACGCGCACCGTGCCGGCCCCCTGCTCCGGGACGAGCGAGACCGGACGGTGCAGCAGCAGCCGCTCCCGGTACTCGCCGGGGGCGATCCGGATCTCGTCACCGTCGTCGGCGGCGCCGATCGCGTCGGCGATGGTGCGGTGCGCGCCCCGGCCCTTGGGCGCCACGAGTCGGACCGTGGGGGTCATGATGCCTCCGAGTGGTTCAGGAAGGTGTCGGGGATGTCGTCGAGCGGGGTGACCAGCGCGCGGGCCGGCTCGTCCGTCGGGACCGGCGGAGGCGGCGGTGCCGGGATCGCCAGCGCGGGCTTGATGTTGGCGGCGTTCAGCAGCGCCTTGCTGGCCGTCTTCTCGGCCAGGCTCTCCGTGAAGAACATGCCCAACTCGCCCAGTCCGCCGCGGTGGTAGAGCCGGGAGCCCATGTACACGTTGGCGATGTTCTTGGTGAGTCCGATGGTGCTCGCGCTGGCCAGCGAGCCCAGGCCGCCCCAGGCGCCGGCCAGCAGCGCCGTGCCGCCGTAGAGGTGCTGGCCGTTGACGCCGAAGGCGGCGGCGTTGATGGTGTTGCCGAGGAAGCCGCTGACGAAGCTGGACAGGATGCCGGTCGAGATGTCGTAGCTGGCGGTGCGCCAGCGGACCGGGAACTCGTGGCTGGTCCACTCGGTCGCCCAGTCGTCCACCGAGGCGTAGTTGTGGCGGTTGAAGTTCTTGCCGAAGTCGACGTTCCAGACGCCGTAGCGGAACTTGCCGGCCGGCGTCAGGTCGTACAGCGCGGTGAGGCCGCCCTTGACCACCCCGCCCACCACGCCGCTGACGACCGCCTTGGCGAAGTCGAGCGGGCTCGGGTCGCGGTGGTTGATCCCGGCCTCGGCCAGGTTGACGACGGTGGAGGCCGCGAAGTCGAGTACGAAGCCGGTGCCGAAGTCGATCGCGGCCTTGCGCAGCACCTGGACGCCGTGCGGCATGAACCGGGATTCCCCGCCGCCGGCCACCGTGCCCGTCCACAGCTCGTGCCAGGCGTCCTTCATCTCCCGGTTGAAGCCGCGGAACTCGGAGACCCCGCCGCGGAAGTCCATGTCCCGGCCGGCGATCCGCCAGCCGGTGTGCCCGTTCTCGCCGACGAAGCGGGCCGGGTCGACCTTGGGGAACTGCTGGTGCTCGGCCCAGAACTTGGTGGCGTTCCACTGGCCGAAGGCGTCGGTCTGCCAGATCCGGCCGGAGATGGTCTTCTGGGCGACCAGGTTCTGGCCCGAGTACTCGCGCCACTGCCCCCACACGTGGTCCGTCTCCCGGTAGCGGGCCGGGACGCCGTCGGCGGCGGGCGCGAGTTCGGTCTTGGAGCGGACCGGCTTGCCCTGGTCGAACTCCCGCCAGACGTTGCGGTCGACGGCGGTGACGCCGTGCTGACCGGCCTGGTTGACCGGGTGGTCGGTGAGGGTGTGGCCGAACTCCCGGATCTTGCCGCCGTCCCGGGTCCGGATCACCAGGCCGTCGACGGTGTCGGTCCAGTGGTCGCCGCCGCCCGCGCCGTGGCCGCCGGTGTAGGCGCGGGTGCCGTCCACGACGTCGCCGCCGGGGCCGACGTGCTGGACGTGGTAGGTCGTGGTCCCGTTCGGGTTCCGGATCGCCGACACGTCGGTCCAGTGGTTCGGGGTGAGCTCGTTGTGCTCGCGGACCAGCGCGCCGCCCGCGTCGAAGTCCTTGAAGGAGTCGTCCCAGGTCCGGGAGTTGGCCGCACCGCGGTTGTTGAGCCGCTTCCCGGTGGCCAGTTGGTTGCCGTCGGCGTCGTAGGAGGTCCAGGTCCAGTCGGTGCGGCGCGGGTTGCCGTGCGCCTGGACGTACTGGTCGCCCCACTGGTCGCGCCGGCCGGTGATCTGGTTGAGGTCGTTCTTGTCCACCCACAGGCCGGAGTCGTCGGCGTTGTTCGCGAGCGGGTGCTCGCCCCGGTACTCCCGCCAGCCGCCGTTGACCTCGCGCTGGGCGACGTACAACTGGCCGTCATGGCCCTGGAAGACGTCCTGCCAGTGGCCGTTGCTGTCCACCAGCCGGGTGCCCGAGGTGCCGTTGCTGGAGCTCCAGTGCAGGGTGTACCCGGCGTAGCCGTCCGCGGTGGGGTGCGGCGGGACGGGCGACTGGGACCACTGGTTCGGGTTGGCGCGGTCCTTGCCGAACTGGACGGTGGTGCCGTCGGAGAGCTTTCGTTCACCGCGCACGGCCCGCCCGAACTGGTCGAGGTCGACCCAGCTGCCGTCCGGGGAGGTCTTGCGGATGCCGGTGATGATTGAGCCGTCCGCCCGGGTCTCGGTCCACTTGAAGACCTGGTTCAGCGAGTCGCCGGTGAAGGTGGAGTTGGCGAAGCCGCCGTGGAACTTGTCCAGCCCGGCCTGGGAGTGCCAGCGGGAGGCGGGCATCCGCTGCTCGGCCAGTCGGCGCACCTCGATCGAGCCGCCGCCGCTCAGCTCGTCCTTGAAGGCGGTGGGCTTGTTCTGGGCGCTGAACTCCAGGTACTTGTCGGGGTTCACGTGCGCGACGCCGTCGGCGTCCCGGGCGACGTCGAACACGCGGTACTTGTTGAGGCTGTCCAGGCCGGCCGCGGCCGAGTTCTTCGCCTGGGCGTAGATCTTCTCTCCGGTGGCGCCGTCGACGACGTAGTCGTAGAAGGCGCCCGTGCCGTAGTGCTGCCGGGTGCCCGAGAGCAGCAGGTTGCCGTCCCGGTCGAAGCGCTCCCAGTCCCAGCGCTTGTTCTGGAACGCGTCGTGCCAGGTCGGGTTGGGCCGGGCCTGGGCGCGGATGTGCCCACCGTCCGGGGCGAGGTGGTAGTCGCGGACCACCTTGGAGCCGTCGTAGTCCCGGATGGTGTGGCGGTCCGGGTCGAAGATCCGGTTGCCCGAGCGGTAGCTGTTGGGCGCGCCCACCCCGCCGACGTCCCGGGGGTCGTAGGAGTGCCAGCGCATCGCGCCGCCGGCCCGGTCGGCGTCCACCTGGAGGACGTGGCCGTTGAGCAGGATCTCGCGTTCGAACTGGGTCCGGCCGGAGCTGACGATCCGGAGCTTGCCCTCGCCCATCAGCTGCGCCTGGCCCTGCACGTAGTGGCCCCAGGCGCCGTTGCCGGCCGCGTCCACCTTGCGGGCCAGGCCGGTGGTGTGGTCGATCACCCAGGCCTCGCCGGTGGGCCGCCCGCCCGGGCCGCGGATGCCGATCTTCTCCTCCACCAGCAGGCCGGCCCGGTCGAAGGTCACGGTGTTGCCGGTGGTGTGGGGGCGCGCGTCGGTGAAGACGAAGCGGTCCCCGTCCTTGGTGACCGTGCCGTGCAGGACGCGGCCGTCGCCGTCCACGGCGCGCAGGACGGGATCGCCGCCGCCGACGCCCGGGGTCTCCCGGATTCCTGCCGGGTGGCCCATCGGGAGGTGCTCGTTCCCGGCCATCACCTTCTCGAAGGAGGCCATGCCGCCGTCGGCGTTGTAGTGCCACACGTCGCCGCGCCCGGTGCCGAGCGCGTCGTCGCCACGCAGCGAGAAGCCCCGGACGTCGCCGTTGGGGAACCGGTCCACGGTCAGGGCGTGGTCGCCGCCGGGCGCGTGGGCGGTCGGGTTGAGCGGGTCGCCGTGGTTGACGGTGATCGTGGTGTGGCCCTGGGGGTTGTCGCCGCCGTGGTACGGGCGCAGGGTGATCTCCTGGCTGGTCAGCGCCCCTTCGCCGTCGAAGTGCCAGCGGTTGCCGGTGGCGGTGTCCCGGATGGTGGGGCCGCCCAGCGGGGCCGAGCTCGGCCCGGGCCGGAACTCCACGTCGTGGCCGGGCACGGCGGTGCCGGTCCCGTCGATGACCGTGTACTCGTGCCCGTTGGGCCCGAAGGCGTCCCGCAGGTGGGTGGCGCCCTCGGGGCCGCGGCCGCCCAGCGAGAGGTCCTTGGCCTGGACGGTGCCGTCCGCGTCCAGGTGCCAGACGTGGCCGGAGGCGTCCGTGACGGTGTGGCCGCCGCCGACCCCGCCGGGGGCGAGGGTGTGGCCGAGGTCGGCGCCGGTCCCGTCCACCAGGGAGTGGGTGGGGGCGCCGGGGCCGTCGTAGCGGGTCGACAGGTGCCAGTCGGCGGGCGGGTTGAGCGTGCCGCCCGCGCCGGTGACCGGGGTGTCGTGGCGGACCAGCCCGCCGGTGCGGTCGTAGTGCCAGCTCTGTCCGGCGCCGTCGGTGACGGTGTGTCCGCCGGCCCCGCCGTGGCCGCCCGGGGTCAGCTGGTGCGAGCCGACGGTCGCGCCGGTGCCGTCCACCAGCGTCGCCTCGCCGCCGGGGGTGGTCCGGAGGTGCCAGTCCGCGCCGGGCGTCACCGGGCCGGTGAGCCGGTGGTCGGTGTGCAGCAGGGCGTTGTCGGCGCCGTAGTGCCAGCGGGTGGAGAGGTCGGCGTTGGTGATCGTGTGGCCGCCTCCCTCGGCGACCACGGTGTGGGTGCCGACCACCGCGCCGGTCCCGTCCACCGCCACCGGCGGTGCGCCGTCGGCGATCCGTACGTGCGAGACGCCGTCCGGCCCGGCTCCGGTGAGGGCCCGGTCGTGGAACCGTAGGGTGCCGTCCGCCCCGAAGCGCCAGCGGTCGGTGCCGTCGGAGACCAGGTGGCCGCCGCCGTCGGTGGTCACCGTGAAGCCGGGGTGCGGGTCGCCGGCCCGGTCGACGACGGCGAGCGAGCCGTCGGTGCCGTTGCGCACGAACAGGTCGGGGTGGCCCTGGAAGGCGGTCTCGGTGGCCAGGTGGGTGCCGTCGGCGCCGTGCACCCAGCGGCCGGCCGGGGTCTCGACGACCAGGTTCCCGGCCTGGTTGGTGGTCACCGTGCTGTTCGGGACGTGGTCGGGGCCGTTCATCAGGACCGAGGTGTGGTCCGCGTTCGTGGTGACGATGTGGCCGCCGGCCGTGTCGACGGGCGTCACGGTGAAGCCGGGGTGGGCGTCGCCGGCCCGGTCGACGACGGCGAAGGAACCGTCCAGGCCGTTGCGCACGTAGGCGTCCTGGCCCCCGAAGCGGGTGTCGGTCGCCAGGTGGGCGCCGTCCTCGGCGTGCACCCAGCGCGTCCCGTCGCCCAGGTCGACCACGAAGTGGTCCCCGTTGCGGAGCACCGTGCTGTTGAGCACCACGTCGTTGCCGCGCATCAGGCGCGGGGTGCCGTCGCCGGTGCCGGTCACGATCCTGGTCCCGTTGAGCTCCGCCGTGGTGAGCGGGACGCTCGGGGTCGGCTGCAGCATGCCGCCGCGCAGCCGGCCCCCCATGTCGCTGGGGACGGCCGTCGCCATCGCCGCCAGGTCGTGCCGGACGACGGCCGGGTCCATTCCCAGGGTGCCGAGGGCGTGTTCGGCGTTGGCGAGCTTGAGTTCGGCCTTGCTCACCTCCAGCCGGGCCAGCGCCTCGGCCGGGCTGACACCGGTGGAGCTCTCGCCGACGTGGTCGAGGCGCCCGAGGGCGTCCTGCGCGTGGCCGAGGTCGCTCAGCGACTGCTCGTAGTGGAGCCAGGCCCGGAACCGCTCGATGCCGGCCGGCCCGGCGTTGCCGCCGGTGATGACCTCGAAGTGGCCCTGGCGGTAGAGGTCCATGTTGGCGGCGACGGTGCTGCCGCCGCGGGTGTCGACCGAGGGGTCGTGGGTGGTCGGCTGGAACAGCTCCGGCTGCTTCCCCTTGGCCAGGGGCGGCGTGCTCTCCGGGAGGCCGTGGCCGCCGTCGTCCAGGAGGTGGAGGGCGCTGGGCTGCGGGCCGGGTTCGGGACGGACGGCCAGTGGCTCGGGTGCGGTGAGGACGGCCGACCCGCTGCCCTCGGTGCCGCCGAGTTCCAGGCCGGGGCCCTTGCTGCCGGCATGATCGAGGTGTCCGGTGGCGGTCGAGGTCTCGCCGAGGGGTGAACTCGCGCCGGTGGTCGCGGGCTTGGGACCGTGGCCGTCCCCGAGCAGGTCCATCGCCAGGTTCCGCGAGGCGACCGGGTCGTGGGTGGCACTCGGGGTCGCGCTGGTCCGGAAGTCACCGAGACCGGCCTTCGGGCCGGTGTCCAGCGCGGTCTTGGGGCCCACGTCGAGCGCGTGGTTCATCGGTCCGGGGTTGTCGGGCAGGTGGAGGGCCGGGGTGGGGCGGATGCCGACGGCGTGGTTCATGGCGCCGGGGTTGTCGAGGAGTTGGACGGACGGGTTGGGGTGGGCGCCGAGGCCGACGGCGTGGTTCATCGGGCCCGGGCTGTCCAGCAGGTGGTTCGCCGGGTTGCCGGGCAGGGCGCCGCCGGGGGAGTGGCTCATGGCCCCCGGGGTGTCGAGGCCGTGCGGCGACGGAGTGCCGTGCAGCGACGGGGCGTTCTGCAGTCCAGTGCTCAACGCCTGGGCGTGCTCGGGGACTTCGCCGATCTGCAGGGTGATCCCGTGGTGGCTGACGTTGGTGATGTGGACGTCGCCGTTGGCGATCGCCTTGAGCTCGGGGATGGCGAGCTCGAAGCCGAACTCCGCCTGCTTGACGGCGTTGTGGGCGAAGTTCAGGCCCTGGCCGGCGCCGGTGGTGCGGACCGCGGTGCTCTCCAGGTGGGTCGGGGTGAGCGAGCGGCCGGACAGGTCGAGGCCGTGGCCGCCGAGGGAGGAGCCCGAGCCGCCGAGCCCGTCCAGGTGGGTCTTCGGGACCAGCAGACCGCTGTCGGTGCGGGCGAGGCCGGTGTACTGGTCGATCGCCTTCAGGTTGTCGACTGCGCTCACCCCGTGGACCAGGTTGTTCCCGAGGTTGCCGCCCAGCCCGTGGCCGAGGTCGGTGCCGATCGTCGAGGTCAGGCCGTGACCGAGCTCGCCGCCGAGGCCGCTGCTCACCCCGCGCAGGGACGGCAGTGCGCTGGTGCCGAGGCCGAGCGGCCCGGTCTCCGCCAGGTGGCTGAAGCCGTTCGTCCCGAACCCGGCCGTCCCGAGGTGGAGTTCACCACCGAGCACACCGAGGTGGGCGTTCATCGGGTTCACCCCGGACATCCCCGGGTGGAGCAGCTCCATCCCGCCGCGCACCCCCTGGCCGACGGCGAGCTTCGCCAGGTCCGTCCCGGCCAGGCCGAAGCCCCGCTCCAGCACGGCGAGTTTGAACGCGCCCTGGTAGCCGGCCACCGCCAGCTCCCCGTAGTGCAGCGGCATGACGGCGCTGACCGCGAGGTCGAAGGCCCGGCCGCCGAGGGTGAGCACGTAGGCGCCGAGCTTGCCGCCGGTGCCGGACGCCGCCCAGGTGCTCAGGAAGAAGTCCCGCTTGGCCGCGAGGAGGAGGCTGTTCCAGGTGCCCTTGACGAACCCGGCCGCGCTGGCGAGCAGCGCCGGAACGGCCTTCAGCGCGCTGCCGAGCATGCCCGGGACGGCCTTCGTGGTGGCCAGGAAGGCCTGGCCCACCACCGAGGGGTTGGGCAGGACCTGGGCGAAGCCCTTGGCGGTGAGCACGAACCCCTTGGCCGCGCCGGTGACCAGGACCTTGGCGCCGGCGCCGATGCCCTTGAGGACGCCGACCAGGCTGATCGCCTTGGTCGTCGGCCCGAGCAGTCCGAGGGCGGCCAGGCCGAGTTCCAGCCCGGAGGCCTTGCCCTGGGCGAAGTCGACCGCGGTCTTGGCGAACAGGGCCCCGTTCAGCGCGAAGGCGAGCAGCCCCAGCGGGCCGCCGACGAAGATCGCCACCACCGAGACGGTCATCGCCAGGATGGAGAAGACCTCCCAGAAGATCTTCCAGCCGCTGACCGGGAGCTTCACCTTCTGCCCGGCCCGGCGCAGTTCGCCCTCCATCGTGCGGTTGGCGCCCTCCAGGTCGGTCTTGGCGTCCATCGCGTCCTGCTTGGGCTTGGCCAGCTGGGTCTGGTAGTCCTCGGCGTTCTTGTCCAGCGCCTGCGCGGCCTGGAACGCGGCGTCCGCCTTGGACTGGGCCTCCTCCATCTTGGTCCGGTAGGTCGACATCGCGGAGCCGGCGATGTCGAAGGACTCGTACAGGGCCCCGATGAAGGTCTTCAGCTCGCCGGAGATCTTCTCCCGCAGGGCGTCCGCGGTCTTGCCGACGAACTTGCCCTCGCCCTGGTTCAGCAGGGCCGTCAGGCCGTCGTTGACATTGCCCGACAGCTGTTTCAGGTCGTCCATCTTGGTCTGGATCTCCTGGATCACCGTGGGGTCGCCAGGGGTCGGGTCCTTGCCGAAGCCCAGTACGCTCCAGTCCCCGCCGCGTGCCATCACGCCTCCCTGTGCTCCGCCGGTCGTCCGACGGAGGCACGAACGGACCAGCCCCGCGGTTCAGTTGAACCCGGAGCGGGCGCCGGCCGTGCCGTGGGCATCGGGTCGACAGCGGTCGAGAGGAGGCAACCGATGCCCGATTTCCTGATCGACTACGAAACGCTCTACCAACTGGGCACCAAAGCAGGCGAGTTGAAGAAGTCGGTGGACGACGCCCAGGCCCACGAGACCGGCCTCAAGTACACCGAGGACCAACTCGGCTCGTGGACCACCCCGGACGTCCTCAGGGACTTCTACGACGCCTGGAAGTACGCCTTCCAGCAGGCCCGGGACGTCCTCGGCAGCGTGGAGGGCACCTTCACCAGCGTCGCCAAGGCACTGTACGACCAGGACGCCGCACTGGCCTCCGGGGCCGCCGCCCAGGCGGCCCAGTTCGACTACGGCAACTACCTGAGCAAGGTGCACGCCTACCAGGTCTGGGAGCGGATGTCCCAGACCTACGTGACCATGCACTACTGGGACGACCAGAAGAAGCAACTGGTCGAGACCAAGGTCGCGCTGGCGGACGCGAAGGACAAGCCGGCCCTTCCCGGGCCGCCGCCCAAGGACTTCGCGTACACCAACCCCGACGGCAGCACCCGCAACACCAGCTTCACGTACGGGGACGACAACCAGATCAAGGGCGTCAGCACGGACATCACCAGCAAGGACGGCCTGAAGTACCACGAGAACACCAGCTTCACCGGCGACGGCGGCTACAAGACCGACGTGGCCCACGCCGACGGCAAGTCCACCCACGTCGAGCTCACCGTCTCCCCGGACGGAAGCACCGGGACCAAGACCTTCACCGACGAGGACGGCAAGAAGATCGAGTACCAGGGCGACATGAAGACCGACCAGTCGCAGTGGACCAAGACCCTGGACCAGAAGCAGAAGGAGCAGAACGACCAGGCCAACGCCCAGAACATGAACAACAACATGTACGTCTGACGCGACAACCGACGCGACGACACCCGCGACCACGAAGAGGAGCCCCGTCATGCCGTTCAACATCCAACTCGACTACGAGCAGATCACCTCGGTCTCCGCCAAGCTGACCACGGCCTCGACCGAACTCGTGCCGATGCTCAACGGCCTGCGCTCGGACGTCGACAACCTGCTCCACAACGGCCTGGTCTTCCAGCAGAGCAGCGGCGCGATCATGGAGTCCTACCAGAAGTTCCACGACAACCTGATCCAGGCGGCGCAGAGCATCGACGGCTTCGCCAACCAGTTCCGCGACATCAAGAAGAACATGGAGGACATGGACACCAAGATGGCCAGCTCCGTCCGGGAGGGCACCAAGTGACGGCCTGACGCACCGCCGGCTGCGGCCCGTCGCGAACGATCGCGACGGGCCGCAGCGCTGTGTGCCGACCCGGCGATGCGGCGGAGCACGGCGAAGGCGCACGGGCCGGTTGCTCGCCCGTGCGCCTCTCCGGGGGCCGTCAGCCGGCGGTGGGCCGCAGCACGGTCTCGGGGACCAGGACGGTGATCAGCGCCCCGGTGCGCGGGTCGAGGGTGTGGCCCCGGCCGGCCGGGCGGGTGACCCGCAGCACGTTGTGCGGCAGTCGGGTGCCGATCAGCTCGCCCTCCATGACGGACTGCGGGGAGAGCAGGATGCCCTTGCGGCCCCGCTTCGCGTCGGAGAGCCAGCCGCCGAGGGCGTTGTTGAGGGTCTCGCCGGTGGCGGCGCAGGCCAGGCCGAGGCCGCGGTCGCGGCCGGCGGCGACGACGTCCTTCAGGACCTGGTCGGCGGCCGCGAAGCTGCTCAGCAGGTCGGCGTCGTCGACCAGGACCACGGCCGGGCCGCCGAGTTCCTCGATGGCGCCGCGCAGTTCGTCCGCCGAGGGGTTGGCGCCGGTCAGCACCCGGGCCTGCGGGTGCTGGTCCAGTCCTCGTAGCGGCGACTCGCGGGGCGTGACCGCCACCACCTTGGTGCCGCCGGCCAGCAGCGAGACCGCGAGGGTGGCGAGGACGGTGCTGCGGCCCGTTCCGGGCGGGCCGGCCACCACGAAGGTCGGGGACTTGTCGGTGAAGTCGACCCCGATCGGGGCGATCTCGTCGCCGCCGAGGCCGAGCAGGGCGTACAGCGGGCGGCGCTCGGCCTCCGGGACCTTCTCGTACGCCTCCTTGAAGTCCACCCGGGCGGGCAGCACGCCGATCCGGAACGGGCGGCGCCCGGCCGGCACTCCGGCGTCGCGGCCGGTGGCCTTGCGGCCGATGGCGCGCAGGGCCTCGGTCTGCTCCTGGCCGGTGGCACCGGGGGCGAGCAGCGCGACCTGGAGCTCGGCGGCGTTCTCGGTCCGCCAGCCCCGGCCGGGCGCGATGTACGGGGGCACCCGCCGGTGGTCGATCCCGGCGACGGTGTAGTCGGTGCGGTCGTTGAGGCGCAGCAGCAGCCGGTTGTCGTTGAGGGTGCTGAGCCGGCCGGCGGTGAGGGAGCGCTCCGAGGTGGCGATGACGTGCATCCCGGCCGCCGCGCCCTCGCGCAGCAGGGCGGTGAGCTCGTCCAGCAGCCGGCCGTTGTCGTGCTCGGTGAGCAGGCCGTTGAGCGCGTCGTAGCCGTCGATCATCAGGACCAGGTGCGGCGGCCGTTGGGCGGCGGGCAGGGTGGCCCGCAGCTCGGTCAGGTTGCCCGCGCTGTGGGCGGTCAGCAGCTCCTGGCGGCGGGCCAGTTCGGCGGTGAGCCGGGTGATCAGGCGGTCCAGCCGCTCCAGGTCGGTGCGGGGGACCACCGCGCCGCAGTGCGGCAGCACGGACAGCGCGGTGAGCGCGCCGCCGGCGGCGTCGATGCCGTAGAGGTGGACGTCCGCCGTGCCGAGGGTGCGGGCCAGCGATCCGGCGAGGGTGCGCAGCACCTGGGTGCGGCCGGAGCGGGGCATGCCGATCACGTAGAGGTGGCCGAAGCCGTCGAGGTCGAGGGTCACCGGGAGTTGGGCCTGGAGGGCGGGGACGTCCTCCACCGCCCAGACCACCGGGGCGAGCCGGCCGGGTTCGGCGGCCGGTGGTTCGGGCAGCTCGTCGAGCAGGACCTCGGTGCCGAGCGCGGGCAGCCAGGGGCTGGGCAGCGGGGTGTGGCCGACCTCCTCGGCGGCCGCGCCGACGGCCTCGACCAGGGCGGTGAGGTCGGTCGGGACGTCCGGCAGTTCCAGTTCGGCGGTCTCCTCGCCGCTGCCGGGCGCCTCGGCGGTGCGGCCCAGGCGCTGCCAGGGCAGTCCGGTGGACCAGAGCGCGGACGGCTTGGACTTCTCCTCCTCCGCATCCTCCCCGGCGAGCCGGGGCGCGCCGACGAAGGCGGTCTGGAAGGCCTGCACCGAGCGGTGGCCGGTGCGGGCCAGGGCGCGGCCGGGGGTGGCGGAGGAGATGGTGACGGCGTCGGAAGTGTCCAGCACGTCGTGGCTCTCGCTGACGTCGGTGACCCGCAGCGCGATCCGCAGGTTGGTGTTGGCGCGGATGTCGTTGCTGACCACGCCGGCCGGGCGCTGGGTGGCCAGCACCAGGTGGATGCCGAGCGAGCGGCCGCGCTGGGCGATGCCGACCAGGCCGGGGATGAAGCCCTCGACCTCGCGCACCAGGGTGGCGAACTCGTCGATGACCAGGACGAGTCGGGGCAGCGGCGGCAGGGCCGGGTCGCGGCGGCGCATGGCCCGGTACTCGGGGTGGTCCTTGGCCCCGGCGTTCGCCAACAGGTGCTCCCGGCGGACCAGTTCGGCGGTCAGCGACTCCAGCGCCCGCTGGACGAGGTGACTGTCCAGGTCGGTGACCATGCCGAGGGTGTGCGGGAGGCGGACGCAGTCCTTGAAGGCGCTGCCGCCCTTGTAGTCGACCAGGACGAAGGTCATCTCCTCCGGGTGGTTGGCGGCGGCCAGCGAGGCCACCAGGGTCTGCAGCAGCTCGGACTTGCCGGAGCCGGTGGTGCCCGCGATCAGCGCGTGCGGGCCGTCCTTGACCAGGTCGAAGGCGACCGGCCCGTCGTAGCCCGCGCCGATCACGGCGGAGGTCTGGGCGGGGCGCCGGCGCCAGCGCTCGGCGATCGGCCCGGCCTGCGGCGGTTCGAGGTCCAGCAGGTCGAGCAGGCCGACCCGCTCGGGCAGTCCGCCGTCCGCGTCGGGGGTGACGTCCCGGACCGGGGCGAGGGCGCGGGCGAGCCGCTCGCACCAGGCGGGTTCGACGAAGTCGGGGCGGATGCCGGTGTGGTCGGGCTGCCCGGTGCGCCGGGCGGTCAGTTCGGCGCGGCCGACGGTGACCACGTTGACGCACTCCTCGGGGAGCAGCCGCTCCTCCTGGTCCACGCAGAGCAGGAAGATCCGCACCGCGGGCCCCTCCTTGAGCACCTGGACCACGCCCGGGATGTCGCGCAGCCGCCGGGCGCCGTCCAGGACCACCAGGATGTCGGGCTCGCTGAGCAGCACCCGGCTCATCGCGGAGCGGTCGGCCTGGGTGCGCCGGCGGATCGCGGCGACGAGTTCGCCGACCCGGTTGGCGACCGTCTCCGGGTCGTTGCCCAGCAGGGTGACCGGGCTGTCGTCCCCCTCCACCGCGCGGGCGTGCGGCAGCCAGCGGATCCAGGACCAGGAGTCGGCCGAGTCGGTGTCGGTGAGCACGGTGATCCGCAGGTCCCGGGGGCTGTGCAGAACGGCCGCCTGGGCCACCGCCCAGCGGGCCAGTGCCCGCGCCTGCGGGCCCTCGCCGGCCAGGCCCACCACGCCGCTGCCCGCCAGGTCGACGGCGGCCGGGACGTCCGGGATCTGCCAGCGCACCGAGCGGTGGTTGTCCTCGCGGGCGGCGTCGTCGATCAGCAGCAGGGACGGCTGGCGCGAGGTGCCGATCCGCAGCATCAGGTGGTCGGGGTCGCTGCGCCGGCGCTCCCAGAGCCGGGCGCCGGGCCCGACCGCCAGCAGTCCGAGGGTCGCCGGGTCGGGGGCGGAGAGCACCCGCAGGCGGCGTTCCTCGTCCACCTTCGCGCGCACGTCCTGCTCCAGATCGGCGCGCCGGGCCCGGTAGTTGCGCACGGCCTCGGCGTGGTCCTTGCGGCCGGAGCGCCGTCCGCTGACGAAGTTGCCGACGAGCATCACCGGGCTCATCAGGGTGAACAGCAGGTAGTAGTACGAGTGGAAGAGGTAGACCATCCCGAAGCCCATGAACATCGGGAAGACCGCGACCAGGAACGGGAAGGGTTTGCGCCCGGGGGGCTGCGGCGGGCCGGGCAGCCGGAACTGCTCCGGGGCCAGCGGCGGGATGATCCGGGGCGGGCGGTTGAAGTCCAGCCCGGTGCCGTCCTCGGAGGGAGTGACGGCGGCGTCCGCTTCGGTGGGCTCCGCCAGCCGGAGCAGGAACCCGCCGAACACCAGCTCCCCGCCGACCGGCCACTCCGCCCAGCCCGCCGGGACCTCCGGCGCCGCCTCCGGCCCGGACTCCTCGTACACCGGCTCGGGCGGCAGGTCCGGTACGTCCACCCGGCGCCGCTCGGGCGGCGGTTCGGGCCGGGAGAGCCGCACCTCGCCCTCCGGCGGCAGCGTGACGATCGCCGTCCCGTCCGGGCGGACGGTCACCCGGACGCCGTCGGCGGGCACCTCCCGGCCGGCCAGCGGCACGGCGCTGCCGGGCGCCGGGCCGAGGTCGTGGGTGCCCTGGCCGAGCAGCAGCACCCGCCCGGCGTCCGGGCCGCCGATCACCTGCAGCTCGACCACCGGGCCGGTGCCGACGCCGTCGGCCGGCTCGACCGGCCGGGGCATCTCGGCGCGCTCGGGCCCGTACCCGCCGTCGGCGCGCGGCGCGGGGCGGCCGAGGCCGAGCACCGAGCCGTCGCGGATGCCGCTCTCGGAGAGCGGGGTGTCCGGGGGGAGGAGCTCGCCGTCCAGGTAGCAGTCGGGGGCGTCGGCGTCCTGAGGGGAGAGGTGTTCGGCGAGCTGCCGGACGGTGGTGGTGCCGGCGGCGCCGAGGACCACGTCCCGCGGTTCGGCGTCGTCGGGGGTGACGGTGGTGATGAGGAGTTTCACGGGGACTGCCTCTCGGTTCACGGCCGGCCGGTACGGGGGCCGGGGGACGTCGCGGACACGCCTGCGGGGGAGGCGGCGGACCGCTCGGGTTCGTGGAGGGTGGTCGAGGTCGGTTCGGGTGCCGCGGTGGCCGGGGTCGGTTCCCGGGTCGCTTCCGGCGGCGGGAGTTGAGCGGCGGGGCGCGGTGCGGCCGGGGAGGTCCGGCGCGGTGCCGGGCTCGTCGTGCGCCGGACGGCCCGCGCCACCGCCCGGGCGAGCGGCCCGCCCTCGGCGGTCAGCCCGAGCCCGTCCGCCGTGACCCGGCCCGCGGCGTCCACCCGCAGGCCGGTGCGGTGGCCGCGGGTCCGGCCCCGGACCAGGAAGGCGGCGCGGCCGGTGGCGGCCAGCGCCTGGACGCGCCGGGCCTGCTCCTCGTCGGGGTCGGCGCAGGCGACGGTCACGGGCGCCGCGCCGTCCTCCCCGACGGGACGCTCCAGGGCGTCCAGCACCACCTCCAGCTCGGGCCCCTCGTACCGGGGGTGGACACCGCGGGCGACCACCAGCCCGGCCGGGCCCGCCGACGGCTCCAGCTGCGCCGCCAGTGCCTGCACCAGCGTGCGGGCGGGGCCGCTGTCCCCCTCGACGGTGAGCACACCCGGCCCGCGCAGCAGGTCCACCACCACGACGCCGTCCGCCCGGGAGCCGAGGACGAGCGGCACCCTGGGCCGGCCGCCGTCAGGCGCGCCCAGGTCCTCCGCCGGCGCCTGCCAGGAGGTCGGGCCGACCGTCCGCCAGGGCGCGGGCGGCGGGGGGAGCCGGCGCCCCGCGACCCGGACGGTCACCGAGGCCGAGGCCGGGGTGATCACCACGGCGTACCCGTACGCGCCCGGCGCCCCGGCGAGCGCCGCGTCCACCGCGTCCAGCGCCCGCGCGGCCAGCCCGGCCGTCGCGGGGTCCGCGATCCGCTCGGCCAGCAGCCGCACGGCCCGCCGGTGCCGCCGGTGGGCGCGCACCGGATCGCCGAACGCCCGTGCCGTCAGCCGGACTTGCCACTTCGCCCAGCGCCAGGTGCGCCGCCACCCGCCCTTGCGGCGGAGCAGCCCGCGCAGCGGCAGCCACAGCACCACCAGGAGCAGCAGGGCGGCGAGGGCCCCGAGCATGATCCCCTGGTCGGGGATGGGCAGCTTCGGTTGACCTTGTGCCATGGAAGGAACCTCCGGGAGGCGAGCCGACTCCGCCGTATGCGGTCTCGGCCCTTCGGCACGTACGCCGAACGCCTCCGGTTCGATCCTCCTGCGGGGTCCTTCCGTCAGCCGTCCCGGCCGGGCGGTGGGTCCGGGTCGTCCTGGAGGTCGGCCTCGCCGACCATCGCCAACAGGGCCGTCATGTCGGACAGTTCGAAGTACTCGGCGGTGCACGTGGGACAGTCCGGCAGGTGGCGGGCCACCCGCTCGTCCTCCTGCGGCGTCAGCGCACCGAGGAGGTACGCGCCGAGCAGTAGCCGCACATGGGACCCGTCGGGTGCCTCGCCGCTCATCCGTCCCCCAAGGTTTCTCCGCGCCGTCCCCATGTCCCCGATCACGCCCGTCCGGCCGCCACGGTTCATTCCTCCCGGCCGCCCGCCGGCAGCTGGCGGACCGCCTCCTTGCCGATGGCGTTGCGCGAGCGCAGGCCCAACTTGGCCAGAATATGCGAGACATGGGTCTGGACCGTGCGGGGCGAGAGGAAAAGTTCCGCGGCGACCTCCGGATTGGACATCCCCCGGGCCACCCGTTCGGCCACCACCAGCTCGGTCGGGGTGAGCGACTGCCAGCCGGCCGCCACCCCGCGTTCGGCCGCCCCGGGCAGCCGGCGCACGCCCAGCGCGGCCAGCCGGTCGGTGGCCCGGGTGAGGTCCCAGCGGGCGGCGACCGTGCCGATCGCGGTGTAGACGTCGACGGCGTGGCCGAGACGGCGGCGGGCCTGTTCGAGGTCGCCGCGCTCGCCGAGCAGCACGGCCGCGTCCTCCAGGGCCCGGCCGAGCGGATGCGGCCGTCCGGAACGCCGGTAGTACCGGGCGGCGGCCAGCAGCGGCGCCGGATCGCCCGCCAGCAGCCCACTGCAGTGTTGCGCCGCCGCGGTGACGGCGGGCCGGTGCGGGCCGGCTCCGGTGGCGTCCTCGGTGGCTGCCCGCTCGGCCCGCCGGGCGGACCGGCGGTCGCCGATCCGCAGGGCCAGCCGGGTCAGTTCGGGCAGCAGCAGGTGCCGGTCGACGGGGTCCAGGGTGGTGCCGAGGGCGGGGGAGAGCGCGGCCGGCGCCCGCTGCCGGTCGTCGGCCTGCTCGGCGAGCGCGGCCCGGGCCAGCAGGGGGAAGGGCGAGTCCGCGGCGCCGGGCCGTTCCAGTCGTTCCAGCCGTTCCTCGGCGGCGGCCACGTCGCCCCGATGGGCCAGCAGCAGTGCGGCGAGGCCGTGCAGCCGGCCCGCCCCGCTCCCGTCCGTCGCCGCGAGGGCCGCCAGGGCGGCGTCCCACCGCCCGCCCGCCCAGTCGAGCCGGGCCGCCGTCAGCTCCAGCGCCCCGGTCTCCCGGCGCAGGCGGGCGAACACCGGCCGCGCCTCGTCGACCGATTCACGGGCCTCCTCCAGCCGGTCCGCGGGTTCGAGCAGCTCGGCCCGGCGGAGCAGCGCCGGCCCCAGCAGGTCGTCGGCGGCGGCCGTGCCGTGCGCCCTCCGGGCGGCCGCCAGCCGTCCCTCCACCGCGGCCAGTGCCCGGCTCGGGTCCCAGCCCGGTGTGCCTGCGCCGGCACGGCCGGTCCCGCTCGATGGGCCTGCGTTGCTGCACGGCGTCTCACCGGCCTCGCCCGCTGTGCCCGCAACGCCGAAGCGGTCGGCGCCCGGTGTCCGGATGTCCCCGTGCCGGCCGTACGGGGTTTCCGGTAACGCCCGGGTGGCTGTGGCCAGTTGCCGTTCGAGCAGTGCCCGGCCGCCCTCCTGCCCGGGCGGGAGCGACTCCAGGACCCGGGCGATCAGTCGCGCGGCGAGCAGCGGAGCGCGGTGCACCAACGCCTCGCCCACGTCGGCCGACCAGCCCGGCAGCCAGTCCTCCGTCTCGTCGCCGACGACCAACTCGGCCACCCGCTCGGGGAATTCGCCGGACCCGGCGAGCGCCCTGGTGACCTGCCGCCGCCGCGCGCCGGCGTCCGCCTCCGCGCGCAGGGCGTCCCGGACCAGGGGATGGCGGAACCGCAGCCGCTCGCCCGCCTCCTCGACCAGCCCGACCGTGACGGTCTCGATCACCGCCTCGGTGAGGGCGAGCGGGGTGCGGCCGAGGGCGAGCGCCGTCTCGTCGACGGCGAAGTCCCCGTCCAGCAGGGCCGCGACGCGCAGGAACTCGACGGCCCCGGCGGACAGCGCGGCGATCCGCTCCGCCACGGCCGTACCCGGTGCCGTCCCGGCGAGGAGCTCGTGCAGGAGACGCGGATTGCCGCCCGCCCGCCGGAGGCCGGCCGAGCCCGGGCCTCCCGTCGCGACGCCCGCGACCCGCGTCACCTCCTCGTCGGAGAGCGGACCGGGCCGCAGCACCACGCCCCCGTGCTCCGCCAGTGCGCGGCGCAGCCGGGCGAGGTCGGGCCGTCGGGGTGCGGGCCGCAGGGTGGCGAGCAGCAGCAGCCGGTCCGTGGCGGTGAGCCGGGCCAGGCGTCGCCACAGCAGCAGGGTCGCCGGGTCGGCCCACTGCAGGTCGTCCAGGACGAAGAGCACCGGAGCGGAGGCGGTCAGCCGGGGCATCCCCCAGACCAGCGGGTCGACGGCGGCCAGAGCCTCCGGGCGATCCGCCCGGCCCACCCGGCCGAGGACGGCCGCGGACTCGGCCCGGCAGGCGTCCAGCACCGGCCCGCCACCGGTCAGCCGGAACAGCACGGGGTGCAGGGGGAGGTGCCGCTCGTCCGGGTCGGCCGAGGCCGACGAGCGCAGCACCCGGCAGCCCAGCCGCTCGGCCTCCTCGGCGGCGACCGAGGCCAGGGCGGTCTTCCCGATGCCCGGTTCCCCCTCGATCAGGACCGAGCCGCCCCGGCCGCCGGCCACCTCCCGGACCGCCTCCCGCAGCAGTCCCTCCTCCCGCTGCCGCCCCGTCAGCACGCCCGCCCCGCCCTCAGGTCCCATCCCGTCCCACCCCGCCCCGGTCGGTTCCGATCCGCCCAGTGTGCACCTCGGCACGGGCTCGCCGGGCGGACGGTTCGACGCCCCGGACGAACGGCGGCGGTGGGAGGCTGGACGGGCGAACGGTCCGCCGCCGTCGGTGGGCGGCCCGCCGGTCGCCGGTCGCCGCAGTCGGCACCACCCCCGCGACCTGCGGATCTCCGCCAACTGGCGGATATCCACGGCCTCTTGGCGCCGAGCACCATGACGTACGTCACTCGAAGGCGGCGATGTGACTGACCAGCGACTCGGCTCAACAGCGCGGGACGTCCCGCGCGGCCGGGAACCACCGGGTCCCACCTCACGATCAAGGGTGATCAGGATGGAAAACCTCGCGGTACTGGACTCCGCTCCCGTCTCCGCACCCGCGCAGCGCGGCGCGACGGTCGACGAGGCCACCATGGCGCAACTCCAGCGGGAGCACGGCCAGGCGCTCCTCGGGCTCCTGCTGGGCCTGACCCACGGCGACCGGCAGCGCGCCGAGGACCTGGTCCAGGAGACCCTGCTGCGCGCCTGGCGCCACCCGGAGGCCCTGCACACCGACCACGCCTCGATGCGGCCCTGGCTGTTCACGGTCGCCCGTCGGCTGTGCATCGACGCCCGCCGGGCCCGGCTGGCCCGCCCGGTCGAGGAGGGCGGGCGCCCGCTGGAGAACCTCGCCACGGCGGACGACGAGATCGAGCGCTCGGTCGTGGTCCAGGACGTCCGCGACGCGCTCCGGCAGCTGAGCCCCGAGCACCGCGCGGTGCTGCTGGAGGTGTACTTCCGCGGCCGGTCCGTCGCCGAGGCCTCCGAGCGGCTCGGCGTCCCGGAGGGGACGGTCAAGTCCCGTACGTACTACGCCCTGCGGTCCATGCGGCGCAATCTGCGCGGCTACGGCGCGGACTGCTGAACACCCGGCGCGGACCGCGGGCCTCAGCCCACCCCGTGCCGCGCCGCCTCCCGGGCGACCTGGCCCCGGGAGCGGAGCCCCAGCTTGGCCAGGATGTGCGAGACGTGCGTCTGCACCGTCCGCGGGGACAGCAGCAGTTCGGCGGCGATCTGCGGGTTGGACCAGCCCTCGATCAGCAGCCGGGCGATCCGGTCCTCGGCCGGCGTGAGCGACTCCCACCCCCGGGTCGCACTCCGGGTCGCACCCCGGCCGGACCCCGGCGGTCGGCCCCGGCGGACGCCGAGCTCCCGCAGCCGGGCCTCCGCCCGGCTGATGTCCCACTGGGCGCCGAGCGAGCGGTAGCCCGCGAGCGCGGCGGTGAGCCGCCGACGCGCCTGGCCGCGCTCGCCGCGCAGGGCCAGGACTGCGGCCAGGTCCTCCAGGGCGGCCGCGTGCTCCAGGGGCCGGCCGACCCGCCGGTAGTGGTCGACGGCGGCCGCCAGCGGCTCCGGATCGCCGGTGAGCAGACCGCGGCAGCGCTCCGCCGCCGCGATCGGGCCCTCGGTCCCGGACGCCCGGCCGCACTCCTGCTCCGCGGCGGCCAGCGCCGCCCGCGCGGTGGCCCGGTCGTCGGCGAGCAGCGCCAGCCGGACCAGCTCCGGCAGCCACAGGAACCGCAGGTCCATGTCGTGCGCGAACTCCGGTTCCAGCAGCACGGCCAGCACCTCGACGGCGTCCCGGGGGCTGCCGGCGCGCTCCGCGAGCAGTGCGCCGGCCGTCACCAGGGCGCCGCTGCGGCCGCGCGGGCCGCCCTCGGGGACGGGCCGGTCGCCCCAGCGTTCGAGCTGCTCGACGGCCTCGCGCCGGCGGCCTCGGTGCAGTTCGATCAGCGCCGCGGTGCCGTACGCCTCGATCGGCGACCAGCCGCAGAAGCGGTGCTCCACGACGACGGCGGACCCGGTCAGCGCGCCGTCCCAGTCGCCGCGGGCGAAGCGGAGCACGACGGCGGCCGCCGGATGGAGCAGCAGCGCGCGCACCGCGCCGCGCTCCTCGGCGAGGCGGCGCCCGTGCGCCAGGGTGGCCCGCGCCTCGGCGTGCCGGTCGAGGCCGCTGAGCAGCAGCGCCCTGGTCTGGGTCAGCCGGTAGCGGGCCTCGGCGTCCAACGGTCCCTCGGCCGGGCCGAGGGGCGGTTCCTCGCTCGCCGCGGCGAGCCCGGCGGCGGGGTCACGACGGCTGGTCAGCACCCAGGCGAGGGACTGCCGGGCCATGCAGACGGTCTGCACGTCGACCTCCCGCCCGGCGGCCCCCAGCGCGGCCGCCGTCTCCGCGCTCCGGGCGGCCTCGACGTACCGCCCGCCGTAGAACAGCACCCGGGCGCGGAGCGCGAGCAGCCGTCCGGCCCACGGCGCCTGGCCGGTGTGCCGGGCCAGGGCCGCCTCGACCGCGCCCAGCCCGGCCGGTACGTCCCCCCGGCGCAGCAGCACCTCGCTGAGGAGCATCGCCGCGGTGGCCTGGTGCTCGGGCTCCACCGCCCTGGCCAGGGCGGCCCGGACGGTCGGCTCGGTGTCGGGGTGGCCCAGCCGGTAGCGGGTGACGGCCAGCCGGTGCCACAACTCCGGTACCAGCGGGTCGGACTCCGGCAGCCGGGCGAACAGGCGCTCCAGCAGGACGGACACCGCGTCGTGCCGCCGTTCGGCCAGCGCGTCGAAGTCCACGGACCGCGCCAGCCACTCGGCCGCCCACCGCTCGGGTTCCCCGGCCGCGTTCAACTGGGCGAGCACCCGCGCCGGGTCCGCGCCGCGGTCGGCGAGGGCCCGCGCGGCCTGCCGGTGCACCGCGGCGCAAAGGGAGTGCGGCAGTTCCCGCAGCAGCGCCTCGCGGACCAGCGGCCGTCGGAACCGGACGGCCGGCCCGGCGGAGTCCAGCACGCCGCCGCGGGCGGCCTCGTCGAGGCGACGCCGCACGGCCGCCAGGGAGATCCCCAGCACGGCCGCGAGCTCCTCCGGCTCCGCCGGGTCGCCGAGCACGGCCGCCGCTCGCAGGGCCTCGACGGCCGCCGGGCCGAGTGCCCCCGTCCCGTCCCGGCTGCCGTACGAACCGTCCAGCAGCCGGAGCAGCTCGCGCGGATTCCCGTCGGCGAGCCGCAGTCGCTCCCGCAGCTCCGCCCCGGGGGGACCGCCGGTGACCTGCTGGGCCAGCGTCCGGGTCTCCGTCGCGCTGAGCGGCCCGAGCCGGATCCCGACCGCCCGCGGGGTCTCCGGGGTCTCCGACTCGGCCGACGGCGGGTGTGCGGCCGCGAACAGCACCGGCAACTCGCCTCCTGCCCGCACCAGTTCGGGCCAGACGGCCAGGCTCGTCGGATCGGCCAGGTGCAGGTCGTCGACGGCCAGCAGGACCGGCGTCCGGTCGGCGAGCTGGCCGAGCAGCACCGTGAGGTAGCGACTGATCAGCTCCGCAGACCGCCCGTCGACCGGCCGCCCGGACGGCGGGACCAGCGGTAGGACGGCCCGGACGGTGGCATCGACGATCTCCGGGCGGCCGGTGCCCGGCAGGCCGGTGAGGATCGCGTCCAGCAGGGTCCGCAACGGGAGTTCGCCGCCCAGGCCACCGCCGTGCAGCACCCGGCAGCCGGCCTCCCCGGCCGCGGCCGCCAGCCGGCGCAGCAGTGCGGTCTTCCCGGTGCCGGACTCTCCCGACACGACGAGCGCGCTGCCCTGGCGTTGCGTCAAAGCGCTGATGAGGTCCTGTAGTTGCTCAAGCTGGGCGTCCCGACCGACCCACATCCGCGTCCTCCGCCCTGCCGATGCCGAGGGTACCGCCGGAGCCGCGCCCGCCGATACGCCCCGCCCCGGACCACTCCGGGCGGGCGTCGGCCCAGGACGGCAGCCGGCGGCCGACCACCCGGCAGTACCAGAGCACCAGCCGGGCGGTGTCGCGGGCCGCGCGCAGGCTCGCGTACTCGATCCCCAGGGCGTCGGCGACGTCCCGCTCGGACCAGCCCCGGGCGAGCAGCACCAGCACCGCCGCCGGCCGCTGGCGCCCGTGCAACGTCCCTCCGCTCAGCAGGAGTTCGTCGAGCACCCGGGCCGCGTTCTCGCCCAGCGCCAGCAGCGCGCGGCTCTGCTCGTGCAGTCGCCGCCGCTCCTCGGGGGTGAGCCCGCCCCAGATGCCGTACTCCTCCTCCTGGAGCACCGCCGCGCGCAGGCACGCCTCCCGGACCGGGCAGTCCTGGCACACCCGCTTCGCCGCCCGCACCCGCGGGCCCTCCCCGCCGCCCTGGCCGAGGGCGAAGAACAGTTCCGGATCGACTCCCCGGCAGGCCGGTACCCCTGGTGCGACCTCGTCGTCGACGGACGGTACGGACATCTCGTCCCCCCCTCGGATCACCACGGTCCGCACAACCGCGTGCCCTCTCGCACGGGTCGATCCGCCGGCCGGTTCAGTCCGCCGGCCCCCGGAACCGGGCGGCGAGGCGGACGTCAGGGGCGGAGCGCGACCAGGAGATCGACGACGTAGGCCTCCTCCACCGACCCGCCAGGGAAGAGCCCGCCCAGCCGCGCGCGCTCGTCGACGAAGAACGCACGGCGGTCGGCCTCCGCGAGGACCAGGAAGGCCGAGCGGCTGCCGATGTTGGCCAGGTGGGTGTCCAGCGGTACGGTGCGGCTCCAGCGCAGCTGCCGCCGGGCTACCCGCAGCCCGGTCAGCCCCGAGAGCCGCACCGCCTCGTCGTCCGAGGGCCGCATCGCGGACCTCGATTCCACCCCGCAGTGGCGCGCGATGCGCTCGTGCTGCTCGGCGATCCACGGCACGTCGAAGGCCGTGGTGTTCCACCAGATCGCCAGCGCGCCGTCCGCCCGCAGCACCCGCAGCGCCTCCGGGACGGACCGGCGCGGATCGGTCCACTGCCAGGACTGGGCGTACGTGATCAGGTCGCAGGACGCCGAGGCGAGCGGCAGGGCGTTGCCGTCACCCCGCACGATCGGCACCCCCGGGAGCGCCCGACGGAACTCAGCGGCCATGGCCGCGCCCGGCTCCACGGCGATCACCTGGGCACCCCGTTCCCGCAGCAGCGCGCTGGCGATCCCGGTGCCCGCGCCGACGTCGGCGACCCGGGCACCGGCCAGGGGACGGCCGGCGTACTCCTCGACGGAATCGAAGAGTGCGGCCGGATAGGAGGGTCGACTCGTCGCGTACTGGGCTGCGGCTGAATCGAAGGACTGGGCGCGGGGGTCGGCGGTCATCCCCCCATCATCGCCGCCCCGCACGCCGACGGCCCCGCACGGAACCGGGAGAGGGGTTCGCGTGCGGGGCCGTTCACGGAGTGTCGGAGGTCAGACTCCGGTCATGGCGAACGTACCTGTCCCGTCCTGCTTGCCGCTGCCGTACTGGCGGATCAAGTCCCCGTCCGCGTACCGGTCGTAGCCGATCATGGAGCCGGTGTACTTGTTCTGCAGGCCGACCTTCGGGCTGCCGGGTACGTCGCGGTAGACGTAGAACCGCTGAAGGTCGTCCTCCCCGCAGTTGGCCGTCGTCAGGTAGGCCTGCTCCTGGTTGGCGATGCCCGCAGGGATGGTCGCGCATCCGCCGTTGCCCCAGTTCCACAGGGACGCCTCGATGACCCCGTTGTTCTGCGTCACGTTGCACAGCCGCCAGTTGTCCAGGTGGGCGCTGAAGAACGTGGATTCACGCAGGCGGATGCCGTCGTTGGCGAGGAGCGGTGCGCTCCAGTTCAAAACCTTGCCGGGGACGTCGATCCGGTAGGCGCCGGGCTCGCAGTTGAGGGCGGCCAGCGTGCTGGCACCGGTGGCCTTGGGCTGTGCGGCGGACGTGTCGCCCGCGAGAGCCGGGGTCTGTGCGAGGCGGTCCTGCTCCTGCGCCTGTTCCTGCTGCGCCGTCGGCGCCACCGCACCCGCCGGGTGGGCGGCCTTCGCGGTGGGCGCGCCGCAGTCGAGGAGGAACTGCGCCCTGGCCATGATGCTGTTGGCAGGCACCTTGTCCTGGCAGCGCACCACGCCTTCCTCAAGGGTGGTGTAGGTGGTGAAGTTGCCGTTGCCGGGCCCCTGGATCCACTTCAACGCCCAGCTGCCGTCGCCCTGTTGGACCCGGTTGCAGTTGAGGCTCCCGTATGTGCCGGTGACCTTCTTGGTGCCCTTGTAAGCGCCGTAGTAGCCGGGCTGGGCGAAGTTCCAGGTGAGCGCGCTGGACTCGGTGCTGGTGGAGGTGAAGTCGACCTTGACGTTCAGGCCCAGGGTCGCGCCGACGCTGGTGAGGACGTCGAAGCCGAACTTGCCGTCGGCGCCGCCGTTCAGGCCGACGGAGACCGCGATGGTGGTCTGGGTGCTGGTGCTGACGGTCTGGGTGCCGGTGGTGCCCTCGGTGACGAACCAGCCCTTGAAGTGGGTGATCGTCGGGGTCACCTCGGTGGTCTTGATGTACGGGTGACGGGTGCCGAGGTCGGCCACCGTACAGCTGTCGCCGGGCTTGAGCGTCGTCGCGGCGGCGGGTGCCGCGGCGGCCGGTGCGGCGGTGAGGCCGGTGGCGGTGACCGCCCAGGCGGCGGCCGCGGCGGTCACCGCCACGGCCGACCTGCCGATGCGGCCGGCGGATCCGATGGGACGCGTCATGTCCGTTTCCCCCTTCGTCGTGTATATGTCAGGTCAAGAATGGCCATAGTGACCGTGAAGAACAGACCGTGAAGCGGGGATTGGCCACAACCCACCACGGAGGGGCTCATTCCGCCCCTGGCATCCACCGTGGTCGATCGGTCCGATTCCCGACGACTCATTCGTCGCCGAACTCACCGACCGAGGCGTCCCCCTGGGTGGGTCGAGCCGTATCCGGCCACACTCGGGCGAAACCGGTCATGCCTGGGCGAAACTGCTCCAACCGGTCCCGATCGCCGTGCGGCGGAGGTCGGAGGCCGCCGACCGCTCCGCATCCGAAGGGTCGACTGCGATCGAAAGTGATATGTCACACCCTATTGATTGTGGTGGGTTGTCCATGACACCGTGCCTGGCGACGCCCCCACGGCAACCACGTGAGGCTCACCCCCCACCCCCCACCCCCCACCCTAGGAGTGACGATGCGTCACCGCCTTCGGCTGCCCCGAGCACTGGCCGTGCTCGCCGCCGCGAGTACCGCCATCACCGGCTTCGCCGCCGCCCCGAGCTTCGCCGCCCCCACGGCGCAGACCGGGCCGCAGACGAGCCTGGCCGCGCAGCCCGCGCACCCCGGCGGCATAGCCCCCACCGGCAGTGCCTTCGGTCTCGACACCCATGCGCAGACCCAGGCCGGCCGGCTCGCCCCCGCCCAACTCCCGCCGCGCTCACCGCAGTCCGCCGCCCCGCAGGCCCCGGCGCCCAAGCTTGCCAAGGCCCCCTCCCGGTTCGCGGCGAACGCGGCCGGTGGAGCACACGCGGCCGCCGCCCAGACCTCCTGCACCCCGGCCGACTTCACCAGCCGCACCGGCGCCGACCTGGTGAGCTACATCGAGGGTTCGACCGTCGACTGCATCAGCTCACTGTTCCGGATCACCGGCGGCGACGCCCACGGGGTGTTCCAGCAGAGCCAGATGCTTGCGGTGGCCAACGGCCTGAAGAGCGCCGCGGCCTCGTACACCGGCGACAACTCGACCGGGATCTACCAGCTGGGCTACTTCCTCCAGGCCGGCTTCTACGTGCAGTACTACCACCAGAGCGACGTCGGCACCTATGACGCGACGCTGACCGCCGCCGTGCAGGACGCCCTGGACGCCCTCTTCGCCAGCCCGCACTTCCTGGACGTCAACGACGGCAACGGCCAGATCCAGGGCCAGGCGATGGTCCTCAGCGACAGCGCCAACCTCCAGGCCCACTACCTGAAGACCTACCAGCAGGTGCTGAACGCGTACAACAGCTCCTGGGACGCGTCCTGGTACATGGTGAACTTCGCGAACAGCGTGTACACCCCGATCTTCCGCGGCCACCAGAACGCCGACTACGTCGCGGCCGTCACCGCCGACCCGAGCCTGATCAACACGCTCGACGGCTTCGCCCTGAACCACAAGGGCATGCTCGGCGGCACCAACGGCTTCCTGGCCTCCAACGCCGGCCTGGAGACGGCCCGGTTCATCGAGCACCCGGCGCTGGTGAACACCGTCCGGCCCCTGATCAAGGGCCTGATGGACGCCTCGTCGATCACCGGCCCGACCGCGTCGCTCTGGGTCGGGGTGGCCGGCATGGCCGCCTTCTACGACAAGGCGAACTGCGCGGACTACGGCGTCTGCAACCTGCCGGACCAGCTCAAGGCCGCCGCCCTGCCGGTCAGCCACACCTGCGACGCTACCCACAGCATCCTGGCCCAGAGCCTGACCGCCGCCGACCTGGCCGCCGTCTGCGCCAGCCTGCAGAACCAGGACCCGTTCGTCCACAACCTGGTCAAGGACAACGGCCCGATCGCCGGCCAGTACGAGAACTCGCTGCAGATGGTGGTGTTCGCCTCCCCGCAGGACTACCAGACCTACGCGGGCGGCATCTACGGCGTCAGCACCAACAACGGCGGCATCACGCTGATCGGCGACCCGAGCTCGCCCACCAACCAGCCGATCTCGCTGACCTACCAGAACGGCAACGACGGCTTCACCGCGGGCATCTGGAACCTCAACCACGAGTACACCCACGCCCTCGACGGCCGCTACGACATGAAGGGCGACTTCACCCAGCAGATCTCCGTCCCGGACGTCTGGTGGATCGAGGGCGTCGCCGAGTACGTCTCCTACACCTACCGCAACGTCACCGACACCGGCGCGGTCGCCGAGGCGCCCAAGCACACCTACGCGCTCAGCACGCTGTTCCAGAACACCTACGACAACAGCGACACCACCCGCACCTACCCGTGGGGCTACCTGGCCGTCCGCTTCATGGTCGAGAAGCACCCGGACGTCATCCAGAACATGCTGGGCCACTTCCGCACCGGTGACTACCAGGGCGGCTACGCGACCTACAACTCGATCGGCACCGCGTACGACGCCGAGTTCAACACCTGGCTCGACTCCTGCGCCGCCGGCGCCTGCGTGGTGGGCGGCTCCCCGACCGCCGCCTTCACCGCCGCCCCGTCCGGCCTGAACGTGCAGTTCACCGACCAGTCCACCGAGTCCGGCGGCTCCATCGCCTCCTGGGCCTGGAACTTCGGTGACGGCGCCACCTCCACCGGCCAGAGCCCCGCGCACAGCTACGCCGCGGCCGGCAGCTACACCGTGAGCCTCACGGTGACCGACGGCAACGGCAAGACCAACACCGTCACCCAGTCCGTGACGGTCGGCAGCGTGGCCGGCTGCACCGCCGCCGACACCCGGGTGATGGACAAGAACTGCTCCCGCACCGACCAGTCCGCGACCGCCGGCAACCTGGACTACTACTACGTCTACCTGCCGGCCGGCACCACCACCCTGAAGGTCAGCAGCTCC
Organism: Kitasatospora sp. NPDC089509; assembly: GCF_044749365.1. NCBI lineage: Bacteria > Bacillati > Actinomycetota > Actinomycetes > Kitasatosporales > Streptomycetaceae > Kitasatospora > Kitasatospora sp. NPDC089509. The sequence goes on along the minus strand of NZ_JBIVHS010000038.1, from coordinate 11,558 downwards.
GGCGGGACGGGCACCGCGTACCTGCTCTACAACCCGGACACCTGGGCCACCCCGAGCGCCTACACCACCGGCTCGACCACCAACCAGAGCCTGACCGTCACCAACACCACGGCCGGCTACCGCTACATCAGCCTCTACGCCCAGACCGACTTCAGCGGCGTCACCCTCACCACCCAGTACTGATCCGCGACTTCGAGCGTCGGCGGCCCGGAGCACCCGCTCCGGGCCGCCGCCCGCGTCACTCGGCCGGCAGGCGCGGGGTGCGCGGCGGCACGGTGCGGCGGCTGCCGGTGGCCTCGAAGGCCGCGGCGAGGGTGAGCAGGGCGTTGTCGTCGTAGGCGCGGCCCGCGAAGGTCAGGCCGACCGGCATGCCGATGTCCGCCATGGTGCCCATCGGCACGGTGACCGTCGGGATGCCGAGGTGGCGGGGCACCAGGTTGCCGTTGGCGACCCAGACGCCGTTGCGCCAGCCGAGGTCGGCGGACGCCTCGGAGACGTCCATGTCCGCGGGGCCCACGTCGGCGACGGTGGGGAACACCACGGCGTCCAGGCGCAGTTCGTCCATCCACTGCTCCAGGTCGACCCGGCGGGTCTCCTCCAGGGCGCGCAGCCCCTCCGCCAGGTGCGGCATGTCGGTGAAGGAGGCGTACGGGCGCTCGCGGACGAAGCGCGGGTAGTCGCCGACCGAGTCCTCGAACCCGGCGTAGCGGTCCGGGAGTTCACCGTCCTGCTTGGGGAAGATGCGTCCGCCGTCGACCCCGGCCAGGGTGTCGAGGGCCGGGTCGCCGTTGGCGCGCAGGAAGTCGTCCCAGGCCCAGGCGGAGAGGTCCTCGATCTCGACGGTGAGGAAGTCCCGGCCGACCAGGCCGCGGGTGAGCAGCGAGGGCGCGCCCGGGCGGTCGGCCTCGTAGTTGGTCACCACGGGGAAGTCGACCTCGACCACCTCGGCGCCGGCCGCCTCCAGGTCGCGGCGCGCGGCCTCCCAGAGCGCGATCACCGAGGCGCGGGTGTCGACCCGCTGACCGGTCTGGCCGCCGATGCCGCCCTCGGGGTTGGTGCCGGCCTCGGGATCGGCGTTGATGTACATCCGCGGGACACCGACGCGCCGGCCGGCGAGCGTGGCGCGAGCCGACGCCGGGTCGGCGGGGGCGAGGGCCGGGTAGGAGGCGGGGCGGACCCGGGACGCGAGGGGGAGCTCCACCCAGGGCTGGGCGCGCCACAGGTCGCCGCGGGTCTCCGGGTCGTCGGCCACGACGACGTCGAGCAGCTCGAACAGGTCGGCCATGGTGCGGGTGTGCGGGACGACCACGTCCATGGTCGGGACGAGCGGCCAGTTGCCGCGCACCGAGATCACGCCGCGGCTGGGCGTGTAGGCGCACAGCGCGTTGTTGGAGGCGGGCGCCCGGCCGGAGGACCAGGTCTCCTCGCCGAGGCCGAAGGCGCCGAAGGAGGCCGCCGTGGCGGTGCCCGAGCCGTTGGAGGAGCCGGAGCCGTAGGCGCTGGTGAGCCAGTCGGCGCTGTACGGGCTCTCGGCACGGCCGTACACGCCGCGCTGCATGCCGCCGTTGGCCATCGGCGGCATGTTGGTCAGCCCGATCAGGACGGCCCCGCCGGCCCGCAGGCGCTCGATGGCGAAAGCGTCGCGCTGGGCGACGAGGTGCTCGAACGCGGGGGAGCCGGCCGCGGCGGTCAGGCCCTTCGCGAGGTAGCTGTCCTTCGCGGTGTACGGGATGCCGTCCAGCGGGCCGAGCGTCTCGCCGCGCGCGCGGCGGGCGTCGGAGGCCTCGGCGTCGGCGCGGGCCTCCGGGTTCAGCACGACCAGCGCGTTGAGCGCGGTGGCGGTGCCGGGCCGGTCGTAGGCCTCGATCCGCGCCAGGTAGGCGTCGAGCAGGGCGACCGAGGTGGTCTCGCCCTTCTCCAGCGCGGCGCGCAGGTCGGCGATGCTGGTCTCCACGACGTCGAATGCCCGCGTCATGCGGATGCCTCCTGGATCGTTCGGGTCGGAGCGTGGTGCTCGGGTGGGGGTGTGCGGACCGGTCCGCAGTCGTTGCTGGAACGATCCAGCATGCGCAGTTCTAGCATTGCTGGATCGTTCCAGCAAGGGAGTGGCGAACGGGGGCGGGGCTGCGTCTAGACTTCCGGCTCATGACCAGCCGCTCCGTGACCCTGATCGACGTGGCCCGGGCGGCCGGGGTGTCCAAGAGCACGGCCTCCAACGCGCTCGGCGGCTCCGGCCGGGTCTCCGAAGCGACCCGGGAGCACATCCAGGGCGTCGCCCGGGAGCTCGGCTACCGGCCCAACAGCGCCGCCCGCAGCCTGCGCCGCGCCAGCACCGGGGCGATCGGCCTGCACCTGCCGCGCACCGCCACCCGCCTGGACTACTACATGAACCTGGCCTTCGGCGCGGTCGAACGGGCCCGGGAGGACGGGCTGGACCTCGTCCTGCTGGCCCCCGGCACGGCGTCCGGCGGCGGACTGGCCGCCCGGGTCGACGGCCTGCTGGTGATCGACCCCGAGGTCGACGACCCGTCCGTGCCGGACCTGCTGGACGCGGGCGTGCCGGTGGTCACCGGCGAGCGCTACCTCGGCGGCGACGTCGCGCCCAGTGGTGCGGTGGTGTGCGACAACGCCGCCTCGCTGGCCGCCCTGCTGGACCACCTCGCCGAACGCGGCGCCCGGCGCCCCGCCCTGCTGGCCCCCGACCCCGGCTCAGACTGGGCGGCGGCACTGCGGGCCGCCGCCGGCGCCTGGAGCCGGCGCAAGGGTGTGCAGGTGGTCGTCCGTACGGTGCCGTTCGCGGCCACGCCGGCCGAGGCCGAGGCCGCCACCGCGGAGCTGATCGCCGACGTCCCCGGGCTGGACGCGGTGGTCTGCGCCCCCGACGGGGCGGTGCCCGGGGTGCTCGCGGCCGCGGCCCGGGCCGGCCTGCGGGTGGGGACGGACCTGCTGGTGGCCGGCTGCGTCGACGGCGCGGCGGCGCGCGGCTCGATCCCGCCGGTCACGGCCGTCGACCTGCGGCCGGCCGAGTACGGGCGCGCCTGCGCGGCCGTACTGAGCGACCTGCTGACCGGAGCGGCCGAGCCCGGCGTCGTCCGGCACCACGACTGGACGCTGAACGTCCGGGAGTCCACCAGGGGACGGGCCTGACCCCTGCCGGACTCCCGGCCGTCAGGCGGCGCGGGCGGCCGCGAGCGGGGTGAGTGCGGCGTACTCCAGCGGCGCGGAGGGGTCGATGGAGAGGTTCATCGGCGCGGGCTCGGCACCGGAACGGACCAGCAGGTCGCCGATGGCGGCGATCATCGCGCCGTTGTCGGTGCACAGCCGCAGCGCCGGGACCCGCAGGGTGATCCCGGCGGCCGCGCAGCGCTGCTCGGTGAGGGCCCGGATGCGGGAGTTGGCCGCGACGCCGCCGACCACCACCAGGGTGTCGATGCCGTGGTCGGTGCAGGCCCGGACGGCCTTGCGGGTCAGGGTGTCGGCGATCGCCTCCTGGAGCGCGGCCGCCGCGTCGGGCACGTGCGGTTCGCCGCCGGCCGCGCGCTGCGCCTCCACCCAGCGGGCGGCGGCGGTCTTGAGGCCGGAGAAGGAGAAGGCGTACGGCGGGTCGTTCGGCCCGCTCAGCGGGCGCGGCAGCCGCACCGCGGTCGGGTTCCCGTCGCGGGCGGCGCGGTCGATCGCGGGCCCGCCCGGGTAGGGCAGGTGGAGGATCCGGGCGACCTTGTCGAAGCACTCGCCGGCCGCGTCGTCCAGGGTGTCGCCGAGGTGGACGATCGGGTCGCGGGCGAGGTCGCGGACCAGCAGCAGCGAGGTGTGCCCGCCGGAGACGATCAGCACGATGCACGGGTCGGGCAGCGGCCCGCCGTCCAGGGTGGCCGCGGCGACGTGCCCGGCGAGGTGGTGGACGCCGTACAGCGGGACCCCGAGCGAGTAGGCGTACCCCTTGGCGGCGGCCACGCCGACCTGGAGGGCGCCGGACAGTCCGGGGCCCGCGGTGACGGCGACGGCCCCGATGTCGCCGAGGCCGAGCCCGGCCCGGTCCAGGGCCTCCTGCACCACCGGCGCCACCGCGTGGACGTGGGCGCGGGCGGCGATCTCGGGGACCACCCCGCCGAACCGCGCGTGCTCGTCCATGGACGAGGCGACGGCGTGCCCCAGCAGCACGCCGTCCCGCACCAGGCCCGCCCCGGTCTCGTCGCAGGAGGATTCGATCCCCAGCACCACCGGCGATGCCACCATCGGCCACAGCTCCTTATTGCTCTAGTTCTGCAACTGCATCCTATGGGCAATAAGGAGCCGCCCGTCCGGCGGGCCGGGCTCAGCCGGTCGCCAGCCACTCCGGGCGCTGGGAGCCGCGCGGCACCAGGATCTGGCGGTATGCGCCGGGGGTGTCGGACATCCGCACCTGGTCGGTGATGCCCTGGTAGCGGCCGAGCGGGGTCTCGGCGGTGAAGACCTCCGGGTCCGGGTAGGCGTGCAGCTCGCCGGTGCCGGCGGTCCGCCGGGCGTACTCCTGGTCGAAGATGCCCATCGAGAGGATCCACAGGGCGACCCGGGAGAGCGAGACGTGCACCCGGTAGCTGCCGCCGTGCACGGCCCGGCGGCGCAGGGCCTCGGTGATGCCGGCGGTCAGGAACCAGGAGACCAGGTAGTCGTTGACCACGGTGATCGGCGGCAGGGCGGGCTTGTCGCCGTCGCCCTCCAGGTGCAGCAGCCCGGTGAGCGCGCCCGCGCTCTGGTCGAAGCCGAGGTAGTCCTTCCAGGGGCCGGTCCGGCCGTTGAGCGACACCGTGGCGTGGATCAGTCCGGGGCGGCGGGCGATCGCCTCCTCCTCGGAGAGGCCGATCCGGTCCAGGAAGCCGGGGCGCCGGTTGGCGTAGAAGACGTCGGCCCCGGCCTGGAGGCCGTGGATCAGCGCCAGGCCCTCGGGGGTGTACGGGCTGACCGTCGCCGAGCGGACGCCGACGCCGGTGGTGAAGTAGGTGACGTCGTGCTCCAGCTCGTTCGGGCGCCAGAGGTTGAGGACGTCCGCGCCGTGCAGCGCCATCGCGCGTCCGGCGCCGGCCCCGGCGATGATGTGGCCCATGCCGAGGGCGCGCACGCCGTCCAGCGGGGCGGTGGGGTTCGCGGGCAGCGGCTCGGGTGCGCTGTCGCCGATCCGGGTGATCTCCACCAGCGGCAGGTCGGCCAGCACGTCGGTGTACTGACGTTCCGTCAGGATCTCGGCCGGGGTGCGCACCATCGGCATCACACAGCCGGCCTCGGCGCCGGCCGCCTCCAGCTCACGGGCGTCCCACTTCGCGATGGCCGCCTCGACGTGCTCGGGGACCTCCCCGACGCCGAGCAGCCGTTGGGCGGCGACCTTGATGTTGGGGTAGATGTTGAGCGGCATCATCCAGCGGCCGTCGGCGGTGCGGTAGAAGTTGGTCGCCAGCGCCATGTTGATGACGGACGGGGTGCCGCCGGGGTAGCCGTTGAGCAGCTCCCACTTCTGCTCGTAGAAGGGGCAGAGCCGGTGCGGGCCCTTGCGCAGGTCCATGTGGATGGACTGGCCGCGGCCGGTGCGGTCCCGCCACAGGGCGGCGATCGCGGCGGACTTGGCGACCAGGGCGATGCCGGAGGCGGCGCCCAGGCGCAGGGTGCTGGGCACCACCGGGTCGGCGCCCTCGAAGGTGATCGTGCCGCCGGTGTCCTGAGGCTTCAGCCCGAGGCCGGCGAGGACGTCGGCGGTCTCGGCGTGGACGTCGAACGCGTCGTCGGTGGCCGGGGCGGCGATGGACCTGGTGATCTTCTCGGTGAGGGACATGGCTCCTTCGTCTCTGTAGCGGTGGGCGGTGAGCGGATCAGGCGGCGTGCGGCGTCTCGCCGAGCGCACGCATCAGGGCGATCTGGGCGCGGTCGCGTACGGCGGCGAGCCGCTCGACGTCGTCCTCGCCCTCGCCGAAGGCCTCGCGCGCCTCCTCGGTGAGCAGGGCGACGGTGGCGTCATCGAAGCTCGGGTTCCCGAGGGCCGGCCACAGTCCGGCCTCCATGCCGCGCCCGAGGTGCTCGATGAACTGGGGCAGGCCGCCGGGGCCGCCGCCGAGGTGGAAGGTGCGGAACGGTCCGGCCACCGCCCAGCGCAGGCCGATGGAGGAGGTGACCACCTCGTCCAACTCCTGTTCGGTGACCACGCCTTGGGAGACCAGGTGGACGCACTCGCGGAACAGCGCGGCCTGCAGCCGGTTGGCGACGAAGCCCGGGATCTCCTTGCGCAGCACCTGCGGCTGCTTGCCCAGCGCGGCGTAGAACGCCTTGGCCTGCTCGACCACCGCCGGCGCGGTCCGCTCGCCGGGCACCACCTCCACCAGCGGCACCAGGTGCGGCGGGTTGAACGGATGGCCGACGATCAGCCGCTCGGGCTGGTCCATCGCCTCGGCGATCGCGCTCGCCGGGATGCTGGAGGTGGAGGTGGCGAGCAACGCGTGGGCCGGGGCGGCCTGTTCGACGGTCCGCCAGATCCCTTGCTTGAGGTCGAGCCGCTCGGGGCCGTTCTCCTGGACGACGTCGACACCGGCGACGGCGGTCGCCAGGTCGGGCTCGAAGCTCAGCCCGTCGGTCAGCCGGTCCGTGAGGCGGTCGGTGGGCAGGCCGAGTTCGGCGAGGGCGGGGGCGATCCCGTCCAGGCCGGTCCGGACGAGCTCCTCGATGTCGGGACGGGGGTCGCTGATGACGACGTCCAGGCCGCGGGCGAGGAAGAGGGCGGCCCAGGAGACCCCGATCACGCCGCCGCCGATGACGGCGGCGCGGCGGTAGGGCGCAAGGCCGGGAGCGGGTGTGCTGCTCATGATGCGGGGCTCCTTCAGGCGGCGAGGTAGTCGAAGACCGGCTCGACCGGGGCGAGGGTCAGGTCGGTGAGGAGGTGGCTGGCGCCGACGACCTCCAGCACGGGCAGGTCCGCGAGCGGCGCGATCGCGTGGGCGAACAGCTCCAGCCGGGCCGGGCCGGTGTACGCGCTCTTCACGGTGACGTCGGTGATCCGGGTGCGGACCAGCTCGCAGATCCGCGGGGTGCCGTCGTAGTTCGGCACGGTCTTGACCATGAAGGCGGGGGAGCGGAGCTGGGCCAGGGCCTCGTCCGGGTCCAGCGGGTGGTGCTTGTAGCCCATGGTGGCGGTGGCCACCCGCAGCGTGCCGTAGTCCAGCGTGCCGACCAGCGTGTCGGAGTCGACGTAGAGGGCGGGGGAGCCGCCCTTCTTCGGGTAGGCGCTGAACTCGCGCCCGCTGGAGATCGCCGGGACGCTGTCCACGTACATGGCGAGGTTGAACTCACCTTCCTCGCCGTCGAGTTCGACGGCGATGAGCTGACCGGCCTCGGTGTAGGAGCCCAGGCCGGTGGTGTCGGGCATCCGCATGACCTCGAAGCGCACGATCGGGTCGGTGACGGTCAGCGGCTCGGGCACGATCCGGCGCAGCGCCGCGGGATCGGTGCGGTAGAAGACGTTGAGGTACTCGCGGTCGGTGAACCGGTACCGGGTCGGGGCGTAGGCCGGGGAGTCCAGCGGGGTGGTGACCAGCCGCGCGACGTCCTGCTTCTGCATGGTGGCCTCCTGGGGCGGCCTAGAGAAGATCGGGGGGCGGGCGCCTCACGTCCGGTGGAGCGCCCACTGGCCATTGGACGCCCGCAGAGGCCAGTCCGTCCAATATATGATCGAGTCATGGTCCATAGGTCTTCTGATATCAACCTCACCCGGCGCCTCCTCGAACAGTTCCTGGTGGTCGCCGACGAGAAACACTTCGGTCGGGCCGCCGAACGCCTCGGGATGAGCCAGCCGCCGCTCAGCCAGTCCATCCAGCGCCTCGAACGGGCCCTCGCCGTACGGCTGTTGGAACGCGGACCGGGCGGCGTCGCGCTGACGCCCGCGGGCGAGGCCTTCGCCGTGGACGCCCGGCGGCTGCTCGACGCCCAGTCCGCCGCCGTCGAACGGGTCCGGCGGGTGGCCGGCGGCCTGGAGGGCGACGTCCGGGTCGGGTACGTCAGCATCCTCAGCCACCACTACCTGCCCGGACTCCTCCGGGCGGCGGCCGAGGAGCTGCCCGGGCTGCGCATCCACCTGCACCAGGACTCCTCGGCCAACGTCGCCGAACTCGTCCGCTCCGGCGAACTCGACCTGGGCTTCCTGCGCGACCCGTCACCCCTGGCGGGGGACCTGGTCAGCTGGGAGTTCGCCGTCGAACGAATCGCCGTGGCCGTCCCCGACGACCACCGGCTGGTCGGGTCCGGCCCGATCGGCCTCGCCGAGCTGCGCGACGAGGACTTCGTCCTGCCCGACGACACCGCCCTGCCCACCCTCGCCCAGGGGGTCCGGCTGGCCTGCCAGGAAGCGGGGTTCACCCCGCGCAGTCGGGCGGTGGCCGACGACCTCACCGGCCTCTTCAGCTACGTCGCCTCGGGCCTGTGCGTCGCCCTGCTCTCCGAGCGCCTGGCCGACTTCCCCATCCCCGGCATCGCCTACATCCCGCTGCTCGGCGACTCGCCCCACCTGGAGACCAGCGTGGTCGCCCTGCACCGCCCCGACGCGGACGAGGCGGTACGCCGCCTGCTGGAGCTGATCGCCCGCCGCACCGCCGCCTGACCGTACGGCCGGCCCGGGCCAGGAGCGCGGTGAACGGGTTCCGCGCTCCCCGGCCGGGCGGGGTCAGCGGCAGAGGGCCGCGTCGACGGCGTCGATCATGTGCTGGGTGGTGGCCGCGTCCGGGACGGTGGTGACGGCGATGTCGACGGCCCGGCCGTCCTCCGTGACGCCGCCCCGGGTCCGGTGGGCCACCGAGGTGCCGCCGTGGCCCCAGACCAGGCCGCCGCAGCTCAGCGGCCTGCTCTGGATCCCCAGGCCGTAGCGGACGCCGTGGCCGAGCATCTCGGCCGGGACGGTGGTGCGCATCTCGGCGAGCTGGGCGGCGGGCAGCAGGCGACCTGCCAGGAGGGCGCCGTAGAAGGTGTTGAGGTCGGTGTTGGTGGACACGACCGCCCCGGCCGCCCAGGCCATCGACGAGTCCATGTCGGTGTAGTCGATCGGCGCTGCGTCCGGGCCGGTGCGCAGGTAGCTGCGCGGGTGGGCCTCGCGGAGGGCGGTCTCCCCGGTGGCCGGGACGTAGGTGTGGCGCAGGCCGATCCGGTCGATGACCCGCTTGGTGACCTCCTCGCCGTAGGGGCGGCCGGTGACCTTCTGGATCAGCAGGCCGGCCACCAGGTAGTTGGTGTTGCTGTACGCGAAGTCCGTCCCGGGGGCGAACAGCGCCTTCTGGGCCAGTGCCCCGTCGAGGAGTTCGCGCGGTTCGAAGTAGCGGTACTGGATGGTGGTGAAGTCGGACAGCGCGGGGGCCTCCATGTACTCGGGCAGGCCGCTGGTGTGCTGGAGCACCTGGCGGACCGTGATGTTCCGGCCGTCGATGCCGTCGCCGCGCAGCAGACCGGGCAGGTAGGTGTCCACGTTCGCGTCGAGCTTCACCTTGCCCTCGGCGACCAGCTGGAGGACGACGACGGCGGTGAACGACTTGGTGTTGCTGCCGATCCGGACCTGCCCGTCGACCGGGACCTTGGCCTTGGTGGCCAGGTCGCCGACGCCGGCGGTGTAGGTGCGGCTGCGGCCGTCGCGGCCCTTGACGGTGGCGAGGGCGGCGGGCATCCCGTCCTTCTGGACCAGGGCGTCGAGGCGCTGCTGCACGAGGTCCGGGCGCGGTGCGGCGGAGGCCGCGGTCGGGGCGAAAGCGGTCAGCGCGAGCCCGGCGGCGGCTGTGGCCGCCGTGGCGTACCGCACCATGCGGATGCGGTGCGCCGTGCGCTGCGGGGTGTTGTCGGTCATCGGGACTCCACTGCTGGGAAGAGGAAGGACGGAGGTGCGGCCGGGTGGCCGGCGCCGGTCCTCGGCGCCGGCCACCCGGGGGACGGTCAGCGGCAGAGCGCTTCGTCCACGGTCTGGTCCACGTGCTTGCCGGTGTCCTCGTCGCCCGGGATCGTGGTCACGGCGACGTTCACGGAACGGCCGTCGTCGGTGGTGCCGCCGAAGGTCGCGAAGCCCGGGATCCCCCCGCCGTGCCCCCAGGAGAGCCCGCCGCACGGGAGCGGACGGCTGATCAGGCCGAGGCCGTAGCGGTGGCCGGCGCCCAGGGAGTCGGCCGGGACGGTGGTGCGCATCTGGGCGAGCTGGGCCGCGGGCAGCAGTCGGCCGCCGAGCAGCGCCTCGTAGAACCGGGTGAGGTCGGTGTTGGTCGAGACCATCGCGCCGGCCGCCCAGCCCCAGGACGGGTCCAGCTCCGTGTAGTCGCGCAGCGACCCGTCCGCGGTGCGCTGGTAGCCCTTGGGGTGGGCCTCGTGGATCGTCATGTCCCCGGGGACGGGGAAGTAGGTGTGGCGCAGGCCGATCTTGTTGATGACGCGCTTGGTGATCTCCTCGCCGAGCGGGCGTCCGGTGACCTTCTGGATGATCATGCCCGCCAGCAGGTAGTTGGTGTTGCTGTACGCCCACTGGGTACCGGGCGCGAACTGGGCCTTGTGGGTCAGCGCGGCGTCGAGGAGTTCGCGCGGCTCGGCGTACCGCTGGGGGTCCTTGAGCACGGCCTGCTGGTCCACGTAGTCGGGCAGGCCGCTGGTGTGCTGGAGCAGCTGGTGGACCGTGATGTTCCGGCCGTCGATGCCGTCGCCGCGCACCAGGCCGGGCAGGTAGGTGTCCACGTTCGCCTCCAGGCCGACCTTGCCCTCGGCGACCAGCTGGAGGACGACGACGGCGGTGAACGACTTGGTGTTGCTGCCGATCCGGACCTGCCCGTCGACCGGGACCTTGGCCTTGGTGGTCACGTCGCCGACCCCGGCGGTGTAGGTGCGGGTACGGCCGTCGCGGCCCTTGACGGTGGCGAGGGCGGCGGGCACCCCGTCCTTCTGGACCAGGGCGTCGATGCGCTGCTGCACGGAGTCCTGCCGTGGTCCGGCGGAGGCCGTGGCGGCCGGCGCCAGGACGCCGGCCACCACGGCGGCGGCCACGGCGGTCACGGTCGCCGCCACCCCGCACCGACGACTGCGGAGGAGGGTCGGACGGTGCTGCTGAGCTGCGTTTTCGTTCACGGGAAAGCCCCTCTGGGTAGGGCGCCGGAGCTCTTCTCGGCGCCCTCCAAGAGGACCATCCGACGGACCGTCAATCCGTCCGCGCGGAGGACGAAACCCCACCCGGGAACAGGCTCCGGGTCGGGGCCGGCCCCAGGACCGTACTCCCGGGGCCGGACGGCAGGGGGAGACATCAGCCCGTCCTGCGCGATAATGCTCAAGGTTACGATCTTCGAGCAGAAGTGAGCAGGTATGCGCATGATCTCTTCCCGCATCGTGCTGTCCGGCGCCCGACTGGTGCTGCCCGGCGGCGTCGTCGAGGGCGGCCGGATCGCCGTCGAGGGCGAGCGCATCGCCGGCCTCGGCGGGGACCCCGAGCCCGGTGACCTGGACCTGACCGGCCACACCGTCGTGCCCGGCTTCGTCGACCTGCACGTCCACGGCGGCGGCGGCGCCTCCTACGCCTCCGGCATCGCCGAGGAGGC
>NZ_JBIVHS010000037.1:0-82277 GCF_044749365.1 Kitasatospora sp. NPDC089509 | reverse complement strand
AGGAGGGAGTCCATGCGGAGCATCGGCGACCGACGACAACGCGGCGAGGTGCGTGCCCCGGCGTCGCGCGCCCGGCGGGAATTGTCAGACACGCCTTAGCAGCCCTGGGGTGCGATCAGCGCGTGGTACGCGTCCCGGTCCAGCTGGCGGCCCTTGACGTCGGGGCCGTCGCGCCGGTCCCGCTGCCGGTGGGGGTGACGGTCAGCGCGGTGTCGTCGATGACGACGGTGGTGGTGCCGCCGTTGGTGTCGGTCTCGGTGCCGGTGAACCTGAGGGTGACGGTCTGGCCGGCGTAGCCGGAGACGTCGAAGGAACGCTGGACGTAGCCGGGGGCGGCGTCCAGGTTGGAGGTGGTCGCCAGGGTGGTGAGCACCGTGCCGCTGCCGTCCAGGAGTTGGGCCGTGAAGGTGTCGGGGGTCGCGGTGGTGGTGTTCTCGGTGGAGTCGACGTGCTGCCAGTAGCTCAGGGTCGCGGTGCAGCCGCTGGGGATGGCGACGGTCTGGGCGACGGTGTCGGTGTCGGCGCTGCTGTTGCCGTTGAACCAGGCGACCCAGCTGCCGGAGTGCGCGGGTTCGGCGCTGGTGGCGGCGGTGATCGGGTTGAAGCCGAGGGTCGAACCGGTCGTCCAGGGGGCGGTGTCGGCGCCGTTCTCGAACCCGGGGTTGCCGAGCAGTTGGCCGGAGGAGCAGGTGGCCGGGGGCGGGGTGGTCGCGGCGGTCGGGCTCCAGTAGTCGCCCGCCATCACCAGGTAGACCAGGGTCTTGATGGTCTCGCCGTAGTAGTGGTCGCCGAAGGGGTTGGCGCCCAGGGCGTTCCAGATCGCGTCCGTCCAGGCCTGGTCGCCGGCCGCCATCGCCGCCGGGCCGACCGCGTCACCGGCCGCCTCGGACTGCTCGGTGGAGTAGGGCGTGCAGTCCAGCTTGGTGTGCGGGTAGACGTTCTGCGGGTTGCCGCCGGACTCGCCCTTCAGACAGGCCGACTCCTGCTGGGCGAGCGCGTACGAGGTGGCCGCGGTGGAACTCCCCGACAGCAGCGCGTCGGTGCCCAGGTGCCAGGGGACGCGGATGGAGTTGTAGCCGACGATGTCGTCCGGCTGCTTCTCCTGGTAGTCCGCCGGGGCCGGGCTCGGGGAGGCGGTGTCGGCGCCGATGACGAAGTCCGAGACCAGGCCGGCGTTCGGCGAGTACGCGGCGGTGAAGGCGGAGAGCACCGCCTCGGTGCGGGCGATCACCTTGTTCCAGTCGTGGGCGGTGTCGTAGGCGGCGAACGCCCGCAGGTGGTCCAGCATGTGGTCGGAGGGGCGGGTGTCGGTGTTCGGGCCGTCGTCCTCGCACTTGAGGTGCCCGTCCGGCGCCACGTCGTGGGCGTAGACCGAGGCCAGCCACTGCTGGGCGTCGGCGGTGTAGCCGCCCCACTGGCGGTCGGCGAGGATCAGGCCGTAGCCGATGTCGAGGTCGCCGTCGGTGGCCGAGTCGGGGGTGCCGGTGCTGTAGTACGCGCAGCTCTTGCCGTCGAGCTGCCACTGCATCAGCCCGTACTGGTCCCGGTGGTCCTTGACCAGCTGCCACATCCCGTCGAACTCGCTCTGGGCGTCGGCGTCGTAGCCCGCCATCAGCGGCACGATGTTCATGCCGTAGCCCTGGCCCTCGGAGACCGGGCCGTTGTTGGTGGCGTCGCCGTCGCCCTTGGTGGAGACGTAGTACTCGTTCGAGGCGCAGCCGTGGACGAGGTAGTTCGCCTTCCAGGAGTCGTACTGCTTCTCCACCGCCGCGTCCCGGCTCGCCTGGGGGGCGGAGGGCGTGACGCCGACCTGGTAGGCGGTGTGCGAGGGGAAGGGGTGGGCGGGGGCCGTGGCCGGGGCCGCGTGGGCGGGGGCGGCGGCCAGGGCGGTGAGGGAGAGCCCGACGAGGGCTCCGGTGACCACTGAGGCCCAGGGCCTCGTCCATCGTGTGCGCATTCCGACTCCTCGGGTGGGGGTGGGGGTCCGTGGTCAGGAAGCGGGGGTGGTGACGGTGGCGGTGCCGGCCGGGCCGGTGCCGGTGGCGGTGACCGCCGCGACGGTGAAGGTGTACGTGGTGCCGGGCTCCAGACCGTCGACCACCCGGAACATCGCCTTGCGGGCGGGCTGGGTGTCGAGGGCGTCCCGGCCGGTGACGGCGATGGTGCGGCCGTCGGAGACGGTCACGGTGTAGCCGATGACCGGGGTGTCGCCGGTGCTCTCCGGGACGGCCCAGTGCAGGCTGACGGCCCCGGCGGAGGCGTAGCCGGTCACGCCGGTGATCGCGGCGGGCAGGGCGCCGCCGCCGGTCGTGGGGGTGACCGGTGCGGCGGGGACGGACTCCGCGCCGCGCCCCCGGTCGTTGCGGGCGGCGACGGTGACGGTGTAGGCGGTGCCGTCGTCCAGGCCGGGGACGACGCCGTAGCCGGTCCGGGCGAAGTCCTCCGCGGAGACCTCGGCGGTGACGCTCCGGCCGCCGCCGGTCGCGGTCAGCCGGTAGGAGTCGACCGGGGAGCCGTGGTCGACGTAGGCCGGGCTCCAGGTCGCGTAGACCGCGCCGTCGGCGGCGAAGGTGCCCACCCGCAGCGGCGCGGCGGGGACGGCGGGCTCGGCGGTGCGGACGTCCAGCACCCAGCGGTGGCCGGGCTCGACGCCCGCCGCGGCGACGACGTCGTCCGGGGCGTCGGAGGGGTCGGCGAGGAGGTGGTTGTCGCGGGTGACCAGGCCCTTGTTGTCGCCGTCCGGGGTGCCCTCCTCCCACCAGTTGCCGCTGATCAGGGTCGGGTCGTTGTTGCCGAGGGCGTCCCGGTAGTCGGTGTGGCGGCTGGCGACGTCGGCGAAGCTGACGCCGTACATGACGTTCCCGGCGACGGTCTCGTAGGTGCAGCCGTTGTCGGTGTAGACGGCCTTGCCGATGCCCCACTGGTCGTGGATGACGTTGCCGGTGACCTTCTCGCCGTCGGCGAGCGAACTGCCCGTCAGGCCCTGGGTGTAGATGCCGGCGCCGTCGTCCAGCACCTGCATGTGGTCGTGGATCAGGTTGTCGCTGACCTCGTTGTCGTGCGAGTAGTTGGGCGTTGCGGGGTGCTTGATCTTGTCGGGCCAGCCGCCCCAGCCGAGCGAGATCGCGGTGTAGGGGATGTGGTCGATCTGGTTGTGGGAGATCGTGTCGTGCCGGCTGTAGCCGTTCAACACGGCGACGCCGCCCCGGAATTCGACCGGCAGGGCGTAGAGGTGGTTGTCGGTGACCAGGTTGTCCCGGGTGATGTCCGCGGCCGTGGCGGGGTCGGTGACATCGGTGCCGCCGACCTCGACGCCGTTGCCGGAGATGTCGGTGAAGACGTCGTCGCGTACGGTCGACTGCTGGGCGCCGTCGCCGAGTTCGAGCCCGGCCGCGCCGAGGTGGGTGAACACGTCGCCGCTGAACTCGACCCGTTGGCCGTGCTGCACGGAGACGTTGCCGGGCTCCTTGGTCCAGGCGCCGTACGGGCAACTGCCGCCCTGGACGTAGCCGCAGAGGCCCTCCGTCGCGTAGCCGTTCGGCCCGGTGACGGTGTAGCCGGCCTGGATCTCGGAGAAGCCCTCGGAGGTGGAGGGGGTGAGCCAGGTCGCGTACTCGAAGCGCAGGCCGCGGAAGGCCAGGTCGTGCACGGGGGCCTGGGCGGTGCCGGCGGCGGTGACGAGCTGCTGGAGCACCGGGGCCTCGACGTCGGTCCCGTCGTCGGTGAGGTCCTCGCCGGGGCGGGGGCGGTAGTAGACGGTGCGCTCGGTGCGGTCGAGGTACCACTGGCCGGGCTGGGTCAGTAGCTCGAAGGCGTTCTCCAGGTAGGCGGGTTGGGCGTGCTCGGTGAGCGAGCCGGGGCCGACCATGTTGACGGTGCGGCCGGGGTTGTCGGGGAAGACGGCGCGCTTGGTGGAGTTGTCCCAGCAGGGCTGGGCCATGGTGATCTCGGTGCCGTGGACGGCGGCGACCGGGCAGCGCGGTTCGGTCCAGCCGCCGAGGCCGTACGTCCTGGCGTTGAACACGCCGGTGCCGCCGGTGTAGACGAACTCCAGGTCGGCGGGGTTGCGCCAGTGGGCGAGGGTGTCGGCGGAGGCGGTGTAGCCGGTGTCCGTCCTGGTGAGGGTGACGGGCAGGGCGCCGGCGGCGCGTTCGGCCCGGACGCCGTCCACGTACAGCTGCCGGGTGTTGTCCAGGCCCTGGGGGGCGGGAGCCGACCACAGGCCGGGGTGGCCGGGCGCGGGGCGCCAGCGGTTGACCCGGGCCCCGCCGCTGAGGACGGTGGAACCGGTGCCCTGCCAGACCACGGTGTGGCCGTTGCCGCCGGAGTCGGCCGCGTCCAGGGCCAGCGGGTGGTCGAGGCGGAAGGTGCCGGGGCCGAGGTGGACGGTGAGGTCGGCGGTGAGGTGGGCGGCGCGGGAGCGGACCAGCTGCTGCGCCCGGTCGAGGGTGCGGACCGGCCGGCGGGCCGTTCCGGGGGCGTCGTCGTGGCCGTGCGGGGAGACCCAGACGTCCTGGGCGCGGGCGCGCTGCCCGTCGTCCGCCGCGGCGCCCGGGCCGCCGAGCAGGGCGCCGGTGGTGGCGAGGGCCGCCGCGAGGGCGATCAGCCCGGACCGGGTCCGGGCGCGTGCATCCGACATGGCCGTCCTTCGGGGGAGTGGGATGGCATGTGCTTCAACTGATGGATCGTCAGGTGGTGCCGCCGGCCGCGAGGCCGAGGAGGGTGAGCGCGACGGTGCCGGGCCCCGCCGGGCCGGTGCCGTCGGTCAGCACGGCGAGGGCGAGGGTGTTGCGGCCGCGGTGGTGCAGCACGCCCTCGGGGAGGACGAAGGTGTGCTGGGGCCCGACGTCGTTGATGTACTGGCCCATGTTCCAGCCGTTGACGAAGAGTTGGGCCCGGTAGGCGCGCCCCGGATCGTCGGTGAGGGTGAGCCCGAGCGAGGCGTCCAGGCCGCGGTCGAGGTCGAGCCGGAAGGTGGTGCGGTACCAGGCGACGCCCTGGCGGGTCTCGGTGTACGGGAGGCTCACCGGCTCCCAGTCGTCGCCGTCGTGGTCCGGGAGGTGCCAGCCCTCCCGTTCTCCGTACAGGCCACCGGAGTTGAGCGGGCCGCGCTCCTCGTCGGCGGTCGGGTCGCCGCCCCGGAGGCGCCAGGTGAGTTCGGGGGCGGGGGCGCCGCCGGCCGGGGTGAGGGCGGCGGAGAGCAGACCGCGGGCCGCCTTGTGGCTGTCGTTGCTGCCGCCGTCCTCGGCGTGGGCCATCGGGCGCACCAGGACGGCGAGTCGGTGGTCGCCTTCGCCGGTGTCGGGCAGCGGGAGGGTGGCGGTGGCCGTCCAGCTCGCCTTGCTCGCCTGGTTCCTGGCGGGGACGGGCATCCGGTGGGTGCCCAGCGGGGTGCCGTCCAGCCAGGCCATCAGCAGGCCCTGGGTGCCGGTCTGATAGGCCAGGGCGAGGGTGCCGCCGGTCGGTCCGGAGAAGGCGGCGCGGTACCAGACGTCGCCGTAGTGGAAGCCGTAGTCGTCGCTGAACAGCACCGGCTGCCCGGCGGGCACCGGGGTGCTGGAGGCGCTGGTCCGCAGGTCGGCGGGCGGCCAGTCGGAGTCGTCGAAGTCGGGTGCGGCCTCCGGGTTCTCGGCCCGGCGCCGCCACCCGGTGAGCTCGGGCAGCCGGACCGGTGCGGGGCCGGGGAGGCGCCCGTGCGCGAGCAGGCTGCCGGAGGGGGTGAGGGTCGCGGGGATCTCGCGGCCGTTCCAGCGCAGCCGCTCCACCGCGCCTGGGGCCCAGACCTCCAGCTCGCACTCCTCGGTGGTGTCGCCGGTGAGGCGGGCGGCGTCACCGTGCAGCCGGGCGGTGCGCAGCAGCGCCGGGCCGCGGACGAGCACCGTGCCGGTGTCGGTCGGGTGGCGCCACAGCGTGGCGGTGGCCTCGTCGTCGGCCAGCAGCAGGAGCAGCGGGGTGGCGCTGCCGCCGCCGGTGAGCCGGATCCGGGTGAGGCCCCGCACGGTGGCGTTGATCCGTAGGAGTCCGGCGGCCGGGTCGTGGGCGCTGGTGGCGGCGCCGGCCAGGACGGTCACGGTGGGCGGCTCGGGGCAGACGATGCCCAGCTCGACCGGGTCGCCGGGGCGGGCGACCAGGACGGCGAGGTCCTGCCGGGCCACGGTCTCCTGGATCATCGGCTGCGCGGTGGTGTAGCGCAGTCGCCGGGTGCCCAGCGGGAGGTCGGTGGCCAGCAGTTTGGCGTCCCGGCCGTGCAGGCGGATCCGCTCGGCGGCGGGGACGGTGAGCGGGCCGGCGGCGGTGGTGACGGGGAGGGTGAAGCGGCGGTCGCTGTCGTCGTCGTTGCGGACCACGTAGAACTGCGCGCCGGTCTCGGGGTTGGCCAGGTGGTAGACCTTGACGGCCGGGTCGTCGGCGGCGGTGTCGGCCGCCCGGTCGAGCCGGGCCAGGTCGGGGACGGCGGTGAGGAGTTCGCCGAACTGCCGCAGGGCGGGGACCTTCGCGGTCAGGTTGCGGGCCTCGTCGACGGCCGCGCCGTAGTCGTACGAGGTGTAGACGATCGGCGCCGGGAGCCAGCCCCAGGAGGTGCCGCCGAAGGTCATGTAGATGTTCTGCAGGGTGATGCCGTTGGCCAGGTTGGTGAGCGCGGAGCGGCGCTCGTACGCGGCGTCCCTGCTGGCCCGGGCGCCGGGGTAGCCCCGGCCGTCGAACTCGGCGCCGCCCCAGCAGTCGAACCAGCCGCCGCCGAACTCGCCGATGAAGCCCGGGGTGCCGGGGCTCGCGGTGGAGCCGCCGTGCGGGCCGCCGGGGCCGTACCAGCCGTAGTCGGGCGGGGTCTTCGCCGGGTCCGGGTAGGCGTCGAAGGCGTACAGGTAGCGGCCCTCCTCGCCGCCGGTGGGGAAGCTGCCGGGGGTCCAGTCGCCGGGGTGGCCCTTGTCGTTGTGGAACAGCGGGACGTCGATGCCGTCGGCGCGGACCTTGGCGTACAAGTGCGCCAGGTAGGCGGCGCCGATGCCGTCGGTGAGGTGCGAGGAGTACTCGTTCTCCAGCTGGTAGAGCAGCACCGTGCCGCCGCCCCGGGTGTACTGGCGGGGCGCGACGACGGCGTTGACGGCGGTGAGCCACGCGTCGACGTGGGCGAGGTACCCGGGGTCGTCGCTGCGGGCCCGGCCGGGGGTGGCGATCAGCCAGCCGGGGAAGCCACCGCCGTCCACCTCGGCGTTGATGTACGGGCCGGGGCGGACGGTGACGAACAGCCCGGTCTCGGCGGCGGTGTCCAGCACGGCGCCGAGGTCGCGGACGCCGGTGAAGTCGTGGCGGCCGGGGGCGGGGGAGTGGTAGTTCCAGGCGACGTAGACCGAGACGGTGTTGAGGCCGGCGGCGCGTAACTTCTGCAGGACGTCTCGCCACAGGCGGGGGGCGGGCAGCCGGAAGGGGTGGAACTCGCCGGACCAGACGGGGGTGCGGCGGCCGTCGACCAGCAGGGAGTGGCGGTCGAAGGTGACGGTGTGCGGGGGCTTCCCATGGTCCTCGGACGGCTTCCCGTGGCCCTCGGGCGGTGCGGCGGCGGCCGCCGGGCCGGCGCCCAGCCCGCCGGTCGCGAGCCCGGCCGCGACGCCCCCGCCCAGGACGGCGAACTGCCTTCTGCTGATGGGCATCTGGCGCCTCCCGATCGGATGAAAACCGGAACGACACAGCTATACATCCGATCAATGAGAAAGGAAAGGTTCCTAACAGCTCGGATTTTCCCGGGAGTTGCGGTACTCGGCGGTGCCATCCGGGGGTGATACATCGGAGGACTCGGGGGAGGGCTCGGGGCGCGCGGCCTCGCACCGCAGGCCGTACGTGCGGACCGCCGTGCCGCCGAAGACCTCGGCCCGCTCGTGCGTGTCCAGGGCGGAGGTCAGCTCCCGGGCGGCCGCCAGCACCCGGCCGTAGGGCGCGGCCAGCAGGCACACCGGCCAGTCCGAGCCGAACATCAGCCGGTCCGGCCCGAAGGCCTCCAGGGCGAGGTCGGCGTAGGGGCGGAGGTCCGGGATCGTCCAGTGGGCCCAGTCCGCCTCGGTGACCAGGCCGGAGAGCTTGGCCACCGTGTTCGGCAGCGCCGCGAACCGGCGGAGTCGGCGGGCCCACGGCTCCAACTCGCCGGAGGCGACCGGCGGTTTGCCCAGGTGGTCGAGGACGAGGGTGAGGTGCGGTACCGCCCGGGCGGCGGCGGTCGCGGCCGCCAGCTGGTGCGGCAGCACCACCAGGTCGTACGCCAGCCCGGCGTCCGCCACCGCGGCGAGGCCGCGCAGGACGTCGGGGCGTACCAGCCAGTCCGGATCCGGCTCGCCCTGCACCTGGTGGCGGATGCCCACCAGTCGCTCTCCGCCCGGGAGTTCGCGCAGAGCGGCGAGCCGGTCGGCGACCTCCGGCGCGGTGAGGTCGGTCCAGCCCACCACCCCCGCCACCAGCCCGTCGCCCGCCGCGAGGGCCAGGAACTCCGGGGTCTCCGCGGCCACCGTCACGGTCTGCACCAGCACGCTCGCCCGCACCCCGGCGGCCGCCGCCTCGGGGCGCAGGTCGGCGAGTGAGAAGTCCCGTCGCAGCGGGGCCAGTTGCTCCCCGGTGAGCCAGTCCTGGTCGCGGACCGAGAGGTCCCAGAGGTGGTGGTGGGCGTCGACGATCGGCGTCAAAGCTCCCACACCACCGGGAGGCCGGCGGCGGCGCCCTCGGCCGAGTAGTCGTGCACCACGTCCAGCAGCTCGGCCATCCGGGCCTGCCAGGCGACGTTGACCGGCAGCCGCTCCAACTCGGCGAGCAGCCGGGCGTAGTCGGCGCAGTCGAGCAGGTGGAAGAGGTCGGTGCCGCTGCGCCAGATGGTCCAGGAGGTGACGCCGGCCGCGCGGATGGCGGCGGTCAGCTCCTCGGGGACGGCTCGGTGCGCCTGCTCGTACGCGGTGACGCGGTCGGCGCGTACGCGGGTGTGGAGGGCTACTCGCACGGGGGCTTCTCCCATGGGGACGTCGAAGGCGTGGGCACGTGGCGGGGCAGCAGGCCCTCGGCGCGCAGCTCCTCCCACAAGGCCTCGGGGACGGGGGTGCCCAGCAGCGCGGCCGCGTCGTGGGCTTCCTCGGCCGAGCGGGCGCCGACCAGCACGCCCGCCACCGCCGGGTGGCCGAACGGGAAGTGCAGCGCGGCCGCCCGCAGCGGGACGCCGTGCCGGGCGCAGGCCGCCCTCAACCGCAGGGCCCGGTCGAGGAGTTCGGGTGGGGCCGGGGCGTAGTCGTAGGTGGCGCCGGGCCGGGGGTCGGCGAGCAGGCCGGAGTTGAACACCCCGCCGATCACCACCGCCACCCCGCGCCGGTGGGCCTCGGGCAGCAGCTCGTCGAGGCCGCGCTGGTCGAGCAGGCTGTACCGGCCGGCCAGCAGGACGGCGTCCAGGTCGGTCTCCCGGACGAACCGGGCCGGGACCGAGGTCTGGTTCATGCCGATGCCGATCGCGCCGACCACGCCCTCCGCGCGCAGCCGTTCGAGGGCCGGGTAGGCCTCGGTGAGGGCCTGGTCGGCGTGGTCGTCCGGGTCGTGGAGGTAGACCAGGTCGATCCGGTCCAGGCCGAGCCGGGTCAGGCTGTCCTCCAGGCTCCGCCGTACCCCGTCGGCGGTGAAGTCCCAGCGGCGGCGGTGGGTGGCGGGGACGGCGAAGCCGTTGGCCAGGTCGTCGCCGTCGGGGGTGTCGAGCGGTTCGAGCAGCCGGCCGACCTTGGTGGAGAGGGTGTACGCGGCGCGCGGCCGGTCGCGCAGGGCGTCGCCGAGTCGGCGTTCGCCGAGGCCCAGCCCGTAGTGCGGGGCGGTGTCGAAGTAGCGCACCCCGCTTGCCCAGGCCGCGTCCACCGTCTCGGCGGCCGCCCGGTCGGTGACGGGGGCGTAGAGGTTGCCGATCGCGGCGCCGCCGAAGCCGAGCGGGCCCACGAGTCCGCGGAGCGTGCTCACGAGGTCGCGGGGCGCAGCCGTAGGCCCGCCATGCCGCCGTCGACGGCGAGGGCGGTGCCGGTGACGGAGCCCGCGGCCGGTGAGGCGAGGTAGCCGATGGCGGCGGCCACCTCCTCGGCGGTGACCAGCCGGCCGTGCGGCTGGCGGGCGTTCAGGGCGGCCCGCTCGGCGGCCGGGTCCTCGGCGGCGGACAGCAGCCGGCCGACCCAGGGGGTGTCCACCGTACCGGGGTTGACGCAGTTGACCCGGATGCCCTCGCGGACGTGGTCGGCGGCCATGGCCAGGGTGAGCGAGAGCACCGCGCCCTTGCTGGCCGAGTAGAGCGCGCGCTGCGGCAGGCCGGCGGTGGCGGCGATGGAGCAGGTGTTGACGACGGCGGCGTGCGCGGAGCGGCGCAGGTGCGGCAGCGCGGCCCGGGTGGTGCGGACGATCCCGAGCACGTTCACGTCCAGCACCCGGTGCCACTCCTCGTCCGGATTGTCGGCGACGGTGCCGGCCACGCCGATGCCCGCGTTGTTGACCAGCACGTCGATGCCGCCGAGCCGTTCGGCCGCCTCGGCGACGGCGGCCCGCACCGAGGCGTCGTCGGCCACGTCGGCGCGCAGCCCGTGCAGCGGCTTCTCGGCGCCGGTCGGGTCCAGGTCGAGCACCGCGACCTCGGCGCCGCGGGCCGCCAGCAGCCGGGCGGTGGCCAGGCCGATGCCGGAGGCGCCGCCGGTCACCACCGCGCGCAGTCCGGTGAACTCGTCCGTACCGTTCATGCGGGGATCTCCTCGGTCCGGGCCAGGTCGGCGGCCCAGAAGCCGCCGTCGGGGTAGGTGTAGCGGCTGATCGAGTCGGGCAGCATGGCGGCCGAGAAGCCGGGCGCGCGGGGGGCGCGGTAGCGTCCGCGGTCGATCACGACGGGGTCGAGGAAGTGCTCGTGCAGGTGGTCGACGTACTCGATGACCCGGTCCTCGGTGCTGCCGGACAGCGCGACGAAGTCGAACATCGCCAGGTGCTGCACCAGTTCGCACAGCCCGACGCCGCCGGCGTGCGGGCAGACCGGGACGCCGTAGCGGGCGGCCAGCAGCAGGATCGCCAGGTTCTCGTTCACCCCGCCGACCCGCGCCGCGTCCAGCTGGAGGATGTCGATCGCCCCGGCCTGGAGCAGCTGCTTGACCACGATCCGGTTCTGCGCGTGCTCCCCGGTGGCGACCTTGACGGGGGCGACGGCCGCGCGGATCGCGGCGTGGCCGAGGATGTCGTCCGGGCTGGTCGGCTCCTCGATCCAGTACGGGTCGAACTCGGCCAGGGCCCTGGTCCAGTCGATCGCCTCGGCGACGTTCCAGCGCTGGTTGGCGTCGACGGCGAGCCGGATGCCGGGGCCGATCGCGGCCCGGGCCGCCCGGCAGCGGCGGATGTCGTCGGCGAGGTCGGCGCCGACCTTGAGCTTGATCTGGGTGAAGCCGTCGGCGAGGGCCTGGCGGGCGAGCCGGCCGAGCTTCTCGTCGGAGTAGCCGAGCCAGCCGGGCGAGGTGGTGTAGCCGGGGTAGCCGTGGTTCAGCAGCTCCGCGGTGCGTTCGGCCCGCCCGGGGGCGCCCCGGCGCAGCAGGTCGAGGGCGTCGGCGGGGGTGAGGGCGTCGGCGATGTAGCGGAAGTCGACCTGGGAGACCAGCCATTCGGGCGTGGCGTCGGCCAGCAGCCGCCAGAGCGGCTTGCCGGCGCGTTTGGCGGCGAGGTCCCAGACGGCGTTGACCACGGCGCCGACGGCCATGTGCATCACGCCCTTCTCCGGGCCGAGCCAGCGGAACTGGCTGTCGCCGGTGAGCGCCCGGTTGAGCGAGGCCGGGTCGGCGCACACCTCCTCGACCGGGCGGCCGAGGACGTACGGCCGCAGCGCGTTGATCGCGGCCACCTGGACGTCGTTGCCGCGCCCGATGGTGAAGCAGAACCCGTGGCCCTCCAGGCCGTCCCCGGCGTCGGTGCGCAGCACCAGGTAGGCGGCGGAGTAGTCCGGGTCGGGGTTCATGGCGTCGGAGCCGGCGAGCTCGCGGGAGGTGGGGAAGCGGATGTCGTACGTGTCGACGGCGGTGATCCGCGCGGTCACGTGGGCTCCTGTCTCGGGAGGAGGTCCTGTCTCGGGCGGTCCCGTTGTCCTAAGCCGGGCTCTCAGGCCGGGCTCTCAGGCCGGGGTGAAGGTCTGGCGCTGGGTGCCGAGGCCGTCGATGGTCAGCTCGACGCTCTGCCCGGGCCGCAGGTACGGCTGGTCCGGCCGGCCGAGGGCGACGCCGGCCGGGGTACCGGTGTTGATCACGTCGCCGGGTTCCAGGACGAGGTGCCGGCTCAGGAAGTGGACCAGGTGGGCCACGTCGAAGATCATGTTCTTGGTGCTGCCGTGCTGGCGCGGCACGCCGTCGACGGAGAGTCGCAGCTCCAGGTCCTGGGGGTCGGTGATCTCGTCGGCGGTCACCAGCCAGGGGCCGAGCGGGTTGAAGGTCTCGCAGGACTTGCCGAGGTCCCACTGGCCGGAGTACTCCAGCTGGAACTCGCGCTCGGAGACGTCGTTGCTGATCGCGTAGCCGGCGATCGCCTCCCGGGCCTCCTCGGGCGATTCGAGGTAGCGGGCGCGGCGGCCGATCACCACGGCGAGTTCGACCTCCCAGTCGGTCTTGACGGAGCCGCGGGGGATGAGCACCTTGTCGTACGGGCCGACGACGGTGCCCGGGTCCTTGAGGAACACCACCGGCCGGGTGGGGATCGCGGCACCGGTCTCCTCCGCGTGGTCGCGGTAGTTGAGCCCGATGCAGACGACCTTGCCCGGGCGGGCGACCGGGGCGCCGACCCGCAGTCCGCCCGCGGTCGTCTCCGGCAGCCGGTCGGCGGCGAGCGCCTCGTGCAGTCGGGCCAGGCCGTCGTGGGCGAGGAAGTAGCCGTCGTAGTCCGGGGTGACGGCGGAGGCGTCGAGCAGTCGGCCGTCCGGAGCCTGGATCACCGGGCGCTCGGCCCCGACCGGGCCCAGGCGCATCAACTTCATCAGAGCGACTCCCATACATCCGATGACTTGCTGCCGTGGTGCTGGACTCTACGAGCCCTCGGATCCGACGGCAAGGGATTCATCCGAGGTCTCTCCGAGACATCGTCAGGAAGCTTGCCGAAATGCCGCTGTCCGGACCCTTGCGGGTGTCCGGCCCAGGGTCTAGCGTCCACCGGGCCGGGATTCACCCGATGAATCACCGGGAACTCCGCCTCCCTCCCCTGTGCGCACCGCCGGGTGCCCTCGCCGGTCGCGTCCGTCGGCCCCACCCGCGCCGAGACCTCGGACGTCCCGTCCGAGCCGAGACCTCGGATGTCCCGAAGGAGTGCAGACCATGCAGACCCCCCTCTCCCGGACCGCCGCCGCCGTCGGCGCCGCCGTCCTGCTGGCCGGCCTCGCCACCGCCTGCAACCGGGGCAGCGACACCGGCGCCGCGGGCGGCGGCAAGCCCGCGATCGGCATCGACCTGCCCCGCTCGGACTCCGACTTCTGGAACTCCTACGCCCAGTACCTGAAGACGGACATCAGTGCCGACGGGGCGAACACCCTGCCGATCAGCAGCTCGCAGAACGACGTCACCAAACTCGCCGCCAACGTGCAGGCCTTCGAGAACACCGGTGCCAAGGCCGTGGTGATGGCCCCCCAGGACACCGGCGCCATCGCCGCCACCCTGGACCAACTGAAGGCGAAGAAGATCCCGGTGATCAGCGTCGACACCCGGCCCGACAAGGGCGACGTCTACATGGTGGTGCGTGCCGACAACCGCGCCTACGGCACCCAGGCCTGCACGTTCCTCGGTGAGCAGCTCCAGGGGAAGGGCAAGGTCGCCGAGTTCGAGGGCGACCTGACCTCGATCAACGGCCGGGACCGCTCGGAGGCCTTCGCCGACTGCATGAAGCAGAAGTACCCCGGCATCCAGGTCTTCGCGCTGCCCACCGACTGGAAGGGCGACGTCGCCTCCGCCAAGCTCCAGGCCACGCTCGCCCAGAACCCCGACCTCAACGGCCTCTACCTCCAGGCCGGTGGCGTCTTCCTGCAGCCCACCCTCGCGCTGCTGGACCAGAAGGGCCTGCTCAAGCCGGCCGGGCAGCCCGGCCACATCACCGTCGTCTCCAACGACGGCATCCCGCAGGAGTTCGACGCGATCCGGCAGGGCAAGATCGACGCCACCGTCTCCCAGCCCGCCGACCTCTACGCCAAGTACGCGCTGTCCTACGCCGAGGCCGCCACCCAGGGCCGGACCTTCAACCCCGGCCCCACCGACCACGGTTCGACCATCATCAAGCTCCCGAACGGCCTGGAGGACCAGCTGCCGGCGCCGCTGGTGACCAAGGCCAACGTGGACGACAAGAGTCTCTGGGGCAACAACGTCTCGCACTGAGCCACCCGCGCCGAATCGTGGAAGGTCGCGCAGCATGGACACCACCGTCCCGGTCGTCGAGGCCACGGGCATCACCAAGCGGTTCGGCGCCACCGTCGCCCTGCGCGACGCCCGGATCGCCGTCGCCCCCGGGGAGTCGCACGCCCTGGTCGGCCGCAACGGCGCCGGCAAGTCCACTCTGGTGTCGATCCTGACCGGCCTGCACCGGCCGGACGCCGGCACCCTGCGGTTCTCCGGCGCACCCGCGCCCGGCCACGGCGACACCGCCGCCTGGCGGTCCCGGGTCGCCTGCGTCTACCAGCGCTCCACCGTCATCGACGAACTGACCGTCACCGAGAACCTCTTCCTCAACCGGCAGAGCGGCGGCGGCCTGCGCCCGATCCACTGGCGCCGGCTGCGCCTCCGCGCCGCCGACCTGCTCGCCGAGTACGGCGTGGACGTCGACCCGGACGCCCGGGCCGGCGAACTCACCGTCGAGCAGAGGCAGTTCGTCGAGATCGCCCGGGCGCTGTCCTTCGGCGCCCGCTTCATCGTGCTCGACGAACCGACCGCCAAGCTGGACGCCCGCGGCATCGACCGGCTCTTCGCCAAGCTGCGCGAGCTCCAACAGCAGGGCGTGGCCTTCCTGTTCATCTCCCACCACCTCAAGGAGGTGTACGAGCTGTGCGACAGCGTCACCGTCTACCGCGACGCCCGGCACGTCCTCACCGCGCCGGTGGCCGGGCTGGACCAGGCCGCCCTGGTGGAGGCGATGACCGGGGACAGCGCCCCGGTGACGGCCGCGGCACGACCGCGCCCGACGGTGCCCGACGGTCCCGCCCTCCTGGAGGTCGACGGCCTCGCCCTGGCGGACGCCTACCGGGAGGTGTCGCTCACCCTCCGGCCCGGCGAACTGGTCGGCCTCGCGGGCGCCACCGCGAGCGGCGCCGTCCGCCTCGGCGAGACCCTCGCCGGCCTGCACCGGCCCACCGCCGGGCGGATCGCCGTGGCCGGCCGGGCCGTCCGCCCGGGGGACGTCCCCGCGGCGCTCGCGGCCGGACTCGCCCTCGTCCCGGAGGACCGCCACCTCCAGGGCCTGGTCGGCGGCCGCAGCGTGGCCGAGAACGCCACCCTGACCGTCACCGACCAGCTCGGCCCGTACGGCACCGTACTGCCCGCCCGGACCGCCGCCTTCGCCGACCGGATGATCGCCGACCTCGACATCAAGACCCCCGGCCCGCGCACCCCCGTCGCCGAGCTCTCCGGCGGCAACCAGCAGAAGGTGGTGATCGCCCGGGCGCTCGCCACCGACCCACGGGTACTGGTGGCGATCCGGCCGACCAACGGGGTGGACGTCCGCTCCAAGGACTTCCTGCTCGGCCGGATCCGCCGGGTCGCCGACGACGGCCGGGCCGCCCTGATCGTCTCCGACGAACTGGACGACCTGCGCCGCTGCGACCGGGTGCTGGCGATGTTCCACGGCCGGATCGTCGCCGAGTTCGGCCCGGACCGGCGGGACGAGCAGCTGGTCGCCGCCATGGAGGGCATGGCCGGGAGGCACCCCGCCGACACCGGGCCGACGCACACCACCGGAGAGGACAGCCATGTCTCCCACTGACACCGCCGCGCCCGCCCCGGCCCGGCTCGACGCCCGGCCCCGGCTCGACCTGCGCCGCTACCGCGACCTCTCGCTCCTCCCGGTGCTGCTGGTGCTCGGCGTGATCGGCTTCATCGCCTCCCCGGCCTTCCTGACCGCCGACAACCTGATCGGCGTCGCCCAGCAGTCCACCGAACTGAGCCTGCTGGTGCTCGCCGAGGCGCTCGTCCTGATCGCCGGGCGGATGGACCTCTCGCTGGAGTCCACCATCGGCGTCGCCCCCGTCGTCGCCGTCTGGCTGGTGCTGCCCACCCACGGCACCCGCTTCAACGGCCTCGGCCTGCTGCCCGGATGGACGGCGATCCCGCTCTGCCTCCTGGTCGGCGCGCTGATCGGCGCCGTCAACGGCTTCCTGATCCTCAAGCTGCGCCTCAACGGCTTCATCGTCACCCTCGGCGCCCTCACCACCCTGCGCGGCCTCCAAGTCGCCCTCTCCCAGGGGCAGTCCATCGTCGACCTGCCGCCCTCCTTCACCTACCTCGGCCGGGCCGCCTGGCTCGGCGTCCCGGCCGCCGTGTGGATCTGCGCCCTGCTGTTCGCCGTCGGCGGCTGCGCCCTCGCCTGGCTGCGGCACGGGCGCGCGCTGTACGCCATCGGCGGCAACAGCGAGGCCGCCCGCACGGCCGGCATCCGGGTGGACCGGATCACCTGGATCGTGCTGGCCGTCGGCGGCCTGCTCGCCGCCTTCGCCGGGATCCTCTACACCGGCCACTACGGCTCGATCTCCGCCTCCCAGGGCAGCGGCTGGATCTTCCAGGTCTTCGCCGCCACCGTCATCGGCGGCGTCAGCCTGAACGGCGGCCGGGGCACCCTGTTCGGCGCCCTCACCGGTGTGCTGACCCTGCAACTCGTCGTCAACGTGATGACCCTGGCCGGGGTCCCCCCGCTGTGGAACCAGTTCCTGAACGGCCTGATCATCATCGTCGCCCTGATCATCTCCCGCTTCACCTCGGGCGAGAAGCAGGACTGACCCGGGCCCACCGGCCCGCCGGCCCGCCCGGACCCGACAGGAGCCCGTCCATGCCCGCACTCCGCCGCGCCCTCGCCGCGCTCGGCACGGTCCTGCTCACCGCCGCCCTCGGCACCGCCCCCGCCTCCGCCGCCGCCCGCGTCACCCACCTCTACGTCGCCCCGAACGGCACCGGCGACGACTGCACCCGCGACGAGCCCTGCGGCCTCGACACCGCCCGCGACCGGGCCGCCCGGCACGCCGCCCGGGCCACCGGCGACACCGTCGTCCTGCTGCGCGGCGGCACCTACCGGCGGGACACCCCGTTGCGCCTCGGCCCCGCCGACTCCGGGCAGCACGGCCACCGGATCGTCTACGCCGCCCACCCCGGCGAGCGACCGGTGCTCAGCGGCGCCCGCCAGGTCACCGGCTTCACCCCGTACGACACCACCCGGGGCATCTACCGGGCCGCCGTGCCCGTCGGCACCCGCAGCCGCCAGCTCTTCGTCGACGGCGAGCGCGCCGAGCGGGCCCGCGGCCCGCTGAACCCCGCCGGCTTCACCCCGAGCGGCTCCGCCTTCGTCACGAGCGACCCGGCGTACGCGGCGTTCACCCACCAGTCCGACGTGGAGGTGGTCGACAACGCCTGGTGGAAGCACATGCGCTGCCCGCTGGCGAGCATCACCCCGGCCACCGGCGGGGGTTCCAGCCTCAACCTCGACCCCGCCTGCTTCCGCACCGACAACACGGCGGTGCCGAACCCCGGGTTCCCGTTCAACGGCGCCGGACTGCCCGCGCTCGCCGGCGTCAGCTGGGTCGAGAACGCCTACCAACTCCTCACCCAGCCCGGTCAGTTCTACCTGGACAGTACGGCGGGCCAGCTCTACTACCTGCCCCGCCCCGGCCAGGACCTCGCCACCGCCGACGTCGAACTGCCCGTCCATGAGGAGCTGCTGGACCTCTCCGGCACCCCCGGCCACCTCGCCCCGGTGAACGACACCGACCCGGGCGCCACGTACACCGGCGGCTGGGGCACCAGCACCGGCCGCCCGTACGGCGACCTCGGCGACGACGTCCACTACACCACCACCGACGGCGACTCGGTGAGCTACGCCTTCACCGGCACCGGCCTGGACGTGCTCGGCGAGGTCAACAGCGACGAGGGCGGCATCGACGTCTACGTCGACGGGGTGAAGCGGCAGAGCGTCTCCGCCTCCGGCCCGGACCGGCTGGCCCAACAGGTGATCGCCTCGGTCGGCGGACTGCCGAAGGGCCCGCACACCGTCCGACTCGTCAAGACCGGTGGCAGTTACCTGGTGGTCGACGGCTTCACCGTCGTCCCGGACGCGGTCGCACCCGTGCACGATGTCGCCTTCCAGGGGCTGACCTTCGCCTACACCACCTGGCAACTCCCCAGCACCGCAGGGTACCTGGACAACCAGGCCGGCGTGCTCTGGGACCCGTCCACCCACGCGCCCACCCGCATCCCGGCCGCCGTCCAGGTGCACCGCGGCCGCGGCATCACCTTCACCGGCGTCGAGATCGCCCACACCGGCGGCACCGGCCTCGACCTCGCCGACGGCACCCAGGACTCCGCCGTCACCGCCGGCTGGATCCACGACACCTCCGGCGGCGGCGTCTCGGTCGGCGAGGTGGACGACTACTCCCTCACCGACCCGGCCAGGATGACCAGCGGCGACACCGTCGCGGACAGCACGATCGACCACGTCGGCCAGGACTACAGCGACGCGGTGGGCGTCTGGGCGGGCCTCACCCGAGATCTGACGATCCGCCACAACGACATCGGCCACACCCCGTACTCCGGCATCTCGCTCGGCTGGGGCTGGGGCTACGCCTCCGACTGCACCCTCCAGGCCCGCCAGGGCCTCGGCACCCCCTGCCGGCACGGCACCACCTACGCCGGGGGCAACCGGATCCTGGGCAACCACGTTCACGACGTGATGGGCGTGCTCTCCGACGGCGGCCCGATCTACACCAACGGCGGCCAGGGCGGCGGCACCGGCACGATGACCTCCGAGTTCGCCGGCAACCTGGTCGAGGGCGGTAACCACACCAACAACATGCTCTACCAGGACGAGGGCAGCTCGTACTGGAACACCCACGACAACGTCACCCGCTACGGCGGCCAGAACTGGCTCGGCATGTGGACCCCGACCATCCACGACATCACCGTCCACGACAACTGGACGGACAACCCGGTGTACAACGACAACGGCACCGCCGTCACCTTCACTCAGGCCACCGTCGTCACCGGCGGCGCCTGGCCCGCGGCCGCCCGGGCCGTCATCGCGGCCGCCGGCCCCGACCCGCGCCACCGGCCCCTCACCGGGCTGGTCAACGACGACGACCAGGCCGTCACCTACACCGGCGCCTGGGCGCAGTACGGCTTCCGCGGCAACGGCGACTACGACGACGACGTCCACTACACCACCACGAACGGCGACGCGGTGAGCTACACCTTCACCGGCACCGGCGTCGCGGTGCTCGGCGAGAAGTACGCCGACCAGGGGCAGGACGAGATCCTCCTCGACGGCGTCTCGCAGGGCCTGGTCGACACCTCCTCGCCCGTCCGCCTCACCCGGCAGGTGGTGTACCGCGCCGCCGGCCTGCCGCTCGGGCCGCACACCCTGCAACTCGTCAAGCGCAGCGGCACGTACACCACCGTCGACGGCTTCGAGACCGCCTCGACCTACGACGACACCGCGCCTGCGCTCTCCTACACCGGCGACTCCTGGGCCACCTACGGCGCCCGCGGCCTCGGCGACTACGGGGACGGCGTGCACGCGGCCACCGCCGACGGGGACTCCGTCTCGCTCGCCTTCACCGGCACCGGGATCGCCTTCGTCACCGAGACCGCGCCCGACGAGGGCCGGATCGCGGTCACCCTGGACGGCCGCGCCCAGGGCCGGGTCGACGCCCGCTCGGCCGTCCGGAAGCCGCAGCAGACCGTGTACCGGGTCGACGGCCTCGCCCCCGGGCGGCACACCCTCACCTTGACCAAGGCGGGCGGAACGTACCTGGTGGTCGACCGCTTCGACGTGCAGTAGTCGGCCAGCTAGCTTGTACCCCGTACGACCCACCACGGAATCGAGGCACTGCGATGGCGGTCACCGACGACGCGATCGAGAAGATCAAGGCGATGATCGTCTCCGGCGAGCTCCCCGAGGGCTCCCGGCTGCCGAAGGAGGAGGCCCTGGCCGAACAGCTGGGGCTCTCCCGCAACTCGCTGCGCGAGGCCGTGCGGGCGCTGGTCGCGATGCGGATACTGGTCACCCGGCAGGGCGACGGCACCTACGTCTCCAGCCTGGAACCCCATCTGCTGCTGGACGGCCTGACCTTCGCCGCCGACGTCTCCCACGGCACCTCGGCGGCCCAACTCCTCCAGGTGCGGCGGCTGTTGGAGCCCCAGGCGACCGCCCTGGCGGCGGCCCGGATCACCGACGAGGACCTCGCGGTGCTACGCGGCGTCCTGGACCGGTGCGCGGACGCCGCGACCGCCGAGGAGTTCATCGAGCACGACATGGCCTTCCACCGGCACATCGTCGCGGTGGTCGGCAACCCGGTGCTGTCCACCCTGCTGGAGATCGTCTCCACCCGCACCCAGCGGGTCCGGCTGATCCGCGGCATCGACACCGCCGCCGCCTTCGTCTCCTCCCACCGCGAGCACGAGGCCATCCTGGCCGCCCTCGCCGCCCGCGACGCCCCGCTCGCGGCGGCCACCGCGATGGCCCACGTCGCCGCCGTCGAACAGTGGGCCGCCGACGGCCGGCTCCCGCGCACCACGACGCCCAGGCACCTGACCGCTTGAGGCCTCCTGTCAGGGCACGCGGGCGGGCCCACCCGTGCGGAGCGACCGGTGGTACGGCGAAGTGCCCTGCCGGACCTGGGTGATGGGGCTCCGGGGCTCCATCGACCCGGTCCGGCAGGGCACTTCACCTGGTGGTCAGCGGTCGGACCCGGGCGCCTCCAGCCAGGCCGCGATGGCCTCCCAGGTGCCGGCGAGCATGTCGGGCCGGGACATCTGGTCGTGGGTGCAGGGCAGATGGGCCTCCGAGACCGTGCCCAGGACATGGGGGCTCCAGCGTTCCCCGGGGCGGTCGGCGGGCGGGTTGTCCACCGTCGCGGCGACCAGCAGCAGGTCGCCGTCGTAGCTGCGCGGGGTGTGCTCCAGCATCAGGCGGATGTTGTTCCGCGTGACCCGTTCGAGCATCGCGCGCTCCTCGGCGGACAGCTCGCCGACGAAGGTGACCTCCTCGCCGAGGCCGCCGTCGCCGTCGCCGCCCGCCGGACCGGCCGGGTCGGGGTCCTCCTGCTCGGCCGCGTCGCCCGCCGGGTAGGAGTCCAGCAGGACCAGGGCCGCCACCTCCTCGCCGCTGTTCCGCAGCTGGACGGCCATCTCCTGGGCGACGACCCCGCCGAAGGACCAGCCGAGCAGGTGGTACGGGCCGGAGCCCTGGACCGCGCGGATCTCGTCGAGGTAGGCGGCCGCCATCTCCTCGACCGTCCCCGGCAGGTCCTCCTCACCGTTGAAGCCGCGCGCCTGGAGCCCGTAGAGCGGGTACTCCTCGGGCAGGTACCGGGCCAGCGGCCAGTAGGACCAGCTGAGCCCCCGCCCGGGGTGCACGCAGAAGAACGGTGCGCGGCTGCCCCGGGGCCGGATCGGGAGCAGGGTGCCGAGCGCCTCCTGCCCGGGCCGGCCGAGGCGGTCGGCCAGCCCGGCCACCGTGGGCGCGTCGAACAGGGCCCGGATGCCGAGCCGGACGCCCAGGGTCGAGCGGATCCGGCCGGCCAGCTCGGTGGCCAGCAGGGAGTGGCCGCCGAGCTCGAAGAAGTTGTCGTCCAGGCCGACCCCGGGACGGCCCAGGACCTCGGCGAACAGCTCGCAGAGCAGCTTCTCGCGGGCGGTGCGCGGCGCCCGGCCGGGGGCGGTCCCGGTGTGGGCCGGGGCGGGCAGAGCGCGGCGGTCGAGCTTCCCGTTCACCGTGAGCGGGAGCGCGTCGAGCACCACGAGCGCCCCGGGGACCAGGTGTTCGGGCAGTCGGGCGGCCAGGTGGGCGCGCACCTCGGCGGGGTCGACCTCGGCGGCGTCCGCGGCCGGGACGAGGTAGCCGACGAGCTGCGGGTGGCCGGGGACGTCCTCGCGGACCAGGACGGCGGCGTGGGCGACGCCCGGGTGGCCGGCCAGCGCGGCCTCGACCTCGCCGGGCTCGATCCGGAACCCGCGCAGCTTGACCTGGTCGTCGGTGCGGCCGAGGTAGTCGAGCACGCCGTCCGCCGTCCAGCGGACCAGGTCGCCGGTCCGGTACATGCGGTCGCCGGGGGCGCCGAACGGGCAGGCGACGAAGCGCTCCGCCGTCAGGCCCGGGCGGTCGTGGTAGCCACGGGCCAGCCCGGCGCCGGCCAGGTACAGTTCGCCCGCCACGCCGACCGGCACCGGGCGCAGCCGCTCGTCCAGCACGTACGCCCGGGTGTTGGCGACCGGACGGCCCATCGGCGGCCGCACGGCCCCCGCCAGCGGGGCGCTCATCGTCGCGCAGACCGTCGACTCGGTCGGGCCGTACGCGTTGATCAGCCGGTGCCGCGCGGACCAGCGCGCCACCACGTCCGGGCTGGACGCCTCACCGCCGACCACCAGGGTCGCGCCGACGGGCAGTCCGCCCTCCGGCAGGGCCCGCAGAGCGGCGGCGGGCAGGAAGGCGTGGGTGATCCGCCGCTCGGCGGCGTGCCGGGCCAACTCGGGTCCGGGGAGCGCGGTTTCACGGTTGCCGAGGACCAGTGCCGCGCCGGTCAGCAGAGCGGCCGTCCACTCCGAGACCGCCGCGTCGAAGGACGGCGAGATGAACTGGAGCATCCGGCTGCCCGCGCCGAGGCCGAGCCGGTCCCGCTGGTCCAGGGCCAGGTTGACGACGGACGCGTGGGCGACGGTGACGCCCTTGGGGCGGCCGGTGGAGCCGGAGGTGTAGATGACGTACGCCGGGTGCTCCGGACGCAGGGGCGCCGTCCGCTCGGCGTCGGTGACGTCCGTGTGCGGCAACTGGGCCAGGGTGAAGGCCAGTTCGGGCGCGTCGACGACCAGCGTGGCCACGGCGGTGCCGGTCCGTCCGACGGCCTCGGCGCAGGCGCCGGTGGTGAGGACCACGGACGGCGTGCCGTCCGCCAGCAGGTAGCCGATCCGGTCGGCCGGGTAGGCCGGGTCGACGGGCAGGTAGGCGGCGCCGGCCTTGAGCACCGCGAGGAAGGCCACCACCAGGTCGGGCGTGCGCTCCATGGCGATCGCGACCCGCGACTCCGGCCCGACGCCGAGGCCGGTGAGGTGCCGGGCGAGCCGGTTGGCGCGGGCGTTCAGCTCGGCGTAGCTCAGCTCGCCGCCGTCGTGGACCAGGGCGACGGCCTCGGGGGTACGGGCCGCCTGGTCCTGGAAGAGGCCGGTCAGGGTGGTGGCCGGGACCTCGGCCGTGGTGGCGTTCCACTCCGTCAGGACCCGGGTGCGCTCCTCCGCGTCGAGGAGCTCGATCCGGGTGACCGGCCGGTCGGGCTCGGTGACGGCGGCGGCCAGCACCCGGGTGAACCGCTGGGCGATGCCCTCGGCGGTGGTCGCGTCGAACAGGTCGGTGGCGTACAGGAGTTCGCCGCCGATCCCGGCCGGGGTGCCGTCGGGTCCGAAGGACTCGCTCAGCGCCAGGGTGAGGTCGAACTTGGCGGCGCTCTGCCCCGAGGGCAGGGCGGCGGCCCGGAGTCCGGGGAGGTCAAGGGCCACGTCACTGGTGTTCTGGAGGACGAGCATGACCTGGAAGAGGGGGTGGCGGGCCATCGAGCGAGCAGGTGCCAGCTCCTCGACCAGGCGCTCGAAGGGGATGTCCTGGTGGGCGAAGGCGTTGAGGCCTGTTTCGCGGACGCGGGTGAGCAGTTGGGTGAAGGTCGGGTCCTCGGTGAGGTCGGTGCGCAGGACGAGGGTGTTGACGAAGAAGCCGACGAGGTCGTCGAGGGCTTCGTCGGTGCGTCCGGCGATCGGTGTGCCGATGGGGATGGACTGGCCGGCGCCGAGGCGGGAGAGCAGGACGGCGAGCGCGGCCTGCAGCACCATGAAGGTGGTCACGCCCTCTGCCCGCGCGATCCGGGCCAGGGCCCGGTGGGCCTCGGCGGGGACCGTGACGGGTGTGGTGGCGCCCCGGTGGGTGGCGACGGCGGGGCGGGGGCGGTCGTAGGGGAGCGGGAGCTCCTCGGGGGCGTCTGCCAACGCCGCTCGCCAGTAGGCGAGTTGCTCGGAGAGCGTGCTTCCGGGCTCGTCGGCGGTGCCGAGGAGCCGCTGCTGCCAGAGGGTGTAGTCGGCGTACTGGACGGGGAGTCGGCGCCACTCGGGCGTCTGGCCCTCGGTGCGGGCGGCGTAGGCGAGGGACAGGTCGCGGGCCAGCGGGTCGAGGGACCAGCCGTCGGCGGCGATGTGGTGCACGACCAGGGTGAGCACGTGCTCGGTCGCGTCGAGCGTGAACAGCCAGGCGTGCAGCGGGAGCTGAGCACCGAGGTCGAAGGCGTGGGCGGCCGCGGCGGCGACCTCCTCGGCCAGCCGGGCCTCGTCGGTGTCGACCACGGTCAGCAGGGAGGCGAGCTCCTCGCCGCCCAGGACGTGCTGGTGGGGCTGTCCGTCGACGGTCGGGAAGACCGTGCGCAGCACCTCGTGCCGGGTGACGACGTCGCGCAGGGCGGCGTCGAGGGCTTCGCGGTCCAGGTGCCCGGTGAGGCGCAGGGCGATCGGGATGTTGTAGGTGGCGCTGGGGCCCTCCAGCTCGTCGAGGAACCAGAGGCGGCGCTGGGCGAAGGAGAGCGGCAGGGCCTCAGGGCGGTCGCCGGCGGTCAGCGCGGGGCGGGTGCGCCGTCCGGCGTCGAGGCGGGCCGCCAGGGTGGCGACGGTGGGCGCCTCGAACAGGTCGCGGATCGGCAGCTCCACGCCGAGGACGGTGCGGATCCGGCTGACCAGGCGGGTGGCGAGCAGGGAGTGCCCGCCGAGCTCGAAGAAGCCGTCGTGCACGCCGATGCCGGGCCGTCCGAGGACGTCGGCGAACAGTTCGCAGAGCAGCTCCTCCCGCAGGCCGGCGGGGGCGCGGTGGGTACTCCCGGCGGTGTGGTCGGGGGCGGGCAGGGCGCGCCGGTCGAGCTTGCCGTTGGCGGTGAGCGGCAGCGCGTCGAGGACGACGAAGGCGGTCGGGACCATGTGCTCGGGGAGCTGGGTCGCCAGCCGGCTGCGCAGCTCGGCGGTGTCCAGTTCGACGGTGCCCGGCTCGCCGTCGCCGAGCAGGTAGCCGACGAGGTGCTGGTTGCCGGGGGTGTCCTCGCGGAGCAGGACGGTGGCGTGGGCGATCTGCTCGTGGCCGGTTAGGGCGGCTTCGATCTCGCCGAGTTCGATGCGCTGGCCGCGGAGCTTGACCTGGTGGTCGGTGCGGCCGAGGTAGTCGAGGGTGCCGTCGGCGTTCCAGCGGGCGAGGTCGCCGGTGCGGTACATGCGGTCACCGGGGGCGCCGTGGGGGTCGGCGATGAAGCGTTCGGCGGTGAGGGCGGACCGGTCGAGGTAGCCGCGGGCGAGCTGGACGCCGGCGAGGTAGAGCTCGCCGGGGACTCCGGCGGGCACGGGTCGCAGGTGGGCGTCGAGGACGTAGGTGCGGGTGTTCCAGATCGGTCGTCCGATGGGGACGGTGGCGCGGTCGTCGTCGTGGCAGGGCCAGGCGGTGACGTCGACGGAGGCCTCGGTGGGGCCGTAGAGGTTGTGCAGCTCGACACCGGAGAGGTGGCTGCGGAACCGGTTGCGCAGCTCGGCGGACAGTGCCTCGCCGGAGCAGAGCACGGCGCGCAGGCCGGTGCATGCCGTGGCGCCCGGCTCGGCCAGGAAGGCCTGGAGCATGGACGGCACGAAGTGGGTGACGGTGACGCCCTCGCGCTGGATGAGCTCCGCGAGGTAGCCGGGGTCGCGGTGTCCGCCGGGCCGGGCGACCACGAGGGCGGCGCCCTCGATCAGCGGCCAGAAGAACTCCCACACCGAGACGTCGAAGCCGAACGGCGTCTTCTGCAGGACGCGGTCCTCGGCGGTGAGCCGGTACGCGTCCTGCATCCAGGCTAGCCGGTTGACGATGCCCTCGTGCGGAACGGCGACGCCCTTCGGGCGGCCGGTGGAGCCGGAGGTGTAGATGACGTACGCCGGGTGCTGCGGCAGCAGCCCCTCGCAGACGAAGCCGTGCCCGGGCAGCGCGGCGACGGCCTGCGCCGTCGAGGCGTCGTCCACGACCACCGTGCGGACCGGCAGCGCCTCGGCGCCCACCGCCGTGGTGGTGAGGGCGAGTTGGGGCGCCGCGTCCTGGAGGACGTAGGCGATCCGGTCGGCCGGGTACTCGGGGTCGACGGGCAGGTAGGCGCCGCCGGCCTTCACGATCGCGTGCAGCGCCACGACCAGCTCGACGGAGCGCTCCATCAGCACGGCGACCCGGGACTCCGGGCCGACGCCGAGCTGGACCAGGTGCCGGGCCAGGCGGTTGGACCGCGCGTCCAGTTCGGCGTAGCTCAGCCGCTCGCCCTCGAAGACGAGCGCGAGGGCGTCGGGCGTGTGCGCGGCCTGGTCCCGGAGCAACCCGGGCAGGGTGGCTGGCTCGACCTTGACCTCGGTCGCGTTCCAGTCCGCGAGGAGCAGCTCGCGCTCCTCCGCGTCGAGGATCTCGATCGAGGTTACCGGGCGGTCGGGTGCCGCGAGCGCGGTGGCCAGGACCCGGGTGAAGCGCCGGGCGAGGCTCTCGGCGGTGGCGGCGTCGAACAGGTCAGTGGCGTAGGTCAGCGTCCCGCGCAGGCCGCCCGGGGTGCCGTCCTCCGGGGAGAAGGTCTCGGCGAGGGTGAGCGCGAGGTCGACCTTGGCCGGGTCCTGGCCCGGGGACAGCGCCGTCGCCCGGAGTCCGGGGAGGTCGAGCGTCGCCTCGCCGGTGTTCTGGAGGACGAGCATGACCTGGAAGAGGGGGTGGCGGGCCATCGAGCGAGCAGGTGCCAGCTCTTCGACGAGGCGCTCGAAGGGGATGTCCTGGTGGGCGAAGGCGTTGAGGCCGGTTTCGCGGACGCGGGTGAGCAGTTCGCGGAGGGTGGGGTCGCCGGTGAGGTCGGTGCGCAGGACGAGGGTGTTGACGAAGAAGCCGACGAGGTCGTCGAGGGCTTCGTCGGTGCGTCCGGCGATCGGTGTGCCGATGGGGATGGACTGGCCGCCGCCGAGGCGGGAGAGCAGGACGGCGAGGGCGGCCTGCAGCACCATGAAGGTGGTCAGGCCCTCGGCGCGGGTCAACTCGACCAGCTGCTCGTGGAGTTCGGCCGGAACGCTCAGCTCAACGGTGCCGCCGGCGTGGCTGGCGACGGCGGGGCGGGGGCGGTTGTAGGGGAGCTGGAGCTCCTCGGGGAGGTGCGCCAAGGCCTGCCGCCAGTAGGAGAGTTGCTCGGAGAGCGTGCTCTCGGCGTCGTCGGCGGTGCCGAGGAGCCGCTGCTGCCAGAGGGTGTAGTCGGCGTACTGGACGGGGAGGTGGCGCCACTCGGGCGTCTGGCCCTCGAAGCGGGCGGCGTAGGCGAGCGACAGGTCCCGGGCCAGCGGGCCCATCGACCAGCCGTCGGACGCGATGTGGTGCACCACCAGGGTGACCACGTGCTCGACCGGGCTCAGCTCGAACAGCCAGGCGTGCAGAGGTATCCGGACGCCGAGGTCGAAGGCGTGGGCGGCCGCGCGGGCGACGTCCTGGGCGAGGCGCGCCTCGTCGGTGTCCACGACGGTCAGCAGGGAGCCGACCTCGGCGATGTCCAGGATCCGCTGGGCGGGTTCGCCGTCGACGGCGGGGAAGACCGTTCGGAGCACCTCGTGCCGGGTGACGACGTCGCGCAGGGCGGCGTCGAGGGCCTGGCGGTCCAGGTGCCCGGTGAGGCGCAGGGCGATCGGGATGTTGTAGGTGGCGCTGGGGCCCTCCAGCTCGTCGAGGAACCAGAGGCGGCGCTGGGCGAAGGAGAGCGGCAGAGTCGACGGGCGGTCGCCGGCGGTCAGGACGGTCCGGGTCGACAGGCCGGGGTCGAGGCGCTCGGCGAGCGCGGCGACGGTGGGTGCCTCGAACAGGGCCCGGATGGGCAGTTCGACGCCGAGCACCGAACGGATCCGGCTGACCAGCCGGGTGGCGAGCAGGGAGTGCCCGCCGAGCTCGAAGAAGCCGTCGTCGATGCCGACCCCGGCCACCCCGAGGACCTGGGCGAACAGCTCGCAGAGGATCTCCTCGCGCGGGGTGCGCGGCGCGCGGCCCGTGGAGGTGCCGGTGTAGGTGGGCGCGGGCAGGGCGCGCCGGTCGAGCTTGCCGTTGACGGTCAGCGGCAGCGCGTCGAGGACGACGAACGCGGCCGGGACCATGTGCTCGGGCAGCCGCTCGGCGACGTACCGGCGGAGGACGGTGAGGTCCGGCGAGCCGGCCCCGGGCACCAGGTAGCCCACCAGGCGCTGGTCGCCGGGCTGGTCCTCACGGACGAGCACGGCCGCCTGGGCGATGTCGGGGTGGGTGGTCAGCGCGGCTTCGATCTCGCCGAGCTCGATGCGGATGCCGCGCAGCTTGATCTGCTGGTCGGCACGGCCGAGGTACTCCAGCTCGCCGTGGCGGTTCCAGCGGGCGAGGTCGCCGGTGCGGTACATCCGGGTGCCGGCCGGGCCGTACGGGTCGGCGAGGAAGCGCTCGGCGGTCAGGCCGGGACGGTTGTGGTAACCCAGGGCGAGCTGGTCGCCGGCGGCGTAGAGCTCACCGGTGACGCCCTGCGGGACCGGGCGGAGTCCGGCGTCCAGCAGGTAGACCCGGGTGTTGGCCACCGGCCGTCCGATCGGGACCCGGGCCGGCCGCCCGTCGGCCGCCACGGTGTGGGCGGTGACGACGTGGGTCTCGGTCGGACCGTAGTGGTTGTGCAACTGCCGGTCGGTGTCCGCACGGAGGAAGGTGTCGAGCGCCTCGGAGACCGTCAGGGCCTCGCCGGCCTGGATGATCTCGCGCAGGGCGGGGAGGGGGTGGCCGGTTTCGGTGGCGGCCTGGGTGACGGCGTCGATGACCAGGTTGGGGGCGTAAAGGTCGGTGACCTGGTGCTGGTCGAGCCAGTGGACGAACTTCTCGGGGATGCGGCGGGTCTCGTCGTCGGGGACGACGAGGCAGCCGCCCCGGCCGAGGGTGGCGAGGATCTCCTGGGCGGAGACGTCGAAGCTGAGTGCGGTGTAGAGCGCGGCGCGGACGCCCTCCGAGGCGGGCTCGTGCCAGGACACCAGGTTGACCATCGAACGCCCGGGCATCAGGACGCCCTTGGGACGGCCGGTGGAGCCGGAGGTGTAGATGACGTACACCGGGTGGTCCGGGAGCAGCGCGGCCGTACGGTCCCCGTCTGTGGGGTCGGAGGCGTTGCCGGAGGTCAGCTCGGTGACGGAGAGCTGGGGGCAGTCGACCCCGGGGATCCGGTCAGAGGTGAGCAGCAGAATCGGCGAGGCGTCGGTGAGCATGAAGGCGATCCGGTCGGCCGGGTAGTCCGGATCGATCGGCAGGTAGGCGGCGCCGGCCTTGAGGATGGCGAGGACGGCGACGATCAGCTCGTCGGAGCGGTTCATGGCGAGCCCGACGACCTGCCCCGGCCCGATGCCGCGCCCGATCAGCGCGTGGGCCAAGCGGTTGGCCCTGGCGTGGAGTTCGGCGTACGTCAGGACTGCGTCCCCGAAGACCACCGCCTCCGCGTCCGGCGTGCGGGCGGCCTGCGCCTGGAGTAGCTCCGGCACGGTCGCGCC
Source organism: Kitasatospora sp. NPDC089509 (assembly GCF_044749365.1). Classification (NCBI taxonomy): domain Bacteria; kingdom Bacillati; phylum Actinomycetota; class Actinomycetes; order Kitasatosporales; family Streptomycetaceae; genus Kitasatospora; species Kitasatospora sp. NPDC089509. Next base: position 52,506 of record NZ_JBIVHS010000037.1, on the reverse strand, counting down.
CAGGACCGGGGCGGCCGTGGCGTTCCACTCGGTGAGCACGCGGTGCCGCTCGGCCTCTTCGAGCAGCTCGATGCCGTGGACCGGCTGGTGGGGGTCGGCGGCCACGGTGGCGAGGAGCCCGAGCCAGCGGTCCGCGAGCTGCTCGACGGTGGCGCGGTCGAACAGGTCGGTGGCGTACTCAAGGTGCCCCACCAGGCCGTCGGCCCGCTCGGCGAGGCCGAGGAGCAGGTCGAACTTCGCGGTCCCGGCCGCGATCGGCTCCGGCGCGCACTCCAGACCAGGCAGGTCGAGCCGGGGCGTCGCGTTGTTCTGGAGGACGAGCATGACCTGGAACATCGGGTGCCGGGCCATCGAGCGGGTGGGGGAGACGGCCTCCACCAGGTGCTCGAAGGGGACGTCCTGGTGCGCGTGGGCGGCGAGGTCGGTCTCCCGGACGCGCTGGAGCAGCTCGGCGAAGGTGGGCGTGCCGCTCAGGTCGGTCCGCAGCACAAGGGTGTTGACGAAGAAGCCGATCAGGTCGTCCAGCGCCTCGTCGGTGCGACCGGCGACGGGCGTGCCGACGGGGACGTCCTCGCCCGCGCCGAGGCGGGAGAGCAGCGCCGCCAGCGAGGCCTGGAGCAGCATGAACAGGCTGACGCCTTCGGCCTGCGCGAGGTCGGCCAGCCGCCGGTGGAGTTCGGCGGGGACGGCGAGCGGGATGGTCGCACCACGATGGCTGGAGACGGCGGGACGCGGCCGGTCGTAGGGGAGCGCGAGCTCCTCGGGCAGGTCGGCCAACGCCTCGTGCCAATAGGCCACTTGCTGCGAGAGAAGACTCTCGGTGTCGCCTTCGGTGCCGAGCAGGTCGTGCTGCCAGAGCGTGTAGTCGGCGTACTGGACGGGCAGTTGACGCCACTCGGGCGTGCGACCCCCGATGCGGGCGGCGTAGGCGGCGGACAGGTCGCGGGCCAGCGGGCTCAGGGACCAGCCGTCGGCGGCGATGTGGTGCACGACCAGGACGACCACATGCTCGTCCGGGCTGAGGCTGAACTGCCAGGCACGGAGAGGGAGTTCGCTGGAAAGGTCGAAGGCGTGGGCGGCCGCGCGGGCGATGTCCTCGCCGAGGTGCGTCGCGTCGGTGTCGGCTACCGTCAGCAGGGAGCCGACCTCGGCGGTGTCCAGAATCCGCTGGGCGGGTTCGCCGTCCACGGCGGGGAACACCGTCCGCAGGACCTCGTGCCGGGCGACGACGTCGCGCAGGGCGCCGTCCAGCGCGGCGCTGTTGAGGGCCCCGGTGAGGCGCAGGGCGATGGGGATGTTGTAGGTGGCGTTGGGTCCTTCGAGCTGGCCGAGGAACCAGAGGCGGCGCTGCGCGAAGGACAGCGGCAGCACGGACGGGCGCTCGCCGGCGGTCAGGGCGGTGCGGGTGGACCGGCCCGGGTCGAGGCGCTCGGCGAGCGCGGCGACGGTGGGTGCCTCGAAGATTGCCCGGATGGGCAGTTCGACGTCCAGCGTGGCGCGGATCCGGCTGACCAGGCGGGTGGCGAGCAGGGAGTGCCCGCCGAGCTCGAAGAAGCTGTCGTCGATGGTGACGCCCTCGACGCCGAGGATCTGGTCGAACAGCCCGCAGAGGGCCTCCTCGCGCGGGGTGCGCGGCTCCCGGCCGGCGGCGGCCGCAGCGTAGGTGGGCGCGGGCAGGGCACGCCGGTCGAGCTTGCCGTTGACGGTCAGCGGCAGCGCGTCGACCACGACGAGCGCGGCCGGGACCATGTGCTCGGGCAGCAGGTCCGCGACGTGCCGCCGGACGGCGGCGGTGTCGGGCGCCTCGGCGCCGCCGGGGACCAGGTAGCCGACGATGCGCTGGTCGCCCGGCTGGTCCTCGCGGACCAGGACGGCGGCGCGGGCGACGGCCGGATGCGCGGTGAGGGCGTTCTCGATCTCGCCGAGCTCGATCCGGATGCCGCGCACCTTGACCTGGTCGTCGGCGCGGCCGAGGTATTCGAGTGCGCCGTCGCGGTTCCAGCGGGCGAGGTCGCCGGTGCGGTACATCCGGGTGCCGGCCGGGCCGTACGGGTCGGCGAGGAAGCGCTCGGCGGTGAGACCGGGACGGTTGTGGTAGCCGAGGGCGAGCTGGTCGCCCGCGAGGTAGAGCTCACCGGCCGCGCCGACCGGGACCGGCTGCAGGCGCTCGTCCAGCACGTACGCCCGGGTGTTGCCGACCGGTCGGCCGATCGGGACGGCGGTCGGCCGAGCGCCGGCGGCCACGGTGTGGGCGGTGGCGACATGGGTCTCGGTGGGCCCGTAGTGGTTGTGCAGCTGCCGTCCGCTCCGCGCCGCGAGGAAGTCGTGCAGGGCGGCGGTGGGGGTGAGTGCCTCGCCGGCCTGGATGATCTCGCGCAGGGCGGGGAGGGGCTGGCCGGTTTCGGTGGCGGCCTGGGTGACGGCGTCGATGACCAGGTTGGGGGCGTAGAGGTCGGTGACCTGGTGGTGGTCGAGCCAGTGGACGAACTTCTCGGGGATGCGGCGGGTCTCGTCGTCGGGGACGACGAGGCAGCCGCCCCGGCCCAGGGTGGCGAGGATCTCCTGCGCGGAGACGTCGAAGCTGAGCGCGGTGTACAGGGCGGCCCGGATGCGCTCCGAGGCCGGCTCGTGCCAGGACACCAGGTTGACCATCGAACGCCCGGGCATCAGGACGCCCTTGGGACGGCCGGTGGAGCCGGAGGTGTAGATGACGTAGACCGGGTGGTCCGGGAGCAGCGCGGCCGTACGGTCCCTGTTCGTGGGGTCGGAGGTGTTGCCGGAGGTCAGCTCGGTGACGGACAGCTGGGGGCAGTCGACCCCGGGAAGGTGGGCGGAGGTGAGCAGGACGGCCGGTGCGGCGTCGGCGAGCGTGAAGGCGATGCGGTCGGTCGGGTAGTCCGGATCGATCGGCAGGTAGGCGGCGCCGGCCTTGAGGATGGCGAGGACGGCGACGATCAGCTCCTCGGAACGGTTCATCGCGAGGCCGACGACCTGCCCCGGCCCGATGCCGCGCCCGATCAGCGCGTGGGCCAACTGATTGGCACGGCCGTGGAGTTCGGTGTACGTCAGGACTGTGTCCCCGAAGACCACGGCGTCGGCGTCCGGCGTGCGGGCGGCCTGCGCCTGGAGCAGCTCCGGCACGGTCGCCCCCAGCACCGGGGCGGCCGTGGCGTTCCACTCCGTCAGGACCTTCTGCCGCTCCGCCGCGTCCAGGACGTCGATCCGGTCGACGGGCTGCCCCGGGTCGGCGGCCACGGCGGCCAGCACCCGTACCCACCGCTCCGCGAGGTCCTCGACGGTGGCCCGGTCGAACAGGTCGGTGGCGTACTCCACCGACCCGGCGAGCCCGGTGTCCCGCTCCGAGAGCGAGAAGAGCAGGTCGAACTTGGCGGTGTGGGCGGTGAACGGCAGCGGCTCGCAGCGCAGGCCGGGCAGGTCGAGCCGGGGCTCGGCGTTGTTCTGCAGGGCGAGCATGACCTGGAACATCGGGTGCCGGGCCATCGAGCGGGTGGGGGAGAGGTCCTCGACCAGCAGCTCGAACGGGATGTCCTGGTGGTCGAAGGCCTCCAGGCTGCTCTCCCGGACCCGGCGCAGCAGTTCCGCGAAGCTCGGTGCGCCGCTCAGGTCGGTGCGCATGACGAGGGTGTTGACGAAGAAGCCGACCAGGTCGTACAGCGCGACGTCGGTGCGACCGGCGACGGGGCTGCCGACCGGGATGTCGGTACCGGCGCCCATCCGGGAGAACAGCACCGCGAGCGAGGCCTGGAGCACCATGTACGGGCTCACCCCCTCCGCCCGGGCGAGCTCGGCCAGCCGTGCGGAGAGCTCGGCCGGGACGGCGAGCGGGACGGCGGCGCCCCGGTGGGTCGCCACGGCCGGGCGCGGCCGGTCGTACGGGAGGGCCAGTTCCTCCGGCAGGTCGGCCAAGGCCGTGCGCCAGTAGGCGAGTTGCTCCGAGAGCAGGCTCTCCGGGTCGTCCTCGGTGCCGAGCAGGTCGTGCTGCCAGTAGGTGTAGTCGGCGTACTGGACGGGCAGCGGTTCCCACTCGGGCGCCCGACCCTCGCAGCGCGCCGTGTAGGCGGCGGACACGTCGCGGGCCAGCGGGCCCAGCGACCAGCCGTCGGCGGCGATGTGGTGCACCACCAGGACCAGCATGTGGTCCTGCTCGCCGAGCCGGAACAGCGAGGCCCGCAGCGGCACGTCGGTGGCCAGGTCGAAGGCGTGGGCGCGGGCCCGGGCGACGTCCTCGGCCAGCTGCTCCTCGTCCGTCGCGGCGACGGTGAGCAGCGGGCCGAGCGTCCCGGTGTCGAGGATGTCCTGCTGCGGCTCCCCGTCGACGGCGGGGAAGACCGTGCGCAGCACCTCGTGCCGCTCGACCAGGTCGAGCAGCGCGGCCTCCAGCGCCGGCCGGTCGAGCGAGCCGGTCAGCCGGAGCGCGATGGAGATGTTGTAGCTCGCGTTCGGCCCCTCCAACTCCCCCAGGAACCACAGCCGACGCTGGGCAAACGACACCGCATCCATCAGATCTCCCTCTTCCGCAGCATCGGCCGCAGGGCCGGCCTGGCCTTCTTCTTCGTGGTACCGCAGCGCAGGGCCAGTGCGGCGACGGTGGGTGCTTCGAACAGGGCACGGATGCCCAGCTCGACCCCGAGGGCCGAGCGGATCTCGCCGATCAGGCGGGTGGCGAGCAGTGAGTGGCCGCCGAGGTCGAAGAAGTTGTCGTCGACCCCGACCTTCTCCCGGCCGAGGACCTGCTCGAACAGCCCGCACAGGATCTGTTCCTGCGGGGTGCTCGGCGCGCGGTGCGGCGTGGTGGCGGTGAGCTCGGGCGCGGGCAGGGCTCGGCGGTCGAGCTTCCGGTTCGCGGTCAGCGGCAGGGCGTCCAGCGCCATCACCGCGGCCGGGACCATGTAGTCCGGCAGCCGCTCGGCCAGCTGCCGGCGTACCGCGGCCTGGTCGAGCACGGCGCCCTGAACCGCCGGTACGACGTAGCCGACCAGCATCCGGTCGCCGGGCCGGTCCTCGCGGACCACGACGGCCGCCTGCGCCACCTCGGGGAGGGCGGCCAACTGGGCCTCGATCTCGCCGAGTTCGATCCGGAAGCCGCGCAGCTTCACCTGGTCGTCGGTGCGGCCGAGGTATTCGAGCACGCCGTCCCCGGTCCAGCGGGCCAGGTCGCCGGTGCGGTACATCCGAGAACCGGGCGGACCGTACGGGTCGGCGGTGAAGCGCTCGGCGGTCAGCGCCGGACGGTTCAGGTAGCCGCGGGCCAACTGCTCGCCCGCGATGTACAGTTCGCCGCTCACCCCGACCGGGACCGGACGCAGCTGTCGGTCCAGGACGTAGGCCCGGGTGTTCGCCATCGGCCGGCCGATGGGCGGGGTCCGGTCGTGGGACGGCGGCAGGCAGCGCATCAGGGTGACGGCGACGGTGGTCTCGGTCGGGCCGTAGCCGTTCCAGAACTCCCGGTCCTCGGTGGCCCATTCGTCGACCAGTCGGCCGGCCGGCGCCTCGCCGCCCACCGAGACCAGCCGCAGCGCGGGCAGCGCCTTGGGGTCGAGCAGCGGCATCATCGCGGGCGGGATCTCCGCGACCGTGATTGCCTGCTCGGCCAGGAGCCGCTGGAGCCGATCGGCGTCGACGCGCTCCTCCTCGTCGGCCAGCACCAGGGTCGCCCCGGAGAGCAGGGTGGCGAACAGGTCGAAGACGGAGACGTCGAAGGTGAACGCGGCCAGTCCGAGCAGCCGCTGTCCCGGCTCGATGCCGTAGGCCTCGGCGATGTGGACGGCGAAGCCGGCCGTGGCCCGGTGCTCGACCGTCACGCCCTTGGGGCGGCCGGTGGAGCCCGAGGTGTAGATCACGTAGGCGGGGTGCGCGGGCAGCAGCGGGCGGACCCGGTCCCGGTCGACCGGGTCGGTGTCGGGCAGCGCGGCCAGGGCCGTGACGACCCCGGGATCGTCCAGCAGCACCACCGGCAGGTCCGGCGCGGCCGGCAGACCGGCCGCGATCGCTGTGGTGGTGAGCAGCAGGGCGGGCCGGGCGTCGTCCAGGACGTAGCCGATCCGCTCCGCCGGGTGGTGCGGGTCCACGGCGAGGTACGCCGCGCCCGCCTTCCCGACGGCCAGCTGGGCGGTGATCGCCTCGGCGGTGCGGGGCAGCGCCAGCGCCACGACCTGCTCCGGACCGACCTCACGGGCGATCAGCAGCCGGGCCAGCCGGTTGGCGCGGGCGTTCAGCTCCGCGTACGGCAGCTCGCCGCCCGCGCTCACCAGCGCGACGGCCTCGGGGGTGCGGGCCGCCTGGGCCTGGAACAGCTCCGGCAGGGTGCCGGCCGGTGCCTCGGCGGCGGTGTCGTTCCACTCCGTCAGCAGCCGGTGCCGCTCCTCCGCGCCGAGGAGCTCGGCCCGGCCGATCGGCAGCTCCGGCGCGGCGGCCAGGTCGGTGAGCAGCCGGACCCAGCGCGCGGCCAGCGCCTGCACGGTGCCGCGGTCGAACAGCTCGGTGGCGTACTGCAGGGTGCCGCCCAGGCCGTCGGCCTTCTCCTCCAGGGTGAAGGTCAGGTCCACCTTCGCCGTGTCGGCGGCGATGGACTCGGCCGTGGCCCGGGCGCCGGGCAGCGCCAGCTCGGGGGTGGTGTTGTTCTGCAGGATCAGCATCACCTGGAACAGCGGGTGCCGGGCCAGCGAGCGGGTCGGGTTGAGCACCTCCACCAGGTGGTCGAAGGGGACGTCCTGGTGGGCGTGGGCGGCGAGGTTGGCCTCCCGGACCTGCGCGAGCAGCCGGGTGAACGACGGGTCGCCGGAGGTGTCCGTGCGCAGCACCAGGCTGTTCAGGAAGAAGCCGACCAGGTCGTCCAGCGCCTCGTCGGTGCGCCCGGCGACGGGGGTGCCGATCGGGACGTCCTCGCCCGCGCCGAGGCGGGACAGCAGGACGGCCAGGCCGGCCTGGAGGACCATGAACAGGCTGACTCCCTGCTGTCGGGCGAGCTCCCGCAGCTCCTGGTGCAGCGGTGCGGGGAAGGTCAGCGGGACCAGCTCCCCGCGGTGGGTGGCGACGGCCGGGCGGGGCCGGTCGTACGGGAGCGGCAGCTCCTCGGGCAGGCCGGCCAGCGCGTCCCGCCAGTACGCGGTCTGCCGGGAGAGCAGGCTCTCCGGGTCGCCGGCGTCGCCGAGCAGCTCGCGCTGCCACAGGGCGTAGTCGGCGTACTGCACCGGCAGCGCCTCCCAGCCGGGAGCGGCGCCGTCGAGACGAGCCGCGTAGGCGGTGGAAAGGTCGCGGGCCAGTGGGGCCAACGACCAGCCATCGGCGGCGATGTGATGGACCGTCAGCAGCAGAACGCGGTGCTCGGCGCCGAGCGTGAACAGTGCGGCGCGGACGGGCGGTTCGGCCGCGAGGTCGAACGGCCGGGCCAGCTCCCGGGCGACCGCGCCCGGCAGCTCCGCCTCGGTGGCCGGCCCGGACCGCCAGAGCGCGGCGAGGTCCACTCCGGCCAGCACCCGCTGGTGCACCGAGCCGTCCCGGTCCTCGCCGAAGACGGTCCGCAGGCTCTCGTGGCGCTCGACGACATCGCCGAGGGCCGCCCGCAGCGCGTCCTCGTCCACCGGGCCGGTCAGGCGCACGGCCATCGGCATGTGGAAGGACGCGTCGGCCGGGTCGAGCCGGTGCGGGAACCAGACCCGGCGCTGGGCGTGCGAGGCCGGCACCCGCTCGGGGCGCGCGCCCGCCGACAGGGCCGGGCGGGCCGGGCCGGCGGCGAGGGCGAGCCGCTCGCCCAGTCCGGCCACCGTGGGTGCCTCGAACAGGTCGCGGATGGTCGGCTCCAGGCCCAGGCCGGTCCGGATCCGGTTGACCACCCGGGTGGCGAGCAGCGAGTGGCCGCCCAGGGCGAAGAAGTCGTCGTCCAGGCCGACCGTCGCCAGGCCCAGCACCTCGGCGAAGATCCCGGCCAGCAGGCGCTCGCGCTCGGTGCGCGGCTCCCGTCCGACGGCGGCCGTCTCGACGGACGGCGCGGGCAGCGCCTTGCGGTCCAGCTTGCCGTTTGGGGTCAGTGGCATGGCGTCGAGCACGACGAGGGCGCTCGGCACCATGGACTCGGGCAGCCGCTCGGCGGCGTGCCGGCGGACCTCGGCGGGATCGAGCGGGTCGGTGCCCGAGGCCGGGACCAGGTACCCGACCAGGCGGACATCGCCCGGCCGGTCCTCCCGTACCAGCACTACGGTCTCGGTGACGGCCGGGTGGGCCAGCAGCGCCGCCTCGATCTCGCCGGGTTCGATGCGGTGGCCACGAATCTTGACCTGGGAGTCGGCGCGGCCGGCGAAGAGCAGCTCGCCGTCTGCGGTCCAGCGGGCCAGGTCGCCGGTGCGGTACATCCGGTCACCCGCTGCCCCGTGGGGGTCGGCGGTGAAGCGCTCGGCGGTCAGGGCCGGGCGCTCGTGGTAGCCGCGGGCGAGGCCGTCACCGGCGATGTACAGCTCGCCGACGACGTCGGTCGGGACCGGCTGGAGGTGTGAATCGAGCACGTAGACGCGGGTGTTGGCGATCGGGCGGCCGATGGTCGGGACGGCGTCCGGGGTGACGGGCGAGGTCGTGGACCAGATGGTGGTCTCGGTCGGCCCGTACAGGTTGGTGACGTCGCCGATCCGGCACAGCTCCCCGGCCAGCGGCGCGGGCAGCGCCTCGCCGCCCACCAGCACGCGCAGCGGCGGGAGTTCGGCGGCGTGCTCGGCCAGCGCCCGCCACAGCGAGGGGGTGGCCTGCATGATCGTGGCGCCGGAGCGGACGATCAGGTCGGTCAGTGCGGCCGGGTCCATGACCGTTGCCCGCGGGACGAGTTCCACCCGGGCGCCGGAGACCAGCGGGAGGTACAGCTCCAGCGCGGCGATGTCGAAGGACACCGTGGTCACCGCGAGCCAGCGGTCCTCGGCCGTGAGCGGGAAGCGACCACCCATGTCCGCAAGGAAGTTGGCCAGGTTGGCGTGGGAGAGCACCACGCCCTTGGGCTTCCCGGTGGAGCCGGAGGTGTAGATGACGTACGCGGGGTGCGCGGGCAGCGGCGCGGCGAGCATGACCTCGGCGGCGGGCTCCTCCTGCGGCGCGTCCAACAGGAGCACCGGGCAGGGGAGTTCGGCCGGCAGCCGGTCCGTGGTGTCGGCGGTGGCCAGCACCAGCACCGGGGCGGAGTCCGCCAGCACGTACGCGATGCGCTCCGCGGGGTACTCCGGGTCCACCGGCACGTACGCCGCACCGGACTTGAGTACCGCGAGCAGCGCCACCACCAGCTCCGGAGTGCGCGGCAGCACCAGGGCGACCCGGCTCTCCGGCCCGGCGCCCCGGGCGACCAGCAGCCGGGCCAGCCGCTCCGCGCGGGCGTCCAGCTCGGCGTACGTCAGCTCCACGCCCTCGCAGCCGAGCGCGACGGCGTCCGGCGTCCGGGCGGCCTGCGCCGCGAACCGGACCGGCAGCGGCGTTTCCGGCAGAGCACTCACGGTGTCGTTCCAGGCGGCCAGTAGGCGGTACCGCTCGGCGCCGTCGAGGACGTCCAAGGCGGCGAGCCGGGTGCCCGGCTCGGTCTCCAGCGCCGCCACCAGCTCGGCCGTCGCGCTGCCGACCAGGGCGCACAGTGCGTCCGGCTCCAGCGGGGTGACGGTCTGGACGCTGAGCTCGAAGCCCGCGCCGAGGTCGTCCACCGCGAGCGCGATCGGGAAGTTGGTGCGCTGGTGGTTGTGGAGCAGCTCGACGCCGGGCAGACCGGTCCGGGCCGGGCCGTGCTCGGGACTGGTGTGACGGTAGTTGAGCAGGGTGGTGAACAGCGGAGTCCGCGCGGGGACGCCGCTGGCCTGCTGGGCGAGGGCCAGCGTGGCGTGCTCGTGCTCCAGCAGGTCGGCGAGCTGGGTCTGCATGGCGGTGACCGCCTCGGCGACCGGCGTGGTGGTGGCCAGCCGGACGGGGAGGGTGTTGATGAACAGCCCGGGGACGCGGTCGGCGCCGCTGCCGGCGTTCATCCGGCCGAAGAGTACGGTGCCGAACACCGCGTCCGGGTTGCCGCTGGTGGCGGCGACCACCCGGGCCCAGGCGACGTGGAACAGCGCGGCCGGGCCGACCCCGAGCCGACGGGCCTGCTCACGCAGGCGGACGGCCAGCTCGGGTGCGAGCGGGGTCCGGGCCTCGGCTATGGCGGTGCCGTCGCTGCGCACGTCCAGCAGGCCGTACGGCGCGCTGGGTTCGGTGACGTCGGCGAGCAACTCGCCGAAGTGGCGGCGGTGTTCCTCGCGGGGGACGCGCAGGCGGGCCTGGGCGACGAAGGTGCGGAACGGCAGCGGCTCGGCGAGCTCGGCGGTCCGGCCGTCGAGGATGGCGCGGACCTCGTCGAGCAGCACGTCCAGCGTCGTGTGGTCGGAGACCAGGTGGTGGCGCAGGAGCAGCAGCAGGGCGCGCCCGTCGGCCGGGTCGGTCGCCGTGTGGGCGCGCAGCAGCGGCGCCCGGGTGAGGTCCATGGTGGAGCCGCCGGCCGCGACCAGGGCTGCGGTGGCGTCCACGACGTCGGACGGCAGGGCAACCTCGTGGACGGGCAGGGCGGCCCGGCGCTGGACGACCTGAACCGGCTCGGACAGGTCCTGCCACAGGACGGCCGTCCGCAGGATGTCGTGGCGGTCGATCACCACCTGGAGCGCGCCGAGGAAGGCCTCCCGGCGCTCCTCGCTCTCGAAGGCCAGCACGGACGGCTGGACGTACACGTCGTGCGCGCCGTCACCCGCGATCAGGTGGTGGAAGAGGATGCCCTCCTGGAGCGGCGCGAGGGGGTAGATGTCCGCGATGTTGCCGGTGCCGCCGTCGACGGCGGCGGTGATCCGGGCGAGGTCCTCGCTGGTGAGGTCGACCAGGGGGAGCATCTCGGGGGTGAGCTCCGCCGCGTCGGCCGGGATCAGGTTCGCCGGGACGTCGACCTCGCGCTGCGCCCCGCCCGTACCGGCCGCGAGGGCGGCGACGGTCGGCGAGGTGAACAGCGTGCGGATCTCCACGGCGATGCCCCGGGCGCGCAGGCGCTCGACCAGGGAGACGGCGAGCAGGGAGTGGCCGCCGAGTTCGAAGAAGTTGTCGTCGATGCCGACCTCGGGCAGTCCGAGGACCTGGGCGAACACCTCGCAGAGGACTTCCTCGTGCGGGGTGCGCGGGGCGCGACTGCCGGCGGCGGCGGTGTAGGTCGGTGCGGGCAGGGCGCGCCGGTCGAGCTTGCCGTTGACGGTCAGCGGCAGCTCGTCCAGGACGATCAGCGCCGAGGGCACCATGTACTCGGGCAGCCGCTCGGCGGCGTGCTGCCGGACCTCGGCGGTGTCCAGCTCGGTCGTGGTGAGCAGGTAGCCCACGAGTCGTTTGTCGCCGGGGGTGTCCTCACGGACGATGACGGTGGCGTGGGCGATGTGCTCATGAGTGGCCAGGGCGGCTTCGATTTCGCCGGGTTCGATGCGGTAGCCGCGGATCTTGACCTGGTGGTCGGCGCGGCCGATGAATTCGAGGTCGCCGTGGTGGTTCCAGCGGGCGAGGTCGCCGGTGCGGTACATCCGCTCGCCTGCCGTGCCGTGGGGGTTGGCGATGAAGCGTTCGGCGGTGAGGGCGTGGCGGCCGAGGTAGCCGCGGGCGAGCTGGGCGCCGGCGATGTAGAGCTCGCCGGTGACGCCGACGGGGACGGGCTGGAGGTTGTGGTCGAGGACGTAGGCGTGGGTGTTCCACATCGGGCGGCCGATCGGCACCACGCTGCTCGCGGGCTCCTGACCCGGGGCTATGTGGTGGTCGGTGCAGCCGACGGTGGCTTCGGTGGGGCCGTAGTGGCAGACGATGTGGACGTCGGGGTGGCTGGCACGCCAGTGCTGGAGCTGGGCGGTGTGGAGGGTCTCGCCGCCGATCATCAACTGCCGGGTGGGGGCGCACTGTTCGGGCAGAGCGTCCATCATCGTCAGGTGCCCGGGGGTGCCCTTGAGGAAGGTCAGCCGGTCGTTGCCGAGGTGCGCGGTCAGCTCCTCGTCGAGGTTCGCGAGGTGCACCCGTCCGCCGCTGGTCAGCGCGCCGTACAGGGCGGTGACACCGGCGTCGAAGGAGATCGAGGCGTGCAGCAGCGTGCTCCCCGCGACGTCCGGGTAGGCGCTCCAGCACCGGGCCACGTAGTTGACCAGGTTGCGGTGCTCGATCACCACACCCTTCGGCCGACCCGTCGACCCCGAGGTGTAGATCACGTACGCCGGGTGCTCCGGCCGGAGCGAAGCGGCCGAGTCCAGGTCACCGTCCGCGTGCTGCGCCAGGGCGGCCGCCGTGTCGGCACCGTCGAGCACGAGCGTCGAACCGGCCGCGTCCTGCGGCAGGCGCTCGGCGGAGGCGGCGTCGGCGAGCACCAGGGCCGGGGCCGAGTCCGCCACCATGTAGCCGATGCGGTCGAGCGGGTACGCCGGGTCGATCGGCACGTAAGCGGCGCCGGTCTTGAGGACGGCCAGCAGTGCGGTGATCAGCGCGGACGAGCGCTCCATCAGGACGGCGACGCGCGACTCCGGTCCGACCCCGGCGGAGGCCAGGTGGCGGGCCAGCCGGTTGGCGTCGGCGTTCAGGTCGGCGTAGCTGAGCTCGACACCGGCGTGGACCAGGGCGACGGCCTCCGGCGTCCGGGCCACCTGGGCCTCGAACAGCCCGGTCAGCGTCCCGCCCGGTACCGCGACCTCCGTCGCGTTCCACTCCGTCAGGACACGCGCCCGCTCCTCCGCGCCCAGGATCCCGACCCGGTCCAGCGGCGCCGACGGGTCGGCTTCGAGGGCGGTGAGCAGGTTGTCGGTGGTGGTGCGGACCAGGTCGGCGAGCGCCGCGGGGTCGAGCGGGGTGGCGGCCTGGACGGTGAGGCGGAAACCGGTGCCCAGGTCGTCCACGGACAGCGCGAGCGGGTAGTTGGTGCGGGTGTGGAGGTGCAGCAGCTCGACGCCGGCCAGGCCGGTCGGTGCGGTGTCCAGATCGGCGCTGCTGTGGCGGTAGTTGAGGATCGAGGTGAACAGCGGGGTCTGCGCCGGGACGCCGCTGGCCTGCTGGGCCAGGGCGAGCGGGGCGTGCTCGTGCTCCAGCAGGTCGGCGAGCTGGGTCTGCATGGCGGTGACGGCCTCGGCGACCGGCGTGGTGGTGGCCAGCCGGACCGGCAGGGTGTTGATGAACAGGCCGAGGGTGCGGTCGGCGCCCGCCCCGCCGTTCATCCGGCCGAACAGCACGGTGCCGAACACGGCGTCGGGCTGGTTGGCGGTGGCGGCGACCACCCGGGCCCACACGACGTGGAACAGCGCGGCGGCGCTCACGCCCAGGCGGCGGGCCTGTTCGCGCAGCCGGGCGGCCGCTTCGGGGCCGAGCGGCACCTTGGCCTCGGCGACGGCGGTGCCGTCGCCCCGGACGTCGAGCAGGCCGAACGGGGCGCTGGGTTCGGTGATGTCGGCGAGCAACTCGCCGAAGTGGCGCCGGTGTTCCTCGCGGGGGACGCGCAGGCGGGCCTGGGCGACGAAGGTGCGGAACGGCTCCGGCGTACCGAGCTGATCCGCTCGGCCGTCGAGGACGGTGCGGACCTCGTCGAGCAGCACGTCCAGCGTCGTGTGGTCGGAGACCAGGTGGTGGCGCTGGAGCAGCAGGAGCGGACGTCCGTCGGCCGGGGCGGTGGCGGTGTACGCGTGCAGCAGCGGGGCCCGGCCGATGTCCATGGTGGAGCCGGCGGCGGCGAGCAGGGCGGTGGTGGCGTCCGTGCCGTCGGAGGCCAGGGCGACCTCGTGTACGGGCAGGACGGCCCGGCGCTGGACGACCTGGACCGGCTCGGGCAGCTCACGCCAGACGAAGGAGGTGCGCAGGATGTCGTGGCGGTCGATCACCAGTTGGAGGGCGTGGACGAAGGCGTCCCGGTGCTGGTGGCTGTCGAAGCCGAGCACCGTCGGCTGGACGTAGACGTCGCTCTCGCCCTCGGCGGCCATCACGTGGTGGAAGAAGATGCCTTCCTGGAGCGGCGCGAGGGGGTAGATGTCCGCGATGTTGGCGGTGCCGCCCTCGACGGAGGCGGTGATCCGGGCGAGGTCCTCGCTGGTGAGCTCCACCAGGGGGAGCATCTCGGGGGTGATGTCCACGGCGTCGGCCGGGATCAGGTTCGCCGGGACGGCCACCTCTCGCGGGTCGGCACCGGTCGCGGCGGCCAGCGCCGCGATGGTGGGCGCCGTGAACAGGGTGCGGACCTCGACCTGGATGCCCCGGGCGCGGAGGCGTTCGACCAGGGAGACGGCGAGCAGGGAGTGGCCGCCGAGTTCGAAGAAGTTGTCGTCGATGCCGACCTCGGGCAGCCCGAGGATCTCGGCGAACAGCTCGCAGAGGACCTCTTCGTGCGGGGTGCGCGGCGCGCGCTTGGTCGCGGTGCTCGCGTACGTGGGCGCGGGCAGGGCGCGTCGGTCGAGCTTGCCGTTGACGGTCAGCGGCAGCTTGTCCAGGACGACGAACGCGCTGGGGACCATGTAGTCGGGCAGCAGCGCCGACAGGTGGGTGCGTACCTCGGTGGCGTCCAGCTCGGTCGTGGTGAGCAGGTAGCCCACGAGTCGCTTGTCGCCGGGGGTGTCCTCGCGGACGATGACGGTGGCGTGGGCGATGTGCGCATGAGCGGTCAGGGCGGCTTCGATTTCGCCGGGTTCGATGCGGTAGCCGCGGATCTTGACCTGGTGGTCGGCGCGGCCGATGAATTCGAGGTCGCCGTGGTGGTTCCAGCGGGCGAGGTCGCCGGTGCGGTACATGCGCTCGCCTGCCGTGCCGTGGGGGTTGGCGATGAAGCGTTCGGCGGTGAGGGCGTGGCGGCCGAGGTAGCCGCGGGCGAGCTGGGCGCCTGCGATGTAGAGCTCGCCGGCGACGCCGACGGGGACGGGCTGGAGGTTGTGGTCGAGGACGTAGGCGTGGGTGTTCCACATCGGTCGGCCGATGGGGACGACCGTGCCGGCGGGTTCGTGGCCGGGGGCTATGTGGTGGTCGGTGCAGCCGACGGTGGCTTCGGTGGGGCCGTAGTGGCAGACGATGTGGACGTCGGGGTGGCTGGCACGCCAGTGCTGGAGCTGGGCGGTGTGAAGGGTCTCGCCGCCGATCATCAACTGCCGGGTGGGCGCGCATTCTCCGGGCAGGGCGTCCATCATCGTCAGGTGCCCGGGGGTGCCCTTGAGGAAGGTCAGCCGGTCACTGCCCAGGCTGGTGGGCAGCTCCTCGTCCAGGTCGGCGAGGTGCACCCGTCCGCCGCTGGTCAGCGCGCCGTACAGGGCAGTGACACCGGCGTCGAAGGAGATCGAGGCGTGCAGCAGCGTGCTCCCCGCGACGTCCGGGTAGGCGCTCCAGCACCGGGCCACGTAGTTGACCAGGTTGCGGTGCTCGATCACCACACCCTTCGGACGACCCGTCGACCCCGAGGTGTAGATCACGTACGCCGGGTGCTCCGGACGCAGCGGCTTGGCCCGCTCTCCGTCGGCGATGTCCTGATCCGACAACTCTGCCAGCTCGAAGCCGAGTTCGACGGAGTCCAGGAGCAGTCGCGCGGTCGACGCGGCGGGCGCCGAAACGCCGCTCTCGGTGAGCAGCAGAGCGGGCGCGGAGTCCTCGATCAGATAGGCGATCCGGTCGGCCGGGTAGGCCGGGTCGATCGGGACGTAGGCGGCACCGGTCTTGAGGACGGCCAGCAGTGCGGTGATCAGCGCGGACGAGCGCTCCATCAGGACGGCGACGCGCGACTCCGGTCCGACCCCGGCGCCGACCAGGTGACGGGCCAGCCGGTTGGCGTCCGCGTTCAGCTCGGCATAGGTCAGTTCGCGGCCCGCGTGCACCAGGGCGACGGCCTCCGGCGTCCGGGCCACCTGGGCCTCGAACAGCCCGGTCAGCGTCCCGCCCGGCACCGCGACCTCCGTCGCGTTCCACTCCGTCAGAACCTGCCGGCGCTCCTCCTCGTCGAGGAGCTCGATCCGGGTGACCGGCCGGTCGGGCTCGGCGACGGCGGCGGCCAGGACCCGGGTGAAGCGCCGGGCGATGCCCTCGGCCGTGGCGGCGTCGAACAGGTCGGTGGCGTAGGTGAGTTCACCGGTCAACCCGGCCGGGGCGCGGTCCGGACCGAAGGTCTCGGTGAGGGTCAGTGAGAGGTCGAACTTGGCCGGGGCCTGCGCCGGGGGCAGCAGGGCGCCGTCGAGCCCGGCGAAGTCCAGGGCGGCGCGGGTGTTGTTCTGCAGGGTCAGCAGGACCTGGAACAGCGGGTGGCGAGCCATCGACCGGGCCGGGGCCAGGTCCTCGACCAGGCGCTCGAAGGGGACGTCCTGGTGGGCGTAGGCCGCCAGGTCGGTTTCCCGGACCCGGCCGAGGAGTTCGGCGAAGCTGGGATCGCCGGAGAGGTCGGTGCGCAGCACGAGGGTGTTGACGAAGAAGCCGACCAGCTCGTCCAGGGCCTCGTCGGTCCGACCGGCGACCGGGGTGCCGACGGGGATGTCGGTACCCGCGCCGAGACGGCTGAGCAGCACGGAGAGGGTGGCCTGGAGCACCATGTGCGGGGTCACGCCCTGGGCGAGGGCCAGGTCGGCCAGCTGGGCGTGCAGCTCGGCCGGGACCTCGACGGGCGTGGAGGCGCCCCGGTGGGAGGCGACGGCGGGGCGCGGCCGGTCGTAGGGGAGTGCGAGCTCTTCGGGGGCGTCGGCCAACGCGCGCCGCCAGTAGGAGAGTTGCTCGGTGAGCAGACTGTCCTGGTCGTCCTCGGCACCGAGGAGTCGCTGCTGCCAGACGGTGTAGTCGGCGTACTGGACCGGCAGTTGCCGCCACTCGGGGGTCCGTCGCTCGGTGCGGGCGGCGTAGGCGGCGGACAGGTCCCGGGTCAGCGGGTCGAGCGACCAGCCGTCGGCGGCGATGTGGTGGACCACCAGGGTGAGCACCTGGTCTTCGGCCGCCAGGGTGAACAGCCGGGCGCGCAAGGGGAGTTCGCCGGACAGGTCGAAGGTGTGGGCGTACGCCCGGGCGACGTCCTCGGCGAGGCGGTCCTCGTCGGAGTCGACGACGGTCAGCAGCGGGCCGAGTTCGTCGACGCCGAGGACGCGCTGCCGGGGCCGGCCGTCGACGGCGGGAACGACCGTGCGCAGCACCTCGTGCCGGGCGACGACGTCACCCAGGGCGGCTTCCAGGGCCGGTATGTCGAGCGAACCGCTCAGGCGTATCGCGATCGGGACGTTGTAGGTCGCGCTCGGGCCCTCCAGCTCGCCGAGGAACCAGAGACGGCGCTGGGCGTAGGAGAGCGGCAGCTCCTCCGGGCGCTCACCGGCGGTCAGCGCCGGGCGGATTCGGCCTCCGGCGTCGAGCCGGGCGGCGAGGGCGGCGACGGTGGGTGCCTCGAACAGGTCGCGGATCGCCGGCTCCGCGCCGAGCACTGAGCGAATCCGACTGGCCAGCCGGGTGGCGAGCAGCGAGTGGCCGCCGAGCTGGAAGAAGTTGTCGTCGATGCCCACGCCGCCCAGGCCGAGCACCTCGGCGAACAGGCGGCAGAGCACCTCCTCGCGCGGGGTGCGCGGGGCGCGTCCGGCCGGGGCCGCCGTCGGGTCGGGGGCGGGGAGGGCCTTGCGGTCGAGCTTGCCGTTGACGGTCAGCGGCAGTGCGTCGAGGACGACGAAGGCGGTGGGCACCATGTACTCGGGCAGCCGGGCCGCCAGCCGCGCGCGGACGTCAGCGGTGTCCACATCCGTCGCGGCGACCAGGTACCCGACCAGCCTCTGCCGGCCCGGGGTGTCCTCACGGACCACCACGACGGCCTGGGTGACCTGCGGGTGTGCGGTGAGCGCGGCCTCGATCTCGCCGAGTTCGATGCGCTGGCCGCGGAGCTTGACCTGGTGGTCGGTGCGGCCGAGGTAGTCGAGGGTGCCGTCGGTGTTCCAGCGGGCGAGGTCGCCGGTGCGGTACATCCGCTCGCCGGGGGCGCCGAACGGGCAGGCGACGAAACGTTCCGCCGTGAGCGGGGCCCGGTTCAGGTAGCCGCGGGCGAGCTGGACGCCGGCCAGGTAGAGCTCACCGGCGGCACCGGCCGGGACCGGTCGCAGGTGGGCGTCGAGGACGTAGGTGCGGGTGTTCCAGATCGGGCGTCCGATCGGCACCGTGGCACGGTCGTCCTCGTGGCAGGGCCAGGCGGTGACGTCGACGGAGGCCTCGGTGGGGCCGTAGAGGTTGTGCAGCGGGACGTCCAGCAGGCGCCGGAACCGGTCGCGCAGCTCGGCGGGCAACGCCTCGCCGGAGCAGAGCACGGCGCGCAGGCCGGTGCAGGCCGTGGCGCCCGGCTCGGCCAGGAAGGCCTGGAGCATGGACGGCACGAAGTGGGTGACGGTGACGCCCTCGCGCTGGATGAGCTCCGCGAGGTAGCCGGGGTCCCGGTGCCCGCCGGGCCGGGCGACCACGAGCGTCGCGCCCTCGATCAGCGGCCAGAAGAACTCCCACACCGACACGTCGAAGCCGAACGGCGTCTTCTGCAAGACCCGGTCGTCCCCATCGAGCCGGTACGCGTCCTGCATCCAGGCCAGCCGGTTGACGATGCCCTCGTGCGGGACGGCCACGCCCTTCGGGCGGCCGGTCGACCCCGAGGTGTAGATGACGTACGCCGGGTGCTGCGGCAGCAGCCCCTCGCAGGCGAAGCCCTGCCCGGGCAGCGCGGCGAGCACCTCGGCCACCGCTGCCGAGTCGAGCGCGACAGTCGGAACCGACAGCTCCGTCAGGCCCGAGTCACCGGCGGTCAGGACGAGTTCGGGCGCGGCATCGGCCAGCACGTCGGCGATCCGCTCGGCCGGGTACTCGGGGTCGACCGGCAGGTAGGCGCCGCCCGCCTTCACGATCGCGAGCAGCGCCACGACCAGCTCGACGGACCGCTCCATCAGCACCGCGACCCGCGACTCCGGCCGCACGCCCCGCTGGACGAGCAGCCGGGCCAACCGGTCGGTCCGCGCATCCAGTTCGGCGTAGCTCAGCTGCTCGCCCTCGACGACGAGCGCGACGGCCTCCGGCGTGCGCGCGGCCTGCGCCCGGAACAGCTCCGGCAGGGTGGCGGCCTCGACCTCGACCTCGGTCGCGTTCCAGTCCACCAGCACCTGGTGCCGCTCGGCCGCGCTCAGCAGGTCGACGTCGGCGATCCGGGCCTCGGGCTCGACGGTGGCCAGGGTCTCCAACAGCCGGGCGAAGCGCCGCAGATGGGCGTCCACCCGGTCGGCGTCGTAGAGCGCCGGGTTCGCGTCCGCGACCAGCCGCATGCCCTCGGCGCCCTGCCGGTCGTACAGCACGAAGGCGAGGTTCTCCACCGCGCCGTTGGAGAAGTTGTGCAGGGTGGCCGGGGCGCCGGCGAAGTCCAGGTCGTCGCCGAACTGCATGATGTTGATCGTGGTGCCGTAGAGCGCGCCCTCGGCGCCGACCCGGCGCAGGTCGCGCGCCAACTCCTCGGCACGGTACCGCTGGTGGCGCAGCGCCTCGCGGACGGCGGTGCCGGTGCCGCGCACCAGCTCGGCCCAGGTGGCGTCCGCCGGGACGGCCAGCCGCAGCGGCACCTCGTTGGAGAGCATGCCGGGGACGGTGCGCTGGAGCCGCCCGGTGCGACCGGCGACGGGCAGGCCGAGGACGACTTCGTCGCCGTCGGTGCCGGTCATCCGCCGGGTGTAGAGCGCCGTCGCGGCGATGACCAGCGCGGACAGGCCGGTGCGGTGGCGGCGGGCGGCGGCGCGCAGGGCGTCGGCGGCCGCGGGGGCGATGGTCGTGACCCGGCGGAGGAAGGTGTCCGAGGCCGGGGCGAAGCGGCCGGCCAGGCTGACCGCGTCCGGCTGGTCCGCGAAGCGCTCGGTCCAGTAGTGGCGGTCGGCGGTGAACTGCTCGGAGGCGCGGTAGGCGGCGTCCTCGTCCAGCAGCCCCTGGAAGGAGGGCAACGCGCCCTCGTCGGTGGGGCGTCCCTCGACCATGGCGGTGTAGAGCTGGGCGACCCGGCCGGCGATCAGGAAGCCGCTGTAGCCGTCGACGATCAGGTGGTGGCCCTGCTGGTAGAAGAAGAACCGCTCCGGACCGGCCGGGAAGAGCGCGAAGGTGGTCAGCGGTCCGCCCGTGACGTCGATCGGTCGGGCCAGGTCGTTCCGGATCCAGGCCTGGACGGCGGCCCAGGCGTCGGGCTCGGTGCTGACGTCCACGACGGCGAGCTGCCAGTCGGCCTCCGGTAGGAGGACCTGACGGACCTCCTCGCCGTCCGGGCGGAAGCGCAGGCGCAGGGTCTCCGCCTCGGTGGTGGCCCGGCGGACGGCCGCCTCGAAGACCGCCCGGTCGACCGGCCCGTGGATCTCCAGGCATTCGGCGATCCGGTAGGAGGGGTTCTCCGGCGCCAGATGCTGCGCGAACCACACGCCGGACTGACCGGACAGCAGCGGCCAGTGCTCATCGCGAATATCCAGCATCTTCTTCCGAACTCCGGTTCTCCAGGAGCGAAACCGCTTCTCGCGATCGCTTCGCACGGCGCGCGGACGGACAGAGCTGTCCCGGCCCGGCATTCTTTGGACGGCATACGACCATCGCGCTTCGACCGCGCGATTTCGTTACCGGTAAGGACTTTAACCCGGCGTCGGACCGCTGTCGTCAACCGCGGTGAAGATCCCTTGAAGCCGGGACGTCGAATCAGGCCGCGCAGATTAGCACAAGATTGCCGCAAGATGAACTGCTATCTTTGCTGAACCTTCCACCCCTCCCCCTACGTGTACCCGGTCGACCGGTCCGAGCCGGTTGATCCCCCTGAGAGGAAGACCTCCGATGGCGAACCCCTTCGACGACGCCGACGGCACGTTCCTGGTGCTGGTCAACGACGAGAACCAGTACTCGCTGTGGCCCGAATACCTCGACGTCCCGGCCGGCTGGAACACCGTCCACGGCCCCGCCGCCCGCCAGTCCTGCGTGGACCACATCGAGGCCAACTGGACCGACATGCGTCCGAAGAGCCTGGTCGACGCCATGGACGGGGCCGGGAACTGAGCGGAAACGCCGTGGTCAGCGCCCCTGTCGCCGGGGTCGCGGCGGTCGGAGACCCCCGCTCCGCTCCCGGATCCCGCCTCGCACCGCTGGTCGAGGCGATCCGCGCGGCGGTGCGGGAGACCGCTTCGGCGGCCGAACGGGCGGACGCCGTGGCGGCCCGGCTGCGGCCCTTCCTGGACCACCCCGACCTCCTGACGCCCGATCAACGGCGGGGCGACCCGGAGAACTACCGGCAGCACCTCCTGCACGTGGAACCGGACGGTTCCTTCTCCGTGGTCTCGCTGGTGTGGCACCCCGGTCAGTCGACCTCGATCCACGATCACATCGCCTGGTGCGTGACCGGAGTGTACGAGGGCGAAGAACATGAAAGCCGTTATCGGATCGCCCGCACGGACGGTGACGGCGAACTCCTGGCATTGGATGAGGAAATCGTTAATCCTCGCGGCCAGGTGAGCGGAATCGCCCCGCCCGGAGATATCCACCGGGTATCGAACTCGGGTGACCGGACGGCGATCTCCATCCACGTGTACGGGGCCGATATAAGTCGGCTCGGCACCAGCATCCAGCGCGTGTACCGCGATCCGCGCCCCGCGTCGGCGGGAATTCCCCGCGATATTTGACGAAGTTTTTAACGAGAGCGTAAGGCGAACCTCCTTTCCATGATTCGCGACGAAGACGCTTCCCACTGTTCCCTGGTCTGTTCCTCGTGCGCTCTCCGCACGCCGGACGACGGCGTGTCCCTGGCCTGCCCGGAGCCGCACGGGCCCGCGCTGCTGAGAAGCGACTACGGTGACCGCCCCTTCGCGCCCGACCGCGAGGTGGCGGGGATCCACCGCTACCGCGACTGGCTGCCGATCCGCCGGGTCGTCGCCGACACCGGCCGGACGGTCGTCTACCGGAGCGAGCGGCTGGGCGGCTTCCTGGGCCTGAGGAATCTGTGGATCGCGTTCAACGGCTACTGGCCGGAGCGCGGGGCCGGGCTGACCACCGGCTCCTTCAAGGAGCTCGAAGCGGCGGCCGTGCTCGGCCGACTGCCCGAGCGGGCGGGCACCCTGGTGGTGACCTCGGCCGGCAACACGGCGGCGGCCTTCGCCGAGCTCTGCTCCGTCCACGGGGTGCCGGCGGTCGTCATCGTCCCGGCGGAGGCGATGGGCCACCTGCGCTCGCGGGTGCCGTACGCCGAGCACTCCGGTGCGGTCAGCATCGTCGCCGTCGAGCAGGCGGACTACGCGGACGCCATCGCGCTCGGCGACGCCCTGGCCGCGCTGCCGGGCTTCGTCCCGGAGGGCGGCACCAAGAACGTCGCCCGCCGGGACGGGCTCGGCACCGTGATGCTCGCCGCGGCCGAGGCGATGGGCGGGCTCCCGCAGTACTACGTCCAGGCCATCGGCAGCGGGGCGGGCGCGATCGCCGCCCACGAGGCCGCCGTCCGGCTCCGCCGGGCCGGCGTCGGCGGGGACGGTCCGCTGCCGCGCCTGATGCTGGCCCAGAACGCCGGCTTCGCGCCCGTCTTCGAGGCCTGGCGGACCGGTCGGCGCTCCTGGGAGACCACCGCCCCGGACGAGGACCGCGCGGCCGCGCGCAGCGCCTTCGCTCCCGAACTCACCAACCGCAAGCCGCCGTACGACGTCCCGGGCGGTCTGCGGGAGGCGCTGAGCGAGAGCGCGGGCGAGGTGTTCACCGCCGACGGCGGCGAGGCACGCGCGGCGATGGCCACCTTCCTGGAGCTGGAGGGCATCGACATCGAGCCTCCGGCGGGCGTCGCCCTGGCCACCCTGCGGACCGCCGTACGGGACGGCCGCGTCGACCCCGCGGCGCCGGTCCTGCTCAACATCACCGGCGGCGGCCGGGCCCGGCTGGCCGCCGAACACCGGCTGGTGTCCAACGAGCCGACCCTGGTGGTCCCGCGCGACGCCGTGCACACCCGCCTCGCCGAGATCGCCGAGCGGACCGGCCGGCCCGCCGCCCTCAGCGGGCCGCTGTCCCGCTGACCCGGCCCGCTGTCCCGCTGACCCGGCGCGGGGGGGGGGGGGGCCGCGGGGGCCCCCCGGGGGGCGGGCCCCCGCCCCCCCCCCCCGGCGCCCCCCCCCCCCCCGCGCCGGGGGGGCCCCCCCCCCCCCCCCCGGCCCCCCCCCCCCCCGGCGCCTCCGCCAGTCGGGCCGGCCGCACTGGTCGTAGCGGGCGAAGTCCTGATCCCGGCCCGGCTGTTGCGGCACGGGGATCCGTTCGGCGCCCTAGAGTGTCGGGTATGCCGCTCGTCGACGTGACCCATGCCCCCACCGTGCCCGAGGCCCTACTCCGCGAACTGGGTGCCGTGCTGCCCCATCTGGTCTCCCTGGCCGTGGAATGCCCCGAGGAGCCGTACGACGGCGACCTGCAGCCCGGGGACGTCGAGGTCCGCTTCCGGCCGCTGGGCCCGCTGGACCTCAGCGGCCTGCCGCTGGTGATCGAGATCAAGTCGAAGTGGTTCGCCAGCCGGGCGGCCGACCGCCAGGAGCGGGTGGACACCCTCCACGCGAACCTCCGCGCCGCGACCGGCTTGGACGACTTCGGCATCTACCTGTCGCTCCCGGTCGCCGCCTGGTCCCAGGGGGACTGACCGCTCATCGGCGGTCGGGCCCGTCGGCCGGGCGGGCGTCACGCCTCGGGCGGGCGGATCCGGCCGGTGCGCTTGACCGTGCTGAGGATCCGGGTGACCTCCAGGCCGCGGATGTCGTCGATCGCGCCGACGGTGCCGGTCAGGAAGGCGTAGAGCCCGCCGAGGTCCTCGGCCGCGACGGCGACCAGCAGGTTCGCCGCTCCGGTCGTGGCCGCCGCGAACCGCACCTGCGGATGGCGGCTCAGCCGCTGCCCGACCGCCTCCAGGCTGCCGGGGCCGGTGGCGATCCAGAGCAGCGCCTCGGTGTCGATGCCCAGCAGCCGCAGATCCAGTTCGCAGGCCAGCCGCAGCATGTGGCCGGCGGTGAGCTGGTCCAGGCGACGGCGCACGGTCGAGGCCGAGGTGCCCAGCCGGGCGGCCAACTCACCGTAGCCGGTGCGGGCGTCCACGATCAGCTGGTCGATCAGCGCCTCGTCCAGCGGCTGGATCGCGGGCGCGGCGGCGGGCTCGTCCGGGAACGGGGTGAGCGAGGAGAACTGCTCGGTGCTCAACAGCCCGGCGCTCCAGACGAATCCGGCCGGGAAGACCTTCATCAGGTCGTAGGCGTCCCAGGACCGGACGTCGGCGGTGGCGGGCAGGTCGCGCAGCAGCAGCGCGGTGCGGGCCCGGGGGCCGTCGAGGAAGAGCACGCTGCTGATCTCGTCACCGCCGCCGAGGACGTCGATCCACACCGTGTCGGGCCGGCGGGCGAGCCCCGCGGCGATCGCTCTGACCCGGCCGGGACGGCAGCGGATCCGGAGAGCCATCGGGATCAGGTGCGGGAAGCGGTCGGGGTTGCGTACGGCGGTGGCCCGCAGCGTGCCGTCGTGCAGCAGCGGCGTCGCGCGGCGCACGACGGTGCGTTCGGACAGGCCCAGGGTCTCGGCGACCGTGCGCCAGGAGGCGCGCGGGGACGCCATCAGTACGGCGGCGATCCGGCGGTCGGTGTCGTCCAGTTCGGTTCTCGGCTGTCCCACATCCAGCAGAATCTCATGACCACTGGCGTATATCACGCATCGATGTGCCGATTCTCGCCGCTTTCCGCCGTCCGACGATAGACCGGATTCGCCAGGAACCGGCAAGGAACAAGGAAGGCGATACCCATGGACCTGATCGAGCGCCCCGTCGTGAGCACCGAGTCCGGCCGCGTCCGCGGCACCGCCCTGGGCGGCGTGGCCGCGTTCCGCGGTGTCCCGTACGCGGCCTCGCCGGTGGGGGAGCGGCGCTTCGCAGCGCCCGCGCCGCACCCGTCCTGGCCGGAGCCGCGCGAGGCGGCCGCCCCCGGCCCGGCGGTCCCGCAGCGCCCCTCCCGGCTGGAAGCGGTGATGGGCCCGCGCACGCCGGACTGGAACGAGGACGGCTCACTGACCCTCAACGTGTGGACCCCGCGCCTGCCCACCGCCGACGCCTCCCCGCGCGCCCTCCCGGTCCTGCTCTGGTTCCACGGCGGCGGGTTCACCAGCGGCTCCGGCGGCTGGGACTGGTACGACGGCGGCAGGCTGGCCGCCGCCGGGGAGGTCGTCGTGGTCACCGCCAACTACCGCCTGGGCCCGCTCGGTTACCTCCACCTGCCGGAGCACGGCATCGAGAACCTCGGGGTGCAGGACCAGGCCACGGCGCTGGCCTGGGTGCGGCGCAACATC
This sequence comes from Kitasatospora sp. NPDC089509, assembly GCF_044749365.1. Lineage (NCBI taxonomy): Bacteria > Bacillati > Actinomycetota > Actinomycetes > Kitasatosporales > Streptomycetaceae > Kitasatospora > Kitasatospora sp. NPDC089509. Next base: position 27,201 of record NZ_JBIVHS010000037.1, on the reverse strand, counting down.
GCCTCCTTCGGCGGCGACCCCGGGCGGCTCACCGTCGGCGGCCAGTCGGCCGGCGCCTTCTCCGCCCTCCACCTCGCCCTCTCCCCGGTCACCGGCCCGCAGATCAGCCGCCTGATCACCCAGAGCGGCCCGTTCGGCCTCGCCCCGCAGGACCCCGGCGAGGCCGCCGAGCACACCCGCCGCTACCTCGACCTGCTCGGGCTGACCGGCCGTCGGGACCTGCCCGCCGCGCTGCGCGCCCTCCCGGTCGAACACCTCCTGGCCGGCTACGACCGGCTCTCCCAGGACCTCTCCCGCGCGGGCAACGTCGCTCCGCCGATGTACCCCGTCCTCGGCGGCTGCGGCATGCCGACGACCTGGCAGCAGGCCCTGGCCGACGGCCGCCTCGACGGCAAGGAGCTGCTGACCGGCACCACCCGGAACGAGATGACGGCCTTCTTCGCCTTCGACCCGCGCATCCGCACCGTCACCGCCGACCGGGCCCGCGCCATCGCCGCCGGCCAACTCGCCGACGGTGCGGCGCGGTTCGACCGCATCGCCGCCCGGCGCCCGGACGCGGCACCGAGCGAGGTGCTGACCGAACTCAGCACGGAGCTCCTTTTCCGCGACGACACCCTCGCCATCGCCGACCACCACGCCGCGGCCGGAAACCCCGTCTACGTCTACCGGTTCGACTACGCCCCGGCCGACGACCCCGCCCGCCTGGGGGCCGCGCACTGCGTCGAACTCCCCTTCTTCTTCGACACCTTGGACGCCTACCCGGCCAGCCCCATGCTCGGTATCTCCAGCGACGCCCCCGCCGCCGCCGCCCGAGCGCTCGGCCGGGCCTTCTCCCACGCGGCGGCCACCTTCACCGCCACCGGCCGCCCCGCCGTGCCCGACTGGCACCCGTACGCGCCGGGCGACCCGGCGACCGTCCGGCACTTCGCCTGACGCACCCGGGGCGGGGCAGCGCGGAGCCGCCCCCGCTACGCCCGGTGGCGCTCTGCGAGGTGGCCGTAGCCGCCCGCCGTCCAGACCCGGTGCCGGAACTCCTGGAGGCTGAGCGGGCCCGCCCCCTGGCCGGCGGTGGGCGGGAAGTGCGCGGTGCCGCAACGGGAGCAGTACCAGGCGGTGGACCAGAGGCGCTCGGCGTGGGGGCGTCCGGCCAGTGCGCGGTTGGTGGAGACGCGGAGCAGGAGGGCGGTGGCGAGCAGCACGACCGCGAGGAGGAGGGCGAGGCCGGAGTACAGCTGGAGGGAGTCGGCCTCGGAGGCGGCGGACGGGTCGAGGAGGCTGCTGCCCGCGAGGAGCCTGTCGCGGGAGGTCTCGAAGTCGCGCTGGGAGTCGGCGGTGAAGTACAGGAAGCCCGCCCCGAACAGGGCGACGGCGCCGAGTGCGCCCGGGATGCGCTCGGGGTGCCGCTCCGGGGCGGGTGCCAGGGCCCGGGCGAGGTTGCTGGCCACCTCGCGGGTCTCGGTGCGCCACCGGTCGTCCCGGCGGGTCCGGACGGTCTCGACGGTCAGCCCGGCGCGGTACTCGGCCGCCACACTGCGGACCTGGTCGGCGAGCCCGCAGGTCGGACACGGCTGCAGCGACGGCACCGCCGGCCGGGGTGGTGCCGGTGGCCGGGGCGGTGCCGCCGGCCGGGGCGTTGGTACGGGCCCGGGCTTGGAGGCGGGTACGGCGTCGTGCGGTCCGGTCATGGTTCCCCCCATGAAGTCGACGGGTCGGTCGTACCCGCAGGGACGCGCACGGGCCCGGCCCGGTTGCGGCGTGACCCGCGGTCGGGGGGGCGGGAGGCCCGCCGGGGATGCGTCCCGGCGGGCCCGTGGCCTCGCTCCCGGTCCCGAGTCCCGGGTGTCCTCAGCGGTCCGCGCCGGGTGGGGCCGAGCGGGACCAGCCGAGGGCGGGCCCGAGATGGGTGGCGAGGTCGGTGAGGATCTGCACGTAGTCCTCGGGGTCGAAGGAGAACGGGAGAGCGAAGGCCACCTCGTCCACCTCCCGGTAGCCCGCGTGGGCGTGCAGCCGCTCGGCGAGCTCCTCCGAGCTGCCGACCAGGTCGGGGGCGAAGAGCAGTCCGGCCGGACCCTGCGGGGCGAGGGTGCGCGGGGTGCGGGCGAGGGCGTAGGCGTGGTACTTGGCGCGCTGCTCGGGGGTGGCGCTGTCGGTGGGGATGACCACCAGGCCCTGGGAGACCCGGGCGCGTTCGCCGTCGGGGTGGTGGGCGCGGAAGGCGCGGATCTGTTCGGCCTGGATCTCGGCGAAGTCCGGTGCGGGAGTGGCCGGTTCGGGAGCGGCCGGTTCGGGCTTGACCACGCTGCTGGTCAGCAGGTTGAGCCCGTGCTCGCCGGCCCAGCGGGCCGAGCGCAGGCTGCCGGCGCCGTACCAGAGCCGGTCGGCCAGGCCGGGGGAGTGCGGCTGGACGCGGCGCGAGTACACCTCGATGCCCTCGGTGCCGGCGAAGTCGGAGGCGTCCTCGCCGCGGACCAGGGCGAGCAGCCGTTCGGCGCGCCCCTGACCGAAGTCCTCGCGGTCGCCGGTGTCGGGGTAGAGCGCGCCGCGCACGTGCTCGTAGTGGGTGGGCGGGCCGACGCTGAAGCCGGGGTTGAGGCGGCCCCCGGACAGCAGGTCGACGGTGGCGAGGTCCTCGGCGAGCCGCAGCGGGTTCTCCCAGCCGAGCGGGGTGACGGCGGTGCCGAGCTGGATCCGGCTGGTGCGCTGACCGGCGGCGGCCAGGACGGTGAGCGGGGAGGAGATCCCGTACTGGAGGTGGCGGTGGCGCAGCCACGCGCTGTCGAAGCCGAGCTGCTCGCCGAGGGTGATCAGGTCGAGGGTGTCCTCGTGGCCCCGGCGCGGGTCGGCCTCGTCGAAGAGGCCGATGGTGAGGAAGCCGAGTTTCCGCAGCGGGCGTGGGGTGGGCGGCATGGTGGCGGCTCCGCGTGGCAGCTGGCGGCCCCGGGCGGGGCCGGACGGGTGGTGCCCGTCGAACGTACGCAGGCCGCCGGCGGTTCGACAAGATCGGCGGGCGATCCGGACAAGGCGGTGAAACGGGCCGCAACGCGGGGCAATCCACGGCAACACGGCGCAACATCCGGGCCGGATGCGAGGCTCGGCCCCGCCCGTCGTGACGGACGGGGCCGAGCGGGCCGCCGGATCAGCAACTGCGCAGCTCCGGGCTCTGGTTGCGGATCTGGTTGTGCAGCGAGGTGAACTCGCGGTACGCCTCGCTGTCCTCGGAGCCGGGCCGGAAGGCGCCGACGCGGTGGCAGTTGACGAAGGCGAGCTTGACGCCGAAGTGGTCCTCCAGGCTGCCGCGGATCGCGTTGCTGGCCAGCGCGCGCAGCAGCTGGGCGCGCTGCTCGTCGCTGGGGGTGGTGTTGTCGGTGGTGAACTCGGCTTCGCCGTCGGCGAGTTCGGTGCTGAGTCCGGCGACGACCTGGTAGGCGTACGGGAGCGAGGCGCGGACGGTGTCGAGGAAGTCGGCCTCGTCCACGCGGCCGTCGCGGGCCTGGTCGAGCAGGGCGGGGGAGACGTCGAGCGACATGGAGGTCCTCTTTCACGGGTGCGCGGGCGGGGAAGCCGAGGGGCCGGCGAAGAGCCGACGCATGACTGACGGACGGCTAACGAAGATGAAAACCGTTTGCACAAGCGACTCTCCTGGACGCCCCGACGCCCTGTCAAGTACCGCCCCCCGAAGGGCTGACCGGCGCGGCCTGCGGCACCCGCCGCACCTTGATGACGAACACCGCGATCAGCACCGCCAGCGACGTGAACACCAGACCCATCTGGAAGGCGGTCGCGATGCCGTGCACCAGCACCTCCGAGGAGTACGGCGCCGGCAGCGTCCCGCTCGCCCTGAACTCGGCGGCCTGCGCCGGAGTGGCCTGCCGGAGGAACGCCGCGACCTGCTGCCCGGCCTCGTTGCGGCTCGCCGTGCCGTACACCGTCACCAGGATCGACAGTCCGAGCGAACCGCCCACCTGCTGGGTGGTGTTGAGCATTCCGGTGGCCGCGCCGGTCTCGTGCGGGGCCACCCGGGAGACCGCGGTGAGCAGCGCCGGGACGAAGATCGAGCCCATTCCGAGGCCGAACAGCAGGGTCGGCCCCAGGATGCCGCCCGCGTAGCTGCTGTGGATGTCGAGCCGGGTCGCCCAGATCACCCCGCCCAGCACCAGCAGCGAGCCCGAGACCAGGAACGGCTTGGGCCCCCAGCGCAGTTGGTTGCGGGCGGCGAACTGGGCGGCGGCGATGATCGCCACGCTGATCGGCAGGAAGGCGAACCCGGCCCGCAACGGGCTGAAGCCGAGGATGTTCTGCACGAACAGGGTGATGAAGAAGAAGATGCTGAACATCGTCGCCGAGACGCACAGCATCAGCCCGTACGCGCCGGAGCGGTTGCGCTCGCGGAACAGGTGCAGCGGCGTGATCGGCTGCGCCACCCGCCGCTCGTTCACCAGGAAGGCCGCCAGCAGGACGACGGCCAGGCCGAAGGCGGTCAGCGTGACGGTGTCCGTCCAGCCGTGGTCGGAGGCCCGGATGAAGCCGTACACCAGCGAGACCATGCCGCCGGTGGCGGTGAACGCGCCGGTCAGGTCGAAGCGGCCGGGGTGGCGCTCGGACTCGTTGATGTAGAGCGGCGCCAGCAGGGCGATCGCGATGCCGATCGGCACATTGACGAACAGCACCCAGCGCCAGGACAGCCAGGAGGTCAGCATGCCGCCGAGCAGCAGACCCACCGCGCCGCCCGCGCCGGCGACGGCGGAGTACACCCCGAACGCCCGGTTGCGTTCCGGCCCCTCCCTGAAGTTGGTGGCGATCAGCGCCAGCGCGGTCGGCGAGGCGATCGCCCCGCCCAGCCCCTGCAGCGCCCGGGCCGCCAGCAGCCAGGCGGAGGACTGCGCCACCCCGCCGAGCAGCGAGGCCAGGCTGAAGACCAGCACGCCGACGATGAACACCCGGCGGCGGCCGAGGATGTCGCCGGCGCGCCCGCCGAGCAGCAGCAGGCCGCCGAAGGTGAGGGTGTAGGCGTTGATGACCCAGGACAGGTCGGTGGTGGAGAACTTCAGCGCCTGCTGGATGTGCGGCAGGGCGATGTTCACGATCGTGATGTCGAGGACCACCATCAGCTGGGTGGCCGCGATGACGGTGAGTGCTATCCCTGGGTGCTGGCCCCGACGGGCGGTCGCGGGCGAAGCCTCGGCCAGGGCGCGCGAAGAGGCCATGGCAGGTCCCCCAATGGGTTCCGGGGGTGGACGAGGACCGGGGGCGGACTCGTTCACCTGTACCTGTACCGACGGTAGACCCGGGGAATAGGGAACACAACCGTTCATTAAGGGCATGTACCTGCTTAGCGGGCAGGCGCGGAGGTCCGCGTACCCGGGGGGTGGACAGCGGTCCGTGCGGATCGGCGACCCTGCGGCATCAGGATGAAAAATCCCGCCGACACAGCACACTCGGTGACCGATCCGCCGCCCGACCGGGGCCCGGAACGTACCGTGAGCGCCGCTACCGGCCCGGAGTGCACGGACGCCGCCGGAATGCTCCATTGCCCTGGTGCCCCACCCGGTGCCGGCAGCGGCGATCGCGACGAGGGCACCCCGAGGAAGGAGAAGCCGTGGAAGGCGCCGAGGTCGGCAAGCTGGCAGCGCTGGAGGACCACCACTGGTGGTACCGGGAGCGGCGCGCCCTGCTCGCCCGGGAACTGGCCGGCATCGGCCGGACCGGTACGGCGCTGGACATCGGCGCCGCCGCGGGTGGCAACACCCGGGTGCTCCGGGCCCACGGCTGGAAGGGCGTCGCCGTCGAGTACGGTCCCGAGGGCGCACGGATCGCCCGGCAGCGCGGACTGGCCACGATCCGCTCCGACGCCCGCCGACTGCCGGTCGGCAGCGGCACCGTCGACCTGGTGGTCGCCTTCGACGTCCTGGAACACATCGTCGAGGACGACCGGGCGATGGCCGAGATCTACCGGGTGCTGCGCCCCGGCGGGCTGGCCCTGATCGCCGTGCCCTGCGACATGAGACTGTGGTCGGCCCATGACGAAGCCGTCGGCCATGTGCGCCGGTACAGCCGGGAGACCCTGCGGAAGCTGGTGACCGCCAGCGGCAGCGTGATCGAGTCGATGCACAGCTGGAACGTGCTGCTCCGGCCGGCCGCCGCCTGGCGCCGTCGCAGGAGCACGGGCAGTGACCTGGACGACGTGCCCCGGCTGGTCAACCGGGTGCTCCGCGCGGTCATCGCGGCCGAACGCCACCTGCCGGTCAAGGCGCTGCCCGGGGTCTCGCTGCTCGTGCGGGCACGCAAGCCGCTCGGGGTCGACGTCTTCCCGGTCGAGCACGTGGTCGTCCCCGCCACCCGGGTGCGGCTCGGCGACGACTCCGCCAGGGCGCACGGTCTCCGCACCGGCTGACCCGGCCGAATCCTTCCGCAACCCACCGCGGCCCGCCCCGTGCGAACGGGGCGGGCCGGGAACCGTCGGACCGTCAGGCCTTCGGCGGCGGGTTGCGCATCAGGTCGCGCATCTGGGTGAGCAGCTCGACCTCGGTCAGCGGCTCCTCGACCGGCGGCAGGCCGGCCTTGCGCCGCTTGCGCTCGGCCAGGTGGTTCAGCGGCGCCACCACGGCGAAGTAGAGCGCGGCCGCGATCAGCACGAACGCGATCAGCGCGTTGATGAAGGCGCCGTACTTGAAGGTGCTGTGGTTCAGCGTGAAGGTCAGCGCGGAGAAGTCCTGCTTGCCGAAGATCGCGGCGATCAGCGGCGTCAGCAGGTCGCTGACCAGGCTGTTGACCACCGCCACGAAGGCCGCGCCCATGACGAACGCGACGGCGAGATCGATCACGTTCCCGCGCATGATGAACTTCTTGAACCCCTGCAGCATGTCCGCCTCCTCGAAACCGCGCCTTCCCTCTAGGGTTCGGGCGGGTCGGACGGACGGCCCGTCGGGACCGGCCGTCCGGGTGAGTGAGCGGGCCGCCTCCTCGCCGTCGCGCGGCGAGGTGCGGTGCGCCGTCGCGCGGCGGGCGCCGGAGCACCCACCGCGCGACGAACCCCACGAGGACCCGGGTCAGCGGCCCGCGGCCGCCGCGGGCAGCGTCGCCTCGGGTGCGGTCGCCGCCGAGCCGGTCGCCACCGGTGCCGCGGGGCACCCGTCCTCCGCCGACCGGCGGCCCACCAGGACGAACACCAGCACCGCGCCGAGCAGCCCGAGCCCGCCGGAGACCAGGAACGAGTCCCGCAGACCGACCGCGAAGGCCTGGTGCACCAGCTCCGTCACGGCCGCCACCTGGCCCTGCGGGGCGTGGCCGATCACCGCGCCCGCCTGGCCCGACGTCAGCGCGTCGGCGGCCTGCTTGGCGTTCGGCAGCACCCCGCCGCGCAGGTGGTCCTCCACCCCGGCCTGGAAGACCGCGCCGAGCACCGCGATGCCGAGCGCGTTGCCCAGCTGCCGGGCGGTGTTCAGCGCACCGCCGGCCATCCCGCTGCGGCGCTGCGGCACGGCGGCCATCGCCGCGGCCGCCATCGCCGGGGTGGCGAGTCCGACTCCGGCCCCGGCCACCGCCAGGCCCGGCGCCAGCACCGGCCAGCTGGAATCCGCCCCGATCAGGGCCTGCAGCAGCGCGCCGACCGCGATCAGCAGCAGGCCGCCGCCGATGGTGAGCCTCGGCGAGGCCCCGTGCAGCCGCCGCCCGGCCACGGCCGCCACCACGAAGGCCAGCGCGCTCATCGGCACCAGCGCGAGCCCGGCCGCCACCGGCCCGAGCCCGCGCACCGACTGCAGCCAGAGCGAGGTGTAGACCAGGTAGGAGAAGGCGGCCACGGAGAGCAGCATGCCGCCCGCGAGCACACCGGTGAAGCCCGGGTTGCGCAGCAGCCCCAGGTCGAACATCGGGTTGCGGCCCTTGAGCTCGGCCAGCACGAACACCAGCAGCGCGACCGCGCTGAGCGCGAACAGCCCCAGCGTGCTGGTGGAGCCCCAGCCGTCCGCCGCGCCCCGGATCAGCGCGAAGGTCAGCGCGCCGGCCGCCACGGTGAAGCTGACCAGGCCGGGCAGGTCCAGCCCGCGCGCCTGCGGGTCGCGGGACTCCCGCACCGCGCGCAGCGTCACCACCACCGCCAGCACGCTGATCGGCAGGTTGATGAAGAAGATCCACCGCCAGCCCAGGTGCTCGGTCAGCAGTCCGCCGACGATCGGCCCGGCGGCCGCGGCCGCGCCGTTCACCGCGCCCCAGACACCGAACGCGATGCCCCGGTCCCGGCCCTGGTAGGAGGTGTTCAGCAGGGCCATGGTGGTGGCGAACATCGCCGCGCCGCCTATTCCCTGCAGGCCGCGGAAGAGGATCAGCTGACCCCCGGTGTCGGCCAGTCCGCAGGCCAGCGAGGCCGCGGCGAACAGGCCGAGCCCGCACAGGTACGTCCGCCGCCGGCCGAACCGGTCGGCCAGCGAGCCGGCGCCCAGCAGCAGGGCCGCCAGCGCCAGCGCGTAGATGTCCAGCACCCACTGCAGGTCGGTGAAGCTGGTGTGCAACCCGGTCGCCATGTCGGGCAGCGCCACGGTCACGATGGTGACGTCCACCAGCAACATGAACGCCCCCAGGCTCACCGCGGTCAACGGCAGCCACTTGCGCATTTCGTCTTCTCCTGGATCTCTCTGGATTCCGTTGTCGAGTCGGGAAGACGGTGCCATCCGGATCGCCGAGGACCCCCACCAGGGTGCCCGGGGTGGCGGAAACCGATCACCGGCAGCGCTGGCATGATGGATTCCATGCCCATCACTCTTCTGGATGACCTGGACCAGGCACTGGTGCAGGCGCTGATGCTCAGCGGCCGGGTGCCGTTCAGCCGCCTCGCCGAGGTGCTGGAGGTCTCCGACCAGACGGTGGTCAGGCGCTATCGACGGCTGCGCGGCGAGGGGCTGATCCGGGTGATCGGCCGGCCGGTCGGCCACCGGGTCGGGCTGGTGGAGTCCTGGCTGCGGCTGCAGTGCCCGCCGGACACCGCACTCTCGGTCGCCGACGCGCTGGCCCGCCGCCCGGACATCTCCTGGGTGAACCTCAACTCCGGCGGCACCGAGGTGCAGTGCATCACCCGGGCGCGCTCCCGGGAGGAGCACGACGAACTGCTGCTGCGCCAGCTCCCGCGGACCCGCCGGGTCGTCGCGATCACCGCGCACAGCGTGCTGCGCTCCTTCACCGGCGGCCCGCGGCACTGGCGCGGGCTGGACGTGCTGACCGCGCGCCAGCTCGCCGAGCTGGCCGATCCGGTGCCCGAGCGGCACGGCGAGCGGGTCCGGCTGGACGCGGCGGAGCAGGCGATGTTCGCCGTGCTGGCCCGGGACGGCCGGGCCGGCTACCCCGAGCTGGCCCGGGCCGCCGGGCTCTCCGAGTCCACCGCCCGCCGACGGCTGGACCACCTGCGCGAGCTCGGCGCCTACTACCTGGACGTGGAGGTCGACCCCCGGCTGCTCGGCTTCGAGACCCAGGCGACCCTGATGATCACCATCACCCCGGCCGCCCTGGCCGCCGCGGGCGCGGCCCTGGCCACCCACCCGCAGGTCCCGTTCGCGGCGGCGATCACCGGCTCGGCCAACCTGGTGGCGATCACCATCTGCCGGGACAACGACGCGCTCTACACCTACCTGACGGAGCAGATCGGCGCGCTGGAGGGGGTGCAGCACGTCGAGGTGGTGCCGCAGCTGCGCTCGGTCAAGCGGGCGGGCATGCTGATGGACGGCACCCGGCTGGTGGACCCGCCGACGGCCTGACGCGACACCGGCTCCGGCCCCTTCCCGCGTCCGCCCCTCGGGTGCTGCCGGACCGGCGCCCGGCGGGATCCGAACGAGTGGGATTGGGTCGGCCCCGACGGGGCACCCGCTCCCCGGGGCCGAGGGGCGGCCGCGCGAGGAGGCGGACAGCATGGGCGGGCGGAAACGGGACGAACTGCCGTCAACCGAACGGGAATCGGGCCGGAACCGTGCACTCGACGCCCGGCTGCGCCGGTTCGGGTTCGGACTGCGCGGCCGGGCCTGGGGCGCGATGTGCGGCGTCCGACCCCGTACGGTGCTGGGGCTCGCCCTGCTGTCCCTGGTCCTGCTGGCCGCCGGCCTGCGGGCCTCGGCGGCGCCCGTGCCCTGGGCGCTCACCGGCTGCTGGGTGCTGGCCCTCGCGATCGCCTTCGCGGTGCTGTGCGCCTGCGCCGAGGGCCGACGGACGAAGCGGTAGCCCCGGCCCCGGCCCGTCGTCGTACGGAGAACTCGAACAGCGGTACGCATTCACTCGGGTGCGCAGGGTGATCCGTCGGTCGGGTGGATTGTGTGCGCAAGGTGGTTCCAGCCCCCTCCCACCCCGCTGAAAGGCAGCACTCATGGGCATATCGCCGTCCCGTCGCCCGATCTCCTCCGCCGTCACGGTGGCGCTCGCGGCCTGTGCGGTCGCCGCCACGGCGTCGCCCGCCCTCGCCGCAGTGGCCGGCGGCCCGACGGGTGGGGGAGGGAAGCCGACGGTGGTGCTGATCCACGGGGCGTTCGCCGACGCCTCCGGCTGGAACGACGTCGCCGAACGCCTGACGGCCGACGGGTACCCGGTCGTCGCCCCGCCCAACGAACTGCGCGGCGTGGCCAATGACGCGGCGTACGTGGCGAGCGTGCTCAAGAGCATCACCGGCCCGATCGTGCTGGCCGGGCACTCCTACGGCGGAGCCGTCATCTCCCAGGCCGCCGCCGGCATCGCGAACGTGAAGTCGCTCGTCTACCTGTCGGCGCTGATGCCCGACGTGGGCGAGTCACCGGCCGAGCTGTCGGCGAAGTTCGCCGGCAGCGAGCTCGGCACCGCGCTCAACCCGGTTCCCTACACGGAGCACGGCGGCAGCGGCACGGATCTGTACCTCAAGAGCGACAAGTTCCGCGACGTCTTCGCCGCCGACCTGCCCGAGGCGCAGACCCGGACGATGGCCGCCGAGCAACGCCCGCTCGCCCAGGCCGGGTTCGGCGAGAAGCTCACCGCCGCGGCCTGGCACGACATCCCGTCCTGGTTCCTGGTCTCCCGGCAGGACAAGGCCATCGCCCCCGAGCTGGAACGCTTCGAGGCCAAGCGCGCCAAGGCGCACACCGTCGAGATCGACTCCTCGCACGTGGCGATGATGTCCCACCCCGATGTCGTCGCCCAGCTGATCCGCGAGGCCGCGGGCTTCGGCGGTGCCGGTGCCGGTAGTGGTGGGGGCACGGCGGCGGCCGAACTCGCGGCGACCGGCTCCCACGACCGGGTCGTCGCCCTGGTCGGAGCCGCGGGAGCCGCCGCGCTGCTGACCGGCGTGGCGCTCACCCGGATCGCCCGCCGCCGCTCGACCCGCTGACCGACCGGCCCGGCTGGTACGGCCGGTACGGCAAGGCGGCCGGACGCCCGGAGGTGTCCGGCCGCCTTGCCGTGGATTCAGGCGGTGCCGAGGGGGTTGAGGAGCAGGAACCGCCAGCCGCCGTCGGGCAGCCGGCGGGCGATGTTGGCGGTGGTGCCGGTCGGGGCGATCCGGGTGCCGTCGGGAGCGTCGACCTCCAGGGTCCAGTCGGTGACCAGGAGGGCGGTGTCCGCGGCGACCAGGGCGTGGCGCGAACGGTTGGTGAGCCTGCCGTGGGCGGCCACCGTTCCGGCGAGTTCGGCGCGGAGGGCGTCCGGCCCGGTGAGGTGCGCGCCGGACACGGTCCGCATGCCCGCGCCGGGGGCGAACAGGGCCAGCAGTGCGTCGACGTCGCCGGAATTCAGGGCGTCCTGGAACAGCATCGGCAGCTCGGCGGGGTCGGTGACGACGGGGGACATGGGCAGGGATCCTCACTTCGGTAACGGAGTTGACGGCCTTCCGACGTGACGCCGGGTTCTCCGGAGCGCCGCTCGGCCGTGGCTCCACGATCCCCCGGGGGCCGCCCCCAAGACGAGGTAGGGTCTCGACCCGACATGGTCGAAACTGGACAGCCCGACGTCATCGACATCGCCTACGACAACCCCGACGCGCGGCACACCGGCCTGGAGGTGCTGCCCTTCGAGGTGCTGAAGTCGCGGTTGAAGCGCTCGGTCGCCCGGCGCCCGAGCCGTCTCGACTTCCACCAGCTGCTGCTGGTCCGCGGCGGCACCGGTACCGCGATGGTCGATTTCGTCCTTCACCCCTGCGCCCGCGGCACCCTGCTGCACCTGAGCCCCGGCCAGGTGCAGCGGCTCCCGTTCGGCCCGGACGGCCGCCCGGCGGACCTCGACGCCGTCCTGCTGCTGTTCACCGCCGACTACCCGCCGCCGTTGCCCGCGACGCGTGAGGTGCTGGACGGCTTCGGCCCCGTCGCCTGGCGGTTGTCACCGTCCGAACTCGACGCCTTCGAGCGGGCGGTGACGGAGCTGGAGGTGGAGTACCGGGCGCTGCGGGACGCGCGGCCCCGGGACGCGGTCGGTCCGGACGTCGACCTGACCGGCACGCTGCTGCGCCAGCTCCTGGGTGCGCTGCTCATCCGCACGGCCCGGCTGCCGGACTCCACCGGGCGACCCGGCGCGGCGGCCCCGGGCACCGGCGTGTACCCGGCCTTCCGGCGGGAGCTGGAACGCTCCTTCGCCACCACCCGCGCGGTGGAGGAGTACGCCGCCCGGCTCGGGTACTCCGCGCGTACCCTGACCCGGGCCTGCCAGGCCGCCACCGGCCGCAGCGCCAAGCAGCTCGTCGACGCCCGGGTCGCGCTCCAGGCGCAGCGGCTGCTCGCCCACACCGACCTGCCCGTCGCCGCCGTAGGCCGGGCGCTCGGCTTCACCGAGGCCACCAACTTCGGCAAGTTCTTCGCCCGGGAGACCGGCGGCACCCCGGGCGACTTCCGCCGCGCCCAGCGCTGACCGGGCCCGCCCCGGGTCGACGGGGCCACGCCGGGCGGCGCTCCTTCTGCGCCCGGGGGCGTTGCGCGACCTGTGGGGTGGTCAGCCCGTTCGTCTGGGCCACAGGGATGACATCACCAGCGTGCCGGGCCGACCCGGATGGCGGAGACACCATAGTCAGTTCATCACCCTATGGCGTATTTACGCCGTCATCCAGAGTCCTGTGCACACCCTGGAGAGTCCTCGATGCCTGAAGCCCGACGTCGCCGGGGCTGGACCCCGGCCTTCGGACCACGGGGCAGTACCGCCCCGGCCCGACCGTCGAACAACGCCGCTCCGAAGCGGCGTGGCTGGTCCGGAGTGCTGTCGGCCGTGCTGCTGCTGGCACCGCTGCCGCTCGTTCCGCTGATGGCCGCCCCCGCCGCGCACGCCGCGCAGGCCTGCCCGCCGGACCAGGGCTTCACCGACTGCCTCTCCTTCACCTACACCGGCGGCAACCAGGACTTCACCGTTCCGCCCGGCGTCTCCTCCCTCCGGGCGAAGGCCTGGGGCGCGGGTGCGGCCGCCGAAGCCGACGGCCCCTCGGACGCGGCCGGCGGCGACCACCGGGGCCGGCCGGGCGCCGCCGGCGCCTTCGCCACCGCACTGCTGGACGTCACACCGGGACAGCGGCTGACCGTGGCCCCGGGCCACGGCGGGCGGGCCCGGTCCGACGACCCGCTCTCCCCGGCGGCGCGTGCGGCCCGCAACGGCGAAGCCTCCAGCGTGCTGTCCGACGATCCGCACGCCTCCGCCCACACCCTCCTGACGGCCGACGGCGGCAGCTCCCCGAGCGCGACCGGCGCGGCCGTCGGATCCGGCAGCGACGCGCCGACCGGCCTCGCGTCCCATGTGACCGAGCGCCAGTACGTCGCCGGGGCCGGCTTCGGTGGCCTCGCGCCGTCCACGACGTCCGCCGGGCTCCCCGGTGACGGCAGCGCCGCCCACGCCGCCCCCTCGGTCAACCCGGGCGAAGCGAGCGGCACGGGCCGCACCGCCGACGTCCGGAAGCCCGGCGACCGGGACGGACGCGACGGCGGCAACGGCCTCGTGGTGCTGGAATGGCAGACCCCGGACGCCGCCCCCGCGAAGGCCGCCCCCGAGCAGAACAACGCCTCGCAGGCCCCGTCCCCGACTGCCGCACCGTCCCCGGCTGCCGTGCCGTCTGCCACGAGCAGCCCCGCGTCCCCGTCAGCCACGGCACCGGCCCGCCGGGCGCCCGGTCTGCTGGACTGCAGCGGCAACATCATCTACGCCATCCAGCGCGGATCCTCGCGCGCCGGCACCGGCACTCTGCTCGCCCTGGCCAGCGGCACCGTCGGCGGCTCCACCGTGACCGCCACCACGGTGAGCACGCTCCCCGCCGGGTCCGGCTTCGCCAACGCCCTCGGCGTCACGGACGGTGGCACCGCTGCGTACGTGGTCGACCAGACGCCGACGGTGAACGGTTCCGTCAACGTGTACGGGTACAACGCGGCCACCGGCAACTGGACCGTCTACACCGGATCGGCCGGCTCCACCAGTGACTCCTTCGTCGCCGGCGCGGTCGACCCGGCCAACGGCATCTTCTACTACGCCAGCTTCGCCGGCGGTACCGCGACCACGGCCGGCGTGGCCACTCTCTACGGGTTCAACACCACCACCAACACCGCGATCCCCGGCGTGATCGCCACCTACAACCTGCCGGTCGTCGCAGCCGGCGGCCCCAACGGCGACATCACCTTCGACGCGGCCGGCAACCTCTACACCCTCTCCTCCGTCGGTACCGGTGCCGCCATCGGCCGCATCGCCGGGCCGATCCCCACCACGGGATCGGCCACCGGCGTGCCCCTGACCAGTACGCAGCTGAGCACCCTGTCCAACCCCGGGGGCAACTCCTTCAACGGCGCCGCCTTCGACAACGCCGGCAACCTCTACATCGAGTTCGCCTCGGGGAGCACCACCTACCTGGAGCAGCTCAACCCGAACACCGGAGCGGTCACGGCCGGTCCCACGCCGTACTCCAACAACGCCTTCCTCTCCGTGGACCTCGGCGCCTGCTCCACCAACCCGACCCTGACCCTGCAGAAGAACATCGTCGGCCGGTTCGCCCAGTCCACCTCGTCCAACGACCAGTTCACCCTGGCGATCACCGGCGGCGGCATCACCCAGGGCAACACCGCCACCACCACCGGCACCAGCACGGGCGTCCAGTCGCCCCCGGCCGGCCCGGTCATCGCACTGTCCAACACCACCTACACCCTCACCGAGACGGCGGCCTCCGGCAGCCTCTCCAACTACACCACCACCTACGACTGCGTCGACACGGCCAACGGCAACGCTCCGGTCGCCTCGGGCAGCGGGGTGAACACCTTCAACCTTCCCTTCCCGCCGACGGTGGAGGACAAGAACAGCCCGATGGTGCTCTGCACCTTCACGAACACCCCGATCCCCGCCACGCCCGCGTTGACGATTCTGAAGTCGGCTTCTCCGACGACGGTTTCGGCGGTCGGGCAGACGGTCGACTACTCGTTCTTGGTGACGAATACCGGGAACGTGACGTTGACCAATGTGGCGGTGAACGAGACGGCGTTCTCGGGTACCGGTACTGCGCCGGTGGTGACGTGTCCGGCGGGTGCGGCTTCGTTGGCGCCGGGGGCGTCGGTGACCTGTACGGCTACGTACGCGGTGACGCAGGCGGATATCAACGCGGGGAGTATCACGAACACGGCGACGGCGACGGGTACTCCGCCGTCGGGTCCGCCGGTGACGTCTCCGCCGTCCAGTGCCACCGTGACGGCGACGGCGAATCCGGCGATCACGATTGTGAAGTCGGCGTCTCCGACGACGGTTTCGGCGGTTGGGCAGACGGTTGACTACGGCTTCCTGGTGACGAACACGGGGAATGTCACCCTCACCAACGTCACGGTGACGGAGACGGCGTTCTCGGGCACCGGTACTGCGCCGGTGGTGACGTGTCCGGCGGGTGCGGCCTCGTTGGCGCCGGGGGCGTCGGTGACCTGTACGGCTACGTACGCAGTGACGCAGGCGGACATCAACGCGGGGAGTATCACGAACACGGCGACGGCGACGGGTACTCCGCCGTCCGGTCCGCCGGTCACGTCTCCGCCCTCCAGTGCCACCGTGACCGCTACGGCGAATCCGGCGATCACGATTCTGAAGTCGGCTTCTCCGACGACGGTTTCGGCTTCGGGGCAGACGGTTGACTATTCGTTCCTGGTGACGAACACGGGGAATGTGACGTTGACGAACGTGACGGTGAACGAGACGGCGTTCTCGGGCACCGGGACCCCGCCGGCCGTTTCCTGTCCGGCCGGTGCGGCTTCGTTGGCACCTGGTGCGTCGGTGACCTGTACGGCTACGTACGCGGTGACGCAGGCGGACATTGACTCCGGCGCGCTCACCAATACGGCGACGGCGACGGGTACTCCGCCGTCGGGTCCGCCGGTGACGTCTCCGCCCTCCAGTGCCACCGTGACGGCGACGGCGAATCCGGCGATCACGATTGTGAAGTCGGCTTCCCCGACGACGGTTTCGGCGGTCGGGCAGACGGTTGACTACGGCTTCCTGGTGACGAACACCGGGAATGTCACCCTCACCAACGTCACGGTGGCCGAGACGGCGTTCTCGGGTACCGGTAGTGCGCCGGTGGTGACATGTCCGGCGGGTGCGGCCTCGTTGGCGCCTGGTGCGTCGGTGACCTGTACGGCCACCTACACTGTCACCCAGGCGGACATCAACGCGGGGAGCATCACGAACACGGCGACGGCGACGGGTACTCCGCCGTCGGGTCCGCCGGTGACCTCTCCGCCGTCCAGTGCCACCGTGACCGCTACGGCGAATCCGGCATTGACGATTGTGAAGTCGGCTTCTCCGACGACGGTTTCGGCGGTCGGGCAGACGGTCGACTACGGCTACCTGGTGACCAACACGGGGAATGTCACCCTCACCAACATCACGGTGACGGAGACGGCGTTCTCGGGTACCGGTACTGCGCCGGTCATTTCCTGTCCGGCCGGTGCGGCTTCGCTCGCGCCTGGGGCGTCGGTCACCTGCACGGCGAGCTACACCGTGACGCAGGCGGACATCAACGCGGGGAGCATCACCAACACGGCGACGGCGACGGGTACTCCGCCGTCCGGTCCGCCGGTCACGTCTCCGCCGTCGAGCGCCACCGTGACGGCGACGGCGAATCCGGCATTGACGATTCTGAAGTCGGCTTCCCCGACGACGGTTTCGGCTTCGGGGCAGACGGTTGACTATTCGTTCCTGGTGACGAACACGGGGAATGTGACGTTGACGAACGTGACGGTGAACGAGACGGCGTTCTCGGGCACCGGGACCCCGCCGGCCGTTTCCTGTCCGGCCGGTGCGGCTTCGTTGGCACCTGGTGCGTCGGTGACCTGTACGGCTACGTACGCGGTGACGCAGGCGGACATTGACTCCGGCGCGCTCACCAATACGGCGACGGCGACGGGTACTCCGCCGTCGGGTCCGCCGGTGACCTCGCCGCCGTCGAGTGCCACTGTGACGGCGACGGCCAATCCGGCATTGACGATTGTGAAGTCGGCTTCTCCGACGACGGTTTCGGCGGTCGGGCAGACGGTCGACTACGGCTACCTGGTGACCAACACGGGGAACGTCACCCTCACCAACGTCACGGTGACCGAGACGGCGTTCTCAGGCACCGGCACGCCGCCGGCCGTTTCCTGCCCTGCCGGTGCGGCTTCGCTCGCGCCGGGGGCGTCGGTCACCTGCACGGCCACCTACACCGTCACCCAGGCGGACATCAACGCCGGGAGCATCACCAACACGGCGACGGCGACAGGTACTCCGCCGTCCGGTCCGCCGGTGACCTCTCCGCCGTCGAGTGCCACCGTGACGGCGACGGCGAATCCGGCGATCACGATCGTGAAGTCGGCTTCTCCGACGACGGTTTCGGCTGTGGGGCAGACGGTTGACTACGGCTTCCTGGTGACGAACACCGGGAATGTCACCCTCACCGACGTCACGGTGACGGAGACGGCGTTCTCGGGCACCGGTACTGCGCCGGTCATCTCCTGTCCGGCCGGTGCGGCTTCGCTCGCGCCTGGTGCATCGGTGACCTGCACGGCGAGTTACACCGTGACGCAGGCGGATATCAACGCGGGGAGTATCACGAACACGGCGACGGCGACGGGTACTCCGCCGTCCGGTCCGCCGGTCACGTCTCCGCCGTCGAGTGCCACCGTGACGGCGACGGCCAATCCGGCATTGACGATCGTGAAGTCGGCTTCTCCGACGACGGTTTCGGCGGTCGGGCAGACGGTCGACTACGGCTACCTGGTGACCAACACGGGGAATGTCACCCTCACCAACATCACGGTGACCGAGACGGCGTTCTCAGGCACCGGCACTGCGCCGGTCATCTCCTGTCCGGCCGGTGCGGCCTCGTTGGCGCCTGGGGCGTCGGTGACCTGCACGGCGAGTTACACCGTGACGCAGGCGGATATCAACGCGGGGAGTATCACGAACACGGCGACGGCGACGGGTACTCCGCCGTCGGGTCCGCCGGTGACCTCCCCGCCGTCGAGCGCCACCGTGACCGCCACGCCGGCACCGGCTCTCACCCTGGTGAAGTCGGTGGACGCGACGGAACTGACGGCAGTGGGCCAGGTGCTGCACTATTCGTTCCTGGTGACCAACACCGGGAACGTGACGTTGACCAATGTGACGGTGACCGAGACGGCGTTCTCGGGCACCGGTACCGCGCCGGTCGTCTCCTGCCCGGCGGGTGCGGCCTCGATGGTGCCTGGTGCGTCGGTGATGTGCACGGCGAGTTACACGGTCACCCAGGCGGACATCGACAGCGGGAAGGTCACCAATACGGCGACGGCGACGGGTACTCCGCCGTCCGGTCCGCCGGTGACCTCCCCGCCGTCCTCGACCAGTGTTCCGAACACGCCCGAGCCGGCACTGACGATCGTGAAGTCGGCTTCCCCGACGACGGTTTCGGCGGTCGGGCAGGTGGTGACCTACAGCTACTTGGCAACCAACACCGGGAACGTCACCCTCACCAACATCACGGTGACCGAGACGGCGTTCTCGGGTACCGGGACCCCGCCGGCGATCTCCTGTCCGGCCGGTGCGGCTTCACTCGCGCCGGGGGCGTCGGTCACCTGCACGGCCACGTACACCGTCACCCAGGCCGACATCAACACCGGGAGCATCACCAACACGGCGACGGCGACGGGTACTCCGCCGTCCGGTCCGCCGGTCACCTCCCCGCCGTCCAGCACGACCGTGACGGCCACGCCGGCACCGGCGCTCACCGTCGTGAAGTCGGTGGACGCGACGGAGCTGACGGCGGCGGGCCAGGTGCTGCACTATTCGTTGCTGGTGACGAACACCGGGAACGTCACCCTCACCAATGTCACGATCAACGACACCGCGTTCTCCGGTACCGGTACCGCGCCGGTCGTCTCCTGCCCGGCGGGTGCGGCCTCGTTGGCGCCGGGTGCGTCGGTGATGTGCACGGCGAGTTACACGGTCACCCAGGCGGACATCGACAGCGGGAAGGTCACCAACACGGCGACGGCGACGGGTACTCCGCCGTCCGGTCCGCCGGTGACCTCCCCGCCCTCCTCGACCACCGTCCCGAAGACCCCGGCCCCTGCGCTCACCGTGGAGAAGTCGGCCTCGCCGACGACGGTCACCGCTGTCGGCCAGACCGTCGACTACAGCTTCCTGGTGACGAACACCGGGAACGTGACGTTGACGAACGTGACGGTGACCGAGACGGCGTTCTCGGGCACCGGTACCGCACCGGTGGTGATGTGTCCGGCGGGTGCGGCTTCGCTCGCCCCGGGCGGGTCGGTCACCTGCACGGCCGACTACAAGGTCACCCAGGGTGATCTGAACAGCGGGAAGGTCACGAACACGGCGACGGCGACGGGTACTCCGCCGTCCGGTCCGCCGGTGACCTCCCCGCCGTCCAGCGCCACGGTGACGGCGAAGAAGGCGCACGGGCATCTGCCGAGCACCGGGGCCGACACCCGGCTCGCCGGCCTGGCCGGGGGCCTCCTGCTCCTGGGCGGCGGGCTGGCGCTCATGACGCGTCGGATCCGTCGACGCGGCTAGCACGAGCGCTTGACCGGCGGCGGTCCCCGGAGCCCGAGCTCCGGGGACCGCCGCCTTTCGTCGCCCGCTCGCCGATGCCTCCGCTGGGCCCGACCGGCGGCGGACGGTGCGGAAGTCGGCGGCCGAACGGGTGAACCTCGGCCACCACGGGGACGGCCGGGCCGCGAGTACCGGGTCGACACGGTACGACAGGCCCGTTCCGCCGCGGCGTCGCCGGAGTGACGGTCTCCGCGCCGCCCACAGCTGAAGGAAGAAGAAGAGATGCGCGAAACGAAGCACAGGGCCCGAGCGGTTGCCGCTCTCGGAATCGCTCTGCTCACCCTCGCCCCGCTGCCCGCCTGCAGTGGTGCCGGGGGCGGTAGTCAGGACCAGCAGCACACCGCGGCCGCGCCCGACAAGGGCGCGACGGCCACGGCGGGCGCCGATGAGTTCGTCCCGGCCGAGCAGCCGACGCTTCCGCCGCCCTCGTCCGTCGCCAACGACACGGAGAAGCGCAAGCAGGTCACCATCACCGCCTGTGAGGCGACCAAGGACGGCTGGCGGGCCGCCGGCACCGCGCTCAACCCCGGTGGTCAGGACGCGAAGTACCGGATCGCCATCCACTTCACCTCGCACTCGGCCACGGTGCTCGCCGTCGGCGAGACCGCCGTCGATGTCAAGCCGGGGCAGAGCGGCACCTGGGAGGTGCGGCAGGCCTTTCACGCCCCACAGGGGACCCTCTGCGTCCTGCGGGGGGTCGGCTGACCGCAGGTCGACCGGGATAGGGTCCGGCGGCTGCTCCGGCGCGACCGTCGGTCGATGCGGCCCGATGCCTGCCGGACACCCGGCCTCAGGTGTTCGGCAGGCGGCGCGCGGCCTCGGGGCCCGGCGGGGGCGTCACGCGGTGACCTTGGCGACGAAGGCGGTCAGGTTGGCCACCGTGCGCCGGATCTTCTCCTCGACGGTCAGCGACTCGTGCAGCCGGGTGCCGACCTCGCGCTTGCCGCGCACGTAGAGCGAGCAGGCGAGGTCGGCGCACATGTACGCGCCGACGGAGTTGCCCTGCTTGCCCGCCTTCCCGGCGAGCGGGGCGACCAGCAGCGAGACGCCCCCGGTGTGGGTGGTGACGCAGAGCGAGCAGATGCTGCGCCGGGCCTGCCAGGAGGCGGCGCCGGAGGAACGCAGGGCGACCGCCACCGTGCGGCCGTCCAGCTCGGCGGCGAGGTAGCCGCGGTCGGGGGCCTGAGGGTCCCGCCAGCCGAGGAAGTCCAGGTCGTCCCAGGGCTGTTCGGCGAGGTCGCGGGGGATGTGCAGGCGCTTGGCCTCGCCCTTGCTGCAGTTCACGAAGGCGGCGCGGATCTGGGGTTCGGTCAGTGGCTTCATAGGGAGCAACGTAAAATACCTAGGAGCATTAGGCAAATGTATAGTTGCCCCAGACGACCGAAGGGCAGGGCATGGCGCGCGTAGGACTGAACACGGAACGACTCACCCGGGCGGGTGCGGAGCTGGCCGACGAGGTCGGCTTCGACAAGGTCACCGTTTCGGCGCTGGCCCGGCGCTTCGGCGTCAAGGACGCGAGCCTGTACTCGCACGTCAAGAACTCCCAGGACCTCAAGACCAGGATCGCCCTGCTCGCCCTGGAGGAGCTCGCCGACCGGGTCGCCGCCGCCCTGGCCGGGCGGGCCGGCAAGGACGCCCTGGCCGCCTTCGCCAACGCCTACCGCGACTACGCCCGGGAGCACCCCGGCCGTTACGCCGCCGCGCAGCTGGAACTGGACTACGAGACGGCGCTGGGCAGTGCCGCCGTCCGGCACTCGCAGATGACCCGGGCCATCCTGCGCGGCTACGACCTCACCGAACCCGACGAGACCGACGCCGTCAGGCTGCTCGGCAGCACCTTCCACGGCTACGTGGCCCTGGAGCGGGGAGGCGGCTTCCAGCACACCCCGCGGACCACGGAACAGACCTGGGCGCGGATCCTGGACGCCCTCGACGCCCTGCTGCGCAACTGGCCGAAGGCCTGAGGTTTCTCAGCGGACGTCGTGGCCGCTGATCAGGACCCGGTCCCCGAGGTGCTCGCTGAGGTAGCCGATGTCGGCCAGCAGCGCCGCGACGCGGAGGGTGAACTGGAAGCGCGACGAGTGCACGGCGGCCGCGCCGTGGGTGCGGGTGGAGCCCGCGGATCCGGTGTCGGGCTGTTCGACCGCGACGTCTCCGGAGCCGGGCTGCCAGGAGACCGTGACGCCATTGGGTCGACAGGCGACCTTCGCGCCGCCCGTGCCTGCGGCGTCATCGGCGAGGGGGAGGCCCGCCTCGCGCAGTGTGGCGGCGACGGTGCCGAGCAGAGTGCGATAGTCAGGCATTCATATGACTCTAGCGAGTGACGTCCATATGAACGAATGGTGAACGTGCGATTTTCGCCATGCGGGCGGTGGTCTGCCCTGTCGACGGCTCCGATCAGGCGTGGTCGGTGGTGCGGTCGGTCAGCGGTGGGTTGCCCGGGGCAGCCGCGACCGTGTCCGCCCGGAGCGGGAGCAGCCGGCCCGCCACCAGGTGGCGGGGGGTGAAGTGGACCCGGCGGCCGGTGCGGCCGTCGTCGCCGGGGATTCCCGGCCGGATCCACTCGACCTCGGCGTGGCCGGACAGGTGCAGGGTGCGCCCGGTGGCGAAGTCGCAGAAGAGCAGGGCGGCGGTGGGGTCGGCCTGGAGGTTGCCGAGGGTGTTGAACAGGTTGTTGCCCGGGTAGTCGGGCCACCACAGCCTTCCGTCCTCGACCCGGACGAACCCGGGCGGGCCGCCGCGGTGCGAGGCGTCGTTGCCGCGGGTGGGGTGGGTGGTGCCGATCAGGAGGGTGTCGGCCCGGCGGATGAAGGCCAGGTCGCCGTCGGTCAGGGTGTCGGATCGGCGGGGCGGCTCGGCTGCGGGGGCGTCCGCGCGCGTCGGGTGGAGCCGTCGGCCCTGAATGTACTGGGGGCAGTTGCCGTACACCTGCTCGACCTCGATCCGCAGGCCGTCCCGGCCGGTCCCGCTCAGCCTCCCGTTGACCCGCAGACGTCTGCGGGCGGCGAACTCCACGGCGATCAGCCCGATCGGCTGGGGTGCCGGCAG
Source organism: Kitasatospora sp. NPDC089509 (assembly GCF_044749365.1). NCBI lineage: Bacteria > Bacillati > Actinomycetota > Actinomycetes > Kitasatosporales > Streptomycetaceae > Kitasatospora > Kitasatospora sp. NPDC089509. The sequence goes on along the minus strand of NZ_JBIVHS010000037.1, from coordinate 4,140 downwards.
GTGGTGCAGCGGGTCGCCCTCGGCGGGCAGCGTCCGGACGTCGAGGATGCTCGGGGAGGTCGCGTGCAGGAAGCCGGGCGGGCCGGTGACCGGGGAGATCCACAGGGTGCCCGCCGGGTCGCGGGCGGTGAGCGCGGCGAAGGTCCGGTCGCCCAGGAAGCGGACCGGGCCGACGCTCAGCCGGGCGGGGGCCACCATGCCGGAGAGCCGGGCCGCGTCGTCGACGACGCCCGCCAGGCGCTGGACGGCCAACTCGCCCTCGTGGAAGCCGGTCGGGGTGCTGTGTGCCGGAGTGTTCATCGTTCTTCCTTCCCCGGGTGGTCGGCGGGGCCGCCGGCCCGGCCCCGGTCGGGGGAGGGGGCCGGGCCGGCGGGGCGCGGGGGTGCGGGTCAGACGACGGAATGCGGGACGACCGGCGGGAAGTCGTTGTCGACCTCGGCGAGGATGTTGAAGTAGTTGGTCAGGACGTTCAGCGCCAGGTGGCCGACGACCTCGCCGATCTCGGCGTCGGTGGCACCGGCGTCGCGCGCGGCCTGCAATGCGCCGGAGTCGACCCGGCCGCGGCCGCGGGCGATGGCGTCCGACAGCGTGAGCAGTGCCTGGGGGTGCGCGTCGGTGGACTTGGCGTCGCGGGCGGCGTCCAGCTCCGCGGCGTCGATCTTGGCGACGTTCGCGCCGAGGTACGTGTGGGCCGAGAGGCAGTACTCGCAGCCGTTGTACTCGGCCGTGGCCAGCGCGAGGCGTTCGCGGACCGCCACGGGCAGTTCGCCGCCGGCCAGGGCTCCCGACAGCGCCAGGTAGCCGTGGAGCAGTGCGGGGCTGTTGGCCATCGCCTTGGTCATGTTCGGCGTGGCGCCGAGCGTCCGCTGGACCTGCGCCAGCAGCTCGGCGGCCGGTCCGGTGGCGGTGGCGGGCTCGACGGGGGCGAAACCGGTCATGGGAGCTGCACTCCTTCGATCGCCGGTTCTGACGCTTCGATGCGCCAGTAACCGTTAGAACCACCATGGCACCGCGGGTGTCCCGTGTCAACGGAAAGAGGCTCCTGTAAGCGTCAGAAGTGCGATAGCCTCGGCGGCATGGACACCCAAGCGCCCCTTCTCGGCGAGCCCCTGCCCGTGGAGCTGATGAACACCATCTGGGCGGACCGGGACGGCGCCCACGACGCCCTGCGGGACCCCGACGGAACCCGGGCCTGGCTGCGGGCCGTCTCCGCCCGGACGGACCTGCTGACTCCCGCGGACCTCGACGCGCTCGCCGTCCCGGAACTGACCGGGCTCGGCGACCGGCTGATCGGCCTGCGCGACGCCCTGCGCCGCCTCGCCGCCGAGGCCACCGGGGAGCCGCGCCCGGCGGCCGCGTCCGACATCCGTGAACTGCAGGAGGCCGTGGCCGTGCTCAACCGGGCGGCCGGTGACACGCCCTGCTGGTCCGCGCTGTCCTGGACGCCCGGCGAGGACCCCGCGCGCCACGCCCGCACCGGCGGGCAGGCGGCCTCCGCCGTCGTCTCCGCCATCGCCGAGGAGTCCATCGCGCTGTTCAGTCAGGAGACCAGGCACCTGCTCCGCGGCTGCCTGGCGCCGGGCTGCGTCCTGTACTTCATCAAGCAGCACCCGCGCCGCGAGTGGTGCTCGGTGAGCTGCGGCAGTCGCGCCCGCTCCGCGCGCCACTACCAGCGCCACCACAAGCCGGACGCCTGACGGCCGCCCGGCCCGTGGTGCACCGAGGCTCGCCGTAGCGGCACGGGCGGGCCCGGCGCGCCGTGATCGGCGTGCCGGGCCCGCCCGGTGGGCGGGTCACCCCCGGCGGCGGGGTGCCACGGCCGTCGTCGTGCGGTGGACCAGGGCCTCCAGCGGCCCGCGGCGGAAGAACCGCCGCCACAGTGCCGAGCCGGTCAGGGCGGCCGCGGCGAACAGCGCGTACGGGACCAGGGACTGCGGTGCGCGGCCGAAGCCGCCCGGGTCCTGGCCGAGGAAGTGGTTGGTGATCACGTCCTGGACGAAGTACCAGGTCATCGCCATCGAGCCCATCGCCGCTAGCGGCCGCAGTGCCCGCTCCCAGTGGGCCCGTTCGGTCAGCAGGAGGAGGCCGCCGAGCAGGGCCAGCGACACGCCGACCATCCAGAGGACCTGCAGCGTGCTGTACTCCGCGATGGCCGGACCCGGCTTGGACATCGCCCACAGCTCGGCCCACGGCACCTTCGGCATCGGCGGCAGCTCGGGCATCACCGGGGGTGCGTCCGGCAGCACGCCGTCCGCCGCGGCCGGCACCGGCGGGGGCGGAGGCGGGGCCATCAGCGCCGCCTGGAAGCGGTCGATCGCCGCGCCGGTCCCGAGCGGGCCGAGCAGCAGCCAGGACGCCAGCCAGCCGCCGACCGCGACGCCCGCGCCCGTGATCGTCATGCGCACCCGCACCAGTCGGTCGCCCAGGTCCAGACGGCCGATCGCCAGACCCGCCAGCAGCAGCGGCAGCGCGTAGAACGTGTCCACGTTGAACACGTACGACTGGAACACCGCGAGCCAGTCCCCGGGCTGCACCAATACCGCCAGGCCCTGCGGCAGTTCGGGCGCACCCGGCCCGACCGGTGGCAGGAAGGACCAGTCCTGGCCCCGGTTCGCGCGGAGGATCTGGAACACCGGTGCCGCCACCGCGAACACTCCGGCCGCCGCGAACAGCCACCTCGCCCGCACCCGCGTCCACGGCAGCAGGAACAGCAGCCACCCGGTGTAGGCGGTGATGATGTTCCCCACGCCCGACACCTGCTCAAGACAGAGTCCCAGCAGCAGGAGCACCCCGGCCCGGACGGCGATCCGACCCCGGGCCCCGCGCATCGAGGGCCCGGCGTACGGCCGGCAGCCGCCGGTCATCAGCGCGACCGAAACCCCCGCCAACAGGAAGAACACACTGCGGGCCCGGGTGTCCAGGAACCCGTTCAGCCACTCCAGCACCCCGGGCCAGGCATGGCCCCGCGGCGTCGGCTCCAGCCAGCCCGTCGGCACGAAGTGCATCCACACCATCCCGAGGATCGCCAGCGCCCGCAGCACGTCGATCGCTGTCAGTCGCCCCCCGGACCCTGTCCGGGCCCGCTCGCGCTCCGTGCGTCGACGCCGCGACTCCCGCTCCACCACCGGTTCGGTGACCACCACAACTCCTCAGAACGACATCAAGGAGCCGCCACGTTAGGAAGCCGGTATCAGCTCGCCTCTCCCGGAAGATGACCGTTTCGTCACAGCGTCGGCCTGTCGTCTCCTCCCGGTCCTGACAGGCCCTCGGCGGTCCACCAGGCCGCGGGGTCCTCGCAGCCGCCGAGGGCGAGGCGCTCGCCGTAGCCGCGGTCGACCAGGCAGCCGCCGCCGTGGGCGTGGATCCTCAGCCGGGTGGCGGACCGCCCGTCCGGGGCGGTCCACCGGGTCGGGGCGACGGCGAGGTCCTCGAAGGTCCAGGACTGGTCCGGGGCGGCGGCCTCCGGCGCGCTGCCGGGCCGTTCGGCGGCGAGGTAGACCGAGCCGTCCGGGTCCGCGGTGAGCACCAGCGGGCCGGTCCGGTCCTCACCGCTGCTCAACAGCGGGGACTGGAGCACGAGTTCGGGGCCGGCGGTGGGCCGGACGAGCCATTCCTGACCCTCCTCGGCGGTCGCCGGCATGGCCGTCACCGCTGCCCCGTCGGGGGCGTGCGAGGCGTCCGTGCCGAACGCCGTCATCCGTAGCCCGGACGGCCCGGCCGTCAGGGTTCCGAGCCCGCTGAGCGTCGCGGGGACGGGCTGCGGGTGGGAGCGGTCCGTCCCGACCCGGTCGTCCTGGCAGGCGGCGGTCAGCAGGCAGGGGAGCAGGGCGAGCGCGGCGGTGGCCTTGGCGGCGACGCGGGCGGGCCGGTACGACAACTCGGTCGGTCCTCAGGGGAGTTCGCTGGTGGTGGAGGGCGTACGCGCACGGGCCGCCGACCGGAAGGAACCGGTGGGCGGCCCGTGGCGCGGACGGGACGGAATCAGCCCGCGGTCGGACCGTCGGTCAACTGCGCCTGGATGGAGGCCATCACGGCGGCATCCGTCAGGGTGGTGGTGTCGCCGACTTCGCGGCCTTCGGCGATGTCGCGCAGGAGGCGGCGCATGATCTTGCCGGAGCGGGTCTTGGGGAGTTCGCCGAC
>NZ_JBIVHS010000036.1:79579-83705 GCF_044749365.1 Kitasatospora sp. NPDC089509 | reverse complement strand
GGCGCGTCCGGCGCGCACCGCGGGCACGGTCGTCAAGGACGAGGGCGAGGGCGGCAAGCAGCTCGCCGCGTTCCTCGCCGACCAGAAGTTCATCTGAGCCCCGCCCGTCAGCGCACCCAACGATCGATCAGGAGCAACGAATCATGGCTGAGATCCTGGTTCTGGTGGACCACGCCGATGGTGCGGTCCGCAAGCCGGCCCTCGAACTGCTGACCCTGGCCCGCCGCATCGGTGAGCCGTCCGCCGTCGTCCTGGGCGCGGGTGCCGCGGCCGCCGACATCGCCGCCAAGGCCGCCGAGTTCGGCGCCGCCAAGGTGTACGTCGCGGACGGCGCCGAGTTCGCCGACCAGCTGGTCGTCCCCAAGGTGGACGCCCTGGCCCAGATCGCCACGACGGTCTCCCCGGCCGCCGTGCTGGTCACCTCCTCCGGTGAGGGCAAGGAGGTCGCCGCCCGCGTCGCGCTGCGGATCGGCTCCGGCATCATCACCGACGCCGTCGACCTGGAGGCCGGCGACGGCGGTCCGGTCGCCACCCAGTCGGTGTTCGCCGCTTCCTTCCAGGTGAAGTCCACGGTCACCAAGGGCGCGCCGGTCATCACCGTCAAGCCGAACGCCGTCGCCCCGGAGGCCGCCCCGGCCGCCGGCGCGGTCGAGAACGTCGCGGTGGCGTTCACCGGCAACGCCGCCAAGGTCACCTCGCGCACCCCGCGGGTGTCCACCGGCCGCCCCGAGCTGACCGAGGCCGCCATCGTGGTCTCCGGCGGCCGCGGCGTCGGTGCCGCCGAGGGCTTCGGCGTGGTCGAGGAGCTCGCCGACGCCCTCGGCGCGGCCGTCGGTGCCTCGCGCGCCGCCGTCGACGCCGGCTGGTACCCGCACAGCAACCAGGTCGGCCAGACCGGCAAGCAGGTCTCCCCGCAGCTCTACATCGCGGCGGGCATCTCCGGTGCCATCCAGCACCGGGCCGGCATGCAGACCTCGAAGACCATCGTGGCCGTCAACAAGGACGCCGAGGCCCCGATCTTCGAGCTGGTGGACTACGGCGTGGTCGGCGACCTGTTCGCGGTGCTGCCGCAGCTGACCACCGAGGTGAAGGCCCGCAAGGGCTGATCCCCGGCCGGCAGGACCGGAGGGCGTGGTACCGGGTGCTCGGTGCCGCGCCCTCCGCCGTCGTGTCCGCCCTGGTCCCGCTGACCCGCGGGTACCCGCCTGCCCCGGCGACCGTCTGCCGGTGGCGCCCGGCCGGCCCGTAGAGTCGGCCCGACGTCGGCCGGGCGCGTGAGCGTCCGGCGGGACCAGGGCGAGGACGAGGCGAGGACGGAAGCATGGCACTGCTGACGGCACTTCAGGGCGGCCACGGCGACGCGGCGGACGCGCTGCGGATCGACGGGCGGGCGCTCTCCCGGGAGGAGCTGCTGGGCGCGGCGGTCGCGGTGGCCGACCGGGTGGCCGGGGCGCCCGCGCTGGCGGTGCTCGCCCGGCCCACCGTGGAGACGGTCACCGCCGTGGTCGGCGGTCTGCTGGCGGGCGTTCCGGTGGTGCCGCTGCCGCCCGACTCGGGCCCCAAGGAGCGCGAGCACATCCTGCGCGACTCGGGTGCGGCGCTGCTCGCCCACGCCGTCGGGGAGGAGGTGCCGGAGGGCCTGTCGGTGGCGGCCCTGCCGGTCGACCCCGCCGAGCGCTCGGCGACCACGTACGCCGAACCGGCCGCCGACGCGACCGGCTTCGTGCTCTACACCTCCGGCACCACCGGCGCGCCCAAGGGCGCGGTGATCCGGCGCGCGGCGATCGCCGCCGACCTGGACGCGCTCGCCGCCGCCTGGCAGTGGACCGCGGAGGACACCCTCGTCCACGGCCTGCCGCTGTTCCACGTGCACGGACTGCTGCTCGGCGTGCTCGGTGCCCTGCGCACCGGCAGCCGGCTGGTGCACACCGGCCGGCCCACCCCGGAGGGGTACGCGTCGGCGGGCGGCAGCCTGTACTTCGGGGTGCCCACCGTGTGGTCCCGGCTGGCGGCGGACCGGGAGGCGGCCGCGCGGCTGGCCCCGGCCCGGCTGCTGGTCTCCGGCAGCGCGCCGCTGCCCGTACCGGCGTTCGAGAAGCTGGCCGCGCTCACCGGCCACGCCCCGATCGAGCGCTACGGGATGACCGAGTCGCTGATCACCGTCAGCACCCGGGCGGACGGCGAGCGGCGCCCCGGCAGCGTCGGACTGCCGGTGGAAGGGGTGCGCACCCGACTGGTCGGCGAGGACGGCGAGCCCGTCCCGTACGACGGGGAGAGCGTCGGGGAGCTGCAGGTCAGCGGCCCCACGCTGTTCAGCGGCTACCTCAACCGGCCGGACGCGGACGCCGAGGCCTGGACGGCGGACGGCTGGTTCCGCACCGGGGACGTCGCGGTGATCGGGGCGGACGGCTTCCACCGGATCGTCGGCCGTGCCTCGGTGGACCTGATCAAGAGCGGCGGCTACCGGATCGGCGCGGGCGAGGTGGAGGCCGCGCTGCGCGACCACCCGGCGGTCGCCGACGCGGCGGTGGTCGGCGCGCCGGACGAGGACCTCGGACAGGCGATCGTCGCCTACGTCGTCCCGGACGGCGCCGTGACGGGGGAACAGCTGACGGCCTTCGTGGCCGAGCGGCTCTCGGTGCACAAGCGGCCGCGGCGGGTCGTGCTGGTGCCCGAACTGCCCAGGAACGCCCTGGGGAAGGTGCTGAAGAAGCAGTTGCTCGGGGAGGCCGGCGGCCGCTGATGAGGGGGCGTCGGGACACGCCGACGGTGACGGGTGTTCACCCTGATGCGCCGTCGGCGCCCGCCGTCCGGGAAACCTTCCTTTGGCGCACTCCACTGCGCGTAGTGAGCGGACGCGTGCCTAACGTGACACGCAGGCAGAACTGAATCCCCGGGTGACATGCCGTGGCTTCCGGTCGCAGGGCCGGGACCGCGGCGGGTCGGACCGGGATCTGCCGAGCGTACGAACCGGCGCGACCGGGGCGTACCGCGTGTCCGCAGCAGTTTCCGCAGCCGCCCGTCCGGCGGCCGTACGCCGCAGTGCGTTCGCAGCAGTGAAGGAAGTCAGCAGGATGACCACCGTCAACACCGGCGCGCCGGATGCCGCCGACGAACCGACCGGGCAGCACGCCCCCGCCACCGCCGTCCGTTCCGCCACCGCCGTCCGTCCCTCGCGGGCCGCGCGGGTCCGCCGGGGGATAGGCATGGCGGCCGTGATCGCGGTCGGCGTGGGGGCCGTCGGCCTCGGCACCGGCGTGAGCCCCGCCGCGGCGGAGCGGGCGCCGGCGCACGCCGGGTGGGACGGCTCGCGGTACTGGTTCAAGAACAGCCAGGGGCAGTGGCGCTGGACGACGCACTACAGCGTGTACCTGGCGCGGACCAGCGGGAAGTCGGCTCCGAAGTCCTCCGCCAAGTCCTCGTCGAAGTCCACCTCGAAGTCCTCGAACGGTGGGATCACGCAGGGCTGGGACGGCTCGCGGTACTGGTTCAAGAACAGCAAGGGGGAGTGGCGCTGGACCTCCCACTACGACATCTACCTGCAGCGCACCGGCGGTTCCTCCGCCGGGTCGTCCGGCTCCTCGTCCGGTTCCTCGGGCGGCTCGTCGGGCGGTTCGTCCGTGGCGGCGGACCGCAACGTCGAGACCGCGGTGGAGTACGCGCTCGCCCAGCTGGGCAAGCCGTTCCGGACCGCGGGCAACGGGCCGGACGGGTACGACTGCTCGGGCCTGGTGCAGCAGGCGTTCAAGCGTGGCGGCATCAAGCTGCCGCGGGTCGCCAACGACCAGTACGCCGCCACCACGCCGATCAAGGCGAGCCAGCTGCGCCGCGGTGACCTGCTGTTCTGGTCGCCGAACGGCACCAAGCGGGGCATCCAGCACGTGGCGATCTACCTGGGCAACAACCAGTACGTGGAGGCCGCGCGGCCCGGGACGCTGATCCGGATCTCGGGGATCAGCAGCGGGTACTACCCGGCCTACATGGGTCGGCCGTAGCGCCTTCCGTCGTCGTGTCCGTGGGCGGGGCGGGGGGGGGCCCCCCCCCCCCCCCCCCCCCCCCCGGGGCGGGGGGCGGCCGCCCCGGGGGGCCGGGGGCGCGGGGGGGGGGCGCCGCCGCGCGCCGCGGG
>NZ_JBIVHS010000036.1:0-79569 GCF_044749365.1 Kitasatospora sp. NPDC089509 | reverse complement strand
GCCGCCCCCGCCCCGCTCCCGCGTCCCGGGGTCACCCCCGGGGTTACCACCCCGCCCTCGGGGGGGGGGGGGCCGCCCCTCCGGGGGGGGGGGGGGGGGGGGGGGCCCCCGCCCCCCCCGCCCGGCCCCCCCCGCGCGGTGCGGGGGAGGACGGCAAGGGGGGAGCGGAAGGGCGCAGGGGAGGCGCGGACGGCGTACGGGCGGGGCGCGCGCCGGAAGTCGGCCGGTCCGACTTCCTGTGCGCAAGCAGTGGTGGCAGGGTGCGGCTTTGATGTCGGCCGGTCCCCATTTTTCCGTACCGGGCCCGTGGCCTGGGCACATGCCCCTGTCAAGGGGCGGGCCGGGGCGCGCGGGCGGGCGCGGCGAGCAGTTTTGGGGAGCGGCTTGGCGCGGGTACCACCACGGGTGGCGCTGGTTCGGCCGACGGGGGCGCTGCCCGGTGCGAACGGCATCGGGGCAAGTCGAGGGCAGGGGACGTTGTGATCGTCTGGGTCAATGGCACATTCGGGGCGGGCAAGACGAGTGCCTGCCGCGAGTTGGTGGAACTGCTGCCCGGGAGCGTGCTCTTCGATCCCGAGCTGGTGGGCTTCGGACTGCGCCGGATGCTCCCGGCCGACCGACTGGCCACGGTGTCCGACTACCAGGACCTCGCGGCCTGGCGGCGGTTGGTGCCGGAGACGGCGGCCGCGCTGCTCGGCGAGGTCGGCGGACCGCTGGTGGTGCCGATGACCCTGCTCAGAGAGGACTACCGGGACGAGATCTTCGGTGATCTCGCCGCGCACGGGATCACGGTGCACCACTTCGTGCTGGATCCAGAAGAAACGATCCTGCGTGACCGCATCGCGCACCGCGTGGAGTGCCCCGGCGATCCGGAGGCCAGCGAGCGGGTCCGCAGCTGGTGCCTGGAGCACCTGCCCCGCTACCGGGCCGCCCGCCGCTGGCTGGTCGGCGACGCCCGGATGCTCGACACCGGCGCGCTCACCCCGCGCGAGACCGCGCACCGGATCGCCGAGCTGGTCCGGGTCGGCGACGCGCGCTGCCCGATCGTCCAGTCCCCGGACCCCACCGGGGACACCGTGGCCTCGGCCGTGCTGTTCTTCGACGAGCAGGACCGGGTACTGCTGGTCGACCCGGTCTACAAGCCCGACTGGGACTTCCCCGGCGGCGTCGTCGAACGCGGCGAGGCCCCCACCGACGCCGCCCTGCGCGAGACCGCGGAGGAACTCGGCCTGCGGCTCGACCCCACCGTGCTGCGCCTGCTCGCCGTCGACTGGGAGCCGCGCACCGGCCCGCGCCGCGGCGGCCTGCGGCTGATGTACGACGGCGGGCTGCTGGACGACGCCGGACGGCAGAACCTGCTGCTGCAGCAGGAGGAGCTGCGCGGCTGCCGGTTCGTCACGCTGGACGAGGCGGCCGACCTGCTGCCGCCGAGCCGCTACCGGCGGCTCGCCGCCGCGCTGGAGGCCCGGCGCAGCGGGGAGCTGCGGTACCTGGAGGCGGGGGCCCGGGTCGCGCTCGGGCTGGCGAGTACGGCGGACGCCGCGTAGCGCGGGGCGTGGACCCGGTTGGTGGGGCGGCCGGTGCGGGCGTCAGGATGGGGGCATGCCGTTCACGTTGAGCCATCCCGCCGCCGTCCTGCCCCTGCTGCGCGCCGCCGGGGAGCGCGGGCCCCTGGTGGCCTCGGCACTGGTGGCCGGGTCGATGGCGCCCGACGTGCCGTTCTTCGCCGAGTCGCTGCTGCCCGGGGTGTACCGGCACGGCGGGCTGACGCACGCCTGGTGGGCCGTGCCGACCGTGGACGTGGCGATCGCCGGCGTGCTGGTGGCGGGGTGGCACGGGCTGCTGCGGGCGCCGCTGGTGGGGCTGCTGCCCGAGCGGTGGGCGGGCGGCGTGGAGGCGCTGACGGTCCGGCGGGGCCCGGGAGACGGGGCCTCCGGTGTCCGGCCGGGAGACGCGGCGTCCGGTGTCCGGGGCACGGACGCGGCCTGGTTCGCGGCCTCGGCGGCGGTCGGCGCGTTCACCCACGTCGGCTGGGACGCCTTCACCCACGGCGGCCGGCTGGGTGCGCGGCTGCTGCCTGTACTGGACCGGCAGGTGGCCGGCGTCGCGGTGCACGAGGCGCTGCAGTACGGGAGTTCGGCGCTCGCACTGGCCGCGTTGGGCGGTTGGGCGGCGCGGACGGTCCGGGCGGTCGAGCCGGTGCGCCCGGCGGTGCGGCTCGCGCCGCGGACCCGGCGGGTGGCGGTCGCCGCGCTGGGCGCGGCCACCGCGGCCGGGGTGCTGCACCGGCTGAGCCCGCTGCGGCGCAACGTCGTCCCGGAGGTGTGCTTCGGTGCCGGTGCCGGGCTCGCGGTGGGCGCGGTCGGCTACGCGGCGGTGGTCGCGGCCGCCCGCCGCTGGCGTGGCGGGCGGCCCAGGACCGGTGCGAACTCCCGTCAGACGGCGCGCAGTTCGGCGTAGCGGCGGAGGAACAGGGCCTCGGTGAGGGCCATCCGCTCAAGCTCCAGCGGGTCGACGCTCTCATTGACGGCGTGGATCTGGGTGGTCGGCTCCTCGACGCCGATCAGCACGATCTCGGCCTGCGGGTAGAGCGTCTGCAGGGTGTTGCAGAGCGGGATCGAGCCGCCCTCGCCGGCCGTGACCATCGGGGTGCCGAAGGCCTCGGCCATCGCCTCGCCCATCGCCTCGTAGGCCGGGCCGGTGGTGTCGGCGCGGAACGGGGCACCGGTGCCCTTGCGCTCGACCGTCAGCCGGGCGCCGAGCGGGACCCGCGCCTCCAGGTGGGCGACCAGGGCGTCCTGGGCGGCGTCCGCGCTGGTGCCCGGGGGGACGCGCACGCTGATCAGGGCCTTGGCGGCGGACTGCACGGAGTTGGTGGCGCCGATCACCGGCGGGCAGTCGATGCCGAGGACGGTGACGGAGGCGCGGGCCCACAGACGGTCGGCGAGGGTGCCGGTGCCGGTCAGGGCGACGCCGTCGAGCACCTTGGCGTCGGCGCGGAACTGCTCCTCCGGGTACTGCACGCCCTCCCAGGTCCGGTCGGAGGCCAGCCCGGGGACCGCGACGTCGCCGTTCTCGTCGTGCAGCGAGGCGAGCACCCCGATCAGCGACTGCAGTGCGTCCGGGGCGGCGCCGCCGAAGGCACCGGAGTGCAGGTTGCCGGCCAGCGTGGTGATCGAGGCCTCGACCACCGTCATGCCGCGCAGCGAGGCGGTCACGGTCGGCAGGCCGGGGGCGAAGTTGCCGGTGTCGCCGATCACGATGGCGTCGGCGGTCAACAGCTCGGGGTGGGCCTCGGCGTAGCGCTCCAGGCCGCCGGTGCCCTGCTCCTCCGAGCCCTCCACGATGATCTTCAGGCTGACCGGGTAGCCGTCCCCGTACACCTGGCGCAGCGCCCGCAGGGCGGTCAGGTGCATCAGGATGTTGCCCTTGCAGTCGGCGGCGCCGCGCCCGTACCAGCGGCCGTCACGCTCGGTCAGTTCGAAGGCCGGGCTGTCCCAGCCGGCCTCGTCGAGCGGGGGCTGGACGTCGTAGTGGGAGTAGAGCAGGACGGTCGGGGCGCCCTCGGGGCCGGCCAGCTCGCCGTAGACGGACTGGGTGCCGTCCGGGGTGTCCAGCAGCCGGATGCCGGTCAGGCCCTCGGCGGCGAAGGCCTCGGCGACCCACTGCGCGGCCTTCTGGCACTCCTCGACCGGGAACTGGCGCGGGTCGGCGACCGACGGGAAGGCGACCAGCTCGGCGAGGTCGGTGCGGGCACGGTCCATCAGGGACCGGACGGCGTCGGCCAGGGGCTGTGACATCGGGGCTCCGGAGGGGGCGGTCCGCCCTGGGGGTGGTGCGGGCGGAGTACGGTCGGTTGGGGTACCGCCGATCATAGGCGGAGTCCCTGGGGGAGCTTCCGGGGAGCTCGCGGGTCGGTGGGTGGTGCGGCGTCCCGGCCGGTGGCCGGACGCATAGGATTGGTCGACGTGACTGACTCCGGAAGCCCTGATTCCCGTAGCCCGCTCGACGAGGACGGCCCGCTCGACGGCCCGCTCGACGGCCGGCCCGACAGCGGGCCGGACAGCCCGCTCGACGCTCCGTCCGACGGGAGCGGTCCGCTGGCGGCGGCGTCCCGGCCGCAGGACGGCGTCTGGGACGTCGTGGTGGTCGGCGCCGGACCGGCCGGGGCCTCGGCCGCGCAGGCCGCCGCCGCGCAGGGCCGCCGGGTGCTGCTGCTCGACAAGGCCGAGCACCCCCGCTACAAGACCTGCGGCGGCGGCATCATCGGCCCCTCCCGGGACAGCCTGCCGCCGAACTTCGAACTGCCGCTGCAGGACCGGGTGTCGGCCGTCACCTTCGCTTACGACGGCCGGTACACCCGCACCCGCCGCGCCAAGCGGATGCTGTTCGGGCTGGTCAACCGGGACGAGTTCGACCTGCGCCTGGTGCAGTCCGCCAAGCAGGCCGGGGCGGTGCTGGTCACCGGGGTGACCGTCACCGGCGTCGAGCAGCGCGGCGGCGAGCACCGGACGGCGCTGGTGACGGCGGCGGACGGGCGCACCTTCGAGGCCCGCGCGGTGGTCGGCGCGGACGGCAGCGCCAGCCGGATCGCGCGGCACGTGGGCGTCACCTTCGACCAGATCGACCTCGGCCTGGAGGCGGAGATCCCGGTGCCGCCGCAGGTCGCCGCCGACTGGTCGGGCCGGATCCACCTCGACTGGGGCCCGCTGCCCGGCAGTTACGGCTGGGTGTTCCCGAAGACCGAGACCAGCAGCCTGACCGTGGGCGTGATCTCGGCGCGCGGCGACGGCGAGCAGACCAAGCAGTACCTCGCCGACTACATCCGACGGCTGGGCCTGTCCGGCTTCACCCCGCGGGTCGAGTCCGGGCACCTGACCCGCTGCCGGGCCGAGGACTCGCCGCTCTCCCGCGGCCGGATTCTGGTCGCCGGGGACGCGGCCGGGCTGCTGGAGCCGTGGACCCGCGAGGGCATCTCGTACGCGCTGCGCTCGGGCCGGCTGGCCGGCGAGTGGGCGGTGCGGGTCGCCGAGGCGGGGGACGCGGCGGCGGTGCGGCGCGAGGCGCTGAACTACGCGTTCGCGATCAAGGCCGGGCTGGGCGTGGAGATGCGCGCCGGCAAGCAGCTGCTGGGCGCCTTCGAGCGTCGGCCGTACCTGTTCCACGCGGCGGTCTGCCTGGTGCCGGCGGCCTGGCGGGCGTTCGCCCGGACCACCCAGGGGCACACCAGCTTCGCCCAGGTGCTGCGGCAGAACCGGGCGGCGCGCAAGCTGATGGCGATGGCTGCGCGGTAACGTGCGGGTCGTGCTTGCGGGTTGCGGGTCGTGGGTCGCGCTTGCGCTTGCCGGTCGCGGTGACGGTCCGGGCCGGTGCCCCCTCCGACGGGATCGGGAGGGGGCACCGGCCCTGGTTCGCCCGGTTGCCTCGTGGGGGTGGCCGGTCGGGGCCGAGGGTCAGTGGAGCCCGGTGTCGATGGCCGTCATCAGGCTGCCGGACGGGGTGTCGCCGGACATCTCCCAGATCATCCCGCCGAGCAGGTTCTTCGACTTGAGGTAGGCCGTCTTCTGGGCGATCGACCAGGCGTCGTCGAAGGTCCACCACTGCCCGTTGGCGCCCGTGTAGCCGTACGTGGCAACGGACTTGGGGTCGTGGTAGACGGTGAGGCCGGGTACGCCCGTGATGAGGTTGTTGTACCCGCGGGTGCCCGCCTCCTCGGCGAACTGGCCGGGTGCGGCGCCGTTCGCGCTCTGCCAGGCGCCGTTGGCGCCGCCGTCCGCCACGCCCTGCCAGCCCCGCCCGTAGAACGGGAAGCCGATGGTCAGTTTGCGCGGGTTGACCCCGGCGTTGAGGTAGGTCTGCACGGCCGTGTCCACGCTGAAGTGGAAGGGGTAGGGGTCGTTGGGGTCCTGGTAGAGGTTGGAGGCCTGGCCGGTGCGGTTGGGCTCCCAGGAGTTGTCGCTGCCCGAGCCGTGGAAGTCGTAGCCCTGGACGTTCGCGATGTCGAGCGAGTTGAAGACGTTGCCGAGGTCCCAGCCGGCCGCGACCTTCGCCGGGTCGGCCGGGGTGAAGGCGGTGAGCAGTTTGTGCGGGCCGCCCAACGCGTCGAGCTGCTTGCGGAATTCGGCCGCCAGCAGGGTCAGGTTGGCCTTGTCGTTGGCGCTCCAGTGGTTGCCCGGGTGGCCGTCGCCGGAACCGGGCCACTCCCAGTCGAGGTCGATGCCGTCGAAGATCCCGGCCGCCGTGCCGTCGCCGCCGGCGCCGTTGTAGGCGGGCAGGTTGCCCCTGATCCAGGTGTCCACGCAGGACTTGACGAACTTCTGCCGGGAGGCGTCGGTGGCGGCCGCGTCGGAGAAGTACTTGGAGTACGTCCAGCCGCCGAGCGAGACGACCACCTTCAGGTTCGGGTACTTGGCCTTGAGCTTCTTCAACTGGTTGAAGTTGCCCCGGAGTTTGCCCCAGCCGTCGTCGGCGACGCCGTCCACGGACTGGTCGGCGCTCATCGGGCGGGCGTAGTCGGCGTCCGCGTCGCCGGCACCGGTGCCCTGGTCCGGGTCCTCCGGGTTGCTGCTGGTGCCCTTGGTGACGCCCGCGAGGCAGGTCAGGTTGACCGGATCGATGTTCTCGAAGGCGTAGTTGATGATGTCGAGCTTGCCGGCGCTGCCCGAGGTGTCGAGGTTCTTCACGAAGTACTGGCGGCCGTAGATGCCCCACTGGACGAAGTAGCCGACCCGGGCGTACTTCCCGGCGCCGACGATGTCCGCGGTGGTCACGGCGAGCGGGGCGGAGGCGGGTGAGGTGTTGTCGGCGGGGTCCCGGGCCTTCACCGTGAAGGTGTAGGCGGTGGACGGCGAGAGGCCGCCGACGGCCGCGGTCAGGGTGCCGCCGCCGACCGTGGT
This sequence comes from Kitasatospora sp. NPDC089509, assembly GCF_044749365.1. Lineage (NCBI taxonomy): Bacteria > Bacillati > Actinomycetota > Actinomycetes > Kitasatosporales > Streptomycetaceae > Kitasatospora > Kitasatospora sp. NPDC089509. The sequence goes on along the minus strand of NZ_JBIVHS010000036.1, from coordinate 72,673 downwards.
GACCAGGGTGGTGCCCCGGTAGACGTCGTACGCGGCGACCCGGACGTTGTCGGTGGCGGCGTCCCAGGCGAGCGTCACGTCGGAGGAACCGACCGCCGTGGCACGGAGGTTGGTCGGTGCGGTCGGCGGGACGGTGTCGGTGGACGGGTCGAAGGTGGCGGCGGTGACGGGCGCGCTGAGCGGGCCGGTGTTGCCGCGGCTGTCCTTCGCCCGGACGGCCAGGGTGTACGAGGTGGCCGGGGTGAGTCCGGTGACCAGGGCGTTGGCGGTGGGGCTGGAGGCGAGCACGGTGGTGCCGCTCAGCACGTCGTAGGAGGCGACCGGGAAGTCGCCGCCGGTGGCGGCCGGCCAGCTCAGCGTCAGGGTGTGGGCGGTCGGGTCGGTGACGGTGGGGGTGCCCGGCGCGGACGGTGGGACGTCGGGGGTGCCGTCGCACTTGTCGCCGTTGATGCGGCAGTTGAGCGGGGTGGAGACCGGGCCGTTGCCGACGAACCAGAAGCTGTACGGCTCGGTGGTGCTGTGGGCGTTGACGGTCGCGTTGTAGTAGGCGGCGGTGGCGGTGACGTGCCGGCCGTTGACCGTCGCGGTGCCGTTGGTGGTGTTGCCGATGGTGACGCCGGCCGGGAGGTCGAACTCCAGGGACCAGCCGGAGACGGCGGTGTCGTTGTCGTTGTGGACGATGTACGTGCCCTGCCACCAGGAGCCGTTGTCGGTGGTGGCGAAGGTGGCGGTGAGCTTGCCGGCGGCGCTCGCGGGGGCGGCGAGCGCGGTCAGTGCGGCGAGCGGGAGGAGCAGGACGGCCAGCAGCGTCAGCAGTCTGCCGCGCATGCGGGGGCGTCCCGCCCGGGATCGAGCGGACATGGTTCTCCCTGTGGCTGTGGGGGTTGGACAGGGTGGCGTAGAACCGGCGGTGATCCGTGGGCGATCGATGCCCGCGCCGTGGGGAGGCGGGGCATGGGCACTGTAGGAGGACTGGACCAATGCGTCAACAGGTCTGTACCACTGGGGAGTTGGGGCGGCTCCGGGGAGGGTGGGCGGCGGCAGGCCCGGCGACGGGTCCCGCCGTCCGGTGGGCCGGACGGCGGGACGGCGGGGCGGCGGGAGGCGCGGCTGGTCGCCGGGTGAGCCGGGTCGGCTCGGTGTGTCGGGTCGGTGCGTCGGGTGGGACGTCACCGTTCCTTGACGACGGCCATTGCCTCGATCTCGATCAGCACCTCGGGGCGGAACAGCGCCGCGACCTGCATCGCGGAGGCCGCCGGCAGCGGCAGATCGCCCAGGTACTCGTCGCGGGCCTCCCGGATGGCCGAGAGGTAGCTGATGTCGGTCATGAAGAAGGTGAACTTGACGACGTCGGAGAAGTCGGCCCCGGCGGCGGCCAGGCAGCGGCGCAGGTTCTCGAAGACCTGGCGGGCCTGGGCCTTGGGGTCGCCCGCGCCGACCAGGTTCCGGTGCTCGTCGAACGCGACCTGACCGGAGACCTGGACCAGCCGGCCGCTGCCGGTGACGACGTGGGTGTAGCCGGTTCCGGGGGCGACGCCGGGCGGTTCGGTGATGTGGGTGAGGTGCGTGGTGGTCATGGTGGACGATCGTGCGCCATCGGCCGTCGGTGCCGCAAGCGTCGACTGGTCCCGGCCGGTGCCGAACCGGCAGGTGAACGCACAGTCGGCAGGTGAGCGTCCAACCGGCCGGTCAGTGCACCACTTCGGGCAGCTCGCGGAGGAACGGCACGTCCTCGACCGGCAGTTGGGCCACCGGACCGGAGGAGCGCAGCACCACGTCCAGGACGCGGTCCGGATCGGCGGCGTAACCTCCGCTGGCCCAGGCCGCGTTGGCCTCGACCACCGCCCAGCCGTGGTCCGTCCGCCCGACGTCCACCACCACCGCGCTCGGCAGCGGCGCCCGCCCGGCCGCAGTGGCCAGCACCTCGCGGGCGAAGGCCAGCACCTCCGGACCGTCCGGCCCGAGCGGCGCGACGGCGAGGTCGCCGTCCACCGCGTAGCGCGAGCCGGTGCGCACCGCGCCGTCCAGGACGAACAGCCGGTACTCGGTGCGGAACCGCACCACCTCGCTGACCAGCACCGGGGTGTCACCGTCCAGCAGTTCGGGCCCGGGCAGCGCCCCGCCGTCCGGGTAGACCCGGGCGGCGAACAGCTTGTCGGCCGGCGGCTTGACGAACGCCGGCCCGCGCAGCGTACGGGCCTCGGCCAGCGTGGCCGCCGACACCCGTCGCCCGGTCAGCGCGCGCGGCAGCCGGGCGAGCCAGTCCTCGGCCGGCTCCAGCAGGGCGAGGCCCAGCTCCCGGCCGACCGCGTCGGCGAACAGCGGCCCGCCGTACACGTGCACCGCCGCGCCGAGCAGCTCGCGCGGCGCCCGCCAGGAGGCGGCGGTGTGCGCCCGCAGGCCGCGCAACCCGGCGGCGGTGCGCAGCTGCAGGCCGGTCTCGTTGATCCGTGGGGCGAGCAGCAGGACCGGGGTGTCGGTGGTCGCCGTGCTCGGGTCGATGGTCGGGCCGCTCATGCCGACCATGCTGCCCGCTGGCCGACGGCCGCCACCAGCGGTTTTCGGTCCGGCCGCGGCAAGGCCCGCGCCGCCGGCGGCCGGACGGCCCCCGCCACCGGTCGGCGAGCGGCTCTGGCCGAGGGGCGGGTGGGCGTGCCAGAGTCGTGCGGGCGCGGTCCGGGCACCCCGGACCGCGCCCGCAGTCCGACCCACCCTCAGCCGGAAGGCAGGCCCGCACCGATGACCAGCGCAGAGCCCCTCGTCCGCGTCAGCACCGCCGACGCCGTCACCACGCTCACCCTCGACTCGCCGCACAACCGCAACGCGCTGTCCTCCCGGCTGATGTCCGAGCTGCACGCCGGACTCGCGGTGGCCGCAGCGAACCGGGACGTCCGCGCGGTCGTGCTCACCCACACCGGCAAGGTGTTCTGCGCGGGAGCGGACCTCTCCGAGGCGACCGGCGCGGACCCGACGGTCGGCCCGCGCGGCCTGGTCGAGCTGCAGAAGGCGATCGTGGACTGCAGCAAGCCGGTGATCGCCGTACTCGACGGGCACGCCCGGGCCGGCGGCCTCGGCCTGATCGGAGCGGCCGACCTCGCGGTCGCCGGACCGGCCGCGACCTTCGCCTTCACCGAGGTCCGGCTCGGCCTCGCGCCCGCCGTCATCTCGCTGCCGCTGCGCCCCAAGCTGGAGCCGCGCGCCGCCGCCCGCTACTACCTCACCGGCGAGGTCTTCGATGCCGTCGAGGCCGCCCGGATCGGTCTGATCACCCGGGCGGCCGAATCCACCGAGGACACCGGAGTGGTGCTCAAGGGCCTGCTGGACGCGCTGCGCCAGGGCTCGCCGCAGGGCTTGGCGGAGTCGAAGCGGCTGGCCAACGCCGAGGTGGTGCGGTCCTTCCAGCGGGACGCGGACGAGTTGGTGCAGCTGTCGGCGCGGCTGTTCGGGTCGGCGGAGGCGCAGGAGGGGATGCGGTCGTTCCTGGAGAAGCGGCCGGCCGCCTGGGTGCGCTGAGTCGACCCGTACGGCTACGGCGGGGCGGGGTCAGCGCACTGCCGCGCCGTCCCGCCACAGGTCGAGCAGGGTGCGGTCGCCGCTGAGTTCGAGCTGCTCGGCCTGACCGAGCTGTGCGGGCCGTGCGGCCTGTCCAGCCTGTTCGGCCTGTTCGGTCGTCAGCCGGTTCCAGAGCAGCAGGTAGAGCTCGTGGGCAGGGCCGGTGACGGTCAGGTCGGCGGGTTCCGGGCGCTCCTCCGTGGTGACGGCGAGCGGCTCGGGGGAGAGAGTCAGGTGCCAGGAGCCGGGGCCGTCGGTGGTCCGGATCCGGATGGTGCGCGGGCTGCCGCTGTGCACCGTCGGCCGGCCGCGGAGCATGAAACCGCGCAGCAGTTCGTCGATGCCGTCCAAGGCGAACGCGGCGTCCACCGCCGGGCCGGCCACACCGGCGGCCGCGTCGGCGTCGAAGCGGTGGACGGCGGTCTCGTGCGCCTGGCGCCGGGCCCAGAAGGCCAGCGGGCTGGGCGCGGGCAGGAAGGTCCAGCAGTCGAGGTCGGCCGGGGCCTCGGAGAGCGTCGTCACCAGTGCGGCATGGCCCTCGCGGAACCAGTCGAGCAGCGCGGCGTCCGAGGGCTCCGGGCCGAAGACGGCCTGCTCGCCCGCGTCGTCCAGCACCGTCCGCAGGCCCTGCCGGGGGTAGGCGGCGGCCCAGCGGTGGACCTTGCCGGTGTGGAGCAGCAGGTCGCGCAGCTGCCAGTCCGGGCAGGTCGGGACGGGGGCGGTGAGGTCGGTGCGGGCGGCGGCCTCGGCCAGCAGGGCGCCCTCGCGGCGCAGCGCGTCGAGGTGCTCGATGATCTCCATGGGTCGGAGTCTGCCAGCGGGCACTGACATCGGTGGCGGTTTTCGGACGGCTGTGTCTCGCGGTGCGGATCTCTCGGTGCCGGATACCGGACGGTCGTGGGGGCCGGAGGCCGGGGTGGCGGCGGTGCGGAAGGGGGTCGCGAGGCGCGTGTGATGTCGGACTCCCGGCGGACGGACCGACGCTACGGGCCGGTAACGTGAGCGCATGCCGATAACCCGTTCCCTTCTCTCCGCCGTTCGGGACGGTGGCCGCCGGGCCGCCGGACGCCTCGTCCACCGGGGCTGGCGCTGGATGCAGCGGAACGGCGCGGTGACCAACCGGAACCCCGGCCCGTACCGGTTCGGCGAACTGGGTGACGGCACCACACTGGCGTTCCCGCCCGGGGCGGTCTTCAACGAGCAGTGGATCACCATCGGGCCGTTCTCGATCATCGGCGAGCGGGTCACCATCAGCGCGGGCTTCCTGCCCGGGCTCGACCTCGGGCCGGAGCCGATCGTGCGGATCGGCGGCGGCTGCGTCATCGGCCGGGACAGCCACATCGTCGGCCACCAGTCGATCGTGATCGGCGACGACGTCTGGACCGGGCCCGGCGTGTACGTCAGCGACCAGGCCCACGAGTACCGGGACACCGAGCTGCCGATCGGCAAGCAGTGGCCGCGCAACGAGCCGGTGGAGATCGGCGCGGGCAGCTGGATCGGCACCGGCGCCGTGATCATGCCGGGCGCCCGGATCGGGCGCAACGTGGTGGTCGCGGCGGGCGCGGTGGTGCGTGGCGAGGTGCCCGACCACAGCGTGGTCGCCGGGGCCCCGGCCAAGGTGGTCCGCCGCTGGACCGAACAGGAGGGCTGGCAGCCGCCGCTGCGCCACGAGCCGCCCCAGCCGGTGCCGGACGGCGTGACGGCGGAGCAGTTGCGCGCCCTGGTGGGATGGGACCTGCGGTTGCCGGGGGAGCGGGACTGAGACCGCCCGGCCGGCCGTGAGCCCGTACGAGGCTGAACTGCTGAGCCTGTACGAGGCTGAACCGCTGAGCCCGGAGCGGCGGTTGACGTGCCCGTGCCGCTGTTACCGGTGGTGCGGGCGTCGCGTCCTCACCAGCCGCCTGCCGGGGTCGACTGCTCGGCGGTCCGGGCGGCGATCGCGGCGGTGATCCGCAGGACGTCCGCGGGGCGGGCCGGATCCAGGCCGGTCAGGACGGCGATCCGGCGCAGCCGGTAGTCGACGGTGTTCGGGTGCAGGTGCAGGGCGTTCGCGGTGTGCCGGCGGTTGAGGCCGCCGGCCAGGTGGGTGCGCAGCGTGGTGAGCAACTCCCCGGCGTCGGCCAGCGGTTCGATCAGCGCGGCGAGCCGGGAGCGGGCTCGGCTGGGCCGGGTGAGCTGGTACTCCAGCAGCACGTCGTCGAGTCGGTGCAGTCCGGGCGGGCGGCCGAACGCCCGGGCGACGTCCAGGACTTCGTACGCGAGGGCGGCGGCGCCGGGCACCTCGGCGGGGACCGCGGCGGCCGCTCCGGCCAGCACGGGCACCCCGGCGGCGCGGGCCGCGGCGGCGAGGGCGGCGGTGAGCTGTGGCCAGGCCTCCTCGGCGGTTCCGTCGAACGCTTGGACGGTGGAGTGGCCCGAGGCGGCGAAGTCGTCCGGTGCGGTGGTGCGGCCCGGGGCGGTGATGTGCTCCGAGATGGCGGTGCGATCCGAGGCGGCGGGGCGGTCCGGTGCGGTGGAGTGGTCCGGTGCGGTGGAGTGGTCCGGTGCGGTCGGCAGCGGGACGAGGACCAGGCCGCCGGTCGGGGTGAGCGTGCTGAGCGCCGACTGCCGGGTGCGGTGGTCGAGTTCGGCGCCGAAGCGGCGGACCTTGCGGCGGGCGGCGATGCCCGGGTCGATGCCGGGGAAGTGCTCGTCCGGGTGGTCGGCGAAGGACAGGCAGAGCACCGCGTAGCCGGCCGGCAGCCCGGTTCCGGCCCGGGCGGCGGCCTCCTCGGCGGGGGTGCCCGCGAGCAGCGCGGTGAGCAGGGACTGCCGGGCGGAGGACCGCCGGTCGACGGCCGAGCGCTGACCGTCCAGGTAGCCGGTGCCGGCGGCGGTGGAGGCCCGGCGGAGCTGGTCGAGCAGCAGGCGGTTGAGCAGCAGCAGGTCGGCGGCGTCACCGGCGTGGGCGTCCCGGGTGAGGAACTCCCAGCAGACCTCCATGCCGAGGTGGTGGGCGAGCAGGACGGCGTCCAGCGGCAGGCCCTCCTCGGCCCGGCGGGCGGCGGCCTCCCGTACGGCGGTGAACTCCTCGGCGGGGGCGGGCACTCCGGTGCGGACGGCGTGGGCCAGGGTGCGGATCCGGCGCTCGGTGTCCCGGGTGAGTTCACCGCCGAGCTGCTCCCGGGGGAGCCGGCGGTAGACCGGCACGCGGTCCAGCAGGGCGGCGACCACGCTCGCGGCCAACTCGCGCGCGCCGCCGAGGAGTCGCTGGTCGGCGGGGAGTCCGCCGATCACCGGGGCGCGCCAGGGGGAGGGGCGGTCGGCGGCCTCCGTGGGGGATCCGGGGGGCTGCGCGGCGAAGGCTTCGGCCGGGCGGCTCGTGGGGGTGCAGTGGGGCGCGTTGTGACCGGTCACAGAGAACACCGTCCAGGTCTGGGGAACGCCCAAGGGCCGGGCCGGAGGGGCGACCGCATCATTGAGCCACTCGGGTTACCTGTTGGTAACAAACTTCTGCTGTGGAGGCAACAGTTGAGAACCCCACTTCTCCGCTTCCCCGCAACTCCCGTGCGCCGTCGGCTCGGCGGGGCCCTCGGCGCGGCCGTCCTGGCGGGCGCGCTGCTGGTCGGTGCGGCGGCTCCCGCCACGGCGGCGCCGGTCGCCGCCGCGAACCCGGCCGTCACCGCGAACCAGGCCGTCACCGCCGCGGCCGAACTCCCGCCCGACGGCGACTCGGTGGCCTCGCCGCCCGGCGCCAACGACTGGAGCTGCCGGCCGTCCGCCGCGCACCCCGACCCGGTGGTGCTGGTGCACGGCACCTTCGCCAACCGCTACGAGAACTGGCTGGCGCTCTCCCCGCTGCTGAAGGGCCTCGGGTACTGCGTCTTCGCCCTCGACTACGGCACCATCCCCGGCATCACCTCCACCGGCAGCGGTCTGCTGCTGCCGATCGGCGGCCTCGGAGCGGTGCCCGCCTCGGCGGCCCAACTCGCCCACTTCGTCGACCTGGTGCGCGGTGCGACCGGTGCGGCCAAGGTCGACATCGTCGGTCACTCGCAGGGCGGCATGCTGCCGAACTACTACCTCAAGTTCCTCGGCGGGGCCTCGAAGGTGGACCGGATGGTCGGCCTGGCGCCGTCCAACCACGGCACCACCCTCGACGGGATCACCAAGCTGGCGCCGTACTTCCCCGGCGTGGCCGACCTGATCTACACCGTCTGCCAGGCCTGCCGCGACCAGGCGGTGGGCTCCGACTTCAACGCCACCATGGCCTCCCGGCCGGACACCGTGCCGGGGGTGCACTACACGGTGATCTCCACCGTGTACGACGAGGTCGTCACCCCCTGGCGGACCCAGTTCCTGAACGGGCCGGACGTGGACAACGAGGTGCTCCAGGACCACTGCCCGGTCACGCTCGCCGAGCACGTCGCGATCGCGTTCTCGCCGACGGCGCTGCACCTGGTGACCAACGCCCTGGACCCGGCGCACGCCACACCGGTGTTCTGCGGCTGAGCCCTTGCCGCGGCTGCCCGTGCCCCCGGTCGCTCCGGGGCACGGGCAGCGCGTCGTTCGGGCAGTTGGGCAGTAGGGCAGTTGGGCAGCCGGACGTTCAGGCAGTCCGGCGGTCAGCGGGTGGTGACCGTACGGAAGGTGATCGCGGCGGCGACCCCGTCGGGTCGCAGCTGATGGGCGCCGGGGGCGTCGAGCAACGCGGCGTCGTAGCGGGACAGTTCGAGGTCGTCGACGGCAGCCGAACCGGCCAGGCACACCAGCAGGACGGTCGCCGCCGACGGGACCTGGACGCTGCCGGGCCCGGTGCGCAGGTCGACGGTGGCCTCGACCCGGCCCCGGCGGGTCATCACGTTGAAGTCCACCACCGGACCGTCGAGCAGTCGGCAGTCGGTCGTGGCGTCACCGGGGAAGGCGAAGGGCCGGAACGGGGTGTCGATCGACTGCACCGCGCCGTCCACGGTGAGAGCCATTCCCGCGCCCTCGACCAGGGTGATCACCCGGTCGATGCCGGGGAACGGCGAGAAGGGGCCGGCCGAGGCGACGTCGGCGAGGCTCACCCGCCAGTCGAACTCGCCCAGCCCGGCCCCGACGGGGAACCCGGCGACCTCCCTGGTCACCCCGCCCCCGTTGAGCCATGCGGTGGCCGGGCGCTCGTTCGCCCGCAGTACCTGGATGCGTCCGGTGGTGGTCATGGGGCCGCATCCTGCCACTTGCCGGGCGGATCCGGCAGTGCCGGGTGCTGCGGGGGTGGCGGCGAGCAGCGAACAGCGAACAACAAACAGCGAACAACAAACAGATGACGGATAACAGAGACTGAAATCTGTTATCCGTCATCTGTCATTCGTCACCTGTTCGCTGCCATCCGCTACCGCTACCTGTCAGCGCCGTCCCACCGTCGGCGGGAGCAGGGCCGCCGCCGTGGCCGCGATCGCGACCGTGGTCAGGGCCAGCGGCAGTCCGGCCGCGTCGGCGAGGAACCCGATCACCACCGGCCCGATCAGCATCCCGCCGTACCCGAGCGTCGAGGCGAGCGCGACGCCCTGCGGCCCGCCCGCCGCACCGGCCCGCGCGATCGCGAGCGGGAACAGGTTCGCCAGCCCGAGGCCGACCAGGACGAACCCGGCGACCGCCAGCGGCACCGAGGGTGCCAGGGCGGCGAGCAGCATCCCGGCTGCTGCGGTCAGCCCGCCGAACAGCATCAGCCGGTTCTGGCCCAGCCGGATGGACAGCCAGGTCCCGCCGATCCGACCGCTCGTCATGGCGAAGGCGTAAGCGGCGTACCCGGCGGCGGCCGTTCCCGCGCTCGCGTGGACGTCGTCGGTGAGGTGGAGGGTGGTCCAGTCGGCGATCGCGCCCTCCCCGTACGCCGTGCACAGCGCGGTGAGCCCGAGCAGCAGCACCAGCAGCCGGACGTGCCCCCCGCCCGGGCGGTCCGCCGCGCCCGATGCGGAGCGAGTCTCCGGCGCGGAGCCTGTCCCCGATGCGGAACCCGTCCCCGGCGCGGAATCCGGGGCCGAGCCTCCGTCCGAGCGCTCCGGCACGACCATCGGCGCCGCCGGGCTGCGCAGCAGGACGACGCCCGCGCCGACGGTGACGGCCAGCCCGAGCAGCCCGCCGAGCGCGAGCGCCCACGCGGTGGTGAGTCGGTCGGCGAGCAGTCCGCCGAAGCCCGCGCCGAGCAGTCCGCCCAGGCTGTACCCGGCGTGGAAGCTGGGCATGACCGGCCGTCGCAGCTGTGCCACCAGGTCGACGGCGGCGCTGTTCATGGCGACGTTGGCGCCGCCGTACCCAGCGCCGAACAGCAGCAGTACGGCGCCGAGCGAGAGCACCGAGTGGGCGTGCGCGGGCAGTGGTACGGCGAGGCCGAGCACGGCGAGCGAGCCGACGGTGACCGGCCGCGAGCCGTACCGGAGGCAGAGTCTGCCGACGACCGGCATGGTGAGTACGGCGCCGATGGAGAGGCAGAGCAGGGCCAGTCCGAGGGCGCTGTGCGAGGCGCTGACCTGGCTGCGGACGTCCGGAATTCGGACGACCCAGGCGGCGAAGAGGAAGCCGTCGACGGCGAAGAAGGCGGTGAGGGCGAGCCGCGCGGGCCCCCAGGGCCTGTCGGCGACCGGGGGTGTGCTGAGAGACTGTGTGGGGGAGTGGTCGGCGTGGCGGTGGGAACGGATTTTGTTTCGAAGCGGCACAAAGTCACAATAGGGGCGTGCAGCTCTCACCTTCAAGCCCGCGGCCCCGCTCCGGGACCGATGCCGACGCGCAGCGCGACGCCCATCGCCGCGCGGCCCCCGACCGCGGTCGGACGCTGCTCGGACCTGCGCTCTCGCTCATCCACACCGGGCAGACCCCGACCCGGTCCGCCCTCACCCGCGCGCTGGACGTCACCCGGGCCACCGCCGGCGCGGTCACGGCCGAACTGGAGGCGCTCGGTCTGATCACCGTCGACTCCCGCCCGGCCGGCGGCGGTCGCGGCCGGCCCTCGCACCGGCTGGCGATCGACCCCCAGGGCCCGGTCGTGGTCGCCGGCCAGATCCACGCCGACGGGCTGAGCGTGACCCTGGCCGGCCTCGGCGGACTCCTCGACCCGCCCGTCCACCTGCCGCTGCCCGCCGCCACCGACCCGGTCCGGATGCTGCGCGCCGTCGCCCAGGCGGGTGCCGAACTGGCCCGCGCGACCGGTCGCCGCTGCCTGGCCGCGGCGCTCGCGCTGCCCAACCCGGTCACCGAACCGGACGGCACCGCGCTCGCCGCCCTGCACTTCGCCTGGCCCAGCGGCACCCCGGTCGCCGACCTGTACGACGTCGAGGTCGGCCGGGCCGATCACGGCCCGAAGGCGGTGCACCCGCTGCCCACCGCTATCGCCAACGACGCCAACCTCGCCGCGCTCGCCGAGTACCGGCACGGCGCCGGTCGCGGCGCCCGGCACCTGCTGTTCGTCACCTCGGGCCACCGCGGCGTCGGCGGCGCGCTGGTGATCGACGGCCACCTGCACACCGGCAGCGCGGGGCTCGCCCTGGAGGTCGGCCACCTCACCGTCGACCCGCAGGGCCGCCCCTGCGTGTGCGGCAACCGCGGCTGCCTGAACTCCGAGACCGACCCGGACGCGCTGTTCGCCGCCGCGGGCCTCACCCCGGAGCCGGGGCGCCCACTGCTCGACCAGGCCCGCGAGCTGTGCTGGGCGGCCGCGACCGACGAGCGGGCGCGGGCCGCGGTGGAGCACGTGATCGACCGGCTCGGACTCGGACTGGCCGGGGTCGTCAACATCCTCAACCCGGACCGGGTGGTGCTCAGCGGACTCCACCTCGACCTCCTGGAGGCGGCTCCGGACCGGCTGCGCGCGGTGGTCGCCGACCGCAGCCTGTGGGGGCGCAGCGGACGGGTGCCGATCGTCGGCGCGGAGCTGGCGCACGGCGCGCTCGCGGGCGCGGCCGAGCTCGGCTGGGGGCCGTACCTGGCGGACCCGCAGTCGGTGCCGGTGTAGCGCTGGGGCCGGGCGGGCCGGCCGGAGCGGGATCCGAGGGGCAGGAGCGGCGATAAGCGGAACCTGGGCCTCGGGAAACGGTCACTTATCGTGACACTCGTACACTCGTAGTGAGCAGCGGGGGGCCGCAACGAGGGAGTAGTGACCATGAGCACCCAGTCCGGTGGAAGCCTCGGCACCGAGCCGACCGGCGCGGTCCAGCCGACCGGCGACGTTCGGCCGACCGGCGACGTCGACCGCTCCGACCAGCAGTACCGCGCCTGGCTCAAGGAGGCGGTGCGCAAGGTCCAGGCCGACGCCAACCGCTCCGCCGACACCCACCTGCTGCGCTTCCCGCTGCCGGCCGAGTGGGGGATCGACCTCTACCTCAAGGACGAGTCCACCCACCCGACCGGCTCGCTCAAGCACCGGCTGGCCCGCTCGCTCTTCCTCTACGGGCTCTGCAACGGCTGGATCCGCCCCGGCAAGCCGGTCATCGAGGCCTCCAGCGGCTCGACCGCCGTCTCGGAGGCGTACTTCGCCCAGCTGATCGGGGTGCCGTTCATCGCCGTCATGGCGAAGAGCACCAGCCAGGCCAAGATCGACCTGATCGAGTTCCACGGCGGGGAGTGCCACCTGGTCGACCGCTCGGACGAGGTGTACGAGGCCTCCGCGCGGCTCGCCGAGGAGACCGGCGGGCACTACATGGACCAGTTCACCTACGCCGAGCGGGCCACCGACTGGCGCGGCAACAACAACATCGCCGAGTCGATCTTCGCCCAGCTGCGCCTGGAGCCGCACCCCGAGCCGGCCTGGATCGTCGCCACCGCCGGGACGGGCGGCACCTCGGCGACCATCGCCCGCTTCGTGCACTACATGCAGTACGACACCCGGATCTGCGTCGCGGACCCGGAGAACTCCTGTTTCTTCGACGGCTGGGTCGACCACGACCCGGACGCCGTGTGCGCGAGCGGCTCCCGGATCGAGGGCATCGGGCGGCCGCGGATGGAGCCGAGCTTCGTGCCGGGCGCCATCGACCGGATGATGAAGGTGCCGGACGCCGCCTCGATCGCCGCGGTGCGGGTGCTGGAACGGGTACTCGGGAAGAAGGCCGGGGCCTCCACCGGGACGGGGTTGTGGAGCGCGCTGCGGATCGTGTCCGAGATGCGGGCGGCCGGCCGGACCGGCAGCGTGGTCACCCTGATCTGCGACCCGGGGGACCGCTACCTGGACAAGTACTACTCGGACGACTGGCTGGCCGGTGAGCGGATCGACATCGCGCCGTACCGGGCCGTGATGGAGTCCTTCCTGGCCGGCGGCGCCTGGACGGGCTGACAGCGAACAGCGAACAACAAACAGAGTTCAGATAACAGATTTCAACATCTGTTATCTGAACTCTGTCACTTGTCGCCAGCCACCCGCTCCGGGCTTCCCGCTACCCGCCCGCACCCCGCCGCCGGATCACCGCCCGCCCGTTCGCGAGGTCGATCCCCGTCCGCTTCGGCGCACCGTCGTGCTCGTCGTCCCGCAGCACCAGCTCGACCCGCCGCTGTTCGAGCTGCACCCGCTTGCTCGGGTACAGCAGCGCGTGCAGCTCCTCCGTCGCGGTCGCGCCCGCGCCGCGCTCACCGGGTGCGGCGTGTCGGGTGCGCAGGCGTCGTGCCACCGCGCCGAGGAAGAACAGCACCACCAACCCCGCCGGCAGCAGCAGTCCGCCCGCGGCACCCGTCAGAAGCATGCCCATGTCCGCCCCAACGCCCCGTCGCGGTAAGAGAGTTCCCGCGCCCTGGGACCCGACGTTACGGCAGCGGCGCGGTCGGCAGGTCCGCCGGGATCAGCAGCTGCAGCTCCTCCGTGGACGGGTCGGCCAGCGCCGCCACCCGCACCGCGTGCCGTTCGACCATGGTCTCGAAGACCTGCCGGGCGGTGCGCCCGTTACCGAAGTTGGGGCCGCGCTCCAGTCGGGCGAAGTGCTCCAGCAGTGCGGCCCCGGTCGCCTCGCCGAGTGCGTACTCGTGCTCCGCGCACTGCGCCCGGGCGATCTCCAGCAGCTCGTCCGCCGTGTAGTCGGGGAAGGTGATGGTCCGTGAGAAGCGCGACGAGACACCGGGGTTGGCGGACAGGAAGCGTTCCATCTCGGCGGTGTAGCCCGCCACGATGACGACCACCTCGTCCCGGTGGTCCTCCATCAGCTTGACCAGGGTGTCGATGGCCTCGCGTCCGAAGTCCCGTGCGCCGTCCTCCGGTGCGAGCGCGTACGCCTCGTCGATGAACAGCACCCCGCCGCGGGCCCGGTCGAAGGCGGCGGCGGTGCGGATCGCGGTGGAGCCGATGTGCTCGCCGACCAGGTCGACCCGGGCCACCTCGACCAGGTGTCCGCGCTGGAGCACCCCGAGCGAGGCGAGGATCTCGCCGTACAGCCGGGCGACGGTGGTCTTGCCGGTGCCGGGGGCGCCGGTGAAGACCAGGTGCCGGCGCAGCGAGGGCGCCTTGAGTCCGGCCTGGCGGCGGCGGCGGCCGACCGAGATCAGGTCGATCAGGGTGCGCACCTCCTGCTTCACGGTGGCCAGTCCGACCAGTGAGTCCAGTTCGGCGAGCGCCTCGTCGGCCGGCCGGCAGTCCGGGATCGGCCCGATCGCGGACGTCGCCGTCGACGCGGCCGAGGGGGCCACGCCGGCCGGAGTCGATCCGGCGACCGCCGAGGTCAGCGAGGCGGCGGTCAACGCCGGAGCCGTGGGCGATAGTTGGGGAGACCTCGGGGTCGGCAGCTCGGGCAGTCCGGAGCCGGTCGGGCCGGCCGCACCGGTCCGGGCCACGTCGTCCGAGGTGCAGCCCTCCGCGATCGGCCCCGGTTCGGAGAACTCGAACCCGGCCCGCTCGTTCTGTTCCGCCCGGCACCGGGTGAGCTGGGTGCGGCAGCCGTCGATGATGTGGAAGCCGAAGCCCTTGCCGTGCGAGACCCGGCAGTCCTCGAAGGTGCCCCGGCCCTGCGCCGAGACGTACACCCCGGCGTCCGTGCTGGCCCGTACGGTGCACTCGCGCAGCACCGGGTCGGCGCCCTTGGTGACGATCACCCCGGTGGCGACGTCGGAGATCTCGCAGTCGGTGAGCAGCCCGCCGCTGCCGTGGTCGCGGAACCAGAGCCCGGTCCCGGCCTCCTGCACCCGGCAGGAGGCCAGCGAGACGGTGGCCCCGCCGCTGACCGAGACCGCCGAGCTGCGGATCCGGCTGAACGAGCAGCCCTGGGCGACGGCGGCGGAGTCCCGGTCGAGCACGAACAGGGCGTCCGGCAGGTCGTGCAGGGAGCAGTCGGTGAGGGTGAGTCGGGCGCCGTCGCTGACCCACAGCGCCGGGTACTCGCCGGAGGAGCCGTGGATCTGGCAGGACTCGGCGGCCGCTTCGGTGCCCTGGTCCCAGACCGACAGCGCCCCGCGGCCGAAGTCCCGCACGGTGCTGTTGACAAGGCTGAGCTTGGCGCGTCCGCGCAGGTCGGCGCCGTTCTCCGGGAGGTCGTGCACCCGGCAGCCGGTGAGCACCAGTTCGGCCTCGCCGTCCAGGGTCAGGCCGTTGCCGGTCACCCGGTGGATGTCGCAGTCGACCAGCCGTCCGCCGGCCTGCGCCTCGGCCTGCACGCCGCTGCCGCGGATCTCGTAGATCTCGCAGCCGGTGAGCTCGGCGGCGCTGCCCGGGTCGGAGAGCAGCACCCCGGCGCCGGAGGCGTGGTGCACCCGGCACCGGTCCAGGGCGGCGGTCGCCCCGCCGAGGACGGCGAGCCCGGCCTGGCCGGCCGCGGCGACCTCGCAGTCCTCGAAGGCGGCGGCGGTTCCCTCGCCGCGCAGCCGCAGTCCGAGTCCGCCCGGGTTGGCGACCACGCAGCCGCGCAGGGTGGGCCGGGCGCCGCCGACGATCTCGACCCCGGTGGCGGAGCGGGTCTCGATCCGGCAGCCGCTGAAGGAGGGCGTCGCCTGCGGCCCGGTGACCAGGACTGCGGGGGTGGAGCTGTCCCCGCCCTCGACCACCAGGTCCCGTACGGTCGCGGCGGCGGTGACGGTGATCGCTACCCCGGAGGCCGGCTCGATCCGGACGGTGCCCGGGCCCTGGGCCGGGACGATCGTCACCGGCTTGTCCAGCAGCAGGTTCTCCCGGAAGGTGCCCGGCCGGACGGTCACGGTGTCGCCCGGCTCGGCGGCGGCCAGCGCCTCCGCGAGCGTGTCGTACTCGCCCGCGCGGCGGCGCCAGCGGGATGCGCTGTCCTGGGTGACCCGAACCCTGTGCTCAGCCATGACGATCTGTCGTCCCCACCTTCGTCGTGCCGGCGATCAACGGGCCGTGGGCGCGGGGGTGCGCGGGCCGTCCGCCCACCGTAGCGCGCCCGGACGGGTGGTCCGTCCGCCCGTCCGGACCGGTCCGGGGGGACGGCCCGGCCGTCCGCCGCCGGGCGGACACGGGGGGAGCCCACCGCGGCCACAGGTTCCGACCACTTGTTTCAACGAGCGCGCACAGCCGGAGTTCCGTCCCGGACGGACCGCGCGCGGAACTCCGACCAGGGCGCGACGGCGGCTCAGCGCCCGTCGGCGGTCCAGTGCGCCCCGTCCTCCAGCACCTCGACGTCGTCGCCGAGCCGCAGCGTGCCCAGCACGTCGCCCTCGACACCGGCGGGCCGCTCGGGGATCAGGTTCTGGCCGAACGCCGCCTTGCGCAGCAGCCTGTGGTGCCGGGCCAGGGTGCGCAGCGGTTCGGGGCCGCGCCGCTCGCCGGTCTCCTGGTCGGTGGTGGTGATCACGCAACGGCCGCAGGGCTTGACCACCTTGAAGGTGAGCGCGCCGATCCGGATCCGGCGCCAACCGTCCTCGGCCCAGGGCGCGGAGCCGCCGACCACCACGTTGGGGCGGAAACGTTCCATCGGCAGCGGCTGGTGACCGGCGGGGTCCCCGTCCTGCTCCGCGGCGATCAGCTCGTTCAGCCGGTCCAGCGAGCCGGTGGTGGTGAGCAGCAGCGGGAAGCCGTCGGCCATCGAGACGGTGTCGCCGGGCGCGCCGTACTCGGGGTCGACCGGCCGGGCGCGCGGGTCGTCCAGGTGCACCAGGCGGTAGTCGCCGAGGTGTTCGGCGATCCAGAGGTGCGCCTCCTTGGCGGCTTCGGCGGCGCGGAAGCGGGTGCCCCAGACCTCGACCTCGGCGACCGGGTCGCCGGCGTCGGCGGCGGGGGCGGTGACCTCGATCCGGGAGCCGTCGGGCGCGGTCAGCGCCAGCGCGCCGTCGGGCAGCAGGCCGACCCGGATCTGTCCGAGGGCGGTGTTCTCGCGCTGGCTGACGAAGCGCCCGGTGGGGTCGGCGAGCATCCAGCGGCGGTCTCCGGCCAGACCCCAGGGATGGACCGCGGCGGTTTCCGGGCTCAGGCGGTACATCGACTTGACGGGGTGGACGTGGAGTCCGGTGAGCTGCATCCCCCCATCCTGCCAGCAGCGCTCCGGCCGGTCGCACGCCCCCGGCCCGGCCCGCTTCCCGCCGCCCGCGTCCTCCGTCCGTTCCCGCCACCCGACCCGCCGCACAACCCGGTGCCCGACCCTCCGCACACCCCAGTGCCCCCCGTACGCGCACGGACCGCCCGGTACGCCGTGGGGGGCGTTCCGGGCGGTCCGTGGATGACCCGTTTCTCCGTTCGCCCGGCGCTCGGGGGTCGCCGGGTGCTGTTCAGGTGGTGCGGGTGCGGGCCGGTGGGGTCGGCCCCGGGTCAGTGGCTCAGTAGCCCTGCCCCTGCGGCTGGTAGCCGCCCTGCTGGTAGCCGCCGGGCTCGCCGTACGGGCCCGGACGCTGCGGCTGCATCGGGCGGACCGGCGCGACCGGCGCCATGGCCGGGCGCAGCTGGCCGCCGCCGAAGCCCTGGTCGGCGCCCTGGCCGCCGGGGAAGCCGGGGCCGGCCGGGTTCGGGCCGCCGAAGGACTGCTGGCCGCCGAAGCTCTGCGGACCGCCCTGCGGGGCGCTGCCGGGCTGGCCCTGGCCGAAACCGGCCGGCCCACCGGTCGGCTGCGCGCCGAAGGTCTGCTGGCCGCCCTGGCCGATGAAGGTGTTCTGGCCGCCGAAGCTCTGGCCGCCGGTCGGCTGGTAGCCACCGCTGGCGGTCTGCGCGAAGGTCGGGGCCGGGGGCTGCTGCCGCTGGTACGGCTGGGGGGCGCCGTAACCGGGGACGGGCGGCTGGGGCGCGGCGGCGTACGCGGGCGCGGGCTGCGCCGGGATGTACGCCGTGGCCGGGCCGGCGGAGGGGCCGCTGCTCGGGCCGGGGCCCAGGGCGAGGCGGGCGGGCGGCAGCGCGGGGAGGTTGCTGCCGGCGCTCTCGTACCCGTTGCCGTACCGGTTCTCGTAGGACTGGCCGAGGCCGGATCCGTAACCGGAGGACAGTGCCGGCGGGAGGGCGGCCGGCACGTTGATGGGTGCGATCTGGGGGACACCGCGCTCAGCCACGAGGCTGTCGTAGATCGGCGTGCCGGAGGAGAAGGACGGAGAGGGGTAGCCGACTCCGTCGTAGGAGCGGGGCGAGGTCATGGGGCATACGGTAAGCCCACAATGCGGCTGCTGAGGAGAGCGGGAGGGGGAGCAGTTCGAGTGTTTACACAGTCTTCGCCCGCACAAAGGTTTCGAAAGTAGGAAGAACGGACATAACGGCGCTCGGTTCCGGACAAGTCTGGCGCCCCGTCAGTGATCGAACAGTGCCCGGACGCGGCCGCCGGAAGACCTTGCGGTGACCGGGCGGTGGACGCCCGAGGGCCTCGTGGAGAAACTTTTGCGCACGGGGCGTGCGCCGGCGCATTCGAGCCCCCGCCGACGGTGCGACGGGGGCTCGTGAATGTTTGGGGAATAAATTTCCCGTCAGGGCCCAGAAGGGGTGATCCGGACGAGGTCCGAGCGGGGCGCAGCCGGTCCGGAACCGGCATGCAGCCGGCCCGGAACCGGACAGGAGCCGGCGTCCGAGGCCGGCTCGCAGCCGGCCTCGAACCCGCCCCGGGCACACCGCCGTCGGGTCGTCAGTGCGACTGCAGCGCCTGGGACTGCGTCGGCAGCCCGGGCCGGGCGGCGACCTCGGAGGTGCAGAACGAGCAGCGGGTCGCGGCGGCCGGGATCGAGCTCAGGCACTCCGGGCAGTCCGCCTTGGCGACCGGCGCGGGCCCGCTCTTCTCGAAGCGGTCGTGGAGCTTGCCGACAGGCACCACCACGCAGAAGTAGATGACGGCGCTGACCAGCACGAACCCGATCACCGCGTTGACGAAGAGGCCGTACGGGAACTTGGTGCCGCCCACCTCGAAGGTCTTCTGGGTGAAGTCGCCCACCGCACCGGTGGCGACCCCGACCAGCGGGGTGAGGAAGGCACTGACGAACCCGGTGACGACGGCGGTGAAGGCCGCACCGATCACGATGCCGACCGCGAGGTCCACCACGTTTCCGCGCAGCAGGAAGCTGCGGAATCCCTTGAACACCGGGTGACTCCAAATCCGAACGGGGAAGGGGGAGATGGGGCAGCGCGAGGGGCGCCCCGGCCGGACATCCTGCCGACCTGCCGGGGTCGAGGTCCAACCGCGTTCACCCGATCCGCGTAACCGTCCCGCGCCCCGGGCCCGGCCCGCCCGGGCGGCGCCGGGGCCCTCCGCGTACCGGCCGTTCGCCGTCCGACGGCTCGTGGTTGACCCGATGGTGTGAGCCGGTGGCCGACGCGGCGTACGAAGGAGCGGAGGGCGGCCGGGCGGAGCGGCGAGGGGCGAGACGGGGCGCACGGCGGTCGCAACCGGCGCACGACGGCGGGCCTTCAGCGCACAACGGGTGTACGGGCGCGGGCGCACGGGCCACCACCAGGTTGCGCGAAGGGGCTGTACCGGGCGGGACGCTGTGCCAAGGTCGGTCCATGCCCGACCATACTGCGGCCGATCCGGCCGGAGCCCGCCCGCGAGTCCTGCACCTGATCAGCGACGAACGCCGGGGCGGCGCCCAGAACTTCGCCCGTGACCTCCACCGGGAACTGCGCCGTCGGGGCCAAGCCTCCGCACTGTGCGCGCTCGCCCCGCACCCGGCCGTGCCACCCGCCCGGCCGGGTGCGGCCGTTTCGGGGCCGTCCGCGGGGCCGTCCGCAGGACCGTCCGCCGTCCCGGGGAAGCCGACGGCGGCGGGGACGTCGGGGGGCCCGGTGCTGCCGGGATTGTGCACCGCGGGGACGGCCGTCCCGGGCACCTGCGGTGAGGGCTGCCCCGACACGGCCCGGCTGCGCGCCGCCGCCGTCCTCGGCCCCGGCCGACTGCGCCCGACCACCCTGCGGGCCCTGCGCTCCGCCGCCCGCGCCGCCGACGTGGTGCTCGCGCACGGCTCCGACACCCTGGCCGCCTGCGCCCTCGCCCTGGCCGGTACCACCACCCCCTTCGTCTACGTCTCGGTCGGCCACCCCCGCTACTGGACCGCGACCCGGCTGCGCCGACTCCGCGGCGGAGCGCTGATGCACCGGGCCGCCGCCGTCACCACCCTCACCGAGCAGGCCCGCGAGGTGCTGGAGGAGCAGTTCGGACTGCCCGAGGGCAAGGTCCGGGTGATCGCCAACTCCCGTGCCGCCGAGAGCTATCCGCCCGCCGACGGCCGGGACGACCGGCGCGCCGCCCGGCACGCCCTGGGCCTGCCGGCGGACGTCCTGCTGGTCGCCTGGATCGGTGCGATATCCCCGGAGAAGCGGCTCGACCTCGCCCTCGACGTGCTCGACCGGCTGCCCGACGTCCGGATGGCCGTCGCCGGGGACGGCCCGCTGCTGGAGGCGCTGGCCCGCCACCCGGCCGCCGCCCGCGCCCACTTCCTCGGCCCGCTGCCCGACCCGGTCCCGCTCTACCGGGCCGCCGACGCGTTGCTGCTCACCAGCGACAGCGAGGGGGTGCCCGGTGCGCTGATCGAGGCGGCACTCGCCGGGGTGCCCGCGGTGGCCACCGACGTCGGCTGGGTGCGCGAGGTGGTCCGTGACGGTGCCACCGGAGCGGTGGTCGCCCCCGGGGACCCGCTCGCGCTGGCCGAGGCCCTGGCCAAGGTGCTGGCCTGCAATCGCGCGGGCCTCGGCGCGGCCGCCCGGGCGCACGCGCTGGAGCACTTCGAACTGGGCGCGGTGGTGGACGACTGGCAGCGCCTGGTCACCGAGGTGTGGACGGGTGCCCCCGCCCACTGAGCCGCGGACCGCCCAGCTGAGCCGCCCAATTGGTCCGACCGGTTGGTCCGACCGATTGGTCCGACCGGTTGGGCCGCCGTTCCAGGAGCGTCGGGCGCGCGGGCCCCGTTACGCCGTTCGGGCGAATCCGGGCCCGACGCCCCGTACCGACTCGCCGGTAACGGGACGTCAGCACCACACTGCCCGGTGTGAACTCGAAGTCGCTGCTGCGGTCCACCGTCCTGTTCGCCGTCGCCGCCGGGATCGCGGTGTCCCCGGTCCAGGCCGGTGCGGCGACCCACCAACCCCCGTCCGAGGGCGCGCAGTTCGTCCGGCTCGACCACCCGCAGCCGGTGCGCGAGAACGCCCGCACCGAGGCCGTCGAGTTCTTCTGGTACGACTGCGGCCACTCGCAGGCACTGGAACAGCCGCTGCAGGCCTGGGCCGAGAAGCACCGCTCCGACGTCGCGCTGCGCCGGGTCCCGGCGATCTGGCAGGGCAGCCCGGACGAGGGCACGCAGCGCGCCCACGCCCGCCTGTACTACACGCTGGAACGCCTCGGCCTGGTCGAGCGCCTGCAGGTCAGCGCCTTCCGCGCGATCCACACCGACCGGGCCGACCTCACCACCGAGGCCGCCGCCACCGACTGGGCGGTGCGCCACGGCGTCGACGCCCGGAGCTTCCGCACGGCCTACGACTCCGCCGAGGTGCGGACGTCGGTGGACGACGCGGCCGCCCAGTTCGTCCGCTACGGCATCAACGAGCTCCCGACGGTGGTCGTCCAGGGCGAGTACCGCACCTCGCCGACCAAGGCCGGCGGCGTCGAGGCGATGCCCGAGGTCCTCGACTACCTGGTGCAGCAGGAGCAGGTGCAGCGGCACGGACAGGTGCAGCGGCACGGACAGGTGCAGCGACACTGATTCCCCGTTGCTCCCCGTTGCTCCCCGCGGTTCCCCGTGGCGCGGCCCGCAATCGGCTGCGCCGGTACGGGAGTTCAGTCGCGGCGCAGCAGGTAGGTGACGAAGCCGAGCGTCCCCCGGTAGCCGTCCAGCCACCCGGAGCGGTGGCGGTCCGCGGCCTCCCGGGCGGCCGCCGCGTCCGGGTGCTCCGGGTGGTCCAGCGCCCACGCGGCCAGCGAACCCGTCCAGGAGAACTCGTAGTCGTCCCACTCCAGGGCCGTGCTGACGTGCCCGTACACCGGGGTCCAGCCGGCCGCGAGCACCCGGTCGGTGGTGGTCGCCAGGTCCGCGAAGTCCTCCGCGGCGGCGCCCAGTCCGTCCAGCGCGGCCCGCGACGGCGGGTGCTCCCAGAACCCCTCGCCGACCAGCAACCGCCCGCCGGGGGCGAGGAGTTCACGGGCCGCCGCGAGGGTGGGCAGCAACCCGTCGAAGGCATGGGTGGCGCCCACGCAGAGCACCAGGTCGAAGGGCTCCCGGTCGGTGAACTCCCGGGCGTCCCGGTGGTGCAGGCCGATCCGGCCCGCCACGCCGAGCGCGGTCGCCGTCTCCCGGGCCCGGGTCAGCGCCGCCGAGTCCACGTCCACGCCCACCGCGCGCCAGCCCGGCCGCGCGGTCAGCGCCCGCAGCAGCCAGGCGCCCTCGCCGCAGCCCAGGTCCAGCGCCCGGCCGGACTCCCGACCGCCCAGCGCGCGCTCCAGCAGACGGGCCACCGAGTCGTCCGCCAGCGGTGCCGCGATCGGATGGTGGGCATGGGCGAGCCGGGATATCCGCTGACGGTCCATCCGAGCAGTATGGATCAGCCCGGCCCGCAGCGCCGGGCTTTTTCGCGCCGTCCCGGGGCCCGTGGACCAGCCGTCCCGGGCCCGTCGGTGCAGCCGGGCGCCATGCCCGTCGGTATCGCCCGGGGCTACGCCCGTCGGCGCCCGGGGCTACGCCCGCGAGTACGTCCGCCCCTTCCAGGCCGCCCCCCGGCCGAGCCAGTGCTGCACCGCCGAGTCCACCGTCATCAGCAGGTACAGCGCGGCCGTGAACGGCAGCAGCAGCACGGCCGCGGCGGGCTGCCCGTAGTAGCGGACCATCGGCAGGTAGGTGCCCGCCATCAGCGCCCAGGCCGCCCCGCCCGCCACCGCGACCGCCGGCGCGCCCGCCACCAGTCCGGCCACCGTCGCCACCGGCGGCACCAGGTACACCAGGGCCAGCCCCAGCACCGTCCCGAGCAGCAGCAGCGGCGAGTGCCGCAACTGGGCGTACGCGCTGCGCGACACCATCCGCCACAACTGCTCCAGCCGCGGGTACGGCCGGATGCTGTCCACCACCCCGGACAGGCCGAGCCAGGTGCGCCCGCCCGCGGTCTTCACCGCCCGGGCCAGCGAGACGTCGTCGATCACCGCCCCCCGGACCGCCGCCACCCCGCCCGCGCGCTCCAGCGCGTCCCGCCGCACCAGTGAGCAGCCGCCCGCCGCGGCCGCCGTCCGCGCACCGGGGCGGTTGGCCCGGCGGAACGGGTACAGCTGGGCGAAGAAGTACACGAAGGCCGGGACGATCAGCCGCTCCCAGCCGGTCTCCACCCGCAGCCGGGCCATCTGCGACACCAGGTCCAGCCCCGCGGACTCGGCCGCGGCCACCAACTCGGCCAGCGAGTCCGGGCCGTGCGCGATGTCCGCGTCCGTCAGCAGCAGGTACTCGACGTCCGGACCGGCCAGTTCCACCCCGTGCCGCAGCGCCCACAGCTTGCCCGTCCAGTCGGCCGGCAGCGGGGGAGGGGAGGTGACGGTCAGCTCCAGTCCGTCCATCGTCCGCAGCTCCGCCGCCAGTGCGCCGGTGCCGTCCGAACTGTGGTCGTCCACCAGGATCACCCGCGCCCGCCCCGGATACCTCTGCGCCAGCAGGGTCGGCAGGCTCACCGGCAGCACCGCCGCCTCGTCCCGGGCCGGCACCACGATCGCCGCCTCCGGCCACCGCACCGGCGGGCGACGCGGTGGCAACCGGACGTCGGTGCGCCAGAACCCGCCGTGGCAGCACGCCAGCCAGAGCCAGACCAGCAGGGAGAACGCGGCGATCCACAGCAGGACGGTCACCCCGGCAGTCTGCCGCAGAACGGGTCGCGACGGGTGGATCGACTAAAGTCTTGCCTCGTGAAGATCGCACTGATGGACTCCGGGATCGGCCTGCTGGCCGCCGCCGACGCCCTTCGGAAGCTGCGCCCGGACGTCGATCTGGTGCTCTCTTCCAACCCGGCCTCGATGCCGTGGGGACCGCGCACGCCGGAAGAGGTCACCGAGCTGGCCCTCGGCTGCTGCCGGGCCGCGGCGGCCCACGCACCGGACGCCCTGGTGATCGCCTGCAACACGGCCTCGGTCCACGCGCTCGCCGCGGTGCGCGCCGAGTTCGAACCCGGCCTGCCGATCATCGGCACCGTCCCCGCGATCAAGCCGGCCGCCGCCCTCGGCGGCCGCGTCGCCATCTGGGCCACCCCGGCGACCACCGGCAGTGCCTACCAGCGCGGGCTGATCCGTGACTTCGGCGGCACCGCCGACATCACCGAGGTCGCCTGCCCGGGCCTCGCGGACGCCGTCGAGCACGGCGACGACGAGGGCATCACGGCGGCCATCGCCGACGCGGCCGCCCGGACGCCGCAGGGCATCGACGCACTGGTGCTCGGCTGCACCCACTACGAACTGGTGGTCGACCGCATCCGCGCCGCCGTCGCCCCCACCGCCTCTCCGGCGCTCACCTTCCTCGGCTCCGCGGACGCCGTCGCCGCCCAGGCCCTCCGCCGGGTCGCCGACCCCTCCCGCCCCGGCACCGGCACCCTCACCGTCCTCCACGCCGGCATCCCGGCGACCCTCCCCGGTACCGCCGCGCTCTACCCCCAGGGCCGCACCCTGGCCCCGGTCACCGCCTGACCCCTGGCCGAGCCCGGTACCGGAAGTCGGCCCGGCCGACTTCTCGCGCGAGGCAGGACATCCCCGTGCCTTCCCGAGTCGACTTGTCGATGAAGGAGCGCCCGCCCGGCCGGTGCCCGCAGGTGGCTGGATCACGCGCCCGGCGGTACCGACCAGGCACGGCGCGTGCCTGACCGGCAGGCCGCTCGGCGCACCCTGCCGCCGGCACGCCCTGCCGCGCGACGCACGGAACCGCGCCGCGCAGGAAGTCGACCGGCCCGACTTCCTGCGCAGCGGTGACCCCGTCGGTCAGGCCACCGCCTGGCGCCGCCAGCGGCGGTAGGCGGGTTCGAGGCCGGAGAGGATGGTGTCGAAGCGGCGGATGCTGGTGCTGGAGTCGACCTGGAGGCGGCTGATCTGGAGCGGGTGGGTGGGGAGTCGGGGGCCCAGGCGGTGGTCGGAGAGGAAGCCGAGGCGGTAGCCGAGCTCTTGCAGGACGGTTTCGGCACGCGGGTCGTGGCCGCCGTCGGGGTAGGCGAAGGCGATCGGGGGTTCGCCGAGCCAGTGGGTGAGGGCTTCGTGGGCGCCGGCGATCTCCGCCCGGACGGTGGCGTCGTCGCAGCGGCCGAGGCACGGGTGCCCCTGGGTGTGGTTGCCGATGGCGACGCCGCCGGCCCGCAGGGCGAGCAGGTCGGCGGGGGTGAGCTGTTCCTGGCGGGGCGGCCGGCGGTCGGCGCTGGCCCGCAGTTCGTGCAGGCTGCGGCGCCGGTCCGGGTCGGGCATGGCCTTGAGCCGGGGGAGCAGCTGGGAGGGGTGGCCGCAGTCGAGTGAGCGGGCGCGGCCGCCGTGGCGGGCGAGGAAGTCGGCCTCGTGCCACCAGAAGGGGCGCTCGGTGCCGATGAGTTCGGAGATGACGAAGGCGGTGGCGGGGATCCCGCGGGCGTCGAGGGCGGGCAGGGCGTGGGTGAGGACGCTCCGGTCGGCGTCGTCGAAGGTGACCAGGACGCTGCGCGGCGGCAGCGGCCGCCGCTCGGTGACGGCCTGGAGGACGGCTTCCAGCGAGACCGGGGTGGCGAGCCGCCGCAGCCGGTCCAGCTGGGCGCCGAAGGAGCGGTGGTCGGTGACCCCGTGGTAGGCGAGCACGGCGAGTCGCTGGGCGGCCCGGGCCCGGAACAGCGGCTGGACGGGGGCGAACCGCAGCCATTCGCCCCGTGCGTCCTGCTGCTCCGGCTCGGTCCGTTCGGCGTCGACGTGCCCGCTTCCGGTGGACGGCGTTCCGACGTGCGTGGCGTCCGCATACGTCGCGTCCGCGTACGTGGCGTCCGCGTACGTGGCGTCGACGTGTCGTACGTCGAGGAGCCTGGTGTCGAGTCGCTTGGTCTCGCGTCGCTTGGTGTCGATGCGCTTGGTGTCGAGGCGCTTCGCCTCGACGGGGGGTCGGCCGGCGCCGTGGTGGTCGGACGCGTAGCCGGTGGGAGGGGGCAGTGCCCGCACGCCGGGCACGGGCCTGGCGCGGGCGGTGGAGGTCGACGGGGTGGATTGGGTCTGCGGCAACGGTTCCCCCTTGGTCGCCGAGCGGCGTGGCGGTACCGCCGGAGGACGGAGCCCGGCCTCCGACTCCAGGGTGCGGCGGCTCCGCCCCCTGGGTATTCCGGTTCCCGGTGGGGGGTTCTCACCCGTCCCGGGAACGGCTCCTGGATCACTCGATGCCATTGAGACCGCTGCACCAGGCGGATGGTTGTACCGGGGGGACGAGGATTTTTCGTGGACTGATTGTGGAGCATGCACACGTGTCCGCAGGCCGGGAGCACCCCCGGAGAGGCCTTGCGGAGCGTGTCCGGGCCTTCACTCCCTGCGGGCTGCCCCGGGGCCCGGCCCGGGGTACCTTGGGCTCATGGCAGATGCGGACCGTGATCCCTTCCACCTGCACGGTGCGACCCGTTGGAACCGCGCGTGCAGTGGCGGAGCCCTGGTCACCCACCGGATTCCGCTGGCGGTGACGGGCTTGGCCTGTCTCGCGCTGGGCATCGTCGTGGCCGTGATCGTTCCGGACAGTGACGGTCCGGCCTGGGCGATGGCGGTGGCCGGCTGCCTGGCGACGGGGGTCCTGCTGCTCGGCCGGATCGCCTTCGGGGTGCTCCGTCGGCGGGGTGCCACGCTCTGACGGCCGGGGTGACCGCCGGTCGGGCGGAGGCCTTCCGGGTGCTCCCGGGCACTTCCGCGCGGTCCGTGCGATTGATCAACAGATCGATCGAAATTGGTCAGAACGACCGAATTCCAGCTCATCCGACAATTCTCTGCGCTCTTCTTCCGCCATTCCCGGACAGCGGCTTCGTCCCCCCTCTACTGTGAATGCGTTCTGGCGGCTCGGAACGCCCTGAAGGGGGAGTGATGAGCGGCAGACCGGATATCGCCGTGTCCGCCTCATGAAACGCGGTGGCGACCTCGCCGTCACCGCCCTGGCCGCCGTCGTCGCGCTCCCACTGGCCCTGCTGATCGCCGTCCTGCTCCGCTGCGGGACCACCGGACCGGTGCTGCTCCGGCAGACCCGCACCGGACGGCACGGGCGCGAGTTCCGGATCCTGCGCTTCCGCACCGATCCGCACGGCCGGCTCGGCGCCCTGCTGCGCCGCACCGGCCTGGACGAGCTGCCCCGGCTGTGGAACGTCGCCCGCGGCGAGATGGGCGTGATCGGCCCCCACCCGGACCGGCCCGAGCAGGTGCTCCGCTACTCCGGCCGGGAGCGCGGCCGCCTCGCCGTACGGCCCGGACTGACCGGTTGGGCCCAACTGCACGCCGACCGCCCGCTCACCCCGCCGTCCCGGGCCGAACTCGACCTCTGGTACGTCGAGCACCGCTCGCTCCGGCTCGACCTGCGCATCCTCGGCCGCACGGTGCTCGCCGCGTTCCGCCCGTCCGCCACCCGCCCACTGGACGAGGAGGGCGGGCGACCCGCTCGATAGGCTGCGCCGCATGGCCATTCCTCCCTTCCTCGCCGAACTCCGCACCTTCGTGGGCAACCACCCGCTCTGGCTGAGCGCCGTCGCCGCCGTCGTCGTGGACGACCGGCAGCGGGTGCTGCTCGCCCGCCGGGCCGACGACGGCCGGTGGGCGTCCGTCGGCGGCATCCTCGACCCGGGCGAGCAGCCCGCCGACGGCGTGGTGCGCGAGTGCCTGGAGGAGACCGGTGTGGTGGTGGTGCCCGAGCTGCTCGCCTCGGCCACCGTCACGCCGCCGATCAGCTACCCGAACGGCGACGTGACGCAGTACCTGGTGCTGACCTTCCGCTGCCGGGCGGTCGGCGGCGAGGCCCGGGTGAACGACGACGAGTCGCTGGAGGTGGGCTGGTTCGCGCTGGACGAGCTGCCGCCGATGATCGACTCCGAGCACGACCGGCTGCGCCACGCGCTGGAGTGCAAGGGCCCGGCGGTCTTCACCCTGGACGGCCGGGAACACCCGTAGCCCGGTGGCCCCGCGGGCCCGGGGCGGTCGGGCTCAGCCCTTCTGCTGCCGGTAGGCCTCCTCGGCCGCGTCCAGCACGGCGGCCAGGTCCCCGCCCGCGGTGGCGGTCGCCGCGGCGGCGACCGCGCCCTCCACGAACGGCGCGTTGGCGAAGCGGACCGGGAACGGCAGGCCGTGCTCGTCGGCCTCCGACAGCAGCGCCCGTACGGTGGTGACCGCGCTGCCCAGGTCGGCGAGCACCACCACGCCGTGGCCCTGGTCGACCCGCCGGGTGGCGGCGGCCACCAGCACCGCGCTGATGCCCGGTCCGTCGGCCGGGTCGCCGCCGGTCGCGGCGACCGGCGCGGGGGAGTCGGATCCGGTCAGGGTGAGCGCCAGGGACCGTACGGCGGTGGCCAGTTCCCGGCTGTGCGAGACCAGGACGATCCCGACCCGGCCGTGCACGGCGGCCCGCGCCGGGGTGGGCCGGGGCAGCGGGGTGGCCGAGGGCGGGGTGCGGGGCGCCGGCGGGTGGGCCGAGGGGGCGTCGGAGATGGGGATGACGTCGGCGCGGGTGCCGTCCCGGCGGCTCATCGGCTGCTCCCTGGGGCGAGGTGGGGCGGGATGGGGCGAGTTCGTGGGCGGGGCGCGGGGCGCGGGGTGCGTCGTGGGCGGGGCACGGACGGGTCGCGAGCGCGCCCTGGCAGCACTCTGGCAGCTGCCCGCGGCCCCGCCGGTCGGGACACGCCCCACCGCGCCCCGAGCGCTTCTCCACCGGCCCTGCCGCCCACCCGGGGACGTCCCCGGCCGGGGAGCAGGGGGAGTGCTCGGGGCAGCCCTCGGGGGAGTCCTCGTCAACCCGCTGACCGGGCCCCGGGGGTGTGGCTAGGCTGGCCGTGGAATTCCGTCGGGAGGAGATCGGTCAGTGGCAGTCAACAGCGGGACGGACACCGGGGCGAACACCGCCGAGGCCGGCGTCGGGCCGGCGCTCGCGCCGAACGGCAAGCCGAGGGTGGACTTCACCGGGGCCGAGTGGCTGTGCAGCAGCCAGGGGGTCGGGGACGTCCAGATCGCGTTCGTGGACGGGTACATCGGGATGCGGGACGGCCGCCAGGAGGACGGGCCGGTGCTGGTCTTCACCCCGGCCGAGTGGCGGGCCTTCGTGCTCGGCGCCCGGGACGGCGAGTTCGACCTCACCTGAGTCCGCGCCCGAGCCACCCGCGCGCCGTCCGGCGCGTCGCGGAGCGGCCCGAACTGCGGCAGGACGCGCAGTCTCGGGACCGCTCCGCAGGTGGTTCCGGGCCGATGGCGGGGCGACGCAGGTGGACGGCGGGGCGACGCAGGTCGACGGCAGGGCGGCACGGACCCCGGCGCCGCCGATGATTTCGGCACCGAACATCACAACTGATGATCTTTTGAGCGTGCCCCGTCAGAATTTCTGTTGACTGTTAGACAAACGCAGCTCAGAGTATGAGCACAGGCAGACGCCGTGCCCACCGCCCCCACGCGGCCAGACACGGCGCCTGCTGTGCGGCCCGGCAGCTGCCAGGCCCACCTCCCAGTCATCCCCTGCGCACCGGGGTGCGTCGGCCGGTCCCGGCCCACGAAGGGCCGGCAGTCGCCGGGAGGCTGGCGCCGACGCCGAGAGCGACTCGGAAACGGCACCGTTTGCTCGGGACCCGCACGCCCCCACGCGGCGGCGTCCCGAGCAGATCCACGGGAGCGACGGGCCGGGGCCCCGCGGATCTGGCTCTTGTTGCACGGAACTGCAGTGGAACTGTTGGCTTGTGTGTTTGTGCTGTGTGCGACGACGAAGCTGGGTGCTCGGCAGTTCGGCACGACAAGTGCACAGTGAGGGATACGCGTGTAGGGCCGCGTTGCGACATGCCGTCCCCCCGGAGGGTGAAACCCAGAACGGCTGCCGTGCTGAACCGAACGTAGCCCGGACGGTTGCTCAGAGTCAACATTGGTCTCTGAGCGTCGACCTCCCGCCGGTCCCCCGTCGGTGCCCCACCCGCCTCGCGAGTGTGGTGTGCCGGACACGTACGATGTTCCCATGTCTTTTCTCCGCCGTCGCTCCGGACAGCCCGCCGGCCCGGACTTCGACGTGCTCGCGATGGACCCGGGTGACTGGCCCGGCGACTTCGGTGCGGCCATGATGACCGGCCCGGACGGCTCCTGCCAGGGCATCTTCCTGCGCTACGACCTGTTCGGCGGCAGAGGGCCGGCGATGTTCATCGGCAACCTCCCCGAGGGGTCTCCCGCGCGGGAGACCGGCGACGAGGTGCCCTTCGAGGTGCGTCAGCTGCTCGCGGCGCTGGAGAACGACGAGCCGGTCGAGTTCGTCTCGGCCGAGGACTTCCCGGTCATGCTCGGGGACGACCTGCTGATCGTGAAGAAGGTCAAGGTCAGCGAGGAGCGCGTGTTCTGCGCCCAGTTCGGCCGCAGCGACGGCGTCCTGGTCACCATCGCGTCCTGGGACCGACCGATTTCGGACGACCTGTATCAGCTGCTGAAGCCGCTTCCGGCCGACATGTTCCAGCAGGGCTGACCGGGTCCGCCCGGGACCCGGACGCTGCTTGACGGTATCGATCAACGGTTCGTACAGTCGCGGACATGCCGTGCCGTCTCCCGCTGTTGACCCGTCGCAGGCATCTGGACCTGTGTCGGACCGCCAGCGCGGTGTGTCCGGGCCGCTGAGGGGGATCTCGTCCCCGTGGCGGCGGGCGACCGACCGGACCGGGTCGGCGCCGAGACCGGGGGGTCGGGTCGAGCGACCGGCTTCCGGGCCGCCGACCGGTTCCGCGCGCCGTCAGGGCGTGCCGCCCGTACCCGCTGAGCCCATGCTGCCGCCCGGAGGCACCAGCACCATGACGACCACCGCTGCCGACGACCGCTCGTCGAACGATCGTTCCCGATCCGCGCATCGATCCGCGTCGCGAACCTCATCGCGATCCGCAGCGACGGATTCCGGTCATCCCGCGCCGCCGGCCTCGACGCCGGCCACCCCGGCGCCGTCGACCCCGGCAACGGGATCCGCCGCCGACCGCTCGGCGGTCGAGGCCGCCCTGGCCGGGTTGCCCCGGGTGGTCGACCTGCTGGCCGCCCGCGCCGAGGAGCACGACCGGGACGCCACCTTCCCGTACCAGGGCATCGAGGCCGTCCACGAGGCCGGGCTGCTCACCCTGACCGTCTCCCAGCGGTACGGCGGAGCGGGCGGCACGCTGGCCGACACCGTCCGGGTGCTGGCCCAACTCGGCCGCGGCGACGCCTCGGTGGCCGTGGTCACCGCCTTCACCCTGCTCCAGCACGCCGAGCAGGCCCGCCGGGCGAGCTGGCCGGCGGCCGGCTACCGGCGGCTGCTCACCGAGTCCCGGCGCGGGCCGGCGCTGGTCAACACGCTGTGGGCGGAGCCCGGCGGCGGAACGGACGCGCTGCCCGGCACGGTCGCCCGACGGGGCGCGGACGGCTGGCAGTTGACGGGCCGGAAGACCTACTGCACCGGCGCCGAGGCGCTGGCCTGGATGGCCGTCACGGCGCGGACGGACGAACCCGAGCCGCGGGTCGGCACCTTCCTGGTGCGCGGCGAGAGCGAGGGCCTGGAGATCGACCCGACCTGGGACCAACTCGGCCTGCGCGCCAGCGCCAGCCACGACGTCGTCCTCGACGGGGTGACGGTCCCGGTCGAACTCGCCCTCGGCCTGCGCACACCCGATCGAGCGGTCGGCGGTCCGGACGACGCGGACGGCGTGGCGGCCGAACTCGCCCGCGCCTGGCACGATCTGGCCCTCGCCGCGGTGGCGATCGGGGTCGCCCGGGCCGCCGAGGCCTGGCTGGTCCGCTTCCTGAACCAGCGCACTCCGGCCAACCTGACCGAGCCGCTCGGCACCCTGCCGCGCTACCGCGCCGGGCTCGGCGAGATCGACGCCCAGCTGATCGGCGCCGAGGAACTCGTGCACGGCCTGGCCGCCCGGGTCGACCGGGGCGAACCGGACGCCGTCGCCCGGACCGGACCGGCCCACCTGCTGGCCACCCGGGCCGCCACCACGGCCGTTCAGCAGGCTGTGGCGCTCACCGGCAACCCGGGGCTGAGCCGCCGGCACCCGCTGGAGCGCTACCTGCGGGACGTGCTCAGCAGCCGGGTGCACCTGGCGCCCGAGGAGAGCGTCCTGGACACCGCCGGCCGGGCCGCCCTCGCCCGCGGCGCCCGGCCGTGAGGGCCACCCGGCGGTAGCAGCCCGTCAGCCGTGGGGCGGACCGTCGGTCAGCGGGTGCCGACCGCGGCCCGGACCGCGCGACGGGCCAGCGCGGCGTCGTCGTACAGCCGGCGGATCATGATCCGCTGCTCCTCGCCGGCGCCCGGCACGTCGTACAGCCGGATCTCCCGCATCAGCACCAGTACCAGGTTCACCAGGAACGCGTCCCGGGCCATCGTGCCGCCGCTCTGGGCGAGTTGGCTGATCTGGCGGCGGGCGGCGGTGTCGCCGGAGAGCACGCTCCACAGCACCGCCAGGTCGTAGCCCGGCAGGTACCAGCCGGCCTGCTCCCAGTCGACCAGCACCGGGCCGGACGGCGCCAGCAGCATGTTGCTGAGCAGGGCGTCGCCGTGGCACAGCTGGAGCGGGGTGTTGCCCAGCCCGTGCAGCAGGCCGCGCAGGTCGCCGGCGTCCCGGTCGGTGAGCTGGCCCACCGAGTGGTAGCGGGCGATCTCCATCTGGTAGTCCAGGCGGGGCTGGAACACGTCGCTCGGCGGCCGCCAGAGGTTCAGCGTCCGGACGGCGCCGAGCAGCGCCCGCACCTCGCCCGGGGTGGGCGCGTTGACCGGGTGGCGCTCGCGGGCCGCCGGGCGCCCCGGAATGCGCTCCATGACCAGCACGCAGCGGTCGTGGTCGGCCGCGACCAGCCGGGGCAGCCGCACCGGCGGGCGGTGCCGGACGAACGCCCGGTAGACCGCGACCTCGTGGTGGAAGTCGGCCACCAGCTGCTCGAAGTACTCACTCCGCACCGCCTGCGGCGCCAGGCACTTGGCGACCACCGGCGCCCGCCCGATGGTGCCCGCCACCAGGATGTGGCGGCTGCCCTCACGCAGGACCTGACGCGGGGTGAACGCCGGACATATCCGCGCGATGCTCCCCAGCGCGGCCCGTACCGACGGCGTCTGCAGCGCCGACGGGTCGATCCGCTCCGGTCCGCCCGGCTGGCCGGGCCGCCGGGCGCGCAGCACCTGGCCGTCCGCCTGCCGGGCCAGCGGGAGGCGGTGGCCGGGCGGCGGGGCGGTCTCGGGGCCGCGCAGCCCCAGCGCCGTACGGCCGGCCGGGACCCGGGCGTCCGTGACCCGGCCCTCGGCGCCGCGCGGGGCCACCGGGCGGCTCGCCGGGGGCACCTGCTTGGGGCCTGGACGGCCGGCGGCTGCGGTGGGGGGGCGCAGCGCCGTTCGGGTCGCGGTCGGCGTGGGGGTCGTCGCTGAGGAGTACATGGGCTGAGGGTGGTCCCTTCCGGTCCGTCTGCGGGTGCGCCCCGCGGGGCGGGGGAGGGCTGGTGCCGCGAGCTTCCTGGCGTGACGGCGGCCCTGCTTCGGTCGTCGGCGGGTGGTGCGCGGGCGCCGGGCACGGACGCGGGGTCGGAACCCCGGTTCGACGGCGCTCCGGCCGTCCGCACCCTGGGGAATGCGGCCGACCGGACTGCCGTGGCCGTGCCCGGCGCCCCCGCGCCACCCGGCCGCGCCACCCCCTCGGGTGAGGACCGGGAGCGTCCCGTGCCACGGTCGGGGGAATGCCCCGGCCCTGGTGGGACGCCGCCGGACCCGAGGGGCGCGGTGGCGCATTCCTACAACACACCCCTCAGGCACTGGCTTAGTAGTCTGGCGGGCCCTGGCGAACGGTGGCGAATGCTCGCCTGGCACTTGCCGGAGCCTCTAGCCTCGGAGGTGCCGAGGAACCTGGGGGCTTCATTTGAGCAGGGAACCCAACACCCGACTCGCCGATCTGTTCGTCCTGACCGGATGGTCCAAGGGCGAACTGGCCCGGCTGGTCAACCGTCGGGGTGCCGCGCTGGGACAGCAGCAACTGTCCACCGACACTTCGAGGGTACGGCGGTGGATCGAGCAGGGGGAGATCCCGCGCGATCCGGTGCCGAGGGTGCTGGCGGCCGTGTTCACGGAGCGGCTCGGACGTGTCGTCACCACTGAGGACCTCGGTCTGGAACGACACCGGCCCACCAGGTCCGGAGCGGAGCCGTCCGCAGCAGTGCCGTGGACGCCGGATCGAACAGCCGCGGTCCTCACCGAGTTCACGGGAATGGACCTCATGCTGAACCGACGTGGATTGGTGGGCGCCGGAGCCGCGCTCACGGCCGGGGCGGTCGTCGCCGACTCGCTGAAGGGCTGGCTGGGCGGGGACGCGGTCGCGTACGCGGCCTCCGTGCCCGGCCCGCGCCAACTGGTCACCGGGAGCGCCGCGCGCCCGGTGGTCGACGTGTACGACGCGGGCCCGGTGGGGCTCGACGAGGTGGAGTCGCTGGAGCACTCGGTGCAGGTGTTCCGGGCCTGGGACGCCGCCCGCGGCGGCGGGCTCCAGCGCAAGGCGGTGGTCGGTCAACTCAACGAGGTGGGCGGACTGTTGACGCACCGCCACACGCAGGCGGTGGAGCGGCGGCTGTGGCTGGTCGCGGCCAACCTGGCGGTGCTGGCCGGCTGGATGTCGCACGACGTGGGTCTGGAGCCCACCGCCCAGCGGTACTTCATGATGGCGGCCGAGGCGGCCAAGGAGGCCGGCGACCGGCCGCGGGCCGGCGAGGCGATCTCCCGGGCCGCGCGGCAGATGGTCCACCTGGGCCGGGCCGACGAGGCGATCGAGCTGATGTCGGCGGCCAAGGCGGGGGGCGGCCTGCTGCTGCCCAGGACGCGCGCGATGTTCAACACGGTGGAGGCCTGGGCGCACGCCTCGATCGGGCACGGCCAGGACACCTACCGGCTGCTGGGCGAGGCGGAGGAGCTGTTCGCCGAGGACGCGCCGGAGCCGCCGCCGTCCTGGATGCAGGTCTTCGACGAGGCCGAACTGCGCGGCATGCAGGCGTTGGTGCTGCGCACCCTGGCCGAGCACGACCCGGCGGCCGCCCCGCGGGCGCGGCGGCACGCGGAGCGGGTGATCACCCTGCGGGAGGGCACCGGGCAACTGCGCTCGGCGCTGTTCGACCGGATCACCCTGGCCTCGGTGCACTGGATCACCGGGGAGCCGGACGCGGCGGAGTTCCAGGCCAAGATGGTGCTGAACCTGATCGGCCAGAACTCCTCGCACCGGACCTGGGACCGGCTGCGCGAGATGTACCGGCTGACCGCCCGCTACCGGGGGCTGCCGGTGGTGGACGAGCTGCGCGCGGAGCTCGGCCGGGAGCTGCGCGCGGCGGACGCCAAGAACCGACCGCGGCGGACGTGAGGAGGGCGGGGGACGGGCGGTGGTGAGCCGGACGGGGTCCGGCGCGGCGGGCGGAGGGACGGAAGGAGGGGTCAGGCCTTCCGGAGCAGCATCCGCAGCGCGGTGACGGTGCCGTCGGCGCCGAGGACGGGTTCGCCCGCGCACTCGACGTCGTCGTGCCGTCCGCCGGGGCGGCGGATCCGCAGGGTGCCCGCGGCCGGGCGGCCGTGCACCAGGGCGTCGGTCATCATCCGGCGCAGCACCGGCCGGTCCGCCTCGGGGAGGCGGTCGGGCAGCCGGTCGAGGCTGAGCGGGCCGTGCCGCGGATCGCAGCCGAGGAGGAGGTAGGTCTCCGCGGTCCAGCGGACGTCGTCGGTGAGCAGGTCCCACTCGGCCGAGCCGACGGCGCGGTCGTTGTGGTGGGAGGTGCCGCCGTCGCGGGCGGTGCCGCCGTTGTGGAGGAAACCGGACGGGTCCCGGGCCGTGCCGTCCACTCTGCCGTCCGTTCCGCTGTCGCAGCCGTCGTCGGCGCCGCCCGCGGTGCCGACGACGCGGTCCGTGCCCGCCCGGGGGCCGGCCGCCGTGGCGGGGTCCGGCGGGCGAGCGGTGCCTAAGGGCATGTTCATGGCGGTCCATCGCTCGATGCGGCCCGCCGTACGCGGGTCGGGGGGTGGTGAGACGACTGTCGCACAGGGTTCGCACCGGTGTGGGCGATTTGGACAGAACGCAGGCAAAGTTCCAGTGGCATATGCCACTGTGGCAGCGGCCTTCGTCGCCCTGTGTGCGGAAGGGGGTCCGAGGCGGTAACCTTCGGTGATTCCGGCGCCCGGGCGCCCACCGCAGTAAAGATCCAGAGACCCCGGCGACGGAAATCCCGTTGCCACTACGACCGCCGCAACGGATGCTGACCTCATGTTCGAGCCAGTGATAGCACCTAGTGCCAGCCTCCTAGGCCTCCTTCAGCGAGGCCGTGGTGACGGGCAGCTCCACGCGCTGGCCGCCGACCGTGCCGAGGCCATCGCCGCGCTGGAGGAGTGCGTCACCAGGGATCCGCGGGCCGACTGGCAGGTCGAGAGCCGCTCCCTCTACTACGCCCGCCTGTACATGGAGCTGGAGGCCCCCCTCGACGGCATCGAGGACCACCTCCACTCCGCCGAGGACCTCGTCAGCGACGACGAGAGCCGCACCGGCCTGGTCCTCTCCGTCCTCGGCCACCTCGCCGCGTACGGCCGGCGCGACGCGCTGCTGATGCTGCGCGAGTACGCCGCCACCGGTGCCAACTGGGCCTGGGCCCTCGACGAGCTGGCCCTGCGCGACGACGACCGGGGCCTGCTGCTGCTCGGCACCGCCGTGCTGGACCACTTCGCGCCGGGCCCCGAGGGCGACGCCGAGCTGCGCGAGTTCATCCGCAACGCCTACGAGCCCCGCCCCTGGCGGCTCTGGGCCGCCTACCACCCGAGAGTGGCCGCCGCCAGCGAGCAGTCGCCCTTCGACCTCTGGCAGCGCCAGCTCAACCGCGGCGGGGTCACCCCGGGCTGGTCCACCACCGACGTGCTGGCCTGGGCCGACCAGGGCCGGCTGGGCGACCTCGGCGCCGACGCCTTCCTGAGTCGCCCCGAGCCGGTGCGCGCCGACGAGGACGGGCCCGGCCCCGACGCCGTGGACCGCCGGGCCGCCGCGGCCGCCCGCTGTCTGACCGCCGTGGTCCGCCCCGAGGACCGTCCGCTCCTGCTGGAGGCCGCCCGCGACGGCCTGCCCGGCGCCCGCCGGGCCGCCCTGCGCTACCTGGTCGACCAGCACGATCCGGCCGCCCTCGAACTGATCGAGGCCGCTGCAGCTGATGTGGACGACCGGATCGTCCGGGCCGCTCTGGAGCTGCTCGGCCGGATGCGCGGCCCCGAGGTGCTGGTCCAGGCCCGTCGCTGGGCCGACCCGGCCAGCGGGGGAGCGGACAGCGCGCTCGGCGAGACCGCCGTGCGCCTGCTCGCGGACGCCGGGGAGCCGGCCGACGCGCCGCTGGTGGTGGCCGGGCTGCGCCGCTGGATCTCCGTGCGCGGGGTCAGCGGTACCGGCCTGGGGTCGCTGGTCGACGGTGCGGGGCGGCTGGCCGCCGCCGACGCCGTCCCGGTCCTGCGCCACATCTACGGGGAGGCCGCCTCCTCCGAACTGCGCGGCCGCGCCGCCCGGGCGCTCGCCGTGACCGATGTGC
Organism: Kitasatospora sp. NPDC089509; assembly: GCF_044749365.1. Classification (NCBI taxonomy): domain Bacteria; kingdom Bacillati; phylum Actinomycetota; class Actinomycetes; order Kitasatosporales; family Streptomycetaceae; genus Kitasatospora; species Kitasatospora sp. NPDC089509. Next base: position 35,102 of record NZ_JBIVHS010000036.1, on the reverse strand, counting down.
ACTTCCCCGAGGGGCCCGCCGTCGAGTGCCTCTGGGACTGCGAGGAGTCCACCCGCGAGCTCGCCGCGCGCCATGTCGCCACCACCGGCGACGCGCGTGTGCTGGAGCGGCTGCGAAGGCTCGCCGCCGACCCGGCCGAGGAGGCCGAGGTCCACGCCGCCGTCCGCGGCCGATTGACCGCCGCCCGGGAGTTCGGGCGCTAGGTTCGCAACGTTCCAGTGGGCCGGGACACCGTCGGGTGTCCCGGCCCACTGCTGTGGAACGGCGTTCTACTTGACCGAGCCCGCGTCCGGGGCCAGGACGCCGCCGGCCACCAGTCCGATGATCAGTGCGCCGAGCAGCACCCGGTACACCACGAACGGGATGAAGCTGTTGTTCGAGATGTACTTGAGGAACCAGGCGATCGCCGCGTAGCCGACCGCGAAGGCGATCAGGGTGGCCAGGACGGTCGGCCCCCAGGCCGGGGCCGGACCCTCGCCGATCTTGAACAGCTCCAGGGTGCCCGAGGCGAGCACGGCCGGGATCGCGAGCAGGAAGGAGTAGCGGGCCGCCGCCTCCCGGCTGTAGCCGAGCAGCAGGCCCGCGCTGATCGTGCCGCCGGAGCGGGAGACGCCCGGGATCAGCGCCAGCGCCTGGGCGAAGCCGTAGGCGGCCGCGTGCGGCAGGGTCAGGTCGGTGATCGGACGGGCCCGGCGCACGGCCCGGGTGCGGTCGGCGAGGGCCAGGACCAGGCCGAACACGATCAGCGTGGTGCCGATGATCCGCAGGTCGCGCAGGTGGGTCTCGATGGAGTGCTGGAACAGCTTGCCGAGGACGGCGATCGGCAGGGTGCCGATGATCACGAACCAGCCCATCCGGGCGTCCGGGGCGGAGCGCAGGGCCGGGCGGAACAGCGACAGCGCCCAGGTCCGGACGATCGAGGCGATGTCCCGGCGGAAGTAGATCAGGACCGCGGCCTCGGTGCCGAGCTGGGTGACGGCGGTGAAGGCCGCGCCCGGGTCGTCCCAGCCCAACAGGGCGGAGAACACCCGCAGGTGGGCGCTGGAGGAGACGGGCAGGAACTCGGTGAGCCCCTGGATCAGGCCGAGCACGGCCCCGTGGAACCAGTCGATCACCGGACACCCGCCAGGGGTATCGGGCGGGTGTGGCGCGGCTGCGGCATGGGCGGGTCCTCGCGGGTCGGAGCGGGCGTGCGGACGTCCGCGACCCGCGCGACCCGGGGCCGCGCACGGGCCCGGCGCGCGGCCGATGGTACGGGGTGAAGGTAACAGTTCTTTGTTCACCCTTTAACCGGACTTTGCGCACCGGGTCCGCACCGGGCTCGCACCCGGGCTCGGACCCGGGCCGCTCCGAGGCCGCTCCGGATCAGCCCGTCGGCCGGGCCCGGACCCAGGTGCGGTCCTCGGTCAGGTAGGTCTCGACCCGCAGACCGGCCTCGTCCAGCGCCTGTTCGAAGGCCGCCGTGGTGAGCGGGCGGGAGAGGAAGGTCTGGGTCCAGGTGCCGTCCGGGAAGACGTACTCCGCGCGGACGGAATTCACCCCGGAACCGACCGGTGTCGTGGAGAGGATCCGGGACACCCCGTCCGTCCCGGCGATCCGGCTCTCCCGCGGCACGTTCAGGTGCCAGTCCTCGCCCTCGCGCTGCAGCAGCACGCAGCCGTCCTCGGCGACGTGGCGGCGGCAGGTCTCCAGCAGGCCCTGGCGGACGGCCTCGTCGCCGGCGTGCACCAGGAAGGAGGCGAGCATCACGACGTCGAAGCGCTCGCCGAGGTCCAGCCGCTCGATCGGGCTGCGCACCGTGCGGACGTCCTCCCGTACCCGGGCCAGCATCTCGGCGGACTCGTCCACGGCGGTGACCGCGAAGCCGCGGTCGACCAGCGGGTGGGTCATCCGGCCGACGCCGCAGCCCAGTTCGAGGATGCGGGCGCCGGGCGGGACGGCCGCCTCGATCACCTCCGGTGCGTCGCCCGCGGGGAGGCGGGTCCAGACCTCGACGGCGCAGCCGTCCGGGGTGATCGCGCCGGCGCCGGTGCCCGCGTAGCCCTCGCGTCGTTCGTCGCTGTTGTGCGTGTCGTTGGCCATGCCCGTCATCGGAACACGGGGGGCGGGACGGCGGGGGCGGAATCGGGCAGTCCGCCGGTCCGTCGGTCTGCCGGTTGGTCCGTCCGCCAGTTCGTCCGTCCGTCCGCCGGTCCGTCAGCCTCGGGCGAGACCCTCCAGCTCCGCCTCGGCGGAGCTCAGCCAGGAGACCTCGGCCTCGGTGGTGGCCCGGGCGGTGAGCAGCAGGCCGCGTCGGAACGGATCGCCGAACTCCTCGGCGCGGAGCGGGCGGTCGCCCTCGTAGTAGAAGCTGGCCGGCTCGGCGAGGAAGTCCAGCCGTCGGCGGAGCACGGCGGCCTGGGCGGCCGGTTCGTCGAGGTGGCGGAGGAAGGAGAGCAGGGTGGTCCAGCGGTTGCCGTCGCTGATGTCCAGCGGCTCGGGTGCGCGCAGTCGGTCGAGCAGCGCCCGGCGGCCGGCCGGGGTGAGGTGCAGGGTGTGCCGGGGGGCGGCGGCACTGCCGGGCTCGGTCTCGCGCACCAGCAGGCCGTCGGCCTCCAGGTGCTTGATCGCGGGGTAGAGCGAGCCGTCGCTGATCGGGCGGATGTGGCCGGTGAGCGCGGCGAGGTGGCGGCGCAGCTCGTAGCCGTGGAGCGGCCGGTCGTACAGGAACCCGAGGATCGCGAGCTTCAGCATGGGGTCACTCTCTCAGATCCGTGCCTCGGGGCATCGGTATATCGGTTCAGTTGTACCTCGATGTCGAGGTATGGTCTGGCCTCGGCGATTCCCGATCGACAGCACCATCGACAGCACAGGAGTGTGAACGCATGCGCGACGCCGTCGTCACGCCGAGCGGTGACCGGATCCGCTGGGTGGAACTGCCCGGCGCCGAACCCGCCCGGCTCCACCTGCACGGCCTCGGTGCGACCTCCCCGGTCTACTTCGCCGCCGCTGCCACCCACCCGCTGCTCGCCGGGCGCCGCTCGCTGCTGCTCGACCTGCTCGGCTTCGGCATCAGCGACCGGCCCGCCGACTTCCCGTACACCCTGGAGGCGCACGCCGACGCGGTCGCGGTGGCGGTCGCGGCCGCCGGGCTGAGCCGGGTCGAGGTGGTCGGCCACAGCATGGGCGGCGCGATCGCGATCGTCCTGGCGCACCGGCACCCCGGGCTGGTCTCCCGGCTGCTCCTGGTGGACGCCAACCTCGACCCGATCGCCCCCGACCGGCAGCGGATCGGCAGCAGCGGGATCTCGGGCTACACCGAGGCGGAGTTCCTGGAGCGCGGCCGCGCCGAGGTCGCCGAGCGGGTCGGCCCGTCCTGGTGGTCCACCATGCGGCTGGCCGGGCCGGAGGCGCTTCACCGCAGCGCCGTGCACCTCGCCCGGGGCAGCGAGCCGACCATGCGCGAACTGCTGGTCGCCCTGGACCTCCCGCGCACCTTCCTGCACCCGGCGGCCGACGGCGAGCCCGTGGGCGCCGACGGGCTGCGCGCGGCCGGGGTGCGGGTGGTCGCCGTACCGGACTGCGGGCACAACATCATGCTCGACAACCCGGACGGATACGCTGCGGAGGCCGCCGCGGCGCTCGGTCCGGCCTGACCGGCGGCGGTCGAGAGGAGCCCGCATGCCGTCCGTCGTCGTCCCGCCCGCACTGGCCGCTTCGCTGGCCCACCACCTCGGCCCGGACGGGCTCGCCTGGGCGGCCCGACTCCCTTTCCTCGCCGCCGAGTTGATCGAACGCTGGGAGCTGCGCCCGGACGGTCCGGCGGCGCACGGCGTGGTGGGGCTGGTGCTGCCGGTGCGCCGCGTCGACGGCACGCCCGCGGCGCTCAAGCTCCAGCCGGTGGACGAGGAGACGGCGGGCGAGCCGCTCGCCCTGCGGGCCTGGGGCGGGCGCGGTGCCGTCCGGCTGCTCGACCACGAACCGGCCTCCGGCGCCATGCTGTTGGAGGGCCTGGATCCGTCGCGCTCGCTGCTCTCGGTGCCGGACGACCTCGTGGCGCTGCGCGTGATCGGCGAACTGCTGGGAGAGTTGACGAATCGTCAGGCACCGCCCGGACTGCGCTCCTTGGCGCACCTGGCGGACGACCTGCTGCTGCGGGCCCCGGCGGCGGTCGCCGCCCACGCCGACCCCGACGAGCGGCGGCTGCTCGCCGACTGCGCGGCCGCCGTGCGGGCGGTCCGCGCCGAGCCGGGCGACCGGCTGCTGCACTGGGACCTGCACTACGGCAACGTCCTCGCCCCGCTGCCCGGCGCCGGGCGGGCGCCCTGGCTGGCCATCGACCCCAAACCGCTGGCCGGACACCCCGGTTTCGAGCTGCTGCCCGCCCTGCGCAACCGCTGGACGGACGTCACCGCCACCGGTGACCCGGCCCGGGCGGTGCGGCGGCGCTTCGACCTGCTGGTGGAGGCGCTGGGCCTGGACGGCGAGGTGGCGGCGGCGTGGACGCTCGCCCGGGTGCTGCAGAACGCGGTCTGGGACGCGGAGGACGGCGAGACGGTGCTGGATCCGGCCCAACGGGTCATCGCCGACGTGCTGTTGGGCAGGCCCGTCGGCCCCCGTCAGGCCTAGTGGTCCCCGCTAGGCCCGCCGCACCGTGAACCGGACCCGCACCCCCGGCGCCAGCAGTGCCGCCGGCTCCCGCGCGGTGTCCCAGAGCGGCAGCGCCGTCCGCCCGATCAGCTGCCAGCCGCCGGGCGACGGGCTCGGGTAGACGCCGGTGTACCGCCCGGCCAGCGCCACCGAGCCGGCCGGGACGGCGCTGCGCGGGGTGGCCCGGCGCGGCACCTCGTACCGCGGCGGCAGTCCGGTGAGGTAGCCGAAGCCGGGCGCGAAGCCGCAGAAGGCGACCACGTACTCGGGCTCGGTGTGGATTCGGACCGCGGCCTCCGGCGAGACGCCCCACAGGGCGGCGACCTCCGCCAGGTCGGCGCCGTCGTACACCGTCGGCACTTCCACCAGCCGCCCGCCCGTCGCCGCGGCCGCCGTCGGGCGGGCGGCGCGCAGCAGCGCCGCGACCGCGGCGACGTCGGCGACGCCGTCCAGCAGCACGGTGCGGGCGGCGGGCACGACCTCGTCGACCTCGCCGAGTTCCCCGGCGGCCTGCCGCTCGCGCAGCCAGCCGTACAGTGCCGCGACCTCGGCCGTGCCCGGGAGCTCGACCAGCAGCGCCCGCTCTCCCACCCGCCGTACCGGAGCGGCCCCGCCGTCCGTCACGTGAAGGCCTCCACCCGGACCCCGGCCGAGGCGAGGGCGCCGCGGATCCGCCAGGCGAGCTGGGCGGCGCCGGGGGTGTCGCCGTGGACGCAGAGCGAGCGGGCCTCGACCGCGATCCGGTCGCCGCCGACGGCCTCCACCGAGCCGTCCCGGGCGATGCCGACGGCGCGGGTGATCACCGACTCCGGGTCGTGCACCACGGCGTCGGGCTCGCGCCGCGGGACGAGGGTGCCGGCCCAGGTGTAGGCGCGGTCGGCGAAGGCCTCGGCGACCACCGGCAGTCCGACGCCCTCGGCGACCGCGAGCAGCCGGGAGCCGGGCAGTCCGAGGACGGGCAGCGGTCCGTCGCTGACCGCGCCGGCCCGCAGCACGCCGGCCACCACCGCCTCGGCCTGCTCGGAGTCGGTGACCACCCGGTTGTAGAGGGCGCCGTGCGGTTTGACGTACGAGACCCGGGAGCCGGCGGCGCGGGCGAAGACCTGGAGCGCGCCGATCTGGTAGGCGATCTCGTCGGCCAGTTCCTCCGGTGGGACGTCCATCGCGCGGCGGCCGAAGCCGGCCAGGTCGCGGTAGGAGACCTGGGCGCCGATCCGGACACCGCGCTCGGCGGCCAGTGCGCAGACCCGGCGCATCGTCGACGGGTCCCCGGCGTGGAAGCCGCAGGCGACGTTCGCGCTGGTCACCACGGACAGCAGGGCCTCGTCGTCGGTCAGGGTCCAGCGTCCGAACCCCTCACCGAGGTCCGCATTGAGATCGATCACCGCATCGGCCACGCCCGTCCGCCTCCCAGCAGCTGTTGAGCCAGATGGTAGGGCCTGGCGGTGAAGCCCGGTGTCCGTGACCCGGACGGCCGACGGGACCACCGGCGCGCATCCTTCGACCACGCGCCCCGGGGCGGCGCCCCGGGGCCGTTGACTCAGTGGGCGGCAAGGCGCTGCTGGAAGGAACGTTCCAGCGGACGGAGCGCTCGCAGCACGATCAGCAGGGGAATGACACCGAAGACGCCGAACGACATGTCGATGAATCGCCAGGCGAGTGGAATCCCCCGCAGCGGTCCGCAGATCAGTGCCAGCGGGATCACCGCGCCGCAGGCGAGCACCGCCCAGCGGATCACCCAGATGTTGCGGACCGGGTCCTTGAGCGGCCCCCAGAAGGCGGCGCCGATCACCAGGTGGGCGAAGGCCAGCCAGTCGGTGCCGTACGCCAGGAAGGGGTAGTGCCGGTTGGTCTCGGCGATCCCGGTGTGGACCCGTTCGAACCAGGCGGTGACGGCCGGGACGTGGTCGGCCAGTGGAGCGGCCGGGCCGGTGGTGAACTCCACCAGCCAGCGGGTCTCGGTCTCCAGCGGGAAGGCGGTCAGCCCGCTCAGCACCAGGCAGACCAGGAAGAACCGGAGCCAGTGCCGGACCCGCCGCAGGATGACCGCAGGGTCGCCGTCCATCTCGCACACCTCCCGCGCGCGCCGGGCGCGCGCCCATGCCGATCGTGCAGGCGGGCCTTGTCCCGACTGCGTACGACCGACTGTAGACCCCTTATTTGAACGTGTTCAACTCGCCTTCGAGTGCCCCCGCCCGCCCCCCGACTGCCCGCCGGACGCACGGATGCCCGGGCGCCGACCGGCGGCCCCGGGCATCCGTGCAGCGAACGGCTAAGCGGTGTACGTGTACGTCACCGGCGTACTGGTCCCACCCGCCGTGGTCACGGTCACGTCCACCGGCCCGGGCTGGGCCGCCGGGGGCGGGAACGCCGAGCAGAACTTCGGACCGCAGGAGACGTGGTCGGCCGGCACCCCGCCGAACAGCACCGAGCCGCCCGTCAGGTCGGCGCCCGGGATCCCGACCATGGTGCCGCCGGCGACCGACCCGGTGGCCGGGTACAGGGCGCCGACCACCGGCACGGGCGGTGCCGGGGGCGGGGCGCCGGTGTAGTCGAAGGCGGTCGGCGCCACGGCCGTACCGCCGGGCGTCACCACGCTGACCGGCGCGCTGCCCGAGCCGCCCGGCGTGGTCACCGTACAGGCGGTGTCGCTGCAGCCGCCGGTCGCCGGGACGCCGCCGACCAGCACCATGCCGTGGGTGAGGCCGCTCCCGCTGACCGTCACCGAGGTGCCGCCGGCGCCCGGTCCGGTGGTGGTGTCGACGCCGGACACGGTCGGCGGAGCCTGGACGGTCGGCGCGGGCGTGCTGCCGTCCAGGTTGACGACCGAGATGTGGCCGGTCGGGTCGGTGTCGTTGGGATTGCTCACCGTCTCCACGATCTGGCCGGAGGCCTGGGAGACGTCGCCGTACACCCGGGCCTTGATGAACTCGGAGAACCCGACCCGCCGGGTGCCGCTCAGCACGGCGTCCAGGTGGCGGCCGTCCGGCGACACCGACTCGGTGAAGGTGTAGTCGTACGGCGTGGAGTAGAACATGCCGATCCCGGTGGTGAGCCCGGCCGGCAGGTCGAGGGTGATGTGGGTCGGCCCGGTGAGGTCGCTCGTTCCGGAGGACGTCCAGCCGACCGAGAACTGGCCCGGCCCGGGCGGGGTGGTGCTCGGCAGGTAGCCGTTCAGCGACGCGGTCACGTGCTGCGCCGAGGGGCTGGGCCCGTCGGTCGGCGCGGCCGTGGCGACGGCGGCGCCGGTGGTGAGGACGGTCACGGACAGCGCGGCCGCGAGGCCCGCTTTCGCGAGTCGGGTGATCATAGGTCGATCATCACGGCTGCCCCGCACGGCCTTCACGGGTTTCCCGAATATCGGTTCGGGAATGGCGGGATCCCGTCGAAACCACGTTCTGAATGCCTCCCGGACGGGCGGTCCGACCTGCCGACGGACCCGTCCGCAAGGTCCGTTTCGGTCGATGTCGGTGCGAACCCCTAATCTTGTCCACCGTGACCGTCATCGCTGACCCGCCCACCGAGCCCGGCCTCCGCCCGGCCGCCGGTGCCGCCGTGCCCGCCCCGCGGCCCGCGCCCGGCCCCGCCGCCGACGAGGGCCTGGCCCGCCGGCTCAAGGCGCTGGCCTGCACCGCCCCGCTGCACGACCTGGACAACCGCAAGGTCAACCTGGCCGGTGAGTACGGCGGCTACGCGATGGCCGAGGTCGGCCTCGCCGCGATCGACCTGGTCACCCTGCACATGGACTTCGACACCGGCGCCGACCGCGACATAGTGCTCGCCCGGCTGCTGCCCCGGGTCGCCGCCCAGGCCCCGCGCCGGCCCGCCGCCGAGCACGAGCGGGTCGCCCGCTGGGTGCTGGAGTCGCTGATCAACGTCGGCAGCGTCGACCGCGGCTTCCGCGCCGTCTACGGCACCTTCGGCGCGGACGGCGAGTACGTCCGCCGCGACTACGACTTCAAGCTGATCGAGGAGGTCCCCGGCCCCGACGGCGGCGTCTACCTGCGCACCACCGACGAGGCCGTCAACGTCCTGGTCGGCGCGCTGGACACCGACGTCACCTCGGCCCAGATCGCCGCCGAGGTCAAGCTGGAGGTGCTGATCCGCCGCGGCCGGCTGGCCGACGCCCAGCTGGCCGCCGAGCAGGCCCGCTACCGCACCGTCCAGTACGCCGAGACGCTGCGCCGCGCCCTCGACGCCACCCGCCGCAACGTCCGCGCGGTCGACTGGATGCAGGCCGTTCCGGACCTCATCGACGAGGCGCTGGACCACATCGCCGACCGCTACCGGCACGAGAACGCGATTCTCACCAACATCCGCAAGGCTCGCGACGAGGCCGAGCCCCACACCCCCGAAGGGGCCGAGCACAAGCGCCGCGCCGCCGAACTGCTCGACATCGTCAAGGACTGCATCCGCCGCCACACGAAGCTGCAGACCCGACTGCTGGAGGCCGGCCCGCTGTTCCGTGCCGAACAGGACCGACAGGCCTTCGCCACCCCGGGCGCCCGCAGCGGCATCGACCTCTACGGCCAGCTGCTCGCCCCCGTGCTGCGGCTGCCGATAGAGCAGGCCGTCCGCCCCACCGGCGCCTTCTTCGCCCGCGGCGCCGGACTGCGCACGCCCGTCTCGGTCCGGGTCGCCGACCTGGTCGACCTGCTGCTCACCCCGCCGGTCGAGCGCGAGCACCTCGGCGCCGAACTGCCCGACCCGGACCTGGTCGCCACCCCGGACGACAGCCGCTTCTCCGAAGCCCAGCTGGAAGCCGCCCAGGAACTGCTCGACCTGCCCCCGGACGCCCCCCGTCGGCTCTCCGGCCTGCTCGCGGACGCCCGCCGGCAGGATCCCGAACTCCCGTACCTGGTCGCCCTGCTGGCCGTGCACGCGGCCAGCCCGCCGGTCGGCACCGCCTACCGCCAGGGCGAGGAGCGGCTGTTGTTCGCCGTGGACGACGGAACCCCGCTGCGCGACCGGGAGTTCGGCGGCGCCGACCTGATCGTCGGCAGCGCCCTGCTCGACGCGGTCGGCATGGCCGCCGACCGCAAGGACGCCGGCTGACCGGCCGGGCGGCGACCGCCCCGGCACCCACCTTGACGAACCGTAACCACCGCGCCACCCCCGAGGAGCACCGCCCGTGACGACCCACCCCGACACGTCCTGGGCGGCCGAGAGCGAACCCGCGGCCCCCGCGCCGATCACCCCGGCCGACGTCGCCGACGCCGCCCGGCTGGTCTCCTTCGGCCTCCAGGCCAAGCTGCTCCCCGCCCGCGACGCCGAGTACGCCGAACTCGTCCGCCGCCACCGCGAGGACCCGCCGTTCGCCCGCCTCGCCGACGCCATCGCCACCGGCATGGGCCTGGTCGTCCTGGAGGTCTCGCCGCGGGCCGGCATGGCCGTCGCCGCCGCCGAGGAGTCGCTGTTCGCGGTCCGGATGGGCGACTACTCGCGTCGCGCCGCCTCCGAGTCCACCGACCGCTTCCTGCACGGCCTGGCGCACCTCGCCGTCGCCGCGATGGCCTTCCCCCGCCCCGAGGACCTCGCCGACGACGGCTACCTCGGCCGGATCACCGTCAACGGCGTCGACTCCTTCGTCCGCCAGGCCTGCCGCCGGCTGGAGGAGCAGGCCGACGCCGACGGCGCCAACACCGACCCGGCCTCCGACGCCCCCGGTCTGGAGGCCGCCTGGCGGGTCTGGGCCCGGCGCACCGCCACCGGCGCCACCAAGGACGCCCGCCGGCTCTCCGGCTCCACCATCGGCATCGTCGCCAAGGCCGTGCTGTTCCTGGTCGACTCCGGCTTCCTGCAGAAGGTCTCGGACGATTCCGGCGGCACCTACCGCACCACCGCCCGCTACCAGCTCCAGGTCCGCGACCTGGCCGGCGGCGCCGCGATGGCCGAACTGCTCGACCTCGGCATCGTCCCGGTCTCCGACGGCACCGCCAGCCTGCTGCCGCCGGACACCTCCGACGAGCTGGTCGCCGACGCCGGCCTGCCGTTCCACTCGCTCTGATCGTTCTGACAACCCCATAAGACGCACGGAGAACCGCCGCACATGTACGAGCTCAACCGGGTCCGCCTCTACTCGATCGGACCGGCCGGCGCCCGCTACGCCGACACGGTGCTCGACCTGCGCGGCGTCGGCGAGCCCGTCGCCGACCCGGCCCCGCAGCAGATCGGCCTGTTCGGCGAGGACACCGAGGGCCCGGTCCGCCGCCCCGCCCCGGCCGGCGTGCTCTTCCTGGAGAACGGCGGCGGCAAGTCCGTCCTGCTCAAGCTGATCTTCTCGGTGATGCTCCCCGGCCACCGCAACACCCTCGGCGGTGCCAGCTCCGGCGTGCTGCGCAAGTTCCTGCTCGCCGACGACTGCGGCCACGTCGCCCTGGAGTGGCAGCACACCGTCACCGGCGAGCTGATCGTGGTCGGCAAGGTCAGCGAGTGGCGCGGCCGCCAGGTCTCCTCCGACCCGCGCAAGTTCGCCGAGACCTGGTACTCCTTCCGCCCCGGCCCCGGCCTCACCCTCGACTCGCTGCCGGTCGCCGAACGGGTCAGCCTGGTCGGCGACCAGAAGGCCCGCGGCCGCCGCCGCACCATGAAGGGCTTCCGCGACGCCCTCACCGAGGCCGGCAAGGCCCACCCGCACCTCGACCTGGTCTTCGAGGACGGCCACGACCGCTGGACCGAACACCTCGGCGAACTCGGCCTCGACCCCGAACTCTTCCGCTACCAGCGCGAGATGAACGCCGACGAGGGCGAGGCGGCCGGCCTCTTCGCGGTCAAGCAGGACAAGGACTTCACCGACCTGCTGCTGCGCGCCGTCACCGACACCCGGGACACCGACGGCCTGGCCGACCTGGTCCACGGCTTCGCCGCCAAGCTCGGCCTGCGCGCCGAACTCACCGCCGAACGCGACTTCACCGCAGGCTCGTTGGACCTGCTGGAGCGCATCGTCGAGGCCACCGCCGCCCGCGAGACGGTCCGCGAGGCCCATCGCACCGCCGAACGCCGCGCCCGCCGCCTCGCCCATGCCCTCACCTCCCGGGCCGCCGCCGAACGCGACCGCGCCCAGGACCTCGCCATCGAGGTCGCCGCCGCCGCGAGCGCCGTCACCGCCGCCGAGTCCGACCGCACCCGGCACAGCCTGATCGCCGACGAACTCACCCACCGGCACGCCACCCTGAGCCTCGCCGCGGCCACCACCGAGGCCGCCGCGCTGCGCCGTGAACTCACCGACGCCCGCACCCTCCACTCCGCCTGGCAGGCCGCCGAGGCCGTGCTGCGCCAGCGCGCCGCCGCCGACCGGGTCACCCGGGTCGCCGCCGCCATTCGCGAGGCCGAACTCGACGCCGCCCCCGCGCTGGCCGCCCGGGCCCGCGCCGCCGGCGCCCTCGCCCGCGCCCTGGAGACCGCCGCCGCGGCCGCCGAGACCCGCGCCGACACCGAGGAGCAGCGCGCGAGCGACCTCCAGGAGGACGGCGGCAAGGCGCAGTCCGACGCCACCGAGGCCGCCACCGCCGCCCAGAAGGCCCGCAGCGAGGCCGAACACCTGCGCCAGCGCCTGGCCGAGGTCGAGCAGGAGACCGAGGCCGCCGTCCAGGCCGGCTTCATCGACGCCGACGGCGACGTGGACCCGGCCCGCGCCGCGCTGCACGCCGCCGACGTGGAGAAGGCCGCCGCCGCGGCCCTGGCCCAGGCCCGCACCGCCGCCGAGGCCGGCGCCACCCGGCTGCGCGAGACCGCCGCCGCCACCTCCCGCGCCGAACTCGCCGCCGAACGCGCCGGCGACGCCCGCAAGGACGCCGCCCGCGCCCTGGCCGCCGAACAGCGCACCGCCGCCCTGCTCGCCACCGAGCAGCGCCTCGCCGACCTGCTCTCCCTCACCCCGTACCAGGAGGAGGCCGAGGAGGACGCCGGCTTCCTCACCCCCGTCGTGCTCGACCGCAACGCCGAGTACCTGCGCGAACTCCTCGACGAGGCCATCGCCACCGCCGAACGCACCCTGTTCGACCTGCGCACCGCCGCCGCCGACGACTCCCGGATCCTCGCCGCGCTCGGCGACGGCGGCCTGCTGCCGCCCGGCCCCGACGTGCTGGCCACCGTCGAGTACCTCGCCGAGCACGGCATCCCCGCGCTGCCCGGCTGGCGCTACCTCGCCCAGTCCGTCGACCCGGCCGACCACGAGGCGATCCTCGCCGCCCGCCCCGAACTGGTCGACGGCGTGGTCGTCACCGACCCGTCCTCGCTGGAGCGCGCCCGCGAGGCCCTCCAGGCCGCCGCCCTGCTGCCGCGCTCCACCGTGGCGGTCGGCGCCGCCGCCGCGCTGATCGCCCCGATCACCGACGAGCCCGCCTTCTTCCTGGTGCCGCCGAACCCGGCCATGCACGACGAGTCCGCCGCCGACGGCGAGCGCCGCGAACTGCGCGCCCGCGCCGCCGCCCGCGAGGAGCACATCCGCGAACTCGCCGGCCGGCTCGGCGCCGACCGCGCCCTGGCCGCCCGGCTCGCCTCCTGGCACGCCAGCTGCCCGCCCGGCACCCTCGCCGAACTCGCCGCCGCCGCCGAGGCCGCCCGCGAGCACGCCGAGCTGGCCGCCGCCGCCCTGGCCACCCTGCGCGCCGAGCACGACGAGGCCGAGACCGACCACGCGGTCGCCGCCTCCGCCCACGAGGAGCACCGCGAGTCCGCCCAGCGCGCCCGCCGCCGCGCCGACGCCCTCTCCGGCCTCGCCTTCCGGCTCCGCGAGCGCGCCAACTGGGCGCGCCGCCAGCGCGAGTTGGCCGAGGACGCGGCCGAGTGCGACCGCCGCCAGACGGTCTGCGCCGAACGCGCCCGCACCTGCGACGAGGACCGCCGCGCCGCCCAGCGCGCCGCCGACGACGCCCGCCGCACGGTCCGCGCGCTGCGCGCCGAACGCGCCGAGATCCCCGCCGCCGAGCAGGCCGACGAGCCCGCCGAGCAGACCGCCCCCGCCGCGCTGCCCGCGCTGCGCGAGGCCTACCGGGCCGCCTCCCAGCTGTATGAGAAGGTCGGCGTCGGCGCCGACCTGCGCGCCGAGCAGGCCCGCGCCGAGGGCGACGAGGCCGCCGCCGCGGCCGAACTCGACCGCCTCACCAACAAGGTCCGCACCCGCGCCGAGGAGCTGCTCGGCAGCCCCGACGGCGCCGACGGCCCGGCCCGCCAGGCCGCCGCCGCCCGCGCCGAGGAACTGGTCGCCACCATCGAGGCCCGCTCGGCCGCCGCCAGCGAGCAGCTCGGCCGACTGCGCGGCGAGGCCGAGCGCTCCGCCCCGGCGAACGGCGAGGCGCACACCGAGCTGCCCGAGGAGCTCGTCCCCACCGACCCCGAGCACGCCCAGACCCTTCTGCGCACCGCCACCAGCGGGCTCGCCGAGTGCCGGGAGGCGGTGGACGCCGCCCGCACCGCGCACGCCGACCTCCAGCGCACCTTCGACGCCGCCCAGTCCGCCGGCGCCGACTTCGAGGAACTGGCCGGCCAGCTGCGCGACGGACTGCGCGAGCAGCCGGAGGACGACGGCCAGCCGGCCGAGCCCTACCTCGGCTCGCTGCCCGAGGCCCGCAACGCCTCCACCGACGCCCGCCGCGCCCTCCGCACCGCCGTCGGCGAGCTGTCCTCCGCCGAACTCGCCGTCCGCGACGCCTCCGACGCGCTGGTCCGGCACGCCAACGCCGCCCGCTACGAGGCCGTCCGCACCCCGGCCCGCCAGCAGATCCGCGAACTGCCCGCCGCCGCCCTGCCCGAGCACGCGGCCGCCTGGGCCGCCGCCTTCGCGCCCCGGCTGCGGGTGCTCACCGACGAGCTCACCCAGCTGGAGAAGAACCGCGGTTCGATCGTGGACCGGCTGCGCGGACTGGTCGAGTCCTCGCTCACCACGCTGCGCGCCGCCCAGCGGCTGTCCCGGCTGCCCGAGGGCCTGGGGGAGTGGTCCGGCCAGGAGTTCCTGCGGATCCGCTTCGAGGACCCGGACCACGCCACCCTGGTGGAGCGGCTCGGCGAGGTCATCGACGAGGCCACCCGGGCCGCCGTCCGGAAGAACAGCGACCTGCGCCGGGACGGCATGTCCCTGCTGCTGCGCGGCGTCGCCGCGGCGATCGGCCCCAAGGGCGTCAGCGTCGAGATCCTCAAGCCCGACGCGGTGCTGCGCGCCGAGCGGGTGAGCGTCGGCCAGATGTCCGACGTCTTCTCCGGCGGCCAGCTGCTCACCGCCGCCATCGCGCTCTACTGCACGATGGCCGCGCTGCGCGCCAACGACCGCGGCCAGTCCCAGCTGCGGCACGCCGGCACGCTGTTCCTGGACAACCCGATCGGCCGCGCCAACGCCACCTACCTGCTGGAGCTCCAGCGCGCGGTGGCGGACGCGCTCGGCGTCCAGCTCATCTACACCACCGGCCTGTTCGACACCACCGCGCTCGCCGAGTTCCCGCTGGTGATCCGGCTGCGCAACGACGCCGACCTGCGGGCCGGCCTCAAGTACATCTCGGTGGAGGAGCACCTGCGCCCCGGTCTGCCCGCCCCGCAGGACCCGGACGGCCCGACCATCCACGGTGAGATCACCGCCACCCGGATGTTCAAGCGCCCGGCGGAGGCCTGATGCCGGGCCAGCTACCCGCCGGACAGTGAAGTCACTAGCGTGACCGCCATGCTGACGATCGCGCACCTCAGTGACATCCACCTCGGCCAGGTCCACCGTCGGGACGGCGGCAAGCGCGCCCGGCGGCGGGCCGAGCGGGTGATGGCGTACCTCAACGCCCTGCCCGGCCCGCTGGACGCGGTGCTGGCCACCGGCGATCTCGCCGACCACGGCCTGGCCGAGGAGTACCGGCAGGTCGCCGAGGTGCTGGCCTCGCCGCACCCGGTGCTCACCTGCCCCGGCAACCACGACCGCCGGGAGCCGTACCGGCAGGTGCTGCTCGGCGAGCAGCCCTCGACGGACCCGGTCAACCGGCTGCACCGGCTGCCGGGGGCCGATGTGCTGATGCTCGACTCCTCGATACCCGAGCAGCACGACGGCCTGCTGGACGATCCGACGATCGACTGGCTGGACGCCCGACTGGCCGACGGCCGCCAGGAGTTGCCGGCCCTGGTGGCCTTCCACCACCCGCCGGTGGAGCTGCACCTCCCGAGCGTCGACGGGATCCGCCAGTTCGGCGAGGACCGGTTGGCGCGGGTCCTGCACCGCCACCCCCGGGTGGCCGCGCTGCTCTGCGGCCACTCCCACACCCCCGCCGCGACCACCTTCGCGGGCCGGCCGGTGCTGGTCGCGCCCGGGGTGGTCTCCACCGTCACGCTGCCCTGCGAGGGCGGGCGCGGCATCAGCTTCGACCACCCGCCGATGCTCGCCTTCCACGTTCTGGACGACGACGCCCGGCTCACCACCCACTACCGGGTGGTCCCCGAGTAGGCCCGGCCGACGGGTCCGGTCAGGAGCCGTACTGCCGGCCGGGCGGCATCCGGCGCTGGTACGGCTGTTGGGGCGGGTACGGCTGCTGGGACGGCTGCGGCTGCGGTGGCCGATGTGCTGATGCTCGACTCCTCGATACCCGAGCAGCACGACGGCCTGCTGGACGATCCGACGATCGACTGGCTGGACGCCCGACTGGCGGACGGCCGCCAGGAGTTGCCGGCCCTGGTGGCCTTCCACCACCCGCCGGTGGAGCTGCACCTCCCGAGCGTCGACGGGATCCGCCAGTTCGGCGAGGACCGGTTGGCGCGGGTCCTGCACCGCCACCCCCGGGTGGCCGCGCTGCTCTGCGGCCACTCCCACACCCCCGCCGCGACCACCTTCGCGGGCCGGCCGGTGCTGGTCGCGCCCGGGGTGGTCTCCACCGTCACGCTGCCCTGCGAGGGCGGGCGCGGCATCAGCTTCGACCACCCGCCGATGCTCGCCTTCCACGTCCTGGACGACGACGCCCGGCTCACCACCCACTACCGGGTGGTCCCCGAGTAGGCCCGGCCGACGGGTCCGGTCAGGAGCCGTACTGCCGGCCGGGCGGCATCCGGCGCTGGTACGGCTGTTGGGGCGGGTACGGCTGCTGGGACGGCTGCGGCTGCGGTGGCCGACGCTGCGGTTGGTGCTGCGGGGGAGCGGCGCCGGGGCGGGGGAACGGCCGGGCGGCCAGCGGCTCGGGGGCGACCCGGCTGCCCGCCATCGGGGAGGCGGAGTTCGGCCCGCGCTGCCGCTGGGCGGCGACCTGGCGGGAGATCAGGATCTCCAGCAGGCACCACATGGTGCCGAACACGCCGACCCCCATCGCCAACAGCGCGGGCGTCATCAGCCAACTGCCCGCGTACGAGGCCAGGGTGGCGACCACCACGCCCACCAGGGTGAAGGCCAGCGAGAGCACCGCCCGGACCGCGGCGGAGCGCACCTCGTCGGGCAGGCGGCGACGGCGGCGTGGCACGGACATCGGGCGACCCCCAGGCGCGGATCCGGTGGTGAACGCGGAACGGGCGCACGCGAAATGCGCCCCCCTCGACACACTCTGCCCCGTCGAACCCGGACTATGCGTCCGAATCCGCTGAACTGCTGCCAAATCGTGTCATCCGGACAGGCGTTGCGCCCGGCCCGCCCCAACTCCCGGCCCGCCCCGACCGACTGTCGGCCTGCCCCGACCGACTGTCGGTTCAGCCCAGCTGCTGGTTGAGCTCGGCCAGGGCGCCGGTGACGATGGTCCGCATCGCCTGCTCGGCGTGGGCGGCGTCGCCCCCGCAGATCGCGTCGGCGACCTCCCGGTGCAGCCTGATCGCGTACGGTTCGGGCTGATGGGGCATCAGATGGTACTCGGTCCGGCCGGTGAGCACCGCTCCCACGGTGTCCCCGAGGTGGGCGAACATCTCGTTCCCGGAGGCGCGCAGCACCAGGGCGTGGAAGGCGATGTCGTGCCCGAGGAAGGTGGTCAGGTCGGCCTCCCGTGCGGAGACCGTCAACTCCACGGCCAGCGAGCTGAGTTGGCGCCGGTCGTCGTCGGTGGCGTGGGTCGCGGCGAGCGCGGCCGCGGCCGGTTCGACGGCCATCCGCAGCGAGCCGAGCGAGCGCAGCTGGGCCGACCGGTCGGCGCCGGCCAGCCGCCAGCGGATCACCATCGGGTCGAAGACGTCCCAGAGCGACTTCGGCTGGACGGTGATCCCGACCCGTCGCCGGGAGGCCACCAGACGCATCCCCTCCAGGACGCGCACCGCCTCCCGGACGACCGTCCGGGACACCCCGAACCGCTGCTCCAGCTCCTCCCCGCGCAGCACCGCGCCCTCGGGGATCTCCCCCGACGCGATCGCCGGCCCGAGCTCGTCAAGCACCCGACCGGGCAGCCCCTGGATCTCCATCCGCCCAGCGTAGACGGCCGGGCCCGGGCTCTCCCGGGCACCTCCGCCCCGACCGGGACCCGCGGCCGGGTCCGGCCGCCCCTGCGATCGAGCACACACCGCAAAAGTATGACGATTTGGTTTCCCCCACTTGAATACGTCATATCTTTGAAGCGATAGTGGCGGCCTGCAACGAAGGAGCACCACCCATGGCTCTCAACGTCGAGAACCGAGCCCTCCCGGACGCCCCCCTCACCGTCGTGGTGATGGGTGTCTCCGGTGTCGGCAAGACCACGCTGGCCCGCCTCCTGGCCGATCGCCTCGATCTCCCCTTCGCCGAGGCGGACGAGTTCCACCCGCCGGCCAACATCGCCAAGATGTCCGCCGGCATCCCGCTGGACGACCAGGACCGCGAACCCTGGCTGCACGCCGTCGGCGGGTGGCTCAAGGAGCGCACCGAGGCCGGCACCGGCGGCGTGGTCACCTGCTCGGCGCTGAAGCACGGCTACCGCGACATCCTGCGCGCGGCCGCCCCGGGCGCCTTCTTCCTGCACCTCAGCGGTGGTCACGAGCTGGTCGAGGACCGGCTCTCCCACCGCGCCGGCCACTTCATGCCGCCGTCGCTGCTCGGATCCCAGTACGCCGCCCTGGAGCCCCTGGGCGCGGACGAGCACGGCGCCGTCCTGGACGTGGGCCCGTCCCCCGAAGAACTCGTCGAGAAGGCCGTGGCGCTGCTGCGGCCCGTCAATGGAGACCTCGCGTGAGTAGCCTGACCCCCACCCTCCTGGCGGCCGCCCCACCGGCCCTGCCGCACACCGGCAGCGACTCCCAGCTGCTGATCGCGGTGCTGCTCAGCATCGGCGTGATCGTCCTGCTGATCAGCAAGCTGAAGCTGCACCCGTTCCTCGCCCTCACGCTCGGTTCCGGCCTGCTGGCCGCCGTCGCGGGCGCCCCCTTCGACAAGCTGCTGAGTAGCTTCTCCACCGGCTTCGGCTCCACCGTCGCCAGCGTCGGCCTGCTGATCGGCCTGGGCGCGATGCTCGGCAAGCTGCTCGCGGACTCCGGCGGCGCCAACATCATCGCGGACACCGTGCTGTCCCGGACCGGCGCGAAGGCGCTGCCCTGGGCGATGGCGCTGATCGCGGCCGTGCTCGGCCTGCCGCTGTTCTTCGAGGTCGGCGTCGTCCTGCTGGTCCCGATCGTGCTGCTGGTCGCCCGGCGCGGCAACGTGCCGCTGATGCGGGTCGGCATCCCGGCCCTGGCCGGCCTGTCGGTGCTGCACGGCCTGGTGCCCCCGCACCCGGGCCCGCTGGTCGCCGTGGACGCCCTGAAGGCGGACCTGGGCATCACCCTGGCGCTCGGCCTGCTGATCGCCGTCCCGACCCTGATCGTGGCCGGGCCGCTGTTCGCCCGGGTCGCCGAGCGCTGGGTCGGCCCGCTGGAGATCCCGGCCGCCGTCACCCCCGAGGAGACGACCAGGTCCGAGCGCACCCCGTCCTTCGGCGCGGTGATGGCGACCATCCTGCTGCCGGTCGTGCTGATGCTCGGCAAGGCCTTGGCCGACGTGGTGATCGACGACCCGAAGGCCGTCGGCCAGCGGGTCTTCGACTTCATCGGCTCCCCGCTGATCGCGCTGCTCGCCGCCACCCTGCTCGGCATGCTGACCCTCGGCAAGGCGGCCGGATTCGACCGGGCGCGGATCTCCGACACCGTCGGCAAGGCGCTCGGCCCGATCGCCGGCATCGTGTTCATCGTCGGCGCGGGCGGCGGCTTCAAGCAGACCCTGATCGACGTCGGCGTCGGCGACATGGTCAGCCACTGGTCCGCGAAGTGGCACATCTCCGCGCTGCTGCTCGGCTGGCTGATCGCGGTGCTGATCCGCCTGGCCACCGGCTCGGCGACGGTCGCCACCATCACCGCGGCCGGCATCGTCTCCCCGCTCGCCGCGAACATGTCCTCGACCCACGCGGCCCTGCTGGTGCTCGCGATCGGGGCCGGCTCGCTGTTCCTCTCGCACGTCAACGACGCCGGCTTCTGGCTGGTGAAGGAGTACTTCGGGATGAGCGTCGGGCAGACGCTGAAGTCCTGGTCGGTGATGGAGACGATCATCTCGGTCGTCGCGATAGCGCTGATCCTGCCGCTGAGCATGATCATCTAGCCCGGCGTCCCGCCACCGCCACCGTCACCGCCGAGGGGCGGCACCCGTACCGTACGGGTGCCGCCCCTCGGCGCGTCCGCGCCCGCGCTCCTGCCCGGGTCGGGGTCAGGGCCCGAGCAGTCCCGACAGCACCGCCGAGGCGGCCGTCAGCAGCTCCTCGGCCGCCGCGCCGCCCGCCGCCGTCCGGGCCAGCAGTCCCTCGCGGGCCGCCAGGACCACCATCGCGGCCTGCCCGGCGTCCGCCCCCGGCGGCACCAGCTCGGGCAGTGCCCGCGCCAGGACGTCCGCCAGCGCCCGGGCGACCGTCCGGTCGTGTTCGGCGATCTGCCCGGTCAGCGCCTCGGACCGGGCCGCGACCAGCCGGAACTCCAGGAACAGCAGGATCCAGCCGGTCTCCGCGGGCTCGACCCGCAGCAGCGCCTCGACCAGCCGCCGGGCCCGCTCCCGCGGCTCCAGCGCCCCGCAGGCGGTGGCGAGCCGCTCCAGCTCGGCCATCCGCTCGGCGGCCTGGTCGTCGAAGAGCGCCAGCAGCAGGTCCTCCTTGCTGCGGAAGTTCGAGTAGAAGGCGCCGCGGGTGTAGCCGGCGGCGGCGCAGACGTCCTCGATGCTCGTCCGGGCGAAGCCCGCGGTGAGGAACAGCTCGCCCGCCGCGGCGAGCAGCCGGGCCCGGGTGTGGACCCGGCGCCGGGGCGGCCGGGAGACGGCGGGGTCGGTGCGGTCGACGGGGGGTGGGTTCACGGGAGCACGATACATGGTGTATTCAGTACGAGTCGTATTCAATACGGCCCGTACTGAACTGGAGGGGACCACGGCATGAACCGACTGCTGATCACCGACGCCCACCTGCTCCACCCCGAGGACGGCACCCGCACCGACCGCGGCTGGCTGGAGGCCGCCGACGGCCGGATCACCGCCACCGGCACCGGCCGCCCGCCCGCCGCCGGCGACGACGTCCGGGTCCTGGACGCGCGGGGCGCCACCGTGCTGCCCGGCCTGATCGACGCCCACGTCCACCTGCTGGTCACCAGCCTCGACCTGCCCGACGTCGCCAACTGGACCCCCGGCTACGCCACCGTGCGCGCCCTCGCCGAGGCCGAGCGGATGCTGCGCCGCGGCTTCACCACCGTCCGCGACGTCGGCGGCGCCGACCACGGCATGGCCCGCGCCCTGGCCGAGGGCCTGGTGCCCGGCCCCCGGCTGCTGCACGGCGGCAAGGCGCTCTCCCAGACCGGCGGCCACGGCGACCTGCGCCCGCTCGGCGACGACTCGCTGCCCTGCTGCGAGGCCCGCCCCCACTTCGGCCGGATCGCCGACGGCGTGGACGCGGTGCGCGCGGCCGCCCGGGACGAGTTCCGCAAGGGCGCCCGGCACCTCAAGGTGCTGCTCTCCGGCGGCGTCGCCTCCCCGCACGACGAGATCGCCGCGGTCCAGTACAGCGAGGAGGAGATCCGGGCGGCCGTCGAGGAGGCGGAGAACCACAACCGCTACGTCACCGTGCACGCCTACCACCCGCGGGCGATCGACCGCGCCCTGCGGGCCGGCGTGCGCTGCGTCGAACACGGCAACCTGCTGGACGACACCACGATCGAGCTGCTGCTGGCGAAGGACGCCTTCCTGGTCCCCACCCTGGTCGCCTATGAGCAGACCGCCCGGCTCGGCGCCGCGAGCGGCCTGCCGCCGGCCTCGCTGGCCAAGCTCGCCGAGGTCCGCGACCGGGGTCTGGAGGCCCTGGAGCGCGCCCACCGGGCCGGCGTCAACCTGGTCTACGGCAGCGACCTGCTCGGCCCGCTGCACCAGGCCCAGCTGGAGGAGTTCACGCTGCGCGCCCGGGTCCAGCCGGCCGCCGACGTGCTCCGCTCGGCCACCACCACCGCGGCCCGGCTGCTCGGCCTGGCGGGGGAGATCGGCACCCTGGCCCCGGGTGCCCACGCCGACCTGCTGCTGGTCGACGGCGACCCGCTGGCCGACCTCACCGTGCTCACCCGGCCGGAGCGCCACCTCCGCCATGTGATCAAGGCCGGCCGACCGGTCTGAGCCCAAGGCCCTGAAACGGCGGGCGGGCGCCCGGGGAAACCCCGAACGCCCGCCCGCCCGCCGTGCCGCAGTCGCCTGCCGGCAGAGGTGCCTACTTGCCGGCCCGCTTCGTCAGGAAGGCCTCGACCTCGTCCCGGATCTCCGGGGTGTCCAGCCCGCGCACCGTCATGGTGGTGCGGCGGCGCAGCACGTCGTCCGCGGTGTACGCCCACTCGTTCTCGGCCGCGTACGCGACCTGCGCCCAGACGTCCGGGCCGTCCTCGTGGATCGGCCGGCCGAGCTCCGGGTTCTCGTCGATCATGCGGGCGATGTCGAAGGACAGGGTGCCGTAGTGGCTGGCCAGGTGCTTGGCCACCAGCGGCTCCATCCGCGAGCCCGGCTCGCGGTCGATCAGCAGGCGGTGCGCCACGGCGTTCGGCGCGCCGACGCCCGGCAGCGGGACGGTCGGGGCGATCGGGGACATGTCCTCGGCGAGGCCGGTGCCGGGCACGTGGGCCAGCTTCTCCAGCACCGCGCGGCCGATGTGCCGGTAGGTGGTCCACTTGCCGCCGGAGACCGACAGCATGCCGCCGCGGCCCTCGGTGACGACGGTCTCGCGCTTGGCGGCGGCGGTGTCGCCGGGGCCGCCGGGCAGCACCCGCAGGCCGGCGAAGGAGTAGGTGATCAGGTCGCGGTCGAGGTGCTCGTCGCGGATCGCGTGCGCGGCCTCGCCCATGATCTGGTCGATGTCCGCGTCGGTGGCCCGGACGTCCTTCGGGTCGCCGGTGTACTCCTCGTCCGTGGTGCCGAGGAGGACGTGGTCCTCCCACGGGATGGCGAAGGAGACGCGGTACTTGTCGATCGGGATGGTCAGCGCGGCGCGCCACGGCGAGCGGCGCTTGACCACGACGTGGGCGCCCTTGGAGAGGCGGATCGACGGCGCGGCGCCGGCGTCCTCCATGGTGCGCAGGTGGTCCACCCACGGGCCGGTGGCGTTGAGCACCAGGCGGGCGTTCACGCCGAACTCGCTGCCGTCCAGGCGGTCGCGCAGCTCGGCACCGGTGACCCGGCCGCCGGTGAAGCGCAGGCCGGTGACCTCGGCGTGGTTGAGCACCACGGCGCCGGCGTCGACGGCGGCGCGCACGGTCATCACCGCGACGCGCGAGTCGTTCATCTGGTGGTCGCCGTAGACGGCCACCGAGCGCAGGCCCTCGGTGCGCAGCGCGGGCACCTGCTGGGCGGCGTGGGCGGCGGTGGAGACCCGGCCCATGCCGTCGCGGAAGGCGGACAGCGCCGAGTACAGGAACACGCCGGCGCCGAGCTTGGCCGCGCCGTGCGGGCCGCCCTTGTAGACCGGCACGAAGAAGGTCAGCGGGTTGACCAGGTGCGGGGCCACGTCGGTGGAGAGCGCGCGGCGCTCCTTGTGGTTCTCCGCGACCAGCTTGACCGCACCGGTCTGCAGGTAGCGCAGGCCGCCGTGAACGAGCTTGGACGAGGCGCTGGAGGTGGCGCCGGCGAAGTCGCCGGCGTCGACCATGGCGACCTTCAGGCCGGCCTGGGACGCGGTCCAGGCGACGGCCGTGCCGAGGATGCCGCCCCCGATCACCAGCAGGTCGTAGGTGGCCTTGCCGAGCAGTTCACGGGTCTCGGCGCGGGAGGCGGTGCGGCCGGCGGTGCGCTCGGCGCCCAGGGTCGGGATGGTTGCCATGGTGGTTGTGTACGGCGCGCTGGTCGGGCGGCGCCGTTACTCCTCTCGTGTGCGGTGCGGCCCCTTCGGGAGAGGCCGGTCGGCCCGTGTGCGGCGGGCCGATCAAACGGAACCGGCCGGTCGGGGCACGGGGCCCCGACCGGCTTGTCGGTCAGTTGTTCTCTTCCTCCTCCACCCAGCCCATGGTGCGCTCCACGGCCTTGAGCCACTTCTTGTACTCACGCTCCCGGGTGGCCTCGTCCATGCGGGGAGTCCACTCGGCGGCGCGGTGCCAGTTGGCCCGCAGGGTGTCGAGGTCGTTCCAGAAGCCGACGGCGAGTCCGGCCGCGTAGGCCGCGCCGAGGGCGGTGGTCTCGGCCACGTACGGGCGCTCGACCGGGGCGTTCAGGACGTCGGCGATGTTCTGCATGAGCAGGTTGTTGCTGGTCATGCCGCCGTCGACCTTGAGGGCGGTGAGCTCGACCCCGGAGTCCTTCTGCATGGCGTCGACGACCTCGCGGGTCTGCCAGGCGGTGGCCTCCAGGACGGCCCGGGCCAGGTGGCCCTTGGTGACGTACCGGGTCAGACCGGCGATCACACCGCGGGCGTCGGAGCGCCAGTACGGGGCGAACAGGCCGGAGAAGGCCGGGACGAAGTAGGCGCCGCCGTTGTCCTCGACGGTGTTGGCGAGGGTCTCGATCTCGGCGGCGGTGGAGATGATGCCGAGCTGGTCGCGCAGCCACTGGACGAGCGAGCCGGTGACGGCGATCGAGCCTTCCAGGGCGTACACCGGGGCCTGCTCGCCGATCCGGTAGCCGACCGTGGTCAGCAGGCCGTGGTACGAGTTGACGATCTTCTCGCCGGTGTTCAGCAGCAGGAAGGTGCCGGTGCCGTAGGTGGACTTGGCCTCGCCCTCGTTGAAGCAGGTCTGGCCGAACAGCGCGGCCTGCTGGTCACCGAGCGCGGAGGCGACCGGGACGCCGGCCAGGTCGCCGACGGCCTCGCCGTAGACCTCGGCGGAGGAGCGGATCTCCGGCAGGACGGCCATCGGCACGCCCATCGACTCGGCGATCTCCTCGTCCCAGGCCAGGCTCTTGAGGTTCATCAGCATGGTGCGGCTGGCGTTGGTCACGTCGGTGACGTGCTTGCCGCCGTTCACACCGCCGGTGAGGTTCCAGATCACCCAGGTGTCCATGGTGCCGAACAGGATGTCGCCGGCCTCGGCGCGCTCGCGCAGGCCCTCGACGTTGTCCAGCAGCCAGCGGATCTTCGGGCCGGCGAAGTAGCTGGCCAGCGGGAGGCCGGTCTCGCGGCGGAAGCGGTCCTGGCCGACGTTGCGGCCCAGCTCGCGGCAGAGCGCCTCGGTGCGGGTGTCCTGCCACACCAGCGCGTTGTGCACCGGCTCACCGGTGTTCTTGTCCCACAGGACGGTGGTCTCGCGCTGGTTGGTGATGCCGATCGCGCGGATGTCGTCCCGGGTCAGGCCGGCCTTCTCCAGCGCACCGCGGACGACCGACTGCACCCGGGTCCAGATCTCGGCGGCGTCGTGCTCGACGTAGCCGGGCTGGGGGAAGATCTGCCGGTGCTCCTGCTGGTCGACGGAGACGATCCGGCCGTCGGCGCCGAAGATGATGCAGCGGCTGGAGGTGGTGCCCTGGTCGATCGCGGCGATGTAGTTGCCAGTGGAGGTCATGTGGAGGGTCCTCGGCTCAAGTTCGGGGGGATTACGGGGTGGGTGGGTCCGACACGGATGTCCGGTCGGTCCCCGTGCTCGGCGGGTTCGAAGCCTTCGCTCTAGAAGATCGCGTTGTACAGGCCACCGGCCGCCAGGCCGCCGAGGAGCGGGCCGACGACGGGGATCCAGGCGTACGACCAGTCCGAGCTGCCCTTGCCCGGGATCGGGAGGATGGCGTGGGCGATGCGCGGGCCGAGGTCACGGGCCGGGTTGATGGCGTAGCCGGTCGGGCCACCGAGGGAGAGGCCGATGCCGACGACGGTGAAGGCGACCATCAGGGTGCTGGTGCCGGACTGCGAGAGGCCGGAGTTGGTGCCGATCGTGAGGATCGCGAAGCAGAGCACGAAGGTCCCGATGACCTCGGTGATCACGTTCTGGAGCTTGTTCCGGACCTCGGGCCCGGTCGCGAAGATGCCGAGGGTGGGCTCCTCGTTGGCCTGGAACTGGCCGAGGTAGGTGAGCCAGACCAGGACGGCGCCGATGATCGCGCCGAGCAGCTGGGAGCCGAGGTAGAGCGGCACCTGGCTCCACTCGCCGCTCTTGACCGCGAGCGCGATCGTGACGGCCGGGTTGAGGTGGGCACCGGACTTCGGAGCCGACATGTAGGCGGCGATGAGGACCGCGAAGCCCCAGCCGAAGGTGATCGCCAGCCAGCCGGCGTTGACGGCCTTCGACTTCTTGAGGGTCACGGCGGCGCAGACGCCACCGCCGAGGAGTATCAGGGCGGCGGTGCCGAGGGTTTCGCCGACGAAGACGTCGCCGTTGGAGAACGCGGACACAAAGACTCCCTTGTCATGGCCCGAGGTGCGGGTGGGGGCAGGCGGCGGGTCGATCCCTGTGCGGGTGAGCGCATCGGGGGAAGTGATCTTCCCGGCCATCGTTCGACAATGTCGACCGTCATGCGGAAGCTTCCTCCCCAGGTCGGCCCCGCGTCAAGGCGGGGTTACGGAGCTGTGACCCTCGCCTCGGCGGGTCCCTCGAAGTTACCCAGCGGAGTGCCCCGAATCGGGGCAAAACGCCAAGGCGCGGACAGGCCTCCCGCCCGTCCGCGCCTCAGCGTGACGAAAAAGACCGCTGCGGTCAGAACCGCCCGGCACCCAGATCGCGGGAGATCGCCCGCGCCGCGCTGCGCACCGACGCCACCAGCGAGGGCTTCACGAAGCCGTCCTCGCAGACCCGTTCGACCGCCCCGCTGATGCACACCGCGCCCACCGGGTTGCGCCGCCGGTCCTGGATCAGCGCGCCGATCGAGGCCACGCCCTCCCAGGTCTCCTCGATCGAGTCCGCCCAGCCGCGCTCGCGGATCAGCGCGCACTCGGCGTCCAGGTCGCTCGCCTCGGTCAACGTCCGCAGGGTGTACGACTCGTACGGGCCGTCGCCCAACTCCCCGCGCGCGACCGGGTCGTAGGCCACCAGCACCTTGCCCAGCGCGGTGCTGTGCAGGGGCTGCATCGAACCGACCTCCAGCACCTGCCGGGTGTCGTCGGGCCGGAACACGTGGTGCACGATGAGCACGCCCTGCTGGTGCAGCACCCCCAGGTAGACCGTCTCGCCGGCCGCCCGGGCCAGGTCGTCCGCCCACACCAGCGCCCGGGCCCGCAGCTCGTGCACGTCCAGGTAGCTCTGCCCCAGCCGCAGCAGCTCGGCGCCCAGCTGGTACTTGCCGCTCTCCGGGTCCTGCTCGACGAACCCCTCCTGCTGCAGCGTGCGCAGGATGCCGTGCGCGGTGCCCTTGGCGAGGTCCAGCGCCGTCGCGACCTCGGACAGGCCCAGCCGGCGTTCACCGCCCGCCAGCAGGCGCATGATCGCGGCGGCCCGGGAGAGCGACTGGATCGGGCCGGGCATGGGTACCTCCGCGCTGACAGGCGGTCGACAATGTCGACCGCAGTGGTGACGGGACGAGTCTGCCAGGCCGCTGTCCGTCCGTGCACCTTCCCCCTCGGTAACCCGCGCTCGGCCGGGTGTTAACCTCCGCGGCCCCGCAGACGGGAGTCCGACGACGGGCCCTACCCGTCCACCCCGCTCAGCAGCCCCCGCCGCACGGTCACCTCGGCCGCCAGCGCCGCGATCCCGTCCGTGCCGACCCGGCAGCAACCGCCGACCAGCCGGGCGCCGTCCGCCAGCCAGCCGCCCACCCGCGCCGAGCGGAAGGTCGGCTCCCCGCGCCAGCCCCGGCGCTCCGGATCCCACTCCTCCCCGCTGTTCGGGTACACCACCACCGGCTTCCCGGTCACCTCGGCGGCCACCGCCACCGCCAGGTCCGCGTCCCGCGGCGTACAGCAGTTGACGCCCACCGCGAGCACCTCGTCCACGTCCGCGGCCAGCGCGAACGCCTCCGCCAGCGGCTGCCCGGCCCTGGTCCGACCGTCCGCCACGCTGTACGACAACCAGGCCGGCACCCCCAGCCCGTGCACCAGCTCCAGCAGTGCCCGCGCCTCGTCCGCGTCCGGCACCGTCTCCAGCGCCAGCACGTCCGGGCGGGCCGCCGCCAGCACCTCCAGCCGCGGCCGGTGGAAGGCCACCAGCTCCGCGTGGTCCAGCCCGTACCGGCCGCGGTACTCCGAACCGTCCGCCAGCACCGCCCCGTACGGACCCACCGAGGCCGCCACCCAGCGCCGCCGCCCGCCCGGTTCGGCCCGCACCGCCTCCCGGGCCAGTTCCACACTGCTCGCCAGCAGCCGCGCCGCCGCCGCGTGCCCGACCCCGCGCCGGGCGAAGCCCTCGAAGCTCGCCTGGTAGCTCGCCGTGATGGCGACCTCGGCCCCGGCCGCGAAGTACGCCCGGTGCGCCTCCACCACCGCCTCCGGCTCGTCCGCGAGCAACCGCGCCGACCACAGCCCGTCCGACAGGTCGTGACCGGCGGCGGCCAACTGGTTCGACATCCCGCCGTCCAGGACCAGCGGGCCGGCCGCCAGCGCGGCGGCGAAGTCCGGCGGGGGAGCAGTGGGCATCTCGGCCTCCTCGAACACGGTCGTTCCTGGTCACAGCCTAGAAGCCGGAGCCCTCCGGCCACCGGGAAAACCGTTTGCCGCCGGGGAACGAAGTCGTTACGTTGTGCTCATCCCGAGAACGACAGCACCACGTGCCCCAGGGGTGCGGGAGAGGAGCCGGCGATGGCCGCGGACGAACCGTCCCCCCAGCCCGCCGCCGGGCCCACGGCCGAGCAGGAGTGGCTCGCCGCGTACGACCCGCGCGCCTACGCCCCGATCGCCGTCACGGTCGACGTGGTCGCCCTGACCCTGCGGCACGGCCGCCTGCACGTCCTGCTGGTCGAGCGCGGCGCCCCGCCCCACCAGGGCTGCTGGGCGCTGCCCGGCGGCTTCCTGCGGGCGGGGGAGGAGAGCCTCGACGAGGCCGCCGCGCGCGAACTCGCCGAGGAGACGGGTCTGCAGAGCGCCTCCGAGGTGGAGGCCGCGCTCTGCCGGCTGCACCTCGAACAGCTCGGCACCTACGGAGCCCCCGAACGGGACCCGCGGATGCACGTCGTCTCCGTCGCCTACCTGGCCTTCGCCCCCGACCTGCCCGATCCGCAGGCCGGGACGGACGCCGCGGCCGCCGCCTGGCACCCGGTGGCCGACCTCGACCCGGCACCGCGGTCCCCGGACCGCGCACCGGACACCGGTGTGCCCGCCGACACCCACGGGGGTGGCGTCGACGGGCACACCGGTCCCCACCCGGGCCCGGCGGGCCCGATCCGACTGGCCTTCGACCACGCCCGGATCCTCGCCGACGGCCTGGACCGGGTGCGCGCCAAGCTGGAGTACAGCCCGCTCGCCACCGCCTTCCTGCCCCACGACTTCACCATCCCCGAACTGCGCGCCGTCTACGAGGCCGTCTGGGACGAGAAGCTCCACCCCGGCAACTTCCACCGCAAGGTCCTCTCCTGCCCCGGCTTCGTCGAGAGCACCGGCACCACCACCGAGCGCGGTGGCGCCCGCGGCGGCCCCCGCGCCCGCACCTACCACGCCGGCGACGCCCGGCTGCTCCACCCCGCCCTGCTCCGCCCCGCCCGCGAGGAGGAACCGGAGCCCCCCGGCGACCGGCCCACCACCGCCGACCGGCCCCGCTGAGCCCCCGGCTACCATCCGCCCATGACCATCGACGAAGCCGCCCGCCCCACCCACCGGCCGTTCTCCCACTGCCACTTCTGCGGCACGCCCTACCCGCCCGGCACCGACGGCTGGCCCCGCACCTGCCCCGGCTGCGCCGAGATCAGCTACCGCAACCCGCTGCCCGTCGCCGTCACGGTCCTCCCCGTCACCCGGCCCGACGCCGACCCGGCCCTGGTCGTCATCCGCCGCACCATCGAGCCCGGCTACGGCGAACTCGCCTTCCCCGGCGGCTACATGGACTTCGGCGAGAGCTGGCAGCAGGCCTGCGTGCGCGAACTCGCCGAGGAGACCGGCATCCTGGCCGACGCCGCCGACATCCGCCTGGTCCACCTGGCCTCCGACCCCAACGGCCGCTTCGTCATGGTCTGCGGGCTGCTCCCCGCCCGCCCGCTCGCCGAACTCCCGCCCTCCCGCCCCACCGACGAGACCGAGGGCTGGCTGCTCGCCACCGCCGACACCCCGCTCGTCTGGGACTTCCACAACGGCATCCTGCGCCGCTGGTTCGAGGGCGAGTTCACCACCGGCTGACCTCGGGTCCGTCCGGCGGGACAGGCCCCCGCGGCCCACCGGCCGACCCTGGCGCAGCGGGCCCGCACATGGCATGGTCTGCACCGACAGCCCAACCGGACGGGTTGGCCACGAGCTCACCCGTCCCCACCACCGGCCGGGAGACCACCACCGTGAGCACCCCCACCCAGGACCAGCCGCTCTGGCGCCCCAACCCCGCTCGCGCCGCCGCCACCACCCTGGTGGCCTTCCAGGCCTGGGCCGCCGAGCACCACGCCGCCCCGGCCGCCCCGCTCGCCCCGGCCGAGGACGACCAGCAGGCCGCCCAGCGCTACGCCGACCTGCACGCCTGGTCCACCGCCGACCTCGACCGCTTCTGGACGGCGGTCACCCAGTGGTTCGACGTCCGCTTCACCCGGGCCCCCGAGGCCGTCCTCGCCGACCCGGCCATGCCCGGCGCCCGCTGGTTCCCCGGTGCCCGCCTCAACTACGCCGAGCACGCCCTGCGCGCGGCCGACGACCCGGCCAACGCCGACCGCCCGGCGATCCTCCACCTGGACGAGACCACCGAGCAGCCGGCCGTCCTCACCTGGGCCGAACTCCGCCGCCAGGTCGGCTCGCTGGCCGCCGCCCTGCGCGCCCGCGGCGTGGGCCCCGGCGACCGGGTCAGCGCCTACCTGCCCAACATCCCGCAGGCCGCCGTCGCCCTCCTGGCCACCGCCGCCGTCGGAGCCGTCTGGACCAGCTGCGCCCCCGACTTCGGCGCCCGCAGCGTCCTCGACCGCCTCCAGCAGATCGAACCCGGCGTCCTGTTCGCCGTCGACGGCTACCACTACGGCGGCAAGGACCACGACCGCACCGAGGTCGTCGCCGAACTGCGCCGCGAACTCCCCAGCCTGCACACCGTGGTGCACGTCCCGCTGCTCGGCGCCCCCGCCCCCGAGGGCGCCCTCCAGTGGG
Organism: Kitasatospora sp. NPDC089509; assembly: GCF_044749365.1. Lineage (NCBI taxonomy): Bacteria > Bacillati > Actinomycetota > Actinomycetes > Kitasatosporales > Streptomycetaceae > Kitasatospora > Kitasatospora sp. NPDC089509. The sequence continues at coordinate 3,990 of NZ_JBIVHS010000036.1, read as the reverse complement.
ACGATCTGGTCGCCGAGGACGTCGAGCCGGTCTTCGAGCCCGTCCCCTTCGACCACCCGCTCTGGGTCCTCTACTCCTCCGGCACCACCGGCCTGCCCAAGGCCATCGTCCAGAGCCAGGGCGGCATCCTGCTCGAACACCTCAAGCAGGCCGGCCTCCACCTCGACCTCGGCCCGCAGGACCGCTTCCTCTGGTACACCTCGACCGGCTGGATGATGTGGAACTTCCTGCTGGCCGGCCTCCTGGTCGGGGCCACGATCGTCACCTACGACGGCAGCCCCGGCCACCCCGACACCGGCGCCCTCTGGTCCGTCGCGGCCCGCACCCGCGCCACCGTCCTCGGCACCTCCGCCGCCTACGTCATCGCCAGCCGCAAGGCCGACCTGCACCCCGGCCGCGAGCTCGACCTCTCCGCCGTCCGCTGCATCGGCACCACCGGCTCCCCGCTCCCGCCCGACGGCTTCCGCTGGATCTACGACGAGGTCAAGCAGGACGTCTGGCTCGCCTCGGTCAGCGGCGGCACCGACGTCTGCTCCTGCTTCGTCGGCGGCGTCCCCACCCTGCCGGTGCACCTCGGCGAGATCCAGGCCCCCTGCCTCGGCGCGGCCGTCGAGTCCTGGGACGTCCAGGGCCACCCGCACACCGACACCGTCGGCGAACTCGTCGTCACCAAGCCCATCCCGTCGATGCCCACCGGCTTCTGGAACGACCCCGAGGGCACCCGCTACCACGACAGCTACTTCGACACCTACCCCGGCATCTGGCGCCACGGCGACTGGATCACCGTCACCTCCCGCGGCACCGTGATCATCCACGGCCGCTCCGACTCCACCCTGAACCGCCAGGGCGTCCGGATGGGCTCCTCGGACATCTACGAGGTGGTCGAGCGCCTCCCCGAGATCGCCGAATCCCTGGTCATCGGCCTGGAGGAGCCCGACGGCGGCTACTGGATGCCGCTGTTCGTCGTCCTCGCCCCCGGCGCTGAACTCGACGACGACCTCATCGGCCGCATCCGCACCTCGCTGCGCACCGAGCTCTCCCCGCGCCACGTGCCCGACGAGGTGATCGTCGTGCGCGGCCTCCCGCACACCCTCACCGGCAAGCGCATCGAGGTCCCGGTCAAGCGGATCCTCTCCGGCACCCCGCTGGAGCAGGCCGTCAACCCGGGCTCCGTCGACAACATCGAGCACCTGCGCTTCTTCGAGCAGCTGCGCCGCGACCGGCAGGCCTGACCGACGCCGAAGGGGCGCTTCCCACCACGGTGGGAAGCGCCCCTTCTCGTCCTGCTCCTACTGCCTCACTCGCCGGACAGCACCTGCTGCGCGGCGGCGCGCGCCTCCTCGGCGCTGTCCGCGGCCCGGGCCGCCTCGGCCGCCCGGCGGCACTGCGCCAGCGTGTACTTGGCCAGCGCGGCCCGCACATAGGGGATCGAGGCCGCGCCCATGGAGAGGCTGGTGACGCCGAGACCGGTCAGCACCACGGCCAGCAGCGGGTCCGAAGCGGCCTCGCCGCAGACGCCGCAGCTCTTGCCGGCCACCCGCGCCGCATCGGCGGACGCCGCGACCAGGTCCAGCAGCGCCGGCTGCCACGGGTCCTGCAGCCGGGCCAGCGCACCGACCTGACGGTCGGCGGCGAAGGTGTACTGAGCCAGGTCGTTGGTCCCCAGCGACAGGAACTCGACCTCCTGGAGGATCGACCGGGCCCGCAGGGCGGCCGACGGGATCTCCACCATCGCACCGAACTTGGCGTTCAGCCCGGCCTCGCGGCAGGCGGCCGCGAAGTCCGCGGCGTCCTTGCGGTCGGCCACCATCGGGGCCATCACCTCAAGGTGCACCGGCAGGCCCTCGGCCGCCGTGGCCAGCGCCCGCAGCTGGGTGCGCAGCACCTCGGGGTGCTCCAGCAGGGTGCGCAGACCGCGCACGCCCAGCGCCGGGTTCGGCTCGTCGGCCGGGGTGAGGAAGTCCAGCGGCTTGTCCGCGCCCGCGTCCAGCACCCGGACCACGACCCGGCCCTCCGGGAACGCCTCCAGCACCTTGCGGTACGCCTCGACCTGCTTCTCCTCGCTGGGAGCCTTCGCCGAGTCGTCCAGGAACAGGAACTCGGTACGGAACAGGCCGACGCCCTCCGCACCGTTCTCCAGCGCGGCCGGCACGTCCGCCGGGCCACCGACGTTGGCCAGCAGCGGCACCCGGTGCCCGTCCGAGGTCTGCCCCGGACCGGAGGAGGCGGCCAGGGCGGCCTTGCGCTCGGCGGCGGCCGCCCGCAGCTCGTCCTGCTTCTCCTGCGTCGGGTCCAGCAGCACGTCGCCCGAGCTGCCGTCCACCGCGACGACGGTGCCCTCGGCGACATCGGTCGCCCCCGGCAGCGCCACCACGGCCGGCACGCCCAGCGCCCGCGCCAGGATGGCGCTGTGGCTGGTCGGCCCGCCCTCCTCGGTCACGAAGCCGAGCACCAGCGTCGGGTCCAGCAGCGCGGTGTCGGCCGGCGCCAGGTCCCGCGCGAACAGCACGTACGGCTCGTCGCTGTCCGGCACGCCCGGCATCGGCACGCCCAGCAGCCGGGCCACGATGCGGTTGCGCACGTCGTCCAGGTCGGCGACCCGGCCGGCCAGGTACTCCCCGGCGGAGGCCAGCAGCGCCCGGTAGGCGGCGAAGGCGTCGTACACGCCGCGCTCGGCGCTGCTGCCGACGGTGATCCGGCGGGACACGTCGGCCATCAGCTCCGGGTCCTGCGCCATCAGCGCCTGGGCCTCCAGCACGCCCTGCGCCTCGCCGCCCGCCAGGTTGCCGCGCGCGATCAGGTCGGCGGCGACGGCCTCGACGGCCGCCTGGGCCCGCGCCTGCTCACGGGGCGCGTCCTCGGTCGGGATCTGGGTGGCCGGGGGCTCCAGGACCGCCGTGCCCATGTGCCGCACCTGGCCGATCGCGACCCCGTGGCTGACACCCACGCCGCGCAGTGTCTTCTCCATGTACCTGTTCTCCGCTGAGAGGAGCGGCCCCGCCGGGAACCGCTGAGTGCCGGGTCGCCCCGTCAACTCCTGCGGGGCGGGTGTGTGTCCGTAATAGAGAGGTCAGCTCCAGCTGAACAGCTTGTCGCCCGCCAGGGTCTCGCCGTCCTCGCGCAGGTTGCCCAGCGCGTCGGGGGCGGCCTCCAGCGCCACGATCGGCGAGATCGGGGACTTGCCCGCAGCCTCGACGGCGGCCGGGTTCCACCGGATCACGGCCTGACCGCGGGTCACCGTGTCGCCCTTGTTGACGAGCAGCTCGAAGCCCTCGCCGTTCAGCTGCACGGTGTCGATGCCGAGGTGGGTCAGGACACCGTGTCCGTCCGCGTCCACCACGACGAACGCGTGCGGGTGCATGGAGACGACGACGCCGTCCACCGGGGCGAGCGCCTCGGTGGGCTCGCGAACCGGGTCGATCGCGGTGCCCGGGCCGACCATCGCACCCGAGAACACCGGGTCCGGCACGCCGGCGAGCCCGACGACCCGGCCGGTCAGCGGCGACGTCACAGTGGTCATGGTGGTGCCTCCCAAGTGCGCAATACAGCGAGCGGCCGCGACGTGCGGCACACGATCAACTGAAGACTAAATCATGTCAACTTCGGACATCTGCCGACATTCCCGGGCGAAGACCCACGCCCCCGCCCGTCTACCGACCGGCGTCACATCGACCCGCGACTGGTCTAGTCCTCTTGGTCGATGCGCCGCACTCTACAGGCATCTTGGCGAACCGAGGCCATTGCTGTATATGCTCGCGAGAGCAACAAATCATGCCGCCACCCGGGTGACTCCTGGTGAGCCCCGATTCGCGCTGCGGCCGCCGACCCGCTATGGTTGGCCGAGTCGCCACAACTTGGCGGTTAACACCAGATTTCAGATGCGAAAAGCCCCGGTAAACGGAGCGGAAAACATCTGGTAAGCTGGAAACACGAAAGAACGAAGCGCCCGGAGGGCCCGCTGGAAGGCGGTCCGAAGGAAGCGTCCGTTCC
>NZ_JBIVHS010000035.1:0-87983 GCF_044749365.1 Kitasatospora sp. NPDC089509 | reverse complement strand
GGCAGTCCGAAAATCACCCAGCCCCCGGAGCACCCACCCCCGGAACCGCCCCCGGCCTCACCCACCCTCCCGAGAGCCCCCCGAAGAAGACCCCCGCAACGCCCGCTCCAGATCCCGAAGGGCCACCCCCACCAACCGCGTCCCCGCCCGCACCACATCCCGCTGCACCCCCGCCGCCCCCGCCTCCAACCCCACCTCCAACCGCGCCTGCGCCTCCCGCACCGCCCCGAACTCCACCGGCCGCCCCGTCAGCAACGCCCCCGCCGCCAACGCCGTCGCCAACCGCAGCTCCTCCGCGTACTCCGCCGCCCCCGGCACGGGCTCCGCGTCGGCGGCCGGCAGATGCGCCTCCAGCAGCACGGCCGCCCGCCCCAGGTGCCCCACCGCCGCCCGCGCCCGGTCGATCTGCCGCCGGCTCACCCCGGTCAGCCCGGACTCGTGCCGCCCCGGTTCGGCGTCCGCCCGCTGCATCGCCTGGAGCAGCTCGGACCGCGCCTCCCGCGAGTCCAGCAGCGCCGACCGCACCACCCGCCCCCGCGGCGTGGCCGGCTGCTCGTAACAGGCGACGACGGCCGCCGCGTACCGTCCGGCCGCCGCCAGCCACTCGGCGAGCCGCTCCCCGAGCCGGGCGGTCTGCCAGGTCGGGAACAGCGCGTACGTCAGCAGCGCCAGCGATCCGCCGAGCAGGGTGAGTCCGACCCGCTCGAAGGCCGTCTGCAGCGGGTCCCCGGCCTGCAGCCCGAGCAGGAACACCACGTACGAGGAGATCCCGACCGTGGTCAGCGCGTACCCGGTCCGGAACGCCAGGTAGGCCCCGCCGATGCAGAGGACGGCCAGCGCGGCGAGCACCCATTCGCCCGGGTGGGTCAACTGCACCACCAGCGTGGAGACGGCGACCCCGACCACCGTCCCGGCCAGCCGGGCGACGCCCCGGCTGTAGGTCTGGGCGAAGTCCGGCCGCATCACCATGGCCGCGGTCATCGGCGCCCAGTACCCGTGGTGGAACCCGGCCAGCCGGGCCAGCAGGTAGGCGCCGGTGACCACCGCGGCCAGCCGGACGGCGTGCTGGAAGATCGCCGAGCGCGGCCGCAGCTGCCGCCGCACGGCCCGCAGCGCGACCGGCAGCATCCGGGAGATCGACGGCTTGTGCAGCGCCCCGCCGGCCCCGACCACCGGCGTGGTGATGGTGTCCTCGTCGCCGCGGTCCAGGGTGTCCGCGGCCTTGCGCAGCAGGCCGCCCAGCCGCCGGGCCGAGCGCCGCGCCGCGCCCTGGAGCTGCACGCCCTGGTCCGGCCGGACGAGGGTCAGCGTCGGCGCCGAGCGGGGAAGCCGGACCGGGTCGCCGGTGCGGACGGCCCGGGCGAGGGCGTCCATCACCTCGGCGGCGGCGGCCAGCACCTCGCGGGCCCGGTCGCGTTCCGGGCCCTCCTCGGGGGCGCCCACCTTGGGGTCGGCGAGCGCGGCGAGGGTGGGGCGGATGCGTTCGGCGAGGCCGCGCAGGCCGCGCAGTTCGGGCGGCCGGTGGCGGTCCTGCCAGGGGGTCACGGCGGAGGCGTACCGGGCGGTCATGAACGGTTCGGGGTCCACGTGCGCGGTCGGGTCCTGCCGCAACCGGCGCGCGTAGTCGGCGAGTTCGGCGTAGGTGTCGGCGAGGGCGGCCCGCTGGGCGGTCCAACTCCCGATCGGCCAGAGGGTGATGACGACGGCCTGGACGACCCCGCCGAGCGTGGCGACCAGCCCGTGGCCGAGCGCCGCGGTCGCGCTGACCGGGAGTTGGACCACGATCAGCATCACCGAGAGGGTGTTGGCGGTGACCACTCCGGCGGTCGGCCCGATCGCCCAGGCGAGGCCCGCGCCGAAGGCCCACACCGCGAGCAGCACCGGGAACAGCCCGTACACCCCGGCCGCCAGGTAGCCGAGGAAGGTGCTGACCCCGAGCCCGACCCCGGCGGCCACGGCCAGGCTGGCGCGGGGCCGGAAGCTGCGCTGGAAGGTGGCCGAGCCGGCGATGAACGCGCCCATCGCGGCCGAGGTGGCGAGCCCGACCCCGCCCAGGGCGAGGGTGGGGAAGAGCACCAGCGCCACGGCGACGGCGCCGCGCAGCGCCCGCTTGGGGTCGGTGAGCGCCCGGTCCAGGGTGAGTCCGGTCCGCGCGGTGTCGCGAAGGGCGGCGAACCAGGACATACCGACATCCTAGGCGGCGGGGGCCCGCACCATCCGCCGCCGTACCCGGTCGAGCCGCGCCGCCGCCCAGAGCAGTGCCCCGGTCGGCAGGAACACCGCGTCCGCCGCGACCATCGCGAGCGAGAACACCGGCAGCCCGAGCACCACCGCTATCCCGAGGTGTTCGACCATCAGCACCGCCAGCAGCACGTTCTTGACCCGCCGGTTGAGCAGCGTGAACGGGAAGCCGACCTGGAGGATCACCGTGCCGTACGAGATCAGGAAGACCGGCAGCAGGGCCGCACCGAACAGCCCGGACAGCCCGGGCCAGGGGGTGAAGTAGTCCAGGTGCAGCGGGTAGTACAGCGCCGTGCCGTCCTGCCAGCGCGAGCCCTGCACCTTGTACCAGCCGGCCGTGGCGTAGACCAGCACCACCTCGACGGCGATCACCAGCATCGCGCAGTTGTGCACCATGTTCGCCAGCGCGTCGAGCACCGCCCGCGGCTCACCCTCCGGCCGCAGCCGGCCGAGCACCCACCAGAGCCCGGCCACCGCCCAGAGCCCCCAGAACAGCGGCGCCCATCCGAGGTACGGGAAGGTCGGTGCGGTCCAGGTGAGGCTGTCCCCGGAGAAGTCACCGGCCTGACAGACCGCCAGCGCCGCACCGAGCACCACCCAGAGCACCACTCCGGCCCGGCCCGGCCGGGGCCGTCGCGCGTCCAGCGACCAGACCTCGGCGCAGCGGGTGAAGACCAGGTAGACCGCCATCAGGTGGACGATGTTGTCCCCGCCGTCGCCGAGGAAGACGTTGCGGTTCTGCAGCGACAGCACGGTGACCAGGAACAGCACCGTGGCCGCCCTGGTCCGCCAGCCCAGCAGCACCGCCAGGGCGGCCAGCACGGCGAGCAGGTAGACCAGTTCGAACCAGGGCCGCCCGCCGAACCAGGGCAGCACGGTGAACGCCCCGTTGTCGGCCAGCAGCTGCCGGGCGAGCCCGGTCGACCAGGGCGAGCGGTCGCCGTACAGCACCCGGCGGTTGGGCCACTCGCGCAGCAGGTAGGCGAGCCAGACCAGCCCGAAGCCGATCCGCACCGCCGCGGCCTGGTGCCGTCCGAGCGCCCGCCCGGTGAACGCCGCCATCGCCCGCCCGAGGACCGCCACCGGCCCGCGCGCCGACGGCACGGCGGCGGGCGGCACCGCGACGGCCGGCGCGGCGGCGGACCACGGCCCGCCCTGCCGCGGGATCCCGTCCACCGTGCTCGCCGTCACCGGCCCGACCGAATCAATCGGCCCGACCGGATCGACCGGATCGACCGGCGCCGAAGCCTCGTTCACCCCAACCCCCGGTAGTCCTCGTCCCCGACCGGCCACCACGGCAGCTCCCGCACCGTGGGCGCGGGCGGCGCGGCCTCCCCGCTCCAGGTCGGTGGCGGCACGATGGCGGTGGTCACCCGGAACTCGATCTCCAGGACCCGCTCGCCGTCCACCGTCCGCCCGATCCGCTGCAGCGCGATCCGCTTGAGGTACTCCTCGGCGAGCCGACCGCGCGGGTTGGTGAGCCGCTCGTCCTGCGGGTCGTGCGAGCCGTCGTAGAAGTCCCAGGCGCGGCGCAGCAGGTTCTGGTCGACGTGGCTGGGCGCCGGGTTGTCCCGGATCGCGGCGATGTCCCGGGCGGTCAGCCCGATCCAGTCCCGGGTCCGGGTGGCGCCGCCGTCCGCGACGGTGCGCACCCGGGCGTCGACGTACGCGTTCTGCTGCAGCGGGTTGGGCGCGAACAGCTTCCAGTTCTGCTCGAACTCCGGGTACACCACCCCGTCGACCTCGGCCTGGTACTGCCGGGACAGCGTGTTGGCGGGCGCGACGTGCAGGAACACCGCGGCCAGGAAGAGTCCGGTGCCGGTCACCAGCACCGCGGCGGCCAGCCCGAGGACCAGCTGGGCGGGCCCCGACCAGACGCGTCCGGGGGCGGCCCGGTCCGTACTCTCCGTCATGGGCCCCCGCCCGATCGGCGCGCCGCCGGCCGGCACCGGCGCGTCGCGCGCCCATCCTGCCCTACCCGTCACCGGCCGGGCGCCGCGCCCTACAGGACGAAGGCCGCCTGACCGGTGCTGCTGACCATCGGACGGCCCGCGCCCTCCCAGGCGTACATCCCGCCGTCCACGTTCACCGCTTCCCGGCCCTGCTGCACCAGGTACTGGACGACCTGCGCGGAGCGGCCGCCGACCCGGCAGAGCACGTACAGCTTCTCGTCCGGCAGCTCACCGATCCGGGCGATCACCTCGCCGATCGGGATGTGCAGCGCGCCGTCCACGTGGCCGGCGTCCCACTCGTCCTGCTCGCGCACGTCCAGCAGGGCGGCGTCAGCCGGCACGGAGGCGGCGTCGGTGGTGGGGATCTGCGCGAACATCGTGTGGCTCTCCTGGGCTCGGTACGGATCGGTGCCATTCTCGCCCACCGCCGGCGCCCCGTGGGCACCGAGCAGCCGCTCCAGCTCGGCCTGCTGGGCGGCGGCCTTGGCCAGCAGCTCCTCGGCGAGCTGTTCCAGCAGCCGGTCCGGGTCCTGCGGGGCGAGGAGGAGCAGCTGACCCATCGGGGTCTGCTCCAGTCGGACCTGCTCGGTGGCGGTCTCGGTGATCTTGGCGGTCAGCCAGTCCAGCCGGCGGCGCAGCCAGCCCAGCCGGTCGGGGGAGTCCACGGCGGGCGCGGCCTCCGGCGCGGTGGACCACTCGGCGGACAGGTCCGCCAGCGCGGCGGCGTCCCCGTACGCGTAGGCCTCGTTGACCCGGACCAGGAAGTCCGCCCGGCGCTGCTGCTCGTCCCGGTCGGTGGTCAGGTCCGGGTGGGCGCGGCGGACCAGCTCGCGGTAGATCCGCTGGGCCTCCTTCCCCGGCCGGACCCGGGCCGGGGCCGCGGGCGGCGGCGGGGCGACCTCGTCGGCCCCCTCGCCGGCCCGATTCTCCCGGTTCTCCCGGACGGAGTCGAACAGCGCGTCCAGGTCGGGCAGCTCCTCGACCTGTCGGCGCGCCTCGGCGGCCCGGCGCCGGTCCTCGGGGTCGCCGGTGCGGGCCGCGACGGCCTCGGCGACCAGCGCGTCGAGCTCGTCCAGCCGGGCGTACAGCGGGCCGAGCAGCTGGTGGTGGATCAGGGCGAAGTTGTCGATCTCGACCCGCAGCGTCTGCACGTCGACGTCCATGGTCAGCCAGGCGAGCTCGGCCGCGGCGACCCGCTCCTCCAGCTCCTGCTGCTCCGGGTCCGTCCAGCGAACGGGGCTCTCCGCGGTCACGATCTCGCCTCTGTCTCGTCCGGCCGGCTGGGTCCTGCGGAGCCGCCGCACGGGCGGCCCGGCCTGCCACCCTACCGCCGCGTTCCGAGGCTCCGTCCGGGTGAAGCGGGCGTACGAACCGGCGCGCGGCACATGACACGCAACCGATCCTGATGAATCTCCCCGTTTCGGTGTCGAGCCCGGCCCGGTCCGTGCTTCGCTGGTATCCGCACAGCGTGCCTTCCTCCGGAGAGACGGTCGCCTCCAGGCGTGGCGGCCAGGCGGGAGCAGACCGAATCCATGGTGGCCGAGTCCAACTCCACACCGCTGCCGGCGGGCGCCGGGACCGCGCCGGGCGACCCTCCGACCGGAGTGGCCGCCCTGGTCCGCCTCGCCCTCGTACTGGTCGACCGGAGCGGCCGGATCGCCCTGTGGAGCCGGGCCGCCGAGGAACTCTTCGGGCACCGCGCCGAGGCCGTCACCGACCGCCCGGCCTCCGGCCTGCTGCCCGCCCTGGAGTCCCGGGTGCTCGACCGCTGCGCGGTCCGCCGACGCTGCGACGCCCTGGACACCCTGGCCGAGCTGACCGCCGCCGGCCGCCCCTGGGCCGGTCGGCTGACCGTGACCGACCGCGAGGAGCACCGGCGCGACGTGCTCTGGTGGGCCTACCCGCTGCCCGGCCCGTCCGGCGGGCTGCTCGCCCTCGCCGCGGACGCCCGTCCGCTGCGCACCACCGGGCCCCGGCTGGCGCTCGGCGAGCGGCTGCTGCCGTTCGCGGCCGCGCCCGCCGCCCGGGGCGGCTTCCACGAGCTGTCCGCCGCCCTCACCCGGCCCGTCGCCGAGCTGCCCGAGCCGCTGGCCCGGCTGCTGCCCGCCGCCCACCGGGCCGCGCTGCACGCGGCGGTGGCCCCGGGCGGGCTGCCGGCCCTGCGGCTGGACCCGGTCACCGTGCTGCCGGTGCTGCCCTCCGACCCGCAGACCGGCACCGCGCACGTGGCCGCCGGCCTGGGCCGCCGCTACCCGACGCCCCAGCAGCGCGCCGCCCGGCTCGGTCCGCCGCCCCAGGCCGAGCACTCCGCACCGGGCCGCCGCCCGCTCGGCCCGCTGCCCGCCCAGCGCGAACCGGTCCCGCCCGAACCGGCCGCCCAGACACCGACGGCCCAGACACCGGCCGCGCAGTCACCGGCCGCCCAGTCACCGGCCGCCCCCGAGTCGAGACGGCGCGAAGCCCCCGCCCGCCCCGCCCCGTCCCCCGCCCCCGTCCGGGAGGCGCCCCCACGCACCGGAGGAGGAGCCGCCATCGAGCAGCAGGCCGCCGTCGAGTCGTCCGTCCACGGCCTCCCGCCGCGCCGCGCCGACCAGGCCCCGCCCGGCGCCGTCCCCGCCGGTGCCGAGGCGCCGTCGAGCGGCCGGCTGAGCCCGTTCCTCACCAACGGGCAGGCCGGCGAGCAGCTGGCCCTGCTGAACGAGGTCGGCGGCAAGGTCGGCACCACCCTGGACCTAGGCTTCACCGCCCACGAGCTGTGCCAGGTGCTGGTCCCCCGGGTCGCCGACTTCGCCTGCGTGGACCTCGTCGACGGCCTGATCTCGGACTCCGAGCTGCCGGTCGCCCGCCCGGACGACGACACCATGCTGCGCCGGGTCGCCCTGGTCTTCAACGAGGCCGGCGGCGCCTGGGACCACGTGCTCTCCGAGGGCTCGCTGGTCAGCATGCCGCGCCGGACCCCGCCCGGGATGGCCCTGCAGCTGAACCAGCCGGTGCTGGTCCCGGTGGTCAGCGCGGACGTCGCGGTCGACTACGCGATCGCGCTCGGCGGCGCCCGGCTGGCCCCGGTGGTCTCCGGCCGCTCGATGCTGGTGGTCCCGCTGTCCGCCCGGGGCACCGTGCTGGGCATCCTCAAGCTGCTCCGGCTGCCGGACCGCGCCCCCTTCGACGAGAGCGACGCCGCGACCCTGAAGGAGCTGGCGGTCCGGGCCGCGCTGTCGCTGGACAACGCCCGGCTGCACCGCGCCGAGGCCAGGGTCGCCACCACCCTGCAGCGCTCGATGATCCCGACCCGGCCGCCGCAGATCCCCGGCGTGCAGATCGCCCACCGCTACCTGCCCGGCGATCCGAAGGCGGAGGTCGGCGGCGACTGGTTCGACGCGATCCAGCTGCCCGGCAGCCGGGTAGCCCTGGTGGTCGGCGACGTGATGGGCCACGGCATCCACTCGGCCGCCGCGATGGGCCGCTTCCGCACCGCGATGCAGACCCTGGCCGCCCTCGACCTGCCGCCCGGCCAGCTGCTGCGGCACCTGGACAACCTGGCCCAGAAGCTCGGCGACGACCACCTGGCCACCTGCCTGTACGCGGTCTACGACCCGATCAACCGCACCTGCGAACTGGCCAGCGCCGGCCACGTGCCACCCGTCCTGGTGCACCCGGACGGCACCGGGGAGCTGCTGGAGATCCCGGCCGGCGCCCCGATCGGCGTCGGCGGGGTGCCGTTCGTCGCCAAGACCATCGACGTCTCGGACGGTTCGATGCTGGTGCTCTGCACCGACGGACTGGTCGAGGTCCGCGGCGGGGACATAGGAGCCGGCCTGGCCGCGCTCTGCGGCAACCTGATCGACCCCCAGCAGAGCCCCGAGCAGGCCTGCGACGAGGTGCTGCGGCGGCTGCACTCGGACGACCGCAAGGACGACGTCGCCCTGCTGGTGGCCCGCTTCGACGGGGTCGCCCCGACCGAGGTGGCCACCTGGGACCTCACCGTGGACCAGCGCGAGGTCCGCCGGGCCCGTTCGCTGGTCCGCGAGCAGCTGGCCGCCTGGCACCTGGAGGCGCTCAGCGACACCACCGAGCTGCTGGTCAGCGAGCTGGTCACGAACGCCGTCCGGGTCGCCCGGGACCGGGTGCAGCTCCAGCTGATCCGGGTGGACAAGCTGATGGTCGAGGTCAGCGACGACAACCACAACCTGCCCTCGCTGGAGCCGGCCGAGCAGCTCGGCGAGACCGGCCGCGGCCTCACCCTGGTCGCCAAGCTCGCCGAGCACTGGGGCACCGCCCGCAAGGCGGTGGGCAAGGTCGTCTGGTTCGAGCTGCCCCTCCCGCACGTGTGACGGCCGCGCACCGGAGACATCCGGTACGCGGCCGACGGACGGGAGGGAGTGCGGCTCAGGGGATGAGGGCCCCCGCCGAACGACGCCGGGCCTCCGCCGCGACCTCCCGGGAGGCGGCGGTGGCCACCGAGGTGGCGGCGCCGACCCCGGCCAGCACCCGCGGCCAGAAGTCCCCGAAGACCTCGACCGAGACGGCGATCAGCAGCGCGGTGATCACCGCGACCACGTGCTCCAGACCGGCCAGGTTCGGCAGCACGACCGCCTCGCCGACCATCAGGACGACCACCGTGCCGGCGGTGAACCAGGCCCGGGTGCGGAACGCGATGCAGATCGCCAGCGCCACCACGGCGGCCGACGGCCCGGTGTCCCGCACGTAGGCGACCCACTTCGGGAAGCCGAACACGTGGCCCGGCCCGATCGCCACCCCGACCCGGGCGAACAGCGTGCCCGCCAGGGTGCAGGCGTAGGCGACCACCAGGGTCATCCGTCGCCCGAGCACCACCTCGGCGATCGCGAACACCACGAACACCTGGGCCAGCGCCCCCCAGACCGGCAGGTCCAGCGCCGGCACGTACAGCGACAGCGGAGTGCGCAGCAGCGAGACGTCCAGTGGCAGCGAGGCCCGCACCACCCCGATGTGGTTGACGAAGCGCTCGCCGCCCGGCAGGTGCTGGACGATGCTGAACAGCAGGATCAGAAACGTCGCCACCGTGGCCAGCGGGAAGGCCGCGAACCGCTTGCGCAGCACCGCTTCCCGGACCGTCAGGTACAACGTTCCCCACTCGGCGACAGCGGCCGCTCTGACTCGCGTCAGCGGCCCCTTTCGCACGCCCCCCGCGTGGGTCCTGTGAATCACAACCGTTTCTCCTGAATCCCCGAACTCGTCAGCTACTCCAACATTAGAAGCCTGTTAACAAATCCACATCGGCATGGATGGGGATCGAGGTCATCCTCAGGAGGGAGAAGGATCCCCCCTCCGGACCCCCCTTATGGCCGATGGCCCCCCTCCGCCCCCCGACGGAGGGCTACCCCTTCCCGTCCCGCGCCGACACCGGCACCCGGGGCGCCACCACGGTGGGCCCGGTGTGCCGACGACGGAACAGGGCGGGCAGGCTCGGCGCGACGATGAATCCCTCGGCGCGCGCGCTCGCGATGCCGATCCGCGGAATCTCGCTGCTCTTCTCGAACAGCAGGTACCGCGGTTCCCAGATCGGCCGGTACTTGGCGTTCGCGCGGTACAGCGATTCGATCTGCCACCAGCGCGAGAAGAACCCGAGGACGGAGCGCCACAGCCGCAGCACCGGGCCGGCGCCGAGTCGCGAGCCGCGCTCGAAGACCGAGCGGAACATCGCGAAGTTCAGCGAGACCCGCTTCAGCCCGACCTCCTCGGCGCGCTGCAGCAGCTCGATCACCATGAACTCCATCAGGCCGTTCTCGGTGTCCCGGGCCCGGCGCATCAGGTCCAGCGAGAGCCCGTCCGGGCCCCACGGGACGAAGCTCAGCAGCGCCTTGAGCTCGCCCTCGCCGTCACTGCACTCCAGCATCACGCAGCGGCCGTCGCCCGGGTCGCCGAGCCGGCCCAGCGCCATCGAGAAGCCGCGCTCGGTCGCCCCGTCGCGCCACTCGTCGGCCTTGGCCACCAGCGCCGCCATCTCCGCCTCGGAGATGTCCTCGTGGCGGCGGATCCGCACCGTGTACCCGGCCCGCTTGACCCGGTTGTACGCCTGCCGGACCACCCGCATCGCCCGGCCGTCCAGCGAGAACTCGTCCAGCTCGACGATCGCCTCGTCGCCCAGTTCCAGCGCGTCCAGGCCGTGCCGGGCGTAGATCACCCCGGCCTCCTCGGAGGCGCCCATCACGGCCGGCGCCCAGGCGTGCTCGCGGGCCTCGGACAGCCAGGCCTCGATCGCCCCCGGCCAGGCCTCCGGGTCGCCGATCGGGTCGCCCGAGGCCAGCGAGACCCCGCCGATCACCCGGTAGGTCACCGCCGCCTTGCCGCTGGGGGAGAAGACCACCGCCTTGTCCCGGCGCAGCGCGAAGTAGCCCAGCGAGTCCCGCTCGCCCTGCTTGTCCAGCAGGCCGCGAAGCTTGGCCTCGTCCTCGGGGTTGAGCAGTTCCTTGCCGCGCGGGCTGCGGAAGGCCACGTAGAGCACCAGCAGGAACAGCACCGCGCCCATCGCGTTGATCGCCGCGTTCACCCAGGTCGGGGCGGCGATCACGGAGCGCAGGTGCTCGGTCGGGGTGATGGTGATCATCCGGCCGACCGAGTAGCGGAAGAGGTCCCACCAGCCGGCGCCGTCCAGCTCGTTGGTCAGCCAGACCAGCAGCGCGCCGACCGCGCCGCCGAAGAACAGCCCGCCGACGAAGGTGGCCGCCGCGGTCTTCGGGTTGGAGCGGTCGCCCTTGGAGGTGAACTCCTTCCGCCCGATCAGCAGCGCCAGCACGAACAGGCAGGTCAGGATGGTGGAGATGTAGTTGAGCGGGTGCTTGTTGAAGCGCTCGCCGGGCAGCACCATGGCCGCCAGGTAGAGCACGGCGAAAAGGCTGCCGAGCGCCGCGTTGAAGATCCACGCGGCCCGCTTGCGGCGCCGCATCGCGACCGCGAGGAAGATCGAGAGCACCGCCGCGGCCAGACCGGAGGTCATCAGGTACGGGGTGAAGTACTCACCCTCGTTGTGCTCCGAGACCTGGTTGCGCCACGGCACCAGCAGCACGGTGGTCACGTTCAGCAGCGCCAGCAGCCGGAGGTACCAGACGGATGCGGCGGCGGCCCTGGGGCGCCAGCGGTCGAGCGGCCCGGTGGGCCGCGGACCGGCGGAGGTTGCGGACGGCTCCGACTTCACAATGGACGACACGACTCAATTCCAAACGATCAGATGGTGGGGCGCATCCGCACACGGCCCGGCGCCGGGCGCCCGCACGGGCCCGACGGACTGACCGGCCGCCCCCGCCCACCGACCGCCCGCTTCGAGCGGCAGGCCGGAAAAAGGCAGCCAACTCCATGGTTCCGCACCATTCCTGAGAATTGCGTGAACCGGGTAGCGGATTCCCACCCCCGCCGTTCGGCGGGGGTGCCGATCCCGCACGGGTTCGGCGCCCCGCACCGGCTACCCCTACCCTCAAAAGCGACCCCCGCGGACCGACCGAACCCGGCCGCCCGAACCGAGGAGGCACCATCACCACCACCCGCGTGCTGATCGTCGACGACGAGATCCTGGTCCGTTCGGGCCTCGGCCTGATCGTCGGGTCCGCCCCCGACCTGGAGGTGGTCGGCGACTGCTCCGGCGGGCAGGCCGAGGAGCACGTCCACCGCCTGCGCCCGCACGTGGTGCTGCTCGACATCCGGATGCCGGACCTGGACGGCATCTCCGTGCTGCGCCGACTGCGCGCCCTGCCCGACCCGCCCGCCGTCGCGATGCTCACCACCTTCGACAGCGACGAGTACATCGGCACCGCGCTGCGGGCCGGCGCGACCGGCTTCCTGCTCAAGGACACCGCCCCCGAGCAGCTGGTGCACGCCGTCCGGGTGCTCGCGGCCGGCGGCAACATCCTCTCCCCGACCGTCACCCGCACCGTGATCGGCGGCTACGTGGACGGCGGCGGCCCGGACGCCGAGGCCACCGTGCTGGCCCGCACCCTGACCGGCCGGGAGCTCGACGTGCTCGCCCTGCTCGGCGAGGGCCTGTCCAACGCCGAGATCGCCGACCGGCTCTTCCTCGGCACCGGCACGGTCAAGGACCACATCAGCGCGATCCTCGGGAAGCTCGGCGCCGCCAACCGGGTGCAGGCCGCGGTGCTCGCCCACCGGGCCGGCCTGGTGCGGCCCAAGCCCGGCGACGGGGCATGACGGCCGCCGACCAGCTGCCGTCCCGCCGGCTGCCGGCCTGGTGCACCGCCCCCTGGCTGATGCTGCTGCTGCCCGTCCTGTACTCCCTGCTGGACGCCGCGCTGGTGGCCCGGGACGCCACCTGGTGGCAGGTGACGCTCTCCACACTGGCCGCCGTCGCGCTGTTCTGGCGCCGCCGCTTCCCGGTGGCGGTGCTGCTGCTCACCATGCCCGGCACCTGGGTCGAGGCGATCTGGCTGGCCCCGATCACCGCCGTCTACACGGTGGCCAGCGAGCGCCCCAGACCCCGGGTGCTGTTCCCCTGCGCGGCGCTGTTCACCCTGGTCGACTTCTTCCACTGGCCGCTGCCGAACCCACTGATCGACCTCAGCCGGAGCACCGCCCTGGACGCCATCCAGGCCGTGATGCTGGCCGCCGGCCCGGCCGCCACCGGCCTGCTCTCCCGCACCCGCCGGGAACTGGCCGCCCGCCTGGACGAGCTGACCCGCGGCCAGGAGCGGGAGAGCCGGCTGCTCGCCGAACGGGTGCTGATCAGCGAGCGCGGCCGACTGGCCCGGGAGATGCACGACGTGGTCTCGCACCAGGTCAGCCTGATCAGCATCCAGGCCGGCGCGCTCCAGGTGAGCACCGCCGACCCGGCCGCCGCGACCGTCGCCCGCACCATCCGCGAACTGTCCGTACGGACCCTGGACGAGCTGCGCCAGATGGTCGGGGTGCTGCGCGGCACCGGCGGACCGCGGCCGGACGCCCCGCTCGCCCCGCAGCCCCGGCTGGCCGACCTGCCCCGGCTGATCGAGGAGAGCGGCCTGACCGCCGACACCGAACTGAACCCGGGTGACCGCCCGTGGCCGGAGGCGGTCGAGCGGGCCGCCTACCGGACGGTCCAGGAGGCGCTCACCAACATCACCAAGTACGCGCCGGAGGCGGTGGTGCACGTGAAGGTCCGGGCGAAGGGCCGCCGACTGCGGGTCGAGGTCCGCAACGAGGCGCCACCGGTCCGCCCGGCCGAGATCCTGCCGGGCGGCGGCCACGGCCTGGTCGGCCTGCGCGAGCGCGCCCAGCTCCTCGGCGGCACCCTCACCGCCGGCCCCACCCAGGACGGCGGCTTCGAGGTCCGCGCCGAACTCCCGGCCAGCCCCTCCTGACCCGGTGCGATCGCCGGTCCGACCACCGGTCCGGGCGGCCGGCCGTCCGGACAACGAGAAAGCCCCGCAGATCCGAAGATCTGCGGGGCTTCGCTGTGCGCGAGGGGGGAGTTGAACCCCCACGCCCTTTCGGGCACTGGAACCTGAATCCAGCGCGTCTGCCTATTCCGCCACCCGCGCATGGGTGTCGTCTTCTTTGCCGTCCGATCCTCGGAACCGCTCGGTACCATGTGGCCCTCGGCGCTTCCTCGGTCCGGCTCCCTTCCGGGCGGCCCTTCCGACGTGGAAAACATTAGCACGACCTGGGGGGCTGCTCCGAATCCGTTTCCCGGGGAGACCGACCACGTCCGAACGGCTGCGCGACGAACGGGCGACCGAACGGCGGCGGGCGGTTCCGACGGACACGCCTGGCGTCCCGCACCCGGAATGCGTCACCCTGTGTGTCCGAGCCCACCCCCCGGCACCACGCGGTCCGGGAACCGTACGGAAGGGCCCGGCGTGGATACGATCAGTACGGAAGTACCGCAAGTAGGCACGACCGGCCTCGCGGAGGAGCACTCCGCGGCGGGGCCGGACCGGCAGGCAGGCGAACGAACCCTGGAAGGGGGTGCCCCATGGGGATGCTGAAGAAGTTCGAGCAGCGGCTGGAGGGTCTCGTCAACGGCACCTTCGCCAAGGTGTTCAAGTCCGAGGTCCAGCCCGTGGAGATCGCCGGCGCTCTGCAGCGCGAGTGCGACAACAACGCGAGCATCTGGAACCGCGACCGCACCGTCGTGCCGAACGACTTCATCGTCGAGCTCAGCCCGCACGACCACGAGCGGCTCAGCCCCTACTCGGGACAGCTCGGCACCGAGCTCGCCGGCATGGTCCGCGAGTACGCCGAGGCCCAGCGGTACACCTTCATGGGTCCGCTCCAGGTGAACCTGGAGCAGGCCGACGACCTGGACACCGGCCTGTACCGGGTGCGCAGCCGCACCCTGGCGGCCGAGGAGCCCCAGCAGTACGCCCCGCCGCAGCCCGGCTACGACCGCCAGCCGGCCGCACCCGCCCCCGGCGCACCGTGGCAGCAGACCGGCGCCGGACAGTACGGCGCGCCCCCGCAGCCCCCCGCACCCCCCACGCCCCCGGCGATGCCCCCGGGCCCGCCGGCCGGCGGCAACGTCCGCGCCTTCCCGGGCGCCGGGCACGGCGCCTCGGTCCGCCGCTGGGTCGAGGTGAACGGCGCCCGCCACCAGATCACCGGCGCGGCCTGCGTGCTCGGGCGCTCGACCGAGGCGGACGTGCGGATCGACGACCCCGGGGTCTCCCGCAAGCACGCCGAGATCCGTCCGGGCACCCCTTCGATGGTCCTCGACCTGGGCTCCACCAACGGCATCGTGGTGGACGGACAGCACACCCAGCGCGCTACGCTCCGCGACGGCTCCCGAATCGTCGTGGGCTCCACCACCATCGTCTACCGGCAGGTCGAAGGGTAGTGTCCGAGTTGTTCGCGCGCCTCGCTCACCAACTGGCGGGACGGCCATGTCAGAACTGACCCTCACGGTCATGCGGCTGGGCTTCCTGGCCGTGCTGTGGCTGTTCGTCATCGTCGCGATCCAGGTGATCCGCAGCGACCTGTTCGGTACCAAGGTGAACCCCCGCACCTCCCGCCGCGGTGCCGGCGCGGGCGCCCCGGCCGGCAACGCCGCCGCGGCCACCGCGCCCCCCCGCCGGGCCGCCGCACCCGCCCCCGGCAACGCCGGCCCGGGGCAGACCCAGGGCGGCGGCGGCCGCCGCCGCGGCGCCCCGACCCAGCTCGTGGTCGTCCAGGGCTCGCTGGCCGGGACCACGGTCGCGCTCCAGGGGCAGACCATCACGCTCGGCCGGGCCCACGACTCCACCATCGTGCTGGACGACGACTTCGCGTCCTCCCGGCATGCCAGGATCTATCCGGATCAGACTGGGCAGTGGACGGTCGAGGATCTAGGCTCCACCAACGGCACCTATCTGGACCGGCAGCGCCTGACCGCGCCCACCCCGCTCCAGCCGGGCACGCCGATCCGTATCGGTAGGACCGTCATCGAACTGCGGAAGTAGTAGCGCATGAGGGACAGCATCCCGTCCATGACCCAGAGGGGGGCACAGGCCGCATGACCCTGGTGCTGCGCTTCGCCGCCGGCTCCCACAAGGGACTGATCCGGGAGGGGAACGAGGACTCCGGCTACGCGGGGCCGCGGCTGCTGGCCGTGGCCGACGGCATGGGCGGCGCCGCGGCCGGCGAGGTCGCGTCCTCCGAGGTGCTCGGCTCGATCGTCCGACTGGACGAGGACGTGCCGGGCGCCGACCTGCTGACCCTGCTCGGTGACGCCGTCCAGGGCGCCAACGACCGGCTCCGGCAGATGGTCGAGGAGGACCCGCAGCTGGAGGGCATGGGCTGCACCCTGACCGCCATGCTGTGGACCGGCCAGCGGATGGGCATGGTGCACGTCGGCGACTCCCGCGCCTACCTGCTGCGCGACGGCTCGCTGGTGCAGATCACCCAGGACCACACCTGGGTGCAGCGGCTGGTCGACGAGGGCCGGATCACGCCCGAGGAGGCCGAGACCCACCCGCAGCGCTCGCTGCTGATGCGGGCACTGGACGGCCGCGGCCAGGTCGAGCCCGACCTGTCGATCCGCGAGGTCCGGGCCGGCGACCGCTACCTGATCTGCTCCGACGGCCTCTCCGGCCCGGTCAGCCACCAGACCCTCCAGGACACCCTCGGCAGCTACTACTCGCCCGAGCAGACCGTGCAGGAGCTGATCCAGCTCGCCCTGCGCGGCGGCGGTCCGGACAACATCACCTGCATCGTGGCGGACGTCATCGACGTGGGCGCCACGGACACCATGAGCGGCCAGTTCAACGACGTCCCGGTGGTGGTCGGCGCGGTCGCCGACACCCCGCCGTCCTCGGCCGCCGACCACTCGATCTCGGACACCCCGGCCGGCCGGGCGGCCGGCCTGGGCCGCGGCCCGCAGGGCGCCTTCGGCCCGGCCGAGGGCTACGGCGCCGGACAGGGCGGCTTCGGCCCCGCCGAGGGCTACGAGGGCGAGGACGGCTACGGCTACCCCGCCGAGCCCTCGGTGTACGGCACCGAGGAGTTCGACGAGGAGCAGCCCCCCAGGCGCAAGCGCCGGGGCCTGACCGTCTCGCTGGCCGTCCTGGTCACCCTCGGCCTGCTCGGCGGCGCCGGGTACTTCGGCTACCAGTGGACCCAGGACCAGTACTACGTCGGCGAGGACGGCGACCACGTCGCCATCTACCAGGGCGTCAACCAGAACCTGGCCGGGCTGAGCCTGTCCTCGGTGCACGACTCGTACACCGACACGCCGCTGAAGTGGCTGCCGCAGGACCAGCGGGCCCAGGTGAACCGGACCATCACGGTCGGCAGCCTCGACGAGGCCAAGAAGACGGCGGGCGGCCTCCAGGACTGGGCCAAGCTGTGCCAGAAGGCCGCCACCGTCGGCAGCGGCGGCACGGCCCCGCAGGGCGGCCAGCCGGGCCAGGCCACCAAGGCCGCGTTCGTGGCCGCCACCCCGGCCACCCCGGGCGAGCGGGAGAAGCCCCGCAACCCGACGGCCGCGCCGACCACCTCCCCGTCCCCGACCGCCCCGGCCGCCGGCGCCCCGACGCCGAACGCCACCCCACCGGCGGCCGCCGCCCCGACCGAGCAGCCCCAGCAGCCCCAGCTGTCCGACGACGAACGCAGTCGGGCCGAAGCCTGCCCGAAGCAGTGACGTCCGTGATCCGACATAGGTCCGCCCGGAGCGGGCCCGCCGGCCGGCAGGGAGCGGTCACCACGTGAGCAGCTACGACCTGAGCGGTGACACCGAGCACGTCGGCGGCCGACGCCGGGCGTCGGCCGGGCGTGCCGTGCCGCGGCGCCGGGGCAACACCACGATCTCCCTCCAGGGCGCCCCGAACCGGCGCAACACCGAGCTGGCCCTGCTGGTCTTCGCGGTCCTGCTGCCGATCCTGGCGTACGCCAACGTGGGCCTGGCGATGGACTCCCGGATGCCCGCCGGAATGCTCGGCTACGGCCTCGGCATGGGCTCGCTGGCGCTGGTCGCGCACCTGCTGGTGCGCCGCTTCGCGCCGTACGCGGACCCGCTGATGCTGCCGATCGCCACCCTGCTGAACGGGCTCGGCGTGGTGATGATCTGGCGGCTGGACAAGGCCGGGCACCTGCTCAGCGGCAACTTCCCGGCGGCCCGCAACCAGCTGATCTGGTCGGCCCTCGGGGTCGCGCTGTTCATCGGCGTGATGGTCTTCCTGAAGGACCACCGGGTGCTCCAGCGCTACACCTACATCTCGATGGTGCTGGCGCTGGTGCTGCTCGCCGCCCCGGCCTTCTTCCCGGCCCGGGCCGAGGACTTCGGTGCGAAGATCTGGATCCGGATGGGCGGCTTCTCCATCCAGCCCGGCGAGTTCGCCAAGATCATCCTGACCGTGTTCTTCGCCGGCTACCTGATGGTCAAGCGGGACGCCCTGGCGCTGGCCAGCCGCCGCTTCATGGGCCTGTACCTGCCGCGCGGCCGCGACCTCGGCCCGATCATCGTGATCTGGCTGCTCAGCCTGCTGATCCTGGTCTTCGAGAACGACCTCGGCACGTCCTTCCTGTTCTTCGGCCTGTTCGTGGTGATGCTCTACGTCGCCACCGAGCGCACCAGCTGGATCCTGTTCGGCCTGCTGATGTCGGTCGGCGGCGCCGTGATGGTGGCGATGACCACCAGCCACGTCAAGGTCCGGATCGACGCCTGGCTCGACCCGATGGCCGCCTTCTCGGCGCACCCGCCGAAGGGCGCCACCGAGCAGATCGGCCAGTCGCTGATGGCGCTGGGCTCCGGCGGGGTGACCGGCTCCGGCCTGGGCCAGGGCCGCTCCTGGCTGATCAACTTCGCCGCCAAGAGCGACTTCATCCTGGGCTCCTTCGGCGAGGAGCTCGGACTGACCGGCCTGATGGCGATCTTCCTGCTGTACGCCCTGCTGGTGCAGCGCGGCCTGCGCACCGCCGTCGCCGCCCGCGACCCCTTCGGCAAGCTGTTCGCCGTCGGACTCGCCTCGGCGATGGCACTGCAGGTCTTCGTGGTGGCCGGCGGGGTCACCGGACTGATCCCGCTCACCGGTATGACCATGCCGTTCCTCGCACAGGGCGGTTCGTCCGTGGTCGCCAACTGGGCGCTGGTCGCGATCCTGCTGAAGATCAGCGACAGCGCCCGCCGTCCCGGGGTCGAACCGTCCCCGGTCACCGAGGGCCAGGGAGGACCCGCCCGATGAACAAGCCGATCCGACGGGTCTCGATCTTCTGTCTGGTGCTGATCCTGGCACTGATGGTGCGCACCAACTGGGTGCAGGGCGTCCAGGCCGACTCCTGGGCCTCCAACGCCAACAACAAGCGCCAGCTGTACGACCGCTACGCCCACCCGCGCGGCAACATCATCGTCAGCGGCCAGCCGGTGACGAACTCGGACTTCGTGAACGGCCTGCGCTACAAGTACAAGCGCTCCTGGGTCAACGGCCCGATGTACGCCCCGGTCACCGGCTACTCCTCGCAGGCGTACGGCTCCAGCCAGCTGGAGAACCTGGAGGACGGCATCCTCTCGGGCACCGACGACCGGCTGTTCTTCCGCAACACCCTGGACATGCTGACCGGCGAGCAGAAGCGCGGCGGCGACGTGGTCACGACCATCAACGCCAAGGTCCAGAAGGCAGCCTTCGACGGCCTGGGCGACAAGAAGGGCGCGGCGGTCGCGATCGACCCGAAGACCGGCGCGATCCTGGCCATGGTCTCCACCCCGTCCTACGACCCGGGCACCTTCGCCGGCGGCGACAGCGGCGACACCAAGGCCTGGCAGGACCTCAACGCCGACCCCAACAAGCCGATGCTCAACCGGGCGCTGCGCGAGACCTACCCGCCCGGCTCGACCTTCAAGCTGGTCACCGCCACCGCCGCGTTCGAGAACGGCCTCTACCAGGGCATCGACGACGTCACCCAGACGCCGGACCCGTACACCCTGCCCGGCACCCAGACCGTGCTGAAGAACGAGAGCCCCAACGAGCGCTGCGAGAACGCCACCGTCAAGTCCGGGATGGACCAGTCCTGCAACACGGTGTTCGCCAAGATGGGCGCGGACCTCGGCAAGGACAAGATGCGCGCGCAGGCCGAGAAGTTCGGCTTCAACAGCACGATCGACACCCCGGTCCGCTCCGAGAAGAGCATCTTCCCGGACAGCCCCAGCAAGGACGGCACGGCCCAGGACTCGATCGGCCAGCACGACACCCGCGCCACCCCGCTGCAGATGGCCATGGTCTCCGCGGCGATCGCCAACAACGGCAGCCTGATGCAGCCGTACCTGGTCGACCAGGAGCGCTCGGCCTCGCTGACCACCATCTCCAAGCACACCGAGAAGCAGTTCTCCCAGGCGATGAGCCCGGCCACCGCGCAGAAGATGCAGGACCTGATGGTCTCCGTGGTCGAGAACGGCACCGGCACGAACGCCAAGATCCCCGGCCTCCAGGTCGGCGGCAAGACCGGTACCGCCCAGCACGGCGAGGACAACGCCGGTCTGCCGTTCGCCTGGTTCACCTCCTGGGCCAAGACCCCGGACGGCCAGTCGGTCGCGGTCGCGGTGGTGGTCGAGGACGGTTCCCAGAACCGCGACGGCATCAGCGGTGGCCGCCTCGCCGCCCCGATCGCCAAGGCGGTGATGCAGGCCGCACTCGGCAAGTAAGGGTGAGGCGAAGGTCACGATCGGCACCCCGGTCCGGATACCGGTCTGATATCGGCCGACGGCTGACTCCGGTCCGGTGCGGTGCGACCGGTAGCGTATCCGCCAGCAGCGGGTGTGCCCGTTGCCGCCCGCGAGGCGGCGCACGGCCCGGCCGGAGAACCGGTCGGGGCTCGCGCGGCGTCACCCAGAGCGTGCGGGGACACCTACGTCACAACCTCACCGGCGGGTGAGGGAGAGGGTCGGAACTATGGAAGAGCCTCGTCGCCTCGGCGGCAGGTACGAGCTCGGCGGCGTCCTCGGGCGCGGCGGCATGGCCGAGGTGTACCTCGCCCATGACACCCGGCTCGGCCGTTCCGTCGCAGTGAAGACGCTCCGGGCCGACATGGCCCGGGATCCGTCGTTCCAGGCCCGCTTCCGCCGCGAAGCACAGTCGGCGGCGTCCCTGAACCACCCCGCGATCGTCGCCGTCTACGACACCGGCGAGGACTACATCGACGGGATCTCCATCCCCTACATCGTGATGGAGTACGTCGAGGGTTCGACGCTGCGCGAGCTGCTGCACTCCGGCCGCCGGCTGCTGCCCGAGCGGGCGCTGGAGATGAC
The DNA here is from genome assembly GCF_044749365.1 of Kitasatospora sp. NPDC089509. Classification (NCBI taxonomy): domain Bacteria; kingdom Bacillati; phylum Actinomycetota; class Actinomycetes; order Kitasatosporales; family Streptomycetaceae; genus Kitasatospora; species Kitasatospora sp. NPDC089509. The sequence goes on along the minus strand of NZ_JBIVHS010000035.1, from coordinate 67,115 downwards.
CATCGGCATCCTCCAGGCCCTGGAGTACTCGCACCGGGCCGGCATCGTGCACCGCGACATCAAGCCGGCCAACGTGATGCTGACCCGGCAGGGCAACGTCAAGGTGATGGACTTCGGCATCGCCCGTGCGATGGGTGACGCCGGGATGACCATGACCCAGACCTCGGCCGTGATCGGGACCGCCCAGTACCTCTCCCCCGAGCAGGCCAAGGGCGAGCAGGTCGACGCCCGGTCCGACCTCTACTCCACCGGCTGCCTGCTCTACGAGCTGCTGACCGTCCGCCCGCCGTTCGTCGGCGACTCCCCGGTCGCGGTGGCCTACCAGCACGTCCGGGAGGAGCCGCAGCCGCCGTCGGTCTTCGACCCCGAGGTGCGCCCCGAGATCGACGCGATCGTGCTCAAGGCGCTCGCCAAGGACCGCGACTACCGCTACCAGAGCGCCGACGAGATGCGCGACGACATCGAGCGCTTCCTCGACGGCCTCCCGGTCGCCGCCGCCCAGCAGGCCGCCGCCTACGGCATGGGCCCGGCCGGGTACGGCTACGACCAGAACGGCTACCCGCAGCAGCACGACCCGTACGGCCAGACCAACATGATGCCGCAGCAGCCCGGCGGCGGCCCGACCACGCTCCTGCCGCAGGCCGCGGGCTACCAGGACGACGGCTACGGCCAGACCTCCGGCGGTGCCCACGGCGGCGGCCACGACGGCTACGACGACGGCTACGGCCAGGGCGGCGGTCGGCGCGGCGACGACCGGCAGAAGAAGAGCAACACCTCCTGGATCGTGCTGGCGGTGGCCGCCGTGCTGGTCCTGGTCGGCACCTTCTTCGTGGCCCAGGCGATGTTCAGCGACAAGGGCACCAAGGACACCCCGAAGGTGTCGGCGCCGAACCTGGTCGGCAAGAGCCTGGCGGACGCCAAGACCGCCGCCGCCGCGGCCGGCCCGAAGCTCGTGGTCACCGAGGGCGACAAGATCGCCTGCCCGGACACCAACATCAAGAAGGACCAGGTCTGCACCCAGACCCCGACGGCGGGCACCTCGGTCTCCGAGGACGCCCACATCACCGTCCAGGTCTCCTCCGGTCCGGCCAAGACCCAGATCCCGGCCGTGACCGGCAAGACCAAGGACCAGGCGATGCAGGCCCTGGCGGCGGCCGGCTTCACCAACGTCGGCCAGCCCGACTACAAGGACGACGACACCGCCCCGCAGGACACCGTCCTCTCCCAGGACCCCGCGGCCGGCACGCCCGCCGACCCGAGCGCCCCGGTCAAGCTGACGATCTCCCAGGGCAAGGCCAAGCAGACCGTCCCGAACGTGGTCGGCGCGCAGAAGGAAGACGCGCAGAACACCCTGCAGACCGCCGGCTTCCAGGTCGACGCCTCCAAGACCACGCCGACCAGCGACCCCACCAAGATCAACACGGTCGCCCAGCAGTCGGTCACGCCGAACACCAAGGCCGCGGTCAACACCAAGATCATCCTGACCATCTACAAGGCGCCGGACAAGTCCACCGTCCCGCCGCTGCAGAACCAGAAGCTGTCGGACGCCGTCGCGGCACTGACCAAGGCCGGCCTCGGGTACACCGTGGTCGTCGGCCCGCAGGACAACAACGCGATCGTCATCCAGAGCGTCCCGGGGGCCGGCACCCAGCTGGACCCGAACACCCAGGTGCAGCTGATGACCCGGCCGGCCGATCCGGCCAAAGGGGGGGACACCAACACCACACCCCCCAACAAAGGGGGCAACAACTAAGCCCTTCTTCCCCTGGTTCTGAGACCGGGGCGCAGGAGCGGTGAAACGGCCCGAGGGCCCGTCGCGGTGATCGCGGCGGGCCCTCGGTCGTTTCCGGCCAGTCCGGGTCAGCGCAGCTCCGGCGGCGGGGTCCGCCGGGCGTCCATGGCGTCCACCCGCACCAGGCTCCCCCAGACCGCCATCCGGTACCGCGAGGTGTACACCGGCGTGCAGGTGGTCAGCGTGATGTAGCGGCCGGGGGCGGTGTAGCCGGAGCTCACCGGAACGGGAGCGACGATGCCGGTGTCGTACTTGGACGTCTCCGGCAGGGTGTTGTCGACCTTGTAGACGTACCACTTGTCCTTGGTCTCGACCACGACCGCGTCGCCCTTGTGGACGGCGTCCAGGTCGTGGAACTTGGCGCCGTGGCCGTCCCGGTGGGCGGCCAGCGCGAAGTTGCCCGTCTCGTCCCAGGGCATCGCGGCCTTGTAGGGCTGCTCGTAGACGCCCGCCACGCCCTCGTCCAGGACCTCGGTGGAGGTGCCCATCCGGATCAGCACCTGGAAGTCCCGGCCCATCGCCGGGACGTGCAGGAAGCCCACGTCGTCCCCGATCGCGGGCGGGGCCGCGGTCGCCCCCGCGCCACCGGGGGGCGTCGGGCCTGCGGTCGGCCCGGCCGACCAGGAGCTGCGCAGCTTGTCCCCGGCGGCCGCCGCGGAGCGGTCCGCCTGCACATTGGTCCACCACAGCGAGTAGGCCACGAACAGGCCCAGCACCAGGCCCAGGGTGATCAGCAGTTCGCCGAACACGCCGAGCACGGCCAGCGCCCGGCTCCGGCCCTTCCGCGCCCCCCGTCCGGGCGGGGGGAAGGCCTCCTGGCCCGGCTCGGCCGCCTGCACGGCCCCGTCGTCCTGCATCTGCGGTGCTCCCCCTCCGTAACCGGGCCCGCGGGCTGCTACCCGCCCGTGATCGCGGCCGGCTTGCCCTGGCTGCGCGGCCGGTCCTCGATCATCTTGCCAAAGAGGATGAGGCGGTACTTGGAGGTGAACTCCGGGGTGCACGTGGTCAGCGTGATGTACCGGCCGGGACCGGCGTACCCGGAGCCGTTCGGCACCGGCTTGATCACGCTCACGTTGCTGGGCGGGGTCTGCGGGATGCCCCCGGTGATCTCGTAGGTGTAGTACCCGGCGGCGGTCTCGACGACGACCTTGTCGCCCTTGCCGAGCTGGTTGATGTACCGGAACGGCTCGCCGTGGGTGTTGCGGTGCGCGGCCAGCGCGAAGTTGCCCGCCTGGTCGCCGGGCATCGCGGTGCCGGGGTAGTGGCCGACCAGGCCCTTGTCGAGCACCGCCGCCTTGTCGGTGCCCTCGGCGATCGGGAACTTCAGCCCCAGCTTGGGCAGGTAGATGATGGCGAAGCCCTTGCCGGGCGCGAACGCCTCCGGCTTGTTCGGGTCCGCGGCGGGCTGGCCCGGGCCGGGCGGCGGCTGGGCGTCCCACTGCTGCTCCAACTGGTCCCGGGCGCTGCTGGCGGCCGCGTCGGCCTGCACGTTGGTCCACCAGAGCTGGTACGCGACGAACAGCAGCATCACCACGCCGAGGGTGATGCACAGCTCCCCGACGCACCGGGCGGCCACCACGACCGCGGACTCCTTGGGGCGGGCCCCCGCGGCTCCCCGGCCCTTCGCCCGGCGCCGTCCGCCGCCCGCCCGGACCGAGGTCCGGCCCTGGGCGGCCCGGCGGCGCTCGGCCCGGCCGCCGGTGGGCGGGGCGGCCTCGACGTCCGGCTCGCCGCCGCCGTCGAGGGGCAGCCGCAGCTGGAGGGTCTGGTCGGGCAGCCAGGGGTACTCGGGCCCGTCCAGGACGGGCTGCTCGGCCTGCTCGTACACGCCCCAGCCGTCCTCGGCCCCGACCCGGGCCGGCTGCTCCGGCGGGTACGCCCCGCCGTGCTGCGGGGCACCGTACTGCGGGGTCTGCGGGGCGCCGTGCGGCCCGCCGTACTCGGTGCCCTGGTACTGCTGCGGACCTCCGTACGGCCCGGCCTCGGGCTGGTACCGCCCCTCCGGGCGTACCGCGGTCACGCCGCTCAGCCCCGGCCGATCACCGGGGCGAGCCCGGCCGACCGGTCCACGGCCTGCGGGAAGCCGCACTCCGCCAGCCAGTTGGCGAGCATCCGGTGCCCGCCCTCGGTCAGCACCGACTCGGGGTGGAACTGCACTCCCTCGACCAGGAGTTCACGGTGCCGCAGGCCCATGATCACGCCGCTTTCGGTCCGGGCGGTGACCACCAGTTCGTCCGGCACGGTGGCCGGGTCGACGGCGAGCGAGTGGTAGCGGGTCGCGGTCAGCGGCGAGGGCAGGCCCTCGAACACCCCGCCGTCCTCGTGCTCGACCGGCGAGGTCTTGCCGTGCAGCAGCTCCGGCGCCCGGCCGACCACCGCGCCGTACGCGACCGCGATCGACTGCAGGCCCAGGCAGACGCCGAACACCGGCAGCCCGATCCCCGCGCAGTGGTGCACCATCGCGATGCAGACCCCGGCCTCCTCGGGCGATCCGGGCCCGGGGGAGAGCAGCACCCCGTCGAAGCCCTCCTCCCCCGCACGGCGGACGGCGTGCTCGACGGTCACCTCGTCGTTGCGCACCACCTCGCAGGTGGCGCCGAGCTGGTACAGGTACTGGACCAGGTTGAAGACGAAGCTGTCGTAGTTGTCCACGACCAGGATGCGGGGCGGGGTCGACTGGGTGGTCATGCGCGCGTGGTCTCCGTGGGATGCGGTGCTGGGGGGTGTTCCGGGCCCGCCGGGTCAGCCGGCCGCGGCTCCGTCGCCGCCGTCCACTGTGACGTCACCGAAGGGGAGCAGCGGTTCCGCCCACGGGAAGACGTAGGTGAAGAGGAGGTAGACGATCCCCAGGATCAGGAGCAGCGAGACGACGGCCCGCACCAGGGTGTTCCCCGGCAGGTGGCGCCAGATCCAGCCGTACATGGTGCTCCCTCTAGCTAGCGGACTGGGGACAAGAGTAGACCCGGGATCAACGGCCGCGAGGCCGGTCCGGCACTGCTGTCACCGCTGTCACGTCCGCCCGTCCGCTACTGTCCGCCCGCCGAGCGCAGTTCGGTGGTGCCGGAGTACCCGGGCAGCGTCAGGTCGCCGCTCTCCTGGACCTTCCAGCCCAGGCCGTACGCCTGGACGTACTGCAGGTAGTTGCGGATGGTCGGGTCGGCGTCGACGGCCGAGCGCAGGGCGTCCGTCTTCCCCACCGCCTTGACCACGTACGGCGGGGAGTAGACCCGGCCCTGGAGCAGCAGGGTGTTGCCGACGCAGCGCACGGCGCTGGTGGAGATCAGCCGCTGGTCCATCACCTGCACGCCCGCCGCGCCGCCCCGCCACAGCGCGTTGACCACGGCCTGGATGTCCTGCTGGTGGATGACCAGGTCGTTGACGCCGGGCTCGGGTACCCCGGGGATGCGGGCGGTGGCGTTCGGCGGGGCGTCGTTGAGGGTCACGGTCAGTCCGCCGCCCTGCAGCGGCTCCAGCGCCGCGCCGAGCCGCAGGCCGTCCAGTCGGGCCGCGTCGGCGGGGTCGTGGCCCTGCTGTTCGGTGAGCTCCTGCGCCCGGGCCTGGAGGTCGGCCAGCTGGGCCTGCGACTGCTGGTTCTGCGAGCTGCGCTGGCGGATCACGTCGCCCAGGCTGAGCAGCGAGTTGTCGGTCCGCAGGTCGGTGCCCCGGGCGGTCTGCGCGCTGATGTAGAAGAGCAGTCCGGCGAGCGCGAACACGGCGCAGGTCAGGACACGTCCGACAATTCGGATGCCGGAACGGGGGGTGACGGCCTTCCCGGGGGGAATCGACAAATTAGTCACCGTACCCTTATCTCCTTGAGACCCGCCGAGCCACTACGCTAACGGACGCCGGTGGCAGGTCGGGGAGCGGTCCCAGAGCCGTCTTCCACGTCCGACCGTCGGCGTCTCGCCCGCTGCACCTCTGCGCGGTCTCACAGCGCATCGACAGGAGAGCTCCTCGTGCCGAAGTCTCGACTCCGCAAGAAGTCCGACTACACCCCGCCCACGACGGCCGCGGTGAAGATCAGCTCGGGCCGCGGTTGGGTCGCACCGCTGATGCTGGCACTGTTCCTGATCGGCCTGGTCTGGATCGTCACCTATTACGTGACCAGCGGCAGCTACCCGGTCGAGAGCTGGCGGAACTGGAACATCCTGGTCGGCTTCGGCTTCATCGCGGCCGGGTTCGGCGTCTCCACCCAGTGGAAGTGACGCCCCGCGCGTCCTGAGGTTCGAATTCGAGCCTTTTCCGCCGCTTCGGATCGCGGGCCCCGGAGCGGCGGTCAGGCATGCCCCGAGCCGGTCTGCGGTGCGGTCGGTTATCCCCACCATCACACCGTCAGGCTTATCCACATGGTTATCCACACTGGGGAAAAGTCCCCACGGCCTGTGGATAACTTTCCCGGCGCGAGTCGTCCACAGCTGTGCACAACCTCCCGGAAACGCGGAAACCGCACAGCAGGACACGCGTAGAACAACAGTCCACAGACCGGTCGGCGCACAGCCTGTGCACAACCCCGCACCCGCTGTGGACAAACGTCCGAGCCGTCACGCGCCGTAGAGGGCCATCCCGGTCAGCAGCACCGCCGCCTCCAGCACCAGGACCGCCGCCACCGTCAGCCCCTGGACCAGGCCGCGGCGCTCACGCGGGGCGTACATCAGGCCGAAAGCCGCCAGGGCGCCGATCACCAGGCCACCGAGGTGCGCCCGCCAGTCGATGCTGGGCCCGGCGCCACCCGGACCGCCCCGCGCCCCCGAGAAGGTGATCACCAGGTTGAAGACCAGCAGGGCCAGCACCGGGCCGAGCGGGCCCCGGTTCCGCAGCTGCAGCACGACCGTGGCGCCGATCAGGCCGAAGATCGCCCCGGACGCGCCGAGCGAGACCACCCAGTCGCCGGCCACCACGAAGGTCAGGGTGCTGCCGCCCAGCCCGGCCAGCAGGTAGAGGGCCAGGAACCGCAGCCGGCCGAGCGCCTGCTCCAACGGCGGGCCGAGGAACAGCAGCGCCAGCATGTTCATCCCGACGTGCCACCACTCCAGGTGCAGGAAGGTCGCGGTCAGCAGCCGGTACCACTGCCCGGGGCCGTCGGCGACCCCGTACGGGCCGCCGAGGCGGTCCCGCCCGGCGCTGGCCAGCGACCAGACCTCGCCCAGTCGCGGGGTGAGCACGTAGGCGGCCAGGACCCAGACCACCAGGTTGATCCCGATCAGCACCCGGGTGACCAGTCCGCCGTCCCCGGTCGGCGCCCCGCCGAACCGGGTGGTCGCCCGCCGCGTCCCGGCGTGCCCCCGGCCGACGCACTCGGGGCACTGGAAGCCCACCGAGGCCGCCACCATGCACTGGGGGCAGATCGGCCGCTCGCAGCGGGTGCAGGAGATCCCCGTGGCCGTCCCGGGGTGTCGGTGACAATCGGGCAGCCCGCCCCCGTGGGACGGCTCCGTCGACTGTCGCGGCTCGTCCGGGAGCATCAGCGCGTTCCCCTTCCCCTACCCGACCACCGGAGCCGCCAGCCTACTGCGCCCCCGTTCCGACGCCCCGCTCCCGCAGGAGCCCGCGTACGGCCCACCCGGCGTGCCGGAGCACAAATCCGGATGCATGATCAGCATTCAGGTGGATATGTGCATAAAGGACGCCACCCAGGAGGAGAGACTCGTGAGCTTTTCGGACTCGGCCCGTGACACCGCCACCAGGACCCGGGACACCGCCGCACAGTTCGCGGACGGCGCCAAGCAGCGCCTCGGGCCCGCCCTGGACGCCCTCGGCCCCAAGGCCACCCAGGCCGCCCACCACCTCCGTGTCCACTACGACAAGCACATCGCCCCACAGTTCGGCCAGGCCTTCGCCGGCCTGCCGCCCGAGGCCCAGCAGAACGCCCTGAGGGCCTTCCACCGGGCCCAGGAGGCCGCCCTGGCGGCCCGCCTGTCCGCCGCCCGCGCCGCCGACCAGGCCCGCTGCACGGTCGCCCCCAGGGTCGCCCAGGCCGTCGAGGACGCCCGGGCCGCGGTCTCCCCGGTCGCGCACGAGGCCCACTCCCGCGGCGCCGCCGCGCTGACCGCCCTCCAGGGAAACGTCAGCTCGGCCGAGATCAGCGAACTCGCCGCCCGGAACGCCGGGCGACGGCAGCGGTGCGGCGGCTGGACGGCCGGCCTCGCGGTGGCCGGCGTGCTGGCGATCGGCGGCGGCCTGGTCGCCTGGCAGTGGTGGCGCCGGCACAGCAACCCGGAGTGGCTGGTCGAGCCCCCGGCCCCGCAGCCGGAGCGGCCGGCCGGCGCGACCGCCGCCACCGCCCCGGTGAACGGCACCGGTCCGCAGGACGCGGAGCCCACCGGGGACGACGGCCCGCGGTCCTGACCGGCGGGCCCGGAAACGCCGAACGGCGGTCGCCCCGTTTCCGGGTCGACCGCCGTTCAAGCACTGTGGAGCATAGGAGACTCGAACTCCTGACATCTGCCTTGCAAAGGCAGCGCTCTACCAACTGAGCTAATGCCCCTCGACGGCACGGCGCGTGCCGACGGGCACTAGCGTACCGGGTTCCGGCGTCGTTCCGACCGCCGTCCCCGCGAGGAACCGGCCGGTCCGATCGGGTGAGCGGGCCGACCGGTCCGGGAGGCGCTGATCAGCGCCTCCCGAAAACCGTCGATCGTCGGATCGTCCGGGGTCAGCGACCGGCCGGAACCGGGTCGGTGGCCTCGGTCCACAGGTCCTGCTCGGCGCGGTCCGCCTGGACCTGACGGTAGACAAAGAAGCCGCCGAGGGCGACCAGGGCGACCAGGAGGAGCTTCTTCACCGCGGGACCTCGTCCTTCTTGCGTTGGCGGACTCAAGAGCCGGTGCTCCGGCCGGACGGACCGGGCCGACGAGTCCAGATGTGTTTCGAGCGCGAACGGGCTGCCGGGTGCCAGACTGCCCTTGCGGCCGATGATACACACCGGTGTCCCAATCGTGACCAGCCACCGGCGCCGTCAACCCGGCGGTCCGGTCCGAGGATTGACGCCGCACCTCCTGTCGTACGGATCGTCCGCACGCGGTCGGCTCCGCCCGGGAACGCCGAAGGGCCCGGAGTGGATCACTCCGGGCCCTTCGGGGCGGTGGGCCTAACAGGACTTGAACCTGTGGCCTCTTCCTTATCAGGGAAGCGCTCTAACCGTCTGAGCTATAGGCCCTCGCTGCACAGCAGAGCGTACCGGAAGCCGCCCGATCTGCGAAAACAACGTCGAAGGGCCCGGAGTGGATCACTCCGGGCCCTTCGCGGTGGTGGGCCTAACAGGACTTGAACCTGTGGCCTCTTCCTTATCAGGGAAGCGCTCTAACCGTCTGAGCTATAGGCCCTTGCCGCACTGAAAGATTAGCGGACCGAGCGCCGATCCCCCAAATCCGTTCCGGCCGGGGTCGCGGCGGTGACCTCGACGGCCGGGCGCACCAGCCACTCCTCGCGGGTCGGCGGCAGGCCCGAGCCGCCCTCCTCGGTGCTGCGGACGGCGAGGATCTGGTTGACCCCGATCCGGTTCTGCTCGAAGGCGAGCGCGCAGGCGGCCATGTACAGCCGCCAGACCCGGGCCCGGCCGAGGCCGACCAGCCGGACCGCCTCCGTCCAGTGCGCCTCCAGGTTGGCCACCCACTCCCGCAGGGTCAGCCCGTAGTGCTCGCGCAGCGCCTCGACGTCCCGGATCTCGAAACCCGCCTCCTCCAACCGGGCCACGGTGGAACCGACCGGGGAGAGCTCGCCGTCGGGGAAGACGTAGCGGTCGATGAAGGGGCTGGTGCGGTGCGCTTCACCCGGGTGGTCGGGGCGGCGGGCGATCTGGTGGTTGAGCAGCCGGCCGCCGGGCGCCAGCAGCCCGTACAGGCCCTCGGCGTACACCCGGTACTGCACCTCGCCGACGTGCTCGGCCATGCCCACGCTGGAGATCGCGTCGAAGGGGCCGTCGGTGATCTCCCGGTAGTCCTGGAGCCGGACCTCCACCCGGTCGGCCAGACCGGCCTCCTCGACCCGCCGCCGGGCCAGCGCGACCTGCTCCTCGGAGATCGACACGCCGACCGCGGTGACGCCGTAGTGCTTCGCGGCGTGCAGCAGCAGCGAGCCCCAGCCGCAGCCGACGTCCAGCAGCCGCATCCCGGGCCGCAGGCCGAGCTTGCGGCAGATCAGGTCGAGCTTGGCCTCCTGGGCGGCCTCCAGGCTCTTCGCCTCGGGTGTCCAGTAGGCGCACGAGTAGACCATCGACGGGCCCAGCACGAGGCCGTAGAAGTCGTTCCCGACGTCGTAGTGGTGACTGATCGCCGCGCGGTCCCGGCCGCGGCTGTGCAGCCGCCCCGGGGCCCGGCGGACCTCCTCCGGCGGCGGGGTGGGCTGCGGGCCGAGCGCCCCGGCCCGCAGCACGGCGGCGAGCGCCCGGCGGCCCTTGGCGCCGAGGGCGTCGCGCGGCCCGAGGGCCATGGTGCGGATCTCCGGGAGCTCGGCGAACTGGGCGACCGCGTTGAGCGTCTCGTACAGGTCGGTGCCGGGGGCGAGGTCCAGGTCCCCCGCGACGTAGGCCCGGGCCAGACCCAGCTCGTCGGGCTGCCAGAGCAGTCGGCGCAGGGCCCGACGGTTGCGCAGGACCACGGTGGGCGCCCCGGGCGGCCCGGCGACGCTGCCGTCCCAGGCCTGCACCCGCAACGGGATCGGGACACCCAACAGCCCGTCCACTGCCTCGACCAGTTGACCTGCGAGCTTCGCCACCGCGCGCCTCCGTCCAGCCGTCCTGCGGAACCTCACCCGACCCGGTCGGCCGACCGGGGGCGGCCTGTGGCGCTCCCGAGGGCGGGAGCGGGCGGCGTCCAGCTAATCCCACCGCGGACGGCCCGATTCCGGGCGGCACGCCGCGGGGTGCCGGTGTCACCCGAATGCGACGGGCCCCGCAGGCTGCAACAGCCTGCGGGGCCCGTACATTCCGTCTGCGGACGGCGAACTGACCGGTGGTCAGGATCCGGCCGGGATCAGTCCTCCTCGGCCAGGGTCAGCTCGACGCCGCCGGTGAAGCCGGCCGCCGCGTTGTAGATGAAGGCGGAGAGCGTGGACAGCGCGGTCAGCAGGACGACGTCGACCACGGCGATCAGCGTGGTGAACATCATGACCTTGCCGAAGCCGATGTAGTCCATCAGGTTGAGCTGGCTGCTGGCGTTGTCCGCGCCGCCGCCGGTGACGTCCTTGAGCGTCTTGGTCAGCGAGTCGAAGACGCCGAGCGAGTCCAGGGTCATCCACAGCACGGCCGAGGCCACGATGATGATGATCCCGACGGCCAGCGACAGCAGGAAGCTGACCTTCATGACCGACCACGGGTCGACCTTGGTCACCCGCAGCCGGGCCTTGCGGGTCCGGCCGAGACCGCCCGTGACGGTGGCCGGCCCGCCGGCCGGGCGGCGTGCCGCACCGGGCACCGGGGTGCCGCCGGCCGGGGTGTTGCCCCCGGTCCGGGTGCCCCGGGGCGGGGTCGGCTGCCCCTTGGTGTACGTCGTCGGCTGCGAGAAGCCGCCCGCACCGGAGGCCGGGCTGCCGGCCGGGGGCGGGGTCTGGCCCCCGTAGGTCGCACCGGCCTGGCCCGCTCCGCCGACCGGCGGCATCAGCGAGGTGGACGCGGCCGAGTGCTCGGTCGGCGGCTGTCCCGGCACGCCGTACGAACCCCCGCCCTGCGCGCCCGGACGGCCGCCGGAGGGTCCTCCCGCAGCACCCGTGGCTCCACTCACCTGGTCCTCCCGCACTTCCCACCAGGGCGGGGCCGCCCTGATCCGTCACTCGTCATCCAGCGCCCGGCGGGTTTGCCCGGTACTGGTGCGCCCGGTGCCGCCGTGTCCCTTCTCAGGACGCGACGGCACCGGTCTGCGGTTCGGTTCAGACCTCGGCGTCGCCGCCGACCGCCGTCCCCGCACCTTCGGTCTGCTCGGTGGAATCGGCGGACTCGGTGCCCGAGGCCTCGTCCTCCGCCGTCTCCTCGTCCTCGGCCTCCGCGTTGCGGGCCATGCCCACGACCGCGTCGCGCTTACCGAGGTTGATCAGTTGGACGCCCATCGTGTCACGTCCGGTTTCACGAACCTCGGAAACCCTCGTGCGGATCACCCCACCCGAGAGGGTGATCGCCATGATCTCGTCGGTGTCGTCGACCACCAGGGCGCCGACCAGCGAGCCCCGGCCCTCGACGATCTTCGCCGCCTTGGTGCCGTAGCCGCCGCGTCCCTGGACACGGTACTCGTCGACGCCCGTTCGCTTGGCGTACCCGCCGTCCGTGGCGGTGAAGACGTACGTCCCCGGGCGGACGACGTTCATCGAGAGCATCTCGTCGTCCTCGCGGAACGCCATGCCCTTGACGCCGGAGGTGGCACGGCCGGTGGGCCGCAGCGCGTCGTCGGTCGCGGTGAAGCGGATCGACTGGGCCTTCTTGGAGACCAGCAGCAGGTCGTCCTCGGCGGAGACCAGCTCGGCGCCGATCAGCTCGTCGTCCCGGCCCTCCTCGTCCTGGCGCAGGTTGATCGCGATCAGGCCGCCGGAGCGCGGGGAGTCGTAGTCCTTCAGCGGGGACTTCTTCACCAGGCCGGCCCGGGTGGCGAGGACCAGGTACGGCTTGTCCTCGTAGGTGCGGACGGCCATCACCTGGGCGATGTGCTCCTCCGGCTGGAAGGCCAGCAGGTTGGCCACGTGCTGGCCGCGGGCGTCGCGCCCGGCGTCCGGCAGCTCGTAGCCCTTGGCGCGGTAGACCCGGCCCTTGTTGGTGAAGAACAGGATCCAGTTGTGGGTCGTCGTCACGAAGAAGTGGTCGACGATGTCGTCCTGCTTGAGCTGGGCACCGCGCACGCCCTTGCCGCCGCGCTTCTGCGAGCGGTAGAGGTCGGAGCGGGTCCGCTTGACGTAGCCGCCACGGGTGATCGTGACGACGATGTCCTCCTCGGCGATGAGGTCCTCGATCGAGAGGTCGCCGTCCGAGGGGATGAGGGTCGAGCGCCGCTCGTCGCCGTACTTCTCGACGATCGCGGCGAGCTCCTCGGAGATGATCTCGCGCTGGCGGACCGGGGAGGCCAGGATCGCGTTGTACTCGTCGATCTTGCGCTGCAGCTCGTCGTGCTCGTCGGTGATCCGCTGGCGCTCCAGGGCGGCCAGCCGGCGCAGCTGCATCTCCAGGATCGCGTTGGCCTGGAGCTCGTCGATGTCCAGCAGGCCCATCAGGCCGGTGCGGGCGGCGTCGGCGCTGGCCGAGGCCCGGATCAGCGCGATGACCTCGTCGATCACGTCCAGGGCCTTCAGCAGGGCGCGCAGGATGTGGGCGCGCTCCTCGGCCTTGCGCAGCCGGAAGGTGGTGCGCCGGACGATGACCTCGACCTGGTGGTTGACCCAGTGCCGGATGAAGGCGTCCAGCGACAGGGTGCGCGGCACGCCGTCGACCAGGGCCAGCATGTTGGCGCCGAAGTTGGTCTGCAGCTCGGTGTGCTTGTACAGGTTGTTGAGCACGACCTTGGCCACCGCGTCGCGCTTGAGCACGACGACCAGGCGGGTGCCGGTGCGGGACGAGGACTCGTCCCGGACGTCGGCGATGCCGGCGATCTTGCCGTCCTTGACCAGGTCGGCGATCTTCAGCGCGAGGTTGTCCGGGTTGACCTGGTACGGCAGCTCGGTGATCACCAGGCACTGGCGGCCCTGGATCTCCTCGACCTCGACGACGGCCCGCATGGTGACCGAGCCGCGGCCGGTGCGGTAGTAGTCGTCGATGCCGCGACGGCCGACGATCAGCGCGCCGGTGGGGAAGTCGGGGCCCTTGATCCGCTCGATCAGGGCCTCCAGCAGCTCCTCGGCGGAGGCCTCGGGGTTCTCCAGGTACCAGAGCGCGCCGGAGGCGACCTCGCGGAGGTTGTGCGGCGGGATGTTGGTGGCCATGCCGACCGCGATGCCGGTGGCACCGTTGACCAGCAGGTTGGGGATGCGCGCGGGCAGGACGGTCGGCTCCTGCGAGCGGCCGTCGTAGTTGGGCGCGAAGTCGACGGTGTCCTCGTCGATGTCGCGCATCATCTCCATGGCCAGCGGCATCAGCTTGCACTCGGTGTAGCGCATGGCCGCGGCCGGGTCGTTGCCCGGGGAGCCGAAGTTGCCGTTGCCGTCCACCAGCGGCATCCGCAGCGACCACGGCTGGGCCAGGCGGACCACGGTGTCGTAGATCGAGGTGTCACCGTGCGGGTGGTAGTTGCCCATCACGTCGCCGACGACGCGGGCGCACTTGTAGTAGCCCTTCTCGGGGCGGTACCCGCCGTCGTACATCGCGTAGAGCACCCGGCGGTGCACCGGCTTGAGGCCGTCGCGGACCTCGGGCAGCGCCCGGCTGACGATCACGCTCATCGCGTAGTCGAGGTACGAGCGCTGCATCTCGGTCTCGAGCTCGACCGGCTCGATCCGCATCGTCGTCTGGACGGTGGCCTCGGCGGCCTCGGGAGTCTCGGGCTGGTCGCCTTCGGGACGGTTGTCGTCGACCACTGGTGGTCAGTTTCCTTTCACGCGGACTGGTACGTGCGGGGCCTGGGTCGCAGGCGTCACACGTCCAGGAAGCGGACGTCCTTGGCGTTGCGCTGGATGAAGGAACGGCGGGCCTCGACGTCCTCGCCCATCAGCACGGAGAACAGCTCGTCGGCGCGGGCGGCGTCCTCCAGGGTGACCTGGAGCAGCAGCCGGTGCTCGGCGTCCATGGTGGTGACCCGGAGCTCCTCGGCGTTCATCTCGCCGAGACCCTTGAAGCGCTGGATCGCGTCGTCCTTGGGGAGTCGGCGGCCGGCCGCGACGCCGGCGCTGATCAGCGCGTCGCGCTCGCGGTCCGAGTAGGCGTACTCGAAGTCGTCCTTGCCCCACTTGATCTTGTACAGCGGCGGCATGGCCAGGTAGACGTAGCCGGACTCGACCAGCGGCCGCATGAAGCGGAACAGCAGGGTCAGCAGCAGGGTGCGGATGTGCTGTCCGTCGACGTCGGCGTCGGCCATCAGGACGATCTTGTGGTAGCGCAGCTTGGACTCGTCGTAGTCCTCCTGGATGCCGCAGCCGAAGGCCGAGATCAGCGCCTGGACCTCGGTGTTCTGCAGCACCTTGTCGATCCGGGCCTTCTCGACGTTCAGGATCTTGCCGCGGATCGGCAGGATGGCCTGGGTGCGCGGGTCGCGGCCCTGCTTGGCCGAGCCGCCGGCGGAGTCACCCTCGACGATGAAGATCTCGCACTCGGACGGGTCCTTGGACTGGCAGTCCGAGAGCTTGCCCGGCAGCGAGGCGGACTCCAGCAGGCCCTTGCGGCGGGTGAGGTCGCGGGCCTTGCGGGCGGCGACGCGCGCGGTGGCGGCCTGGATGGACTTGCGGATGATGTCCGAAGCCTCGTTGGGGTTGCGGTCCAGCCAGTCGTTGAGCTGCTCGTGGACGACCTTCTGGACGAAGGTCTTCGCCTCGGTGTTGCCGAGCTTGTCCTTGGTCTGGCCCTCGAACTGCGGCTCGCCGAGCTTGACCGAGATGATCGCGGTCAGACCCTCGCGGATGTCCTCGCCGGAGAGGTTGTCGTCCTTCTCGCGGAGCAGCTTCTTGTCCCGCGCGTAGCGGTTGACCAGGCCGGTCAACGCGGCGCGGAAGCCCTCCTCGTGGGTGCCGCCGCCGTGGGTGTGGATGGTGTTGGCGAAGCTGTAGACCCCCTCGGTGTAGGAGGAGTTCCACTGCATCGCGATCTCCACCGAGATCGCCTTGTCCTTGTCCTCCGCCTCGAAGTCGATCACCGAGGGGTGGATGACCTCGCCCTTGCGGGAGTTGAGGTGGGCGACGAAGTCGGCGATGCCGCCGTCGTACTTGTACGTGACGGAGAGCGGCTTGCCCTCCTCGTCCACGTGCTCGGGGCGCTCGTCGGTCAGCGAGATGGAGAGGCCCTTGTTGAGGAAGGCCATCTCCTGGAACCGCCGGGACAGCGTCTCGAAGGAGTAGACGGTGGTCTCGAAGATGTCGGGGTCGGCCCAGAAGGTCACCGTGGTGCCGGTGCGGTCGGTCTCGGCACCCTTGACCAGGGCGGCGGTCGGCGCGCCCATCTTGTAGTCCTGGGTCCAGATGTGGCCGTCCTTGTGGATCTCCACCGCGAGCCGGGTGGAGAGCGCGTTCACGACCGAGACGCCGACGCCGTGCAGACCACCGGAGACGGCGTAGCCGCCGCCGCCGAACTTGCCGCCCGCGTGCAGGACGGTGAGCACGACCTCGACGGCGGGCTTGTCCTGGCCCGGGACGATGTCGACCGGGATGCCACGGCCGTTGTCGACGCAACGGATCGCGCCGTCGGCCATGATCGTGACGTCGATGGTGTCGGCGTACCCGGCCATCGCCTCGTCGACGGAGTTGTCCACGACCTCCTGCACCAGGTGGTGCAGGCCACGCTCACCGGTGGAGCCGATGTACATGCCGGGGCGCTTGCGGACGGCGTCGAGGCCTTCCAGCACCTGGATGTTGCTACCGGTGTAGGAAGCCTGGTCGGTCTGGTCTGGGGTCTGGCTGGGGTTGCCGGAATCGGCCACGAAGCGCCCTCTCTGGCACAGCACGGGCCGCATTCCCGCCCCGTGCGGGCAGGCGTGCGACCACAGCGTTTCGACTCGGTTGCCACTAGCAACAGTGTTTGGCTTTCAGTCTACCGGTACGACTGACAGAGATGGGCGTTTGGCAGCCCTTGAAGGCAGATATGCCGCCCTGAATCCCCTCGGGACATGTCCCGATACTCGCCCGGGGGGCCCGAGGCGCCTGGAAGGGCCGTCAGGGGTTCCGGAAGATCGTGGTCCGATCCCGGCCCGGCCCGGCCGCCGTCGGCCGGGCTCAGCCCCAGGTGTCGCCGGGGCCCTTGCTGCCCGGCGCGCGCAGCCGGCCGTAGCCGCGGGCCGGTGCGGCGGGGCCCAGCACCTTGATGGTCCGCACCGTGCCGTGGCCCAGCTCGTGGTTCAGACGCGCCACCAACTGGCGTGCCAGCCACCGCAGTTGAGTGGCCCAGGCGGTGGAGTCGCACTGCACGGTGAGCACCGCCTCGGCCTCGTCGTAGGAGGAGGGGTGGCAGTGCGCGGAGATGTCCGGGCCGACGATCTGCGGCCAACGCCCCATCACCCCGCCGACCGCGGCCGAGGACTCCCAGCCGCGCTCGGTCAGCAGCCGGTTCAGCGCCGCCCCCAGCGGCACCGGGTCACGGCCGTCCGAACGGGCGCCGCTGCGCAGCCCGTGCCGCTTCGCCTCGCGCTTCTGCTGGACCTGCTCGCCGCGCTGGCGGGCCTGGGCCCGGGCCGCCCGCAGGGCGGAACGCGCGAGGTCGGCCCCGGTCGGCTCGCCGGCTCCGGGACCGGGGGAGGTCTCCGCCGAATCGCTCACGGCGATCTCCTTTCCCCAGCCTGTGGACAACCGATGAGCCGTCCAGCCTACGGGAGCGCGGGCACGCCGGACGTCGGCACCTGCCGTGCCGGGAGTGGGGGAGCGGGTGGATCAGGCGTCGATCCGACGGACGGCGCCGTCGGCGACCGCGAACCGGGCGCCGGCCAGCGCCTTCGGCACGTCCTCGGCCACCGCTGCGGTCACCAGCACCTGCTCGCCGTCGGCCACCAGCTCGGCCAGCCGGTCCCGCCGGGCGGCGTCCAGCTCGGCGAACACGTCGTCCAGGATCAGCACCGGCTCGCCGCCGTCGGCGCGCAGCAGCTCGTACGAGGCCAGCCGCAGCGCGAGCGCGAAGGACCAGGACTCGCCGTGGCTGGCGTAGCCCTTGGCGGGCAGCGGGCCGAGCTTGAGCCCCAGCTCGTCGCGGTGCGGGCCGACCAGGGTGATCCCGCGGTCGACCTCCTGCTTGCGGACCGTCCGGAGCGCCTCCAGCAGCTGCTCCTCGGCCTGCTCCCGGCTGGTCGGCAGCTCGCCCTCGAAGGAGCTGCGGTACTCCAGCGTGGTCTCGCCGCCGCCCGGGGCCACCCGGCCGTACGCGGCCGTCACCAAGGGCTGCAGCGCCGACACCAGTTGGATCCGGAAGGCCGTCAACTCGGCCCCGGCGCGGGCCAGATGACCGTCCCAGACCTCCAGGGTGGACAGGTCGGCGCCCTTGCCGCCGCCGGCCCGCCGGGCCATCGCGGCGGTCTTCAGCAGGGCGTTGCGCTGCTTGAGCACCCGCTCGTAGTCCTGCCGGACCCCGGCCAGCCGGGGGGCCCGGGCGGTCAGCAGCTCGTCCAGGAAGCGCCGGCGCTCGCCCGGATCGCCCTTGACCAGGCTGAGGTCCTCGGGGGCGAACAGCACGGTGCGCAGCAGGCCCAGCACGTCCCGCGGGCGGACGTTGTCGGAGCGGTTGATCCGGGCGCGGTTGGCCTTGCCCGCGGTGAGCTCCAGCTCGACCAGGGTGGACCGGCCGCGGTCCACCACCGAGGTGCGGATCACCGCCCGCTCGGTGCCCAGCCGGATCAGCGGGGCGTCGGTGGCGACCCGGTGGCTGCCCAGGGTGGCGACGTAGCCGATCGCCTCGACCAGGTTGGTCTTGCCCTGGCCGTTGGGCCCCACGAAGGCCGTCACGCCCGGGTCGAGGGGAACCTCGGCCCGGGCGTACGACCGGAAGTCGGCGAGCGACAGGTGCGCGACGTGCATGGCTGTGGACTGCGCTCGCCTTCTGGTGGTGAGGGGACTACTTGGACTCGACCGCGTGGCCGCCGAACTGGTTGCGCAGCGCGGCGATCATCTTCATCTGCGGCGAGTCGTCCTGGCGGGAGGCGAAGCGGGCGAACAGCGAGGCGGTGATCGCCGGCAGCGGCACGGCGTGGTCGATCGCGGCCTCGACGGTCCAGCGGCCCTCGCCGGAGTCGGCGGCCCAGCCGCGCAGCTTGTCCAGGTGCTCGTCGTCGTCCAGGGCGCGGACGGCGAGGTCCAGCAGCCAGGAGCGGATGACGGTGCCCTCCTGCCAGCTGCGGAAGACCTCGCGCACGTCGGTGACCTCGGGGGCGGCCTCCAGCAGCTCCCAGCCCTCGGCGAAGGCCTGCATCATGGCGTACTCGATGCCGTTGTGGACCATCTTGGCGAAGTGGCCGGCGCCCACCGCGCCCGCGTGCACCGAGCCGAAGTCGCCCTCCGGCTTGAGCGCGTCGAAGACCGGCTGGACCTCGGCGACGTGCTCGGCGTTGCCGCCGTACATCAGCGCGTAGCCGTTCTCCAGGCCCCAGACGCCGCCGGAGACGCCGCAGTCCACGAAGCCGATGCCCTTGGCCGCCAGCGCCTCGGCGTGCTTGATGTCGTCGGTCCAGCGGGAGTTGCCGCCGTCGACCACCACGTCACCGGGGGAGAGCAGCTCGGCGAGCTCGTCGACGGTCGCCTGGGTCGCGGCGCCGGCCGGAACCATCACCCAGACCACGCGCGGGCCCTGGAGCTTGGTGACGAGCTCCTGGAGGCTCTCGACGTCGGAGATCTCCGGGTTGCGGTCGAAGCCGATGACGGTGTGGCCGGCGCGGCGGATCCGCTCGCGCATGTTGCCGCCCATCTTGCCGAGACCGATGAGGCCGAGCTCCATGACCAAATCCTTACTGTGGGGACGTGCCTGGCGGCGGCGCCGTTGCCGCACTCCCCGAGCCTACGCTTCCGGGGAATCCGGGCTCCCTGCGGTCGGGGCCGACCGGGGGAGACGTCCACAGGCTGTGCACAGCGGGTGTGCACAGCCTGTGGGAAACCTCGGCGGCCCCGGGACCGTCGGCGGCCGGGCGCCGGCAGCCGATCGTCAGCCGTCAGCCCTCAGCCGGAAAGGCGGACCGGCATGATCAGGTACTGGTACGCCTTGTCCTCCTCGGCGTCCACCGAGACCTTGCCGCTGAGCAGGGCGGGCTTGGTCGGGGTGGTGAAGCTCAGCTGGGCGAAGGGGGAGTCGATGGCCTTGAGGCCCTCCTCCAGGTAGCCCGGGTTGAAGGCGATCGAGATGTCGTCGCCCTCCAGGTCGGCCTCGATCCGCTCGGTGGCCTGGGCGTCGTCGCCCGAGCCGGCCTCCAGGGTCAGCACGCCCTGCTCGAAGTTGAGCCGGACCGGGGTGTTGCGCTCGGCGACCAGCGAGACGCGCTTGAGCGCCTCCAGGAAGGGCTGGGTCTGGATCGCGGCGACCGCGCTGAACTCGGTCGGGAACAGGCTGCGGAACTTGGGGAACTCGCCCTCCAGCAGCCGGGTGGTGGTGCGACGGCCGGCGCCCTCGAAACCGATCAGGCCCTCGCCCGCGCCGCCCGAGGAGAGCGCGATGGAGACGGTGTCGCCGCTGCCCAGGGACTTGGCGATGTCCTGGAGGGTCTTGGCGGGCACCAGGGCGACCGCCGAGATGTCCGACTGCTCGGGCTTCCACAGCAGGTCGCGCACGGCGAAGCGGTAGCGGTCGGTGGCGGCCAGGGTGATCCGGTCGCCCTCGATCTCGACCCGGACACCGGTGAGCACCGGCAGGGTGTCGTCCCGGCCGGCCGCGACGGCGGCCTGGCTGACCGCGGAGGCGAAGACGTCGCCGGCGACGGTGCCGGTGGCGGTCGGCATCTGGGGCAGGGCCGGGTACTCGTCCACCGGGAGGGTGGGGAGGGTGAACCGGGAGCTGCCGCAGACCACGCTGACCCGCTGGCCGTCGGTGGAGATCTCCACAGGCCTGTTGGGAAGGTTGCGCGAGATGTCGTTGAGCAGGCGACCGGAGACCAGGACGGTGCCGGCCTCCTCGACGTCCGCCTCCAGCTCGACCCGGGCCGAGACCTCGTAGTCGAAGCCGGACAGCGCCAGGCTGCCCTCCTGCGCGGTCAGCAGCAGGCCGGCCAGCACCGGCACCGGCGGCCGTGCCGGGAGGCTGCGGGCAGCCCAGGCCACCGCCTCCGCGAGGACGTCACGCTCCACCCGGAACTTCACCGGTAACCGCCTCCTGGTTCGAGCGCTCCCGCTCGCACTCTGGTTCGTCTGATCTTGATCGTCGGTCCGCCTGTCCGCCGAGCGCTAGCACTCCGCTTCCAGTCGCAAAGGACAGTCTGACGTACTCCGCCGACAGACGGGGCAGACGGGCGGAAGCGAGGCCGAACAGATGTCGGGGAGCGCTTGTCCACAGATTTCGGGCCCACCCACTTTGAAAGCAGGTTCACGGTCTATCTGTGTAGCGGTAGTAGTAGGGCCTGTGGAAACCGTGGATAACCCCGTTTCCGCAGGTCAGCGCCCGGATTTTGTCCACAGTGGGTGTGGACGGCGGCTGTGGACGGACGGGCCGCGCTGTGGACAGCCGAGCGTTACCCACAGGGCACGCTGGGTATCCACAGGTTATCCCCAGGACTGTCCCCAGATCCGGGCCCGGTTATCCACGGGCGCCGGTCAACTTTACGTGACGCCTTTCACACCAGGGTATGAACGGGCGCCCAAGGTTGTCGAACTGTGGACCCGGCTGTGGACAACCTGGGGATAACCGCCCCGACCCTGGGGACAACCGGTGGATAACCCGGACGGCCCACTGGTGGCCCGTCAATTGTCCACACCCTGTGGATAACCGTTGTGCACAAGTCCACAGGCACCTGACCTGCGCGGAAGAGCGTAGCGGCGACGGGCCTGTGGACGAATTCTGGATAACTCCGGACTCCCTGGCCTGTGGACTGTGCAGAAGGGGCCCGTCCTGTGGACAACTGCCCTGCGCGCCCTCGGTTTTCGAATCACCGGTCAGTTGTTCGGCGCCGGCTGTGGACTGGCGGGACGTCCGTCGGTCGGATTCCTGCCCAGCCGCCGCCGGCGACACACCTGTGGATGCGCGAAAAGGGCGTCAGGATCGCTCCTGACGCCCTTCCCCGGCCCTGCCGGACCGGCGCTAGCTCTTGATGCGGTTGGTGAGTTCGGTGACCTGGTTGTAGATCGAGCGCCGCTCGGCCATCAGCGAGCGGATCTTGCGGTCCGCGTGCATCACCGTGGTGTGGTCGCGGCCGCCGAACTGCGCGCCGATCTTCGGCAGCGACAGGTCGGTGAG
Source organism: Kitasatospora sp. NPDC089509 (assembly GCF_044749365.1). NCBI lineage: Bacteria > Bacillati > Actinomycetota > Actinomycetes > Kitasatosporales > Streptomycetaceae > Kitasatospora > Kitasatospora sp. NPDC089509. Next base: position 45,363 of record NZ_JBIVHS010000035.1, on the reverse strand, counting down.
CTCCCGGCACAGGTACATGGCGATCTGACGGGCCGTCACCAGCACCCGGCTGCGCGAGGATCCGCAGAGGTCGTCCACACCCAGGCCGAAGTACGCGGCGGTCTGCTGCATGATGACCTGCGCGGTGATCTCCGGCCCGGCGTCCTCGTCGCCGCCGGGGATCAGGTCCTTGAGGACGATTCCGGCCAACTCCAGGTCCACCGGCGCCCGGTTGAGGTTGGCGAAGGCGGTGACCCGGATCAGGGCGCCCTCCAACTCCCGGATGTTGCGGGTGATCCGGGACGCGATGAACTCCAACACGTCGGCGGGGGCGTTGAGTTGCTCCTGGATCGCCTTCTTGCGCAGGATCGCGATCCGGGTCTCCAGCTCCGGCGGGGTGACGTCGGTGATCAGCCCCCACTCGAAGCGGTTGCGCAGCCGGTCCTCCAGCGTGGTCAGCAGTTTGGGCGGCCGGTCCGAGGACAGCACGATCTGCTTGTTCGCGTTGTGGAGGGTGTTGAAGGTGTGGAAGAACTCCTCCTGGGTGGACTCCTTGCTCGCCAGGAACTGGATGTCGTCCACCAGCAGGATGTCCATGTCCCGGTAGCGGCGGCGGAAGGTGTCCGCCTTGCCGTCCCGGATCGAGTTGATGAACTCGTTGGTGAACTCCTCCGAGGACACGTACCGCACCCGGGTGCCCGGGAAGAGGCTGCGCGAGTAGTGCCCGATGGCGTGCAGCAGGTGGGTCTTGCCCAGCCCGGACTCGCCGTAGATGAAGAGCGGGTTGTACGCCTTGGCCGGGGCCTCGGCGACGGCCACCGCCGCCGCGTGCGCGAAGCGGTTGCTGGCGCCGATGACGAAGGTGTCGAACAGGTACTTGGGGTTCAGCCGGGCGGCCGGCTCGTCCTTGCGGGAGCCGCCGGCCGGGGGAGCGCCCGGCGGGGCGGGCACCCCGGGGACGGCGGGGCGCTCGGTCGGCGGCTCGGCGGCCGACTTCTCGGCCGGGCGGCCGCCGGTGGGCCGGGAGCCGTGCCCGCGGCGTCCGGCGCCGGCGCGGGGCTGCTCGCCGGGACCGGGGCCGTAGGCGCCGCCGAAGAGGTCGCCCTGGGTGGTCGAGGGCGGGCTGGGGAGCGGCCGCGGGGCCTGGCGGGGCGAGGGGTCCTCGGGCTCGTGGTACGGCGCCTGCGGCTCCTGGAAGCCGGGCCAGGGCTGGGCCGGCTGGCCGCCGTAGTGCGCGGGGCGCTGCTCGTAGCCGCCGGTGTCGTAGCGGGGGCGCTCGTAGTCCTGCTCGTACGACTGCCGCTGGTAGTCCTGGCCGCCGTAGTCGGCGTCCTCCTCGACCGGGCCCGGGTAGGGCTCGGCGGGGGCCTGGGGGGCGGGCGCGGGGGTGGTCGGCACGGCGTTGGCGTCGACCATCACGGCGATCCGGACCGGGCGGCTGAGCTCGCGGCTGAGCGCGTCGGTCAGCTGCGGCAGCAGCCGGCCCTCCAGCACCTGCTTGGCCCGCTCGTTCGGGGTCGCCAGCAGGGCGGTGTCGTGCATCATCCACATCGGCTGGGTGCGCTGCACCCACTGCTTGTCCATCTCCCCGATATCGGGGTCGTTGACCAGCCGCTCGACGACCCGAGCCCAGACCGGGACGAGGTCGCTGTTGCCATCAGCCACTGGTGCACGCTTTCCAAGAACAAACCAGACAAGTCCTGCAACGGTAGTCAGCGAACAGGAACGGATCAAGTCGTTGTCCACAGGCTGTGGGTAAGCGGCCCCCGGACGACCGGTTTGACCCTCGTGCCCCATCCCGCGTACCGTAACCAGGTCGAGTTGTCGATGGCCGCTGCCGCATGTCCGCGGGTCCACCCGCTTCCATAAGGCGCGCAGCACGGGCGCCGTGGATTGCCCAAGACCCCAGCCGAACTGGGGCGATGGGCCGGATTTCCGAAACATAGGGAGATCACGCGGACGCACGGTGACGGCCAAGCGACCCCCCGTCATCCTACGATTCACCTCAGGAGCCCCCGAGTGAGCAAGCGCACCTTCCAGCCGAACAACCGTCGTCGCGCGAAGACCCACGGTTTCCGTCTGCGTATGCGTACCCGCGCCGGCCGCGCCATCCTGGCTGCCCGCCGTGGCAAGGGTCGCGCCGCCCTGTCCGCCTGATCCGCACCAGAGTCTGTTGTGCTGCCCTCCGAGAATCGGCTGCGGCGGCGCCAGGACTTCGCGACCGCGGTGAAACGCGGTCGCCGGGCCGGCCGGCCCCTTCTGGTCGTCCATCTCAGCAGAGACGGTGACCCGCAGGGGCAGACCGACCGGACCAGCGACTCCCGCCCGCACGTCGCCGAGGGGACTCCTTCGGCGCGTGCGGGTTTCGTCGTGAGCAAGGCCGTTGGCCCGGCGGTCGTTCGCAACCTGGTCAAGCGCCGGTTGCGCCATCTCATCCGTGATCGTCTGTCCAGGCTGCCCGCCGGTAGCCTGATAGTGGTGCGTGCGCTGCCCCAGGCCGCGACCGCCTCGTACCAGGAACTCGAACGGGACCTGGACGCGGCGCTCAAGCGGTTGCTGCGGGTGGAGCCCGCCACGACGGCGCCGACGGGAGCAGGGCGATGAAGTACCTGCTGATGGGTCTGATCAGGGTCTACCAGTGGACCATCAGCCCACTGCTCGGTCCGGTCTGCCGTTACTACCCCTCCTGCTCGCACTACGGCTTCGAAGCCGTGAAGGTGCACGGGGCGGTGAAGGGCGGCGGGCTGACCGTCTGGCGCATCCTGCGGTGCAATCCCTGGTCGCCCGGCGGGGTGGACCACGTTCCGCCGCGCAAGCACCCGGTGTGGCATCGCCGGCTGCGTGATCTGCTGAGCCCCAAGAGCGGGACCGCCGAGCCGGAGCCGGTGGCGAAGCCCGATGTCCAAGGAGTCTGACCGGTGACCTTCGGTTTTCTGAGTCCCCTCTACACAGCGGTGTCCTGGATCATCGTCCAGTTCCACTCGCTGTACAGCAACGTCTTCAACCCGGACGGCGGCTGGGCCTGGGGGCTCGCCATCGCCTCCATGGTGGTCGTCATCCGGATCTGCCTGATCCCGCTCTTCGTGAAGCAGATCAAGGCGACCCGGGCCATGCAGGCGATCCAGCCGAAGATGAAGGCCATCCAGGAGCGCTACAAGAACGACAAGCAGCGCCAGTCCGAAGAGATGATGAAGCTGTACAAGGATGCGGGTACCAACCCGTTCTCCAGCTGCCTTCCCATCATCGTCCAGGCGCCGTTCTTCACCGCCCTCTACGGCGTGCTGTCCAACGTGGCCAAGGGCCACGACATCGGTGTGATCCACGGTCCCCTGCTGGTGAGCGCCGGCAAGGCGCACATCTTCGGCGCCCCGCTCTCCGCGACCTTCGTCAGCAGCCCCGAGACCAGCGTCAAGATCGTCACCGCGGTGATGATCATCATGATGTCGCTGTCGCAGTTCGTCACCCAGCGCCAGCTGATGACCAAGAACGTCGACCTCACGGTGAAGACGCCGTTCATGCAGCAGCAGAAGATGCTGATGTACGTCTTCCCGGTGATGTTCGCCGTGATGGGCATCAACTTCCCGGTCGGCGTCCTGGTCTACTGGCTGACCACCAACGTCTGGTCGATGGGCCAGCAGCTGGTCGTCATCCACAACAACCCGACCCCGGGCAGCAAGGCCTTCTCGGAGCGCCAGGCGCGGCTGAAGAAGGCCGGCCGACTGCGCGCGGACGGCACGGAGATCAAGGGCCCGCTCTGGGGCATGCTGCCCCCGTCCAAGACGGCCATCGCCGAGGCGGCCTCCGCCGCCACCGTGGTCGAGGACGCGGTCCGGGCCAACCGCCAGCAGCCCCGTCGCCAGACCAAGGCCCAGCGCCAGCAGGGCGGTACCACCCAGGCCGTCGAGGCGGGCGAGGACACTGCGGTCGAGGCGCCCGCCGAGGAGGCCGCGGCCAAGCCCGGCGGCACCAAGCAGGGCACCCGGCAGCAGCCCAAGCGCGGCGGCCAGCGGCCGAAGAAGAAGTCCTGACCGACTTCTGCGAAGAGCTTCGTTCCCCGCCCGCCAGCCGGGCCCATCCCCGAAGGAGTCCATCAGTGACGGAAGGCACCACCTCCGCCATCGAGGCCGAGGCCGCCGGCAGCGCCGACGAGAGCATCATCACCCGCCTGGAGCAGGAGGGTGACATCGCGGCGGACTACCTGGAGGGTCTGCTCGACATCGCGGACCTCGACGGTGACATCGACATGGACGTCGAGGGCGACCGCGCCCTGGTCTCCATCGTCAGCGACGGCAACGACCGCGCGCTGCAGCGCCTGGTCGGCCAGGACGGCGAGGTGCTGGAGGCCCTGCAGGAGCTGACCCGGTTGGCTGTCCACCGGGAGACCGGCGAGCGCAGCCGTCTCATGCTGGACATTGCCGGCTTCCGGGCCCGCAAGCGCGAGGAGCTGGCCGTCCTGGGCGCCGAGGCCGCGGAGCAGGCCAAGAGCAGCGGCGAGCAGGTCAAGCTGCGGCCGATGACGCCCTTCGAGCGCAAGGTCGTCCACGACGCGGTCGCGGCCGCCGGTCTGCGCAGCGAGTCGGAGGGCGAAGAGCCCCAGCGGTGCGTGGTCGTGCTGCCGGCCTGAGGCCGACGGACCGACGACCGGTCGCCGCGGCGGCCGGTGAGCCTTGCCTGACGCGACCCCGTCCGCCTCGTGCGGGCGGGGTCGTTGTTCCTTCTGGGATGTTTCACGTGAAACAGTGCGTTGAGCGGGTCGGTGGATCCGGAGATCGGAGAGGTCGAGATGGACACGGAGAGCGCGGCCACCGGCCGTCCGGGGGCGGACGTGAACCCTGACGCCGAGCAGCGGACCGAGGCGCCCGAGGCACCGGAGACGCCCGAACTGGACGTGCTGGCCGAGGCGCCGGCCGCCGCCCGGGTGGTCTTCGGCGACCGCTTCGACGCCGCCGTCCGCTACACCGAGCTGCTGGCCACCGCGGGGGTCCGGCGCGGCCTGATCGGGCCCCGCGAGGTGCCCCGGCTGTGGGACCGCCACGTCCTCAACTGCGCGGTGCTGGCCGAGCTGCTGCCGGCCGGCTCCACCCTCTGCGACGTCGGCTCCGGCGCCGGCCTGCCCGGCATCCCGGTGGCGCTGGCCCGTCCGGACGTCTCGGTGACCCTGCTGGAGCCGCTGCTGCGCCGGACCACCTTCCTGGAGGAGGTCGTCCGGGAGCTGGCCCTGGAGAACGTCACGGTGCTGCGCGGCCGGGCCGAGGAGATGGTCGGCAAGCTCGCGGTGGACGTGGTGACCGCCCGGGCGGTGGCGCCGCTGGACCGACTGGCCGGCTGGGGCATGCCGCTGCTGCGCCCGCACGGGCAGATGCTGGCGCTCAAGGGCGACAGCGCGGAGCAGGAGCTGGCCGACTCGCGCGCCGGGCTGGCCAAGCTGGGCGCCGTCGAGTGGTCCGTGATCTCGGTCGGTGAGGGCACCCTGGAGACCTCGACCCGGGTGGTCCAGGTCAAGGCGGGGGAGAGCCCCGGCGGGGTGAAGGCCGCGACCCGACGGGCCAAGATGGCCCGGGCCGGGCGCAACGCCGGTGCCAAGCCGGGCCAGGCCGGCGCCCGGGGCACGCGGCGCCGCAGCCGCTGACCCCGGCCAGCACGACGCCTGACGGGCGGACGGTTCCCCTTCTCGACGGGGGAGCCGTCCGCCCGTCGTCGTTCAGGTGACCGATCGGCCTCCGGGGGGAAACCGGAGTGTCGCAACGTCAGATTTCCGGCATAGCGGGCATGGTGTTTCACGTGAAACGTCGCTCCCTGCTCTCCGGAATCCTTGGTCGTGGTCGGGCGGCGACTGTTGCCGCTCCGGTTTCACGTGAAACACTGAGCCCCATGCAGGACTCGGAGACCATCGACCAGATCGATGACACGCCCATCGCGCGGGCTGCCCAGGCTGCGGTTCAGGCGATCGGCCGAGCGGGGGAGGGGCTGCCCCGGCCCGCGGCCACCCGGGTGATCGTGGTCGCCAACCAGAAGGGTGGGGTGGGCAAGACCACCACCACCGTGAACATGGCCGCCTCGCTGGCCATGCACGGGCTGCGCGTCCTGGTGGTCGACCTCGACCCGCAGGGCAACGCGTCCACCGCCCTCGGCATCGACCACCACGCCGAGGTGCCGTCCATCTACGACGTCCTGGTCGAGGGCAAGCCCCTGGCCGACGTGGTCCAGCCGGTCGTGGACGTGGAGGGGCTCTTCTGCGTCCCCGCGACCATCGACCTGGCCGGCGCCGAGATCGAGCTGGTCTCGCTGGTGGCCCGGGAGAGCCGCCTGCAGCGGGCCATCGCCGCCTACGAGCAGCCGCTGGACTACATCCTGATCGACTGTCCGCCCTCGCTGGGCCTGCTGACGGTCAACGCCCTGGTGGCCGGGCAGGAGGTGCTGATCCCGATCCAGTGCGAGTACTACGCGCTGGAGGGCCTCGGCCAGCTGCTGCGCAACGTCGATCTGGTGCGCGCCCACCTCAACTCCTCGCTGCACGTCTCGACCATCCTGCTCACCATGTACGACGCCCGGACCCGGCTGGCCGCGCAGGTCGCCGAGGAGGTCCGGACACACTTCCAGAACGAGGTGCTGAGCACGGCGATCCCGCGCTCGGTGCGCATCTCGGAGGCGCCCAGCTACGGGCAGACGGTGCTGACCTACGACCCGGGTTCGACCGGGGCGCTCTCGTACCTGGAGGCCGCCCGCGAGCTCGCGCTGCGCGCGGTGGGCCAGGGCGGCGGCTCGCTGGTGGGTCAGCAGCGGGACGGCAGCGGTACGGGGCACGGCGCCCCGATGGCACAGCACGGTACGACGGAGGGTCATCAGTGAGTGGTCGCAGGGGTCTGGGACGAGGGATCGGCGCGCTGATCGGCCCCGCCGCGCCGGCTGACGGCGGGGCGGCGCAGCCCGCCGCGGCCCCGTCCGCGCCGACCTCGGTGGTGGCGACCGGCACGACGTCGCCGGCCTCGGTGCCGGTGCTGCCGGGCGGTCGCGGCACGGTGGCGGCCCGGATCGCGGGGTTGAAGCGGGCGGAGCAGCTGCAGCCGGTCCCCGGTGCCTCCTTCGCCGAGCTGCCGCTGGACGCGATCACCCCCAACCCGCGTCAGCCGCGCGACGTGTTCGACCCGGACAAGCTGGAGGAGCTGGTCAACTCCATCAAGGAGGTGGGCCTGCTCCAGCCGATCGTGGTGCGTCAGGTCGAGGCCGAGCGCTACGAGCTGATCATGGGTGAGCGCCGCTGGCGGGCCTCCCGGGAGGCCGGGCTGGAGCGGATCCCGGCGATCGTCCGGGCCACCGAGGACGACAAGCTGCTGCTGGACGCCCTCCTGGAGAACCTGCACCGGGCGGAGCTGAATCCGCTGGAGGAGGCCGCCGCCTACGACCAGCTGCTGCGCGACTTCTCCTGCACCCACGAGGAGCTGGCCGACCGGGTCGGCCGCTCGCGCGAGCACGTCTCCAACACGCTGCGGCTGATGAAGCTCACGCCGTCCGTCCAGCGCCGGCTGGTGGCCGGAACGATCATGGCGGGGCACGCCCGGGCCCTCCTCGGCGTGCCGGACGCCGAGGACCAGGAGCGGCTGGCCACGCGGATCATCGCGGAGGGTCTCACGGTGCGCAACATCGAGGAGATCGTCAAGGTGATGCGGCTGGAGCAGAAGCCCAAGCGCCAGACGCCGAAGGCGGGCAAGATCATCTCCCCGGCCTTCAACGACCTGGCGAGCCGGCTGTCGGACCGCTTCGACACCCGGGTCAAGGTCGAGGTGTCCCAGCGCGGCGGCAAGCTCGGCAAGGGCAAGGTGGTGCTGGAGTTCGGCTCGGTGGAGGACCTCAACCGGATCCTGGACAGCATGGCTCCGGGCGAGGACGGTCTGCGGCTGTCGCAGGGCTAGCCGGTCCACCGGATCGAGGGCAACGACCCGATGGGTGCATGTGCCACGTGAGCGCCGTTTCACGTGAAACATGCACCCATCGGCGTTCGTGGGGGAATGCTCGACCGTGAGAGGGAGGAGGAGGGAGGGCCATGGGACGCCGGATCGCTCCGCTGACGTTGGACAACCTCGTGGACCTGCCGACGGGCTGCCGCTCCTGCGTGTTCTGGGAGCTGGACCCGGTCAGCGGGAAGGAGGCGGTGGAGTCGGGGAAGCCGGAGCTGGAGAAGGAGGGGTGGATCTCCGCGGTGCTGCTGGAGTGGGGGTCCTGCGGACGGATCGCCTACGTGGACGACCAGCCCGCCGGTTTCGTGCTGTACGCGCCGCCCGCCTACGTACCCCGCTCGCAGTCCTTCCCGACCAGCCCGCTCTCACCGGACGCCGTGCAGTTGATGGTCAGCCGGGTGCTGCCGGGCTACCAGCGCCAGGGGCTGGGCCGGGTGCTGGTGCAGACCGTGGCCAAGGACCTGCTGGGGCGGGGAGTGCGGGCGATCGAGGCCTTCGGCTCGGCGGGCCGGGTGCCGACCAGCTGCGTGCTGCCGGCCGACCACCTGCTCGCGGTCGGCTTCAAGACCGTCCGGCCGCATCCGCGCTACCCGAGGCTGCGGCTGGAGGCGCGGACCACGCTGACCTGGCGGGAGGACGTGGAGGGGGCGTTGGAGCGGCTGCTCGGCGGCGGGCGCAAGGAGCCCGCGTTGCGGCCGTTCTGAGCGGGTCAGCGGCACCGACCCCGGATGCACGACGGCGGCGGGGCTCCCCCGTCGGGGAGCCCCGCCGCCGTTCGGCCGCCGACCGGACGGGACCTAGATCAGGCCGTCCAGCTCGCGCAGCAGCGCGGCCTTCGGACGGGCACCGGTGATCTGCTTCACCGGCTGGCCGCCCTTGTACAGGATCAGGGTCGGGATCGAGATGACGTTGTACTCGGCGGCGGTCGCCTGGTTGGCGTCCACGTCGAGCTTGGCGATGGTCAGCTTGTCGCCCTGCTCGGCCGCGATCTCCTCCAGGACCGGGGCGACCTGGCGGCACGGGCCGCACCAGGTGGCCCAGAAGTCGACCAGGACGGGCTTGTCGCTCTCCAGGACGTCGGACTTGAACGTCGCGTCGGTAACGGTGGTGGTGGCGCCGGCCACGGGAACTCCTCGGGTTCGGACGGAGGGGGCTGCTGCCAGGTGAACAACGGGCGGGCCCGTTCTGTTTCTGCCTGGCCGGGGCGGGGGTGTTTCACGTGGAACACCCCCGCGGGGTTCGGTCGGTGGCGGGGAGGTCAGACCGCCACGGCGGCGGTCTTGTGCTCCGCGTCGTCCAGCGCGGCCAGGTAGCGCTCGGCGTCCAGCGCGGCGGAGCAGCCGGTGCCGGAGGCGGTGATCGCCTGGCGGTAGGTGTGGTCGACGACGTCGCCGGCGCCGAACACGCCCTCGATGTTGGTCCGGGTCGAGGGGGACTCGACCTTCAGGTAGCCCTCGGCGTCGAGCTCCAGCTGGCCCTTGAAGAGGTCGGTGCGCGGGTCGTGGCCGATCGCGATGAACAGGCCGGTGACCGCCAGCTCGCGGGTCTCGCCGGTGGTGGTGTCGCGCAGGGTGACGCCGGTCAGCTTCGGGTCGCCGTGGATGGCCTCGACCGCGCTGTCCCACTCGAAGCGGATCTTCGGGTCGGCGAAGGCGCGCTCCTGCATCGCCTTGGAGGCGCGCAGGCTGTCCCGGCGGTGGATGATCGTGACGCTCTTGGCGAAGCGGGAGAGGAAGGTCGCCTCCTCCAGGGCGGTGTCGCCGCCGCCGACCACCGCGATGTCCTGGTCGCGGAAGAAGAAGCCGTCGCAGGTCGCGCACCAGGAGACGCCGCGGCCGGAGAGCTTGTCCTCGTTCGGCAGACCGAGCTTGCGGTGCTGGGAGCCGGTGGTCACGATCACGGCCCGGGCCCGGTGCACATTGCCCTCGGAGTCGGTGACGGTCTTGATGTCACCGCTGAGGTCGACCGAGACGATGTCGTCCGGAATCAGCTCGGCGCCGAAGCGCTCGGCCTGCGCCCGCATGTTGTCCATCAGCTCGGGGCCCATGATGCCGTCCCGGAAGCCGGGGAAGTTCTCCACCTCGGTGGTGTTCATCAGCGCACCACCGGCGGTGACGGCTCCCTCGAAGACCAGCGGCTTGAGGGAGGCACGGGCCGTGTAGAGCGCAGCCGTGTACCCGGCCGGGCCGGAACCGATGATGATCACGTTACGGACGTCGCTCACTGCTTCTCCTGGTTCGCATCGCGACCCGCGTTTGCTGCGGGGAGGGCGGTCCTGCTCCGCCGCCCGGGACAACGACTGACCAGTCTCTCGCATTCCCAGGCGGATCAGTACCAGGCGCCCGGACTCCGGAAGCGGCGTGGCGTCCTGGTCGTCGATCGCATGGGAACGGCCGGTCAGTGGCCGGGGACGGTCCGGTGCAGCAGGACCGGGCCGCAGTCGGGGGAGCGCAGGTAGACGTCCACGAAACCGGGTCGGCCGGGTGTCGGGTAGACCAGGACCTCGACCGGGGAGCCCAGGTAGCTGCCCCGGTCGGTGGCCAGCGGAGCGCCCGGGGCGGGGGCCTGGCAGCCGGCCGACGGGGCGCTGGGGGAGGCCGCGGGGGAGCCCGGACCGGAGAGCTCCGGGCGGGCGCCGTCGACCGGGGCGGCGTCGGACTTGGCCGGGCCGGTGGCGCGCAGCCCGGGCTCGGTGCGGGCCAGCAGCTGCTGGACCTGTGCGGCGAGCCGGTCCTCCTGGTAGACGGTGCCGGGGCCCGCCGACTGCGGGGTGCGGGCGTTCGGGGCCCCGACGGCGGCGGAGGCGCCGGTGGCGGCCGAGACCGCGGCGGAGCCGGAGCCGTCGGACCGGTTCAGCAGCAGGGCCCCGCCGAGGCCGACGGCGGCCAACGCGGCGGCGGCGCCGAGCAGCAGGGCGAACCGTCGGCGGCGGGGCCGGGGCCGACCGGGGCCGGAGGCCGCGGCGGGGCGGGACGGCGGCGCGGACGGGGCAGCGGGCGGGGCAGCGGGCGCGGACGGCACGGAGGGGGCCTGGACGCCCCGGACGGGCGTGGCCCGGGCCGGGCGCGGGTGCTCCCGGCCCTCCTCGCTGCGGTCCTCGCTGCGGTCCTCGGTGTGGCTCTCGGTGCGGCTCTCCTCGGCGGCGAGGGCGGCCTCGGCCAGGGCGGCGTCCAGCCGGGCGGCGACGTCGGCGGGCATCGGCTCGGGCTCGACGGTGCCGAGCAGCGCCTGCACCCCGGCCAGGGCGTCGACGGTCTCGCGGCACTCGGCGCAGCCGTCCAGGTGCCGGTGCAGCGCCCGGGCGGCCTCGGCGGGCTCGACCAGGCCCTCGGCGAGGTCGGCCAGCTCATCGACCGAGGGGTGGCCGTGGCCGTGGTGGGGATCGTGGCCGTGATCGGGGTCGGGGGAGGAGAGGTGGGCGGTCATCGCGTGCTCGCGTCTCCTTCCAACATCGTGCGGCCGGTGCTCGGGCCCGTCCCTGTGACGGTGCGGGGGCCCGTCGGGTTCCCCTGGGCATCGCGGTGCGGTGGTGGCGCCCCACCGGACGCGCCGGTCGGCGAGCCCGGGGCCCCGCGTCCGGGCGTCCCGCGCCGCGGTGTTTCACGTGAAACGTTCCGTCCGTCGCCCGCCTCGCCGTCCGCCTCGCGCAGGTGTCGGACCAGCGGGAGCAGCCGGGCCCGGCCGCGCGCGCAACGGCTCTTCACCGTGCCGACCGGTACGCCCAGCAGCTCGGCGGCCTCGGCGACCGGGTAGCCCTGCATGTCGACCAGGACCAGGGCGGCCCGCTGCTCGACGGGCAGTTCGGCGAGCGCGGCCGCGAGCTCCCGGTTCAGTTCGGCCCGGACCACCGGGGAGTCGGCCGGTTCGGCGGTGCCGACCAGTCCGTCCAGCCGCTGCGGGTCCTCGTCCAGCGGGGTGGTGCGCCGGGTGGCGCTGCGCCGGGCGCGGTCCAGACAGGCGTTGACCACGATCCGGTGCAGCCAGGTGGTGACCGCCGAGCGGCCCTGGAAGCCGGCGGCGGCGCGGAAGGCGGAGACCAGGGCGTCCTGGAGCGCGTCGGCGGCCTCCTCGCGGTCGCCCAGGGTGCGCAGCGCGACGGCCCAGAGCCGGTCGCGGTGGCGGTTCACCAGGAGGCCGAAGGCGTCCGGATCGCCGGCGACGTGCCGGGCGAGCAACGCCGCGTCGTCGTCCGCCACTGTCACCCCTTGTCGCCGTCGTCCGCCGTGCGCGGGCGCGGTCAGCCGAAGACCTTCACCTCGTTGACCACCCCGCGGTAACCGCTGCCCCCCGTATCCTTCGGCAGGCTGGTCAGCCAGATCAAGACGTAACGCGTGTTCGTCGGGCTGCTCAGGGTGAAGTCGACGTTGCTTCCGGACTGCTTGTCCAGCACGTTGAAGGACTCCGGCTGGGCGCCCTGGGGGTTGGCGGCGGCCTGGGCGTTCGGCACCCGCAGCTCGGCCGTGTGGGTGCCGGTGAACAGGACGTTCACCGAGCTCACCGACTGGACCGAGCCGAGGTCGATGAGCAGGCCGGTGCCGTCCTTGAACGGCGGCTTGGGGCCGAAGGGGTCGTTGTAGGTCTTGGTCACCCAGGAGGTGTTCGGGTCGCCGTCGAAGACCTTCGGGAGCAGCCAGACCGACTCCGGGGAGTCGCCCCGCGGGTTGTAGGAGAAGGCTTCCTTGATCTGGATCGGTACCGGGGTGTGCGCCGTCGGGTGCGCGCTCGGCGCGCTGGAGCTGACCGAGGGCTGGGGGTTGGCGACGGCCTGCCCGCTGTTGCGCAGGGTGCCGACGAACTGCCAGGAGGCGACACCGATCGCGCCCAACGCGACCGTCCAGGCGGTGGCCTTGACCACCCGGCGCAGTCGGCGTTTGGTGCGCCGGGCGGCGGTCGGCCGGGAGGAGGCCGGCAGCGGGGCGACCGCCGGGTCGGCCACCCGGGTGGGGTTGGGCGCGGTGGGCAGGGCGTGGGTGTTGTGCCGGGGCGGGGCCTGGAAGACCGGCAGCTCCGGCTCGGGCTGGCGGATCCGCGGCATGGCCGCGATCGCCCGGACCAGCTCCTCCGGGGTGGTGATCGGCTCGGCGTGGTGCGGCGGGTGGTCGAACAGGGCGCGCGCGGCGAGCTCGGACAGGCCCTTGTGGACGCCCGCGCGGACCTGGTCCGGTGCGGCGTTCTGCAGGTCCTTGGGCAGGCCCTTGAGGTCGTAGCGGTCCTCGGGGTACGGCCAGCGGTGGGTGAGGGCGGCGAACAGCAGGGCGCCGATCGCCCGGGTGTCGGTGCGCTGGGCGTCCTCGGTGGAGTCCTCCGGGGGCAGTCCGCGCAGGGCCGCGTCCACCGCGATGCCGTTGATCCGGTACTGGCCGCTGTCGGTGCGCAGCACGCAGCGCGGGGTGAGCCGCAGGTGGGCCTGGCCGCGGCGGTGGGCGGCGGCCACCGCGTCGGCGACCTGGCGGACCATCTGGTACGCGTCGTGCGGCTCCATCGGGCCGTTCGCGAGCAGCTTGGCGAGGTCGGAGGCGTGCGGCAGCCACTCCCGCACGACGAAGACCAGCTCGCTCTCCTGGACGGCGTCCAGCACCTGGACGAACCGCGGGTCGCCGAGCAGGGCCGCGGACTTGGCGGCGGCCAGCACCTTGCGGGCGCGCTGGTGGCCGGAGGCCATCAGGTGGACGCCGACGGCCCGGCGCAGCTTCTCGTCGACGGCGCGCCAGCTGCTGAAGGTGTCGGTCTGGGAGATGCACTCCTCCAGCCGGTACCGGTTGCCGATCCGGTCGCCGCTGTGCCGCATCGGGGCGGGGAGGGTGCGCGGGAGGGTGGCGGTGTCGCGGGGGTCGACCGTGGGCTGCGGGTCGGTCGGGCGGCGCTTGTCGGACGCGGCCTCAGGGGCGGGGGTGGCCTTCTTGCCGGCCTTCTTCCCGGCGGAGCCGGCCGCCAGCTCGGCGGCGATCTCCTGGACCGAGAGCGGGGCGGTGATCTCCGAGGTCTCCTCGCTGACGGGGGACGCCGGGGCCGGGTCCGGCGCCGCGGGAGCGTCCTCGTCGGCCTCCTCGTCGGCGGCTGCGGAGGCGGCCTCGGGAGAGTCCGCGGGAGAGTCCGTGGAGGGGGCGTCGGCGGAGCCCGCCGGGGCGGTCCCGCCGCCCCCGAGCTCGTCGATCGCCGCGGCCAGCGCGGCCTCGTCCGCCGCCGCGTCAGCTGCTGACGTGTCGACGACCGCCTTGGTGCCATCAGCCACCGTGGTCCTGCCTCCCCTTGTGTCGCCCCGGCCTGAGAGAGTCGCTGGAGCGCGCGGATAGGCCGCCCTGTGCTCCAGGACAATTGTGCCCACTCTTCTCCACCGGGTACGACCGCTGAGGGGTCCGCTCGGTTGCACGGGGGTGGAGAGATGTGGTGCAGATCCGACACCGGGCCGCCACCTGGCGGTCCGGGCGGTTCCCGGCCGCGGGTGGCGGCCCAGAATTCGGCCGGACGGGCGGGGGCGGTGTCCGCCCCGGTTGACGCCCGGTCAGGGCGTCCGTCCGTCCGGCCGGTTGTCGGTCGGGTCAGCGGCCCAGTCGGCCGCGGACCATGCCCAGCATGGCGTTCAGCTCCTCGATCCGCAGGCGCTTCGCGATCAGCACGAACACCACCAGCTGGAGGCCGCCGGCCAGGACCACCGACAGCACGCTGCCCGTCCAGCCGTCGAGCACCTGCTGGACCGCCAGGCTGACGCCGAGACCGACCACCGCGGCCGGGACGCAGGCGGCGGCCAGCCGGCTGTAGGTCTTGCCGATCCGCTTGGTGTCCAGCCCGCCGATCCGCTTCTTCAGCTTGGGCAGCGCGACCGTCACCCCGACGGCGTAGGCCAGGCCGTAGCCGAAGGCCATCCCGGTCACGACCCACTGGGAGGGCAGCGCGACCCAGCAGACCAGCGAGAAGCCGGCCTGGCAGACCGCCACCCAGACGGTGTTGGAGAACGGCGTCCGGGTGTCCTCGTAGGCGTAGAAGCCGCGCAGCATCACGTACTGGGCCGAGTACGGGATCAGCCCGAGCGCGAAGGCCGAGAGCATCAGGCCGAGGTTGGTCGCGTTGTCCAGCGCCGTGCCGCCGCCGCCGACCGCGTAGATCGAGCGGCCGATCGCCGGGCCGAGCGCCAGGAACAGGAAGGCCGCCGGGACGACCGCCACCGCGGTGGTGCGCAGCCCGTACGACAGGTCGTCGCGGACCGCGCCGGCGTCCTCGTCGGCCGCCGCCCGGGAGAGCCGGGGGAGCACCGCGCTCATGATCGAGACGGTGATGACGGCCTGCGGGAGCTGCCAGATCAGCAGGGCGTTGGAGAACGCGGCGAGGCCGACGCCCTGGTGGCCGGTCTTCTCGGCGGCGTTGCCGGCCGCGGTGGCCAGCTGGGTGATGACCAGGTAACCGGCCTGGTTGGCGAGCACGAAGAAGAAGGTCCACTTGGCCAGCCGGGCGGCCTTGCCCAGGCCGTGGCCGCGCCAGTCGAAGCGCGGCTTGAAGCGGAACTCGGCCGCCCGCAGGTACGGGATCATCGCCAGGGACTGGACCGCGAGGCCGATCAGGGTGCCGAGGCCCAGCAGCCGGATGCCCTCGGGGCTGATGGTCCCGGGGCTCACCCCGGTGCTGCCGAAGCCGCCGTAGACCCAGATGTACGCGCTGAAGGTGAAGATCACCACGACGTTGTTGAGGACCGGGGTCCACATCATCGCGCCGAACCGGCCACGGGCGTTGAGGATCTGGCCCATCACCACGTGGATGCCCATGAAGAAGATGGTCGGCAGGCAGTACCGGGCCAGCGCCACCGTGGTGTCCGCGCGGGACGGGTCGGTCATCATCTCGTGCGAGATGAGCTGCACCAGCAGCGGTGCCACGGCCACGGTGAGGACCACCACCGCGCCGAGCCCGACCATCACCAGGGTGAGCAGCCGGCTGGCGTAGGCGGTGCCGCCGTCCTCGTCGTTCTTCATGCTGCGCACCAGCTGCGGCACGAAGACCGCGTTCAGCGCGCCGCCGCCGATCAGGATGTACAGCAGGGTCGGCAGGGTGTTCGCCGCGTTGTAGGAGTCACCCATGACCGAGATGCCGATCGCGCCGGCGATGACCATGGTGCGCAGGAAGCCGGTGCCGCGGGAGACCAGGGTGCCGGCCGCCATGATCGCGCTGGAGTTCAGCAGGCTGGCGACCTTGCCGCCACCACCGGCGCCCGGGGCGGCCGCGGGCGCGGCCGCCGGCTGGGCGGCGTGCTCCTCGGCGAGGTCCGCCAGCGGCTCGACCGCCGGGGGCACCGCCACGGCGGCCACCTGCATGGTGGCCTCGTCCTCGGAGAGCGGCGGGTCGAACTCGATCGGCGGCACGAAGGGGCGCTGCCCGTCCGGGCCGCCGTACTGCGGCTGACCCGGGTAGCCGCCAGCCGGCGGGTACGGCGCGGGGGCGCCCGGCGGCACCGCGCCGGACGGGGGCACCGGCGCGACCGGCTGGACCGGCTGGACCGGGGCGGGCTGGGGCACCGGCGGCTGGGCCGCGGCCTCGGCCGGTCGGCCGCCGAACAGCGCGTCCACGCCGACGTACTCGGTGGTCTCGGTGTCCCAGGTGGAGTGCGCCGGGCCCGGCTCCCACTGCGGCTGGGGCTGCGCCCACGGGCCGGGGGCCGGCCCGGGAGCGGGGGTCGGGGCGGCCTGCTGCGGCCAGCCCGCCTGCATCGGGGTGTCCCAGCCGGGCTGCACCGGGGGAACCGGGGGCGAGAACGGCGTGGACGGCACCGGCGTCGGGTAGCCGCCGCCCTGCGGCGGCAGCTGCGGCGGCACGTCGTACGCGGTGACCGGCGGCGCCGCGGCGGGCCGCCCGGTCTGGAGGCCGTACGGGTCCTGGCCGTCCTGCGCGGGTCCGTACGCCTCGGCGGCGTACGGGTCCTGGGCGTAGGTGTCGGCCACGTACCAGTCGCCGGACGGCGACTCGGCGCCCGGCCGGCTCTCACCGCGGCCCGGCGGCCGCTCCTCGCTGCGCCCGGTCATGTCACCTCTTCGCTGTCGTGGGGGGTGGCCGGCCCGGCGTTGCGGGGGGTCGGCGGTATCAAGGACCAACCTTCTCATCACCGGCGGCCCGATCCCGGCCATCCGGGCTGCTGGCGCGCGGTGTCTGCGCGGGACCGTCGGGCGCGGGGTCGCCCCCGGCGGTGTTCCCGGTGCTGCTCCCGGTGGCGTTCCCGGTGGTGCCGTCCGCGGTGTCCGGGGCCTCCGGCTCCGCCTCGGCGGTGTCCTGCGGGCCGTCCTGGGCCGGGCCGTCGCCGACCGGCTGGTCGCCGTCCTCGTGCGGCTGCCCGCCGCGCCGCTTGCGCTGGCGGACGAAGCGCAGGGCGGCCAGCACCAGCAGCACGGCGGCGCCGGCGAAGACGTACAGCACCCCGTTGGTCACCGAGGTGACCTCGACGGTGAAGGGCTGCGGATCGCCGTAGGGCCTGGAATCGGGGCCGGTGGTGTACAGCTGGGCGGTCATCTGGACCGGGCCGTTGCTGCGGGCCTGGGCGTTGAAGCGCAGGGTGACGCTCTGCGAGGCCGGGAGGACGAGCGCCATTTCGTCGCCCACCGCCAGCCTGTTCGGCTGGTTCGAGGTGAGCCGCAGTTTCAGGTTGGTGACCGTCTGGGTGAGGTCGTTGCGCACGCTGACCTGGAGCTGACCGGTGTCCCCGGCCAGGGTGACCACGTTCTTCTTGGGCACCTGGACGGCGTCCCGGAGCTCTATCAGGTACTTGCCGACGCCGGTGCGGTAGGCGTTGCCGGCCGGGGCCTGGGTGCGCCACTCGGTCGACAGCGAGCGGACCATGGCGGCGCTGAACGGGCCGCGCACCCGCTGCGGCAGGGTGAGTACCCGCATCAGGGTGTCCAGGTCGTCCTGGATCTTGTCGGTGCCGCTCAGCGCGGCGGCCGACAGTTCGGAGGCCCGGGCCTGGGTCGGGTAGTCGGCGGGCGACGGGACGGTGGTGTTGGCCTTCGGGTCCGGCGTGGACTGGGCCAGCGCGTCCAGCTTCACCGGGGTCAGCCACTTGTCGGACGAGGTCGCCGTCTGCAGCGCCCCGGCCAGCACCTTGGCGGTGGCGGCGGTCAGCTCGCGCGGCGGCATCACCAGCAGGCCGCGCTGGTTCTGCGGCTGCTCGTGGGTGATCGCGTAGGTCTCGGCGAGGAAGCGCTGGGCGGCCTCGGTCTGGTCCTTCGGGGTGCTCAGGTCCTTCTGGAAGGGTGCGGAGACCGCGTCGTCGGCGACCACCGCGGTCTGGCCGTTGCCGATCGGGCGCACCGCGGTCAGGGTGTAGTTGACCGAGTCCGGGTCGGGCATGCTCGTGCCGCTGGCGAGCACCAGGCCGCTGCCCGCCTGCCGGGCGATGCCGGTGATCTGCTGGTCGAGGTGGCCCTGGTACGGCCAGGCCACGTCGGAGCGGGTGTCCACGGAGAGCCGGCCCTCGACGGTGAGCCGGCCGGCCGTGGCCGCCTTGCTCAGCGCGGTGCCCATGCCGGCCAGGTCCGAGCCGTTGTGGGCGATCGAGGCGAGGTCCGGGTCGGCGTACGGCAGCGCGATGACCTGGTCGGTCGGCTTGGCGACGGCCGCCCGCAGCTTGTTCAGCCAGGCCTCGGCGGCGGCCGAGGCCTGGCGCGGGACGGTGTTGTCCTCGCGGGCGGGCTTGCCGCCGTCCTCGCTGCCCGGCTTCTGCACCCGGTACTGCTTGGTCATCGCGAAGGCGGCGTCCAGCAGGTCCGGATCGACCACCCAGGTCAGCCCGTCCAGCTTGGCGCCGGTGTCGACCAGCTCGTACAGCCGGCCGCCCGGGGCGAGCTCGGTGGCCAGGCTGTCGTCGCGCAGCACCGGGACGGTCTGGTCGTTCTCGGCGAAGGTCTGCGCGGCCAGCACCGGCGCGTGCACCAGCGGCCAGAGCGTGGTGACCTTGGTCGGCTGGGCCCCGTTGCCGCCCTGGGTGTACGGCAGGAAGGTGCGGGCGATGCCCAGGGGCCGGTCGCGCGGGTTGTCGGCGGTCGAGCCCCAGGCGTCCACCGCGAGCTCGTAGACGCCGCTCTCGGACAGCCCGAGGTCGCTGACCGCGACGCTCAGCGTGTACGGCTGGCTCTGGCCCGGGTTCAGCTCAGGCAGGGCGTACTGCGGGCTGTCCAGCTCCACCCCGTCCTCGCCCTTCGGCGTGGTCCGGGCGGCCACGCCCTGGAGCTCGCTGCGGCGCTGCAGGGGCTTGCTGGAGACCGGCTTGCGGACCGCCGCGTGGGCGCCCTTGAGCGCCGACTTGCCGGCGTTGGTGACGTGCCCGGTGATGGACACGGTGCCGTTCTGGACGGCCAGTTGCGGGCTCACCGACTCGATGGTCACCACCACCGGGTACTCCGCGCTGGCCGCGGCGTCGGTGGCCGGGCGGATGTTGCCGCCGGTCGGCAGCGCCGTCGCGGGGGCGGCCGTGAACAGGGCCAGGGCGGCCGCGCAGACGGCGGCGAAGCGGCGGGCGCGGCCGCGGCGGCGCCGCCCGTCGGTGGGACGCCCGGTGGGATCCGCGGTGCGTCCAGGCTGTCGGTGCGCCCCCAGGCCCGAGTGCCGTGCCGGCTCACTCACTCGTTTTCGCCCTCGCCGTTCTGTTCGATCGCTCGCTGCTGATGCTGTCCGCCCGGCGCTGGCGCCCGACGTTCCCCGCTCGACGTTCCTCGCTCGACGCCGTACGCCGCCCTGCTGCCGCGGAAAGTTCCGTCGGCACGGCGGCGCACGACACCGCATCCCCGGTTGCGGTGTCCGCGACTCGTCCACCGGCATGGTAACGATCCAGGCTGGGGTGCAGTGTTGCGGGCTCTGGGGTGAGACGCCCAAAACGCGCGGGCGGTTGACCTTCTGGGGCACGTACCCTTGTGAGCCGTGTCCACTGCCAATGAGCCCACCGCGCGCACCGACCGTTCCAGCACCCCCGAGCAGGTCGTCCCAGGCCTGAGCGAGGCCCAGACCCTGGGGTTGCAAGAGCTGCTGCGGGTGTCGCCGGTGGCCGACGAGATCGCCCGCCGGTTCCAGGCGGCCGGTCACCGGCTGGCGCTGGTCGGCGGCTCGGTGCGGGACGCGCTGCTCGGCCGGCTCGGCAACGACCTGGACTTCACCACGGACGCCCGGCCGCAGCAGGTGCTCAAGCTGGTCAAGGGCTGGGCGGACGCGGTCTGGGACGTCGGCATCGCCTTCGGCACCGTCGGCGCCCGCAAGGACACCCCCGAGGGCTCCTTCCTGATCGAGATCACCACCTACCGCTCCGAGGCCTACGACCGCACCTCCCGCAAGCCCGAGGTGAGCTACGGCGACACCATCGAGCAGGACCTGGTCCGCCGGGACTTCACGGTCAACGCGATGGCCGTCGACCTGCCCGGCCGCGGCTTCGTCGACCCGCACCGCGGACTGGAGGACCTGGAGGCCCGGGTGCTGCGCACCCCCGCCACCCCCGAGGAGTCCTTCTCCGACGACCCGCTGCGGATGATGCGGGCCGCCCGCTTCGCCGCCCAGCTGGATTTCGACCCGGCGCCCGAGGTGGTCGCCGCGATGACCGCGATGGCCGAGCGGATCACCATCGTCTCGGCCGAGCGGGTGCAGGCCGAGCTGAACAAGCTGCTGCTGGCCGAGCACCCGGTGAAGGGCCTGCGGCTGCTGGTGGACACCGGCCTGGCCGGGTACGTGCTGCCGGAGCTGCCCGCGCTGCAGCTGGAGCGCGACGAGCACCACCGGCACAAGGACGTCTACGAGCACTCGCTGACCGTCCTGGAGCAGGCCGTCGACCTGGAGCAGGACGGCCCGGATCTCACCCTGCGGCTGGCCGCGCTGCTGCACGACATCGGCAAGCCGCGCACCCGCCGCTTCGAGTCGGACGGCCGGGTCTCCTTCCACCACCACGAGGTGGTCGGCGCCAAGATGACCCGCAAGCGGATGCGCGAGCTCAAGTACTCCAAGGAGCTCACCGAGGACGTCTCGCGCCTGGTCGAGCTGCACCTGCGCTTCCACGGCTACGGCGGCGGCGAGTGGACCGACTCCGCGGTGCGCCGCTACGTCACCGACGCCGGGCCGCTGCTGGGCCGCCTGCACGCGCTGACCCGCTCCGACTGCACCACCCGCAACAAGAAGAAGGCCGCCGCGCTCTCGCGCACCTACGACGGCCTGGAGGAGCGGATCGCCGAACTGGCGGCGCAGGAGGAGCTGGACGCCATCCGCCCGGCGCTGGACGGCAACCAGATCATGGAGCTGCTCGGGCTGAAGCCGGGCCCGCAGATCGGCCGGGCGTACAAGCACATGCTCGAACTGCGGCTGGAGAACGGGCCGATGGAGCACGACGAGGCGGTCGCGGCGCTGCGGGCCTGGTGGGCCGAGCAGCCGCAGGGCTGATCGCGGGCGCGGCGGCCGTCCCCTCGGAGGAGGGGACGGCCGCCGCGTCGCGTTCCGGCTCAGCCGTTCACGTGCTTCAGGCAGAGCACGTAGTCCAGCGAGGGGAACTTGGTGTAGGTCCGGGTGTAGGTGCTGTCCGACTTCGGCTGCTTCTGGCAGACCTTCTCGTCCGAGGTGGCGAGGTACTTGTAGACCACCTTGTACTGCGCCTTGGCGTCGGTGCAGGGCAGCACGGTGATCTTCGGGTGGTCGTCGGAGGTCGCGCCGGTGTTGTTCTCGTTGCGCAGGCAGTCGCCGACGCCGGCGTTGTCCACGTCGTCCTTGGCCGCGGGCGTCGCGGGCGGCGGCAGGGTGATGCTCGGCAGGGTGAAGGACGGCAGCGGCAGCGGCGGCGGGGTGTAGCTGTAGGTGGGCGACGGCAGCGGGGCCGGCGAGAAGGTGATCGTGCTGTCGCGGGTCGGCGAGCTGATCGGGGTGCCCGGGTCGTGCTCGGGACCGATCACACCGGTGACGACCAGGATCCCGGTGGTCAGCATCGCCGCCGGCACCAGCAGCATGGCCAGGTGGGGGCGGCCGGTGAGCGGCCGGCCCGGGTCGAGCTGCGGGCCGTGGGTGCCCGGCACGGGCGGCGGCAGCCGCTTGATCCGGTTGTGGGCGCCGAGGTTGAGCAGCAGGGTGATCAGGGTCAGCAGCGGCGAGGCCCAGCTCCACCAGCCCTGGACGAGCGTCCTGGCGGACATGTCGCGCACGGTGGCCGTCCCGCAGGTGAGGCAGAACGGGCCGTGCATCCGCAGCATCCGCCAGGCGACCAGCAGGCCCTGGTGGCCGCGGACGGTGGCGCGCACGGCCGGGAAGCCGCCGCAGAAGCGGCAGTGCTCGCCGTCCATCGGGGCCGGCGGCGGATAGCCGTAGCCGTACCCGGGCGGCTGGGCGCCGTACGGCTGCTCCGGCGGCGGGGCGCTCGGGTAGCCGTAGCCGTAGCCGTAACCGGGCGGCGGTGGGGGCGGCGGCGGTGCGCCGTACGGGCCGCCGGCGTACGGGCCGTCGGCGTACGGGTTGCCGTCGCCGGGCGGCGGGCCGTACGGCTGCTGCGGTGGCGGCGGAGGCGGAACGGACAAGGGGTCCCCCGGGAAAAGGATGTCGGCGGGAAGGTCAGGACGTCTTGACCGGCGGGTAGCCGGCGGTGGGGGTCAGGGGGCCGAGGCAGAGCACGTACCGCGTCTTGTTCCAACGGCGGCCGCTCTTGCCCGAGACGGCGCTGGTGGTCTGCGGGGTCTGCCGGCAGCGGGTCACGTCGGTGGTGCCGGTGAACTTCGACAGCACCTTGTAATTCGCCTTGCTGTCAGTGCAGTTGACGATCTCGACGGCGCGCGGGCCGCTCACCTGGACGCAGTCGCCGGGCTTGGCGCTGCTGACGCCGGGGCCGGTCAGGAAGTAGCCGACCGCGAGCGCGACGCAGCCGCCGAGCACGCCGGCGATCCGCAGCTTGGAGCGGGCGGTGCGCTTGGCGGGCGGCGGGGGCGTCGTGCCGGGCTGGGGGTAGCCGTACGGCCCGGCGGGCGGCTGCTGGCCGTACGGCTGCTGCGCGTACGGCGGCTGGCTGTGGGGGGCCTGGCCGTAGGGCGGTTGGCCGTACGGCGACGCGGGCGGGGCAGGCTGGGCGTACGGCGGCTGCCCGTACGAGGGGGGCGGCGGGCCGAAGCCGGGCGCCGCGGGCGGCGGCGGCCCGTACGGACCGGTCGGTGTGCTCATCGGATCGTCCCCCGAGACCTCGTACTGTCGCTCCGACAGGTTTACGTACCTTAGCGACCGGGTCGGACGCAATCAGTTCGGTGGCCGTCCGGAGCTTCGGGACGAGGTGGTTGCGATTCCGGGACCGGCCGGTGTCACCGGGCGTCGCCGGGGAGCGGACCGGACCGCCGGGCCGCCCGCAGGTACCAGAGCGCGGTCAGCGCGTACACCACGGCCACCCCGACGACCACCGTGACCGAGCGTCCGGACAACGGCAGCACCAGTGCGGTGACCAGCGCGGCGGCCACGAAGGCGACGTTGAACAGCACGTCGTAGATGGCGAAGACCCGGCCGCGGAACTCGTCCTCGACCGACTCCTGCACCACGGTGTCGGCGCAGATCTTGGTGCCCTGGGTGACCACCCCGAGCAGCAGGGCGGCGGCCAGGGTGGGGATCGGGGCGAAGAACAGGCCCAGCGCCGGGACGAAGACCACCGGGGCGAGCAGGCAGGCCGTCATCCAGCCGGCCAGGCCCAGCCGACGGGTGCACCAGGGGCTGACCACCGCGGCGACGAAGAACCCGGCGGCCGACAGGCCGACCGCCTGACCGAGGGTGGCCAGCCCGGCCGCGCTGTCGGTCGGGTCGTTGAAGGTGTACCGGGCGAGCATCACCACCACCACGATCAGCACGCCGTAGCAGAACCGGGCCGCGGTGACGGCGGCCAGCGCGTGCACCGCGGGGCGGCAGTCCCGGACCAGGTGGCGGACGGCGGCGCCGAGTTCGACGGCGGCCCGCAGCAGCGCCTGACCGAGGGCGGGACGCTCGCCGTGCCGCTCCGGGCCGAGCAGGTCACGGTCCATCCGGCGGGCGGCCAGCGCGGCCGACAGGTAGAGCAGCGAGGCGACGGTCACCAGCGCGGCGTCCGCCTGCGGCCCGGGGGCCATCAGCTGGTGCAGCAGGAAGCCGAGGCCCCCGCCGCAGGCGGCGGCGACCGTGCCCAGGGTGGGGGAGAGGGCGTTGGCGGTGACCAGCCGGTCCTGTTCGACCACCCGCGGCAGGGCGGCGGAGAGGCCGGCAAGGATGAACCGGTTGAGCGCGGTGACCAGCAGCGCCGAGGCGAAGAACAGCCAGGTCGGCGCCCGGACCAGGAGCAGTGCACCGGTGCCCAGCCCCAGCCCGAAGCGGGCCAGGTTGCCGAAGTAGAGCACCTGGCGACGGCGCCAGCGGTCCAGCAGCACCCCGGCGAACGGGCCGATCACCGAGAACGGCAGCAGCATCACGGCCAGCACCGAGGCGATGTCGGCGGGGGAGGACTGCTTCTCGGGGGAGAAGACCACGTAGGCGGCGAGCGAGACCTGGAAGACGCCGTCGGAGAGCTGGGAGAGCACCCGGGCGGTCAGCAGCCTGCGGAAGTCCTGGCCGCGGAGCAGACCGAGGAGCGTGGCACGGTGCGCGGACTGGTGGGTGCTGCCGTTCTCGGTGATCGCCACCCGCCCAGAGTGCCATGGAACCGGTCGCCGTTTCACGTGAAACATTCGCTGCGGAAACGTGAAGGGCTCACGATCCGAGGATCGTGAGCCCTTACGGCAGGCTACGAGCAGTCAGCTCCGAGCCCTCGGCGCTGCGCTCAGCGCTCAGTGTTCGACAGTCGCGAACTTCGCTGCGCTCAGCGCTCGACCTCGCCGCGGATGAACTTCTCGACGTTCTCCTTGGCCTCGTCGTCGAAGTACTGGACCGGCGGGGACTTCATGAAGTACGAGGAGGCCGACAGGATCGGGCCACCGATGCCGCGGTCCTTGGCGATCTTCGCGGCGCGGACGGCGTCGATGATGACACCGGCGGAGTTCGGGGAGTCCCAGACCTCCAGCTTGTACTCCAGGTTCAGCGGGACGTCGCCGAACGCGCGACCCTCCAGGCGGACGTACGCCCACTTGCGGTCGTCCAGCCAGGCCACGTAGTCCGAGGGACCGATGTGGACGTTCTTGGCGCCCAGCTCGCGGTCACGGATCTGCGAGGTGACGGCCTGGGTCTTGGAGATCTTCTTGGACTCCAGGCGCTCGCGCTCGAGCATGTTCTTGAAGTCCATGTTGCCGCCGACGTTCAGCTGCATGGTGCGCTCGAGGATGACACCGCGGTCCTCGAACAGCTTGGCCATCACGCGGTGCGTGATGGTGGCGCCGACCTGGGACTTGATGTCGTCACCGACGATCGGCACGCCGGCCTCGGTGAACTTGTCCGCCCACTCCTTGGTGCCCGCGATGAACACCGGCAGGGCGTTCACGAAGGCGACCTTGGCGTCGATGGCGCACTGGGCGTAGAACTTGGCCGCGGCCTCGGAACCGACGGGCAGGTAGCAGACCAGGACGTCGACCTGCTGGTCCTTGAGGACCTGGACGACGTCGACCGGGGTCTCGTCCGACTCCTCGATGGTCTCCCGGTAGTACTTACCGAGGCCGTCGAGGGTGTGGCCGCGCTGGACGGTCACGCCGGTCGGCGGGACGTCGCAGATCTTGATGGTGTTGTTCTCGCTGCTGCCGATGGCGTCGGCCAGGTCGAAGCCGACCTTCTTGGCGTCGACGTCGAAGGCCGCGACGAACTCCACGTCACGGACGTGGTAGTCGCCGAACTGGACGTGCATCAGGCCGGGGACCTTGCCGGCCGGGTCGGCGTCCTTGTAGTACTCGACACCCTGCACCAGCGACGCGGCGCAGTTGCCCACGCCCACGATGGCTACGCGAACCGAACCCATTCCGGTTGCTCCCTGTGATCTCATGAGGACCGCCGGGGTCGACGGCACTCGTCCTGCTTCTTCGAATGACTGCTTGTACAGGCGCGCGGGGCGCCCACTCCTGCCGCGCGGCACTTGGCCTGACGCGGTGTCAGCGCTCCTGGGCGGAGCGCCCCGGGCGGTCGTACGGTGGCCCGGACGGGTCGGGGGACCCGGTCTCCTGGCCACGGCCGTCCGAAGTCGTGGGGGGTGTGGCGGTGCTGCTCCCGCCGGTGGAGGGCCGGCCGGTGCGGTTGGCTCGCTCGGTCTCGATCAGCTCGTTGAGCCACCGGACCTCGCGTTCCACCGACTCCAGGCCGTGCCGCTGGAGTTCGACGGTGTAGTCGTCGAACCGTTCGCGGGCCCGGGCCAGCGAACCGCGCATCCGCTCCAGGCGCTCCTCCAGCCGGCTGCGGCGGCCTTCCAGGACGCGCATCCGGACGGCCCGGTCGGTCTGGCCGAAGAAGGCGAAGTGGACGCCGAAGCGCTCGTCCTCCCAGGCGTCCGGACCGGAGTCGGCGAGCAGTTCCTCGAACCGCTGCTTGCCCTCGGGGGAGAGCCGGTAGACGATCTTCGACCGCTTGCCGTTGAGCGCGGTGGCCGGGACGTACTCGACGTCCGGGTTGTCCTCGACCAGGAAACCCTGGGCGACCAGACTCTTCAGGCACGGGTAGAGCGTTCCGTAGGAGAGCGCCCGCAGCGCTCCGAGCAGGATGTTGAGCCGCTTGCGCAGCTCGTAGCCGTGCATCGGGGCGTCGTGGAGCAGACCGAGAACGGCGAACTCCAGCACTCCTGAGCGCCTGCCCACCGCCGTCCTCCTCCCTCTCGACCTTCGCTCCGGCCGCTGCATCGGCGGTATACCGCTTCGATGTATCGGCTCGATATATCGAGAACAGTAAACCCGACCCTCGGAAGGGGCAAGGGGGGCACGCGTGAATGTGATCACAAGCCGACGCGCGGGTGGGGTTGGCAACGGGCGTGTAATGATCTGACGCCGTTTTGAGGTTATTGGCGCCTGATGCCCGATTAGTTGTGATTCAGCGCTGCGTACGCTGTCGCGTGTGCACGAGGACCAACCTCCGGGGTTAGGGCGGTCCGAGCATCGGACAGGAACCCTGCCTTCAGGCCGACCGGGCCTGGCGAGGAGCGGCTGGAAACATGAGCGAGCGACGGCGAAGGACGCCCAACCCGGGCGGTGACGGGCAGCAGCCCCCGGGAGGCGGCGGCCGTCGGGGAGGCCCCGGCCCCGACGAGCTGGCCTCGGACGGGATCGGCCGCCGACGCCCGCCGGGCGTCCGGGAGACCGCCCAACAGCCGCGGATGGGCCGGGCCGAGATGCGCAAGGCCGCGCAGAAGAAGGGGAAGGGCGGCCGGCGCGGTGCCGCCGCCGCTTCCGCCGCGGCCGCCGCCGACCCCGGCAAGAAGCGCTTCATCGACTACCCGCGCTGGGGCAAGACCGGGGTCCGGCGCTGGCTGCCGTCCTGGAAGCAGTGGCTGAGCGCCTTCCTGCTGTTCTTCGCCACCGGCGTGGCCGTCGTGTTCTACCTGTACCAGACCACCACCGTCCCGCAGCTCAAGGACCTGGTGAAGGACCAGAACACCATCTACTACTGGGCCGACAACACGGAGATGACCCGCAAGGGCGACACCAACCGGCAGATCGTCGAGCTCAGCGACATCAGCCCCAACCTGCAGAACGCCGTCATCTCGGCCGAGAACGAGACCTTCCGCACCGACAGCGGCATCGACCCCAAGGGCATGCTGCGCGCCGTCTACAACATGGCGAAGGGCGGTGAGACCCAGGGCGCCTCGACGATCACCCAGCAGTACGTGAAGAACGCCTACCTGAGCCAGGAACAGACGATCACTCGTAAGGCGAAGGAATTCTTCATCACGCTGAAGATCAATCAGACCAAGAGCAAGGACGACATCCTCAAGGGCTACCTCAACACCAGCTGGTTCGGTCGCAACGCCAACGGCGCCCAGGCCGCCGCCCAGGCGTACTACGGCGTCAACGCCAAGGACCTGAACCTCTGTCAGAGCGCCATGCTGGCCGGACTGCTGAAGGGGGCCAACTACTACGACCCCTCCAAGGCGGCCAACCACGACCGCGCGGTGGAGCGCTGGAAGTGGATCCTGGACCGGATGGTGATCACCCACAACACCACGCCGGAGGAGCGGGCGAAGTGCACCACCTTCCCCGAGCCGATCCCGGTGAAGTCCAGCTCCAACATGAACGGTGAGATCAGCTACCTGGTCGACACCGCCAACCAGTACGTGATGGCCACCGACAAGTCGATCACCGCGCAGATGATCGACAAGGGCGGTCTGAAGATCTACACGACCTTCGAGAAGGACAAGGTCGACGCCCTGAAGAAGGCCGTCGACGACGTCAAGGCCGAGAACCTCGACCCGCAGAAGCGTCCCAACAACGACACCTTCGTCCAGTTCGGCGCCGCCAGCATCAAACCCGGTGACGGCGCGATGGTCGCCATCTACGGCGGCGACGGCGTGGAGAACGGGCACTTCGACAACAACGCCAACGCCGGCGGTGTGCAGGTCGGCTCGACCTTCAAGCCCTTCGTACTGGCCACCGCGATGCAGACCGGGGTGCAGACCGCGAAGGACGGCGACGGCAAGCCGAAGCGGATCAACGCCGACAGCCGCTACCTCGCCGACGACATGTCCGAGATCCGCAAGCCGGACGGCTCGCTGGTGATCGGCGACGACGGCAAGCCCTACCGGCAGAAGAACGAGGACTCCGGCAAGCGCGGCTACGTCTCGCTGCGGCAGGCCATGCAGTGGTCGTACAACGTGCCCTTCGTCCAGCTCAACCAGGACGTCGGCGGCCCCGCGGTGGCCGACATGGCCGTGCAGATGGGCATCAAGCGGGAGAGCCTGGCCGACCCGAAGACCGCGACCTTCCCGCTCGGCACCTCCACCATCAGCCCGATCCGGATGGCCACCGGCTACGGCACCCTGGCGGCCAGCGGCAAGGAGGCCGAGCCCTACTCGGTCACCAAGGTCGAGGTGGACGGCAAGGAGCGCCCGGGCTTCGGCAAGAAGGACGTCAAGGTGGCGCTGGAGCCGGCCGTCGCCGACAACGTCACCGACGTGCTGGTGAACGTGGCCAAGAACGGTACCGGTACCAAGACCAACTCCCTGGGCCGCCCGGTGGCCGGCAAGACCGGTACCACCGACCAGAACAAGTCGGCCTGGTGGGTGGGCTACACCCCGCAGCTGGTGACCAGCGTCGCGATGTGGCGAGAGGACCCGAACAAGCACGACCGGGAGTCGCTCAACGGCACCGGCGGCAAGGAGTCCATCCACGGTGGTGACATCCCCACCGACGTCTTCACCCGGTACATGAAGGCCGCCCTGGCCAACGAGAAGAAGATGGACTTCCCGACCCCCCAGCCGGTCGGCACCGAGGTGGACTCCTCCGGTGCGCCGTCCACGGCCTCCGCCTCGCCGACCCAGACGGCCTCCTCCACGCCGACCACGGTGGAGACCCAGCAGCCGACCCAGCAGCCCAACCAGCCGCAGCCGCCGCAGCCCACCCACGACGGGGGCTGTGTGCCGGGCGTCGACTGCCAGCCGACCCAGCAGCCGACCAGTCCCACCCACAAGCCGAGGCCGACGGACACCTGCGGCGGCCTCATCGGCGGCCTCAACTGCCCGTCGACGCCGCCGCCCGGCGGTGCCGGTGGTGCCGGCGGTGCCGGTGGCCCCGGCGGTGGTGCGGGCGGCAACGGCGCCGGCGGCGCCAACGGTGCGGGCGGCACCGGCGGCAAGCCGACCCCGAGCAGTACCACCGGCGGCGGCCTCCAAGGCGGCGGAGCGGCCGCACAGTAGCCGGGCCGGCCGGTCCGGCCGGTAAGACGGCAGAGCGGCGGTGGCGGTCCTCCCCGGAGGGCCGCCACCGCCGTTTCGTCACGTTTCGCCGCCCGCGCCCCACCGGTACCGCCGGACCACCGCGGGGTCCTCCTCGTCGCGGCGCATCCGGTGCGGCAGGATGTCCGGCATGACGTCGAGCGATCGTGACGAAACCGCGGGCCCGCACGGGCCCGGTGGCGCCGCAGGGCCCACCCCGGCAGCCGTCGCCACGGCCGCGCCCCCGGTCAACACCGTGG
This sequence comes from Kitasatospora sp. NPDC089509, assembly GCF_044749365.1. Taxonomy (NCBI): domain Bacteria; kingdom Bacillati; phylum Actinomycetota; class Actinomycetes; order Kitasatosporales; family Streptomycetaceae; genus Kitasatospora; species Kitasatospora sp. NPDC089509. The sequence continues at coordinate 15,412 of NZ_JBIVHS010000035.1, read as the reverse complement.
TCGTCCCGGCCGACGAGGACCGGGTGGCGGCGGCCGGTAGCGAGGTGTTCGGCGGCCCGCCCGGCCGACGGGCGCTGCTCGGCGTCTCCTGGTGGATCCCGGTGCGGGTGCTGGCGCTGGTGGTGATCGTGGTCTCGGCGCTCGGCATGGTGCACAACCTGCCGTGCTACCAGCAGGCCTGGTTCCAGCCGGGCTCGCCGCAGTACATCCACGCCTGCTACAGCGACGTCCCGCACCTGTTCTCCGGCCGCGGCTTCGCGGCCGGGCTGCACCCGTACGTGGACCGGATCCCCGGCACCACGGGGGACCTCCAGTACCTGGAGTACCCGGTGCTGACCGGCCTGTTCATGCAGGTCGCGGCCTGGCTGACGCCCGGCGGCGGCACCGAGCAGGACCAGGAGCAGTGGTTCTGGGTGATCAACGCCGGGCTGCTGATGGCCTGCGCGGTGGTCGCCGCGGTCGCGCTCTCGCGCACCCACCGCCGCCGCCCCTGGGACGCGCTGCTGTTCGCGCTCTCGCCGATCCTGCTGCTCAACGGCACGATCAACTGGGACCTGCTGGCGGTCGCGCTGGCCGCCGTGGCGATGGCCTGGTGGGCCCGCTCCAAGCCGGTCTGGGCCGGCGTCTTCATCGGCCTGGCCACCGCCGCCAAGCTCTACCCGCTGCTGCTGCTCGGCCCGCTGCTGGTGCTCTGCTGGCGGGCCGGGAAGTGGCGCGAGTTCCGCCTGGCGCTCGGCGGCGCGGTGGGCTCCTGGCTGCTGGTCAACCTGCCGATCATGCTGGCCAACTGGCAGGGCTGGTCGACCTTCTACGTCTTCAGCAAGCACCGCGGCGAGGACTACGGCTCGTTCTGGCTGATCCTGATGCAGAACCGCGGGGTGGCGCTGGCCGACCTCGACCTCTACATCGGCGTGCTGATGGTGCTGGGGTGCGCGGCCATAGCGTGGCTCGGTCTCGCGGCGCCGCGCCGGCCGCGGTTCGCCCAGCTGGCCTTCCTGGTGGTCGCGCTGTTCGTGCTGGTCAACAAGGTGTACTCGCCGCAGTACGCGCTCTGGCTGCTGCCGCTCGCGGCACTGGCCCGGCCGCGCTGGCGCGACCTGCTGATCTGGCAGGCCTGCGAGGTGCTCTACACCCTGGGCATCTGGTCCCACCTGGGCTTCGTCACCGGACCCAAGCAGCACGGGATCGGCGAGCCCTGGTACCACTTCGCGATCGTGCTGCACCTGCTCGGCACGCTCTACCTGGTCGTGCTGGTGGTCCGGGACGCCCTGTACCCGGACCGCGACCCGGTCCGCTGGGACGGCAGCGACGACCCCTCCGGCGGGGTGCTGGACCACGCCCCTGACGTGGTCACGCTGGGCGCCGCCCGGCGGCTGCACGAGGACGAGGGCTACCCCGGACACGGGTCGGCCGACTCCTTCGAGCAGTGGCTGGAGGAGCCACGGCGGTCGGAGCCGGCCGAGGAGAAGGCCTGACGAAGGGTCCGGGGGCGGGGACCGCCCCCGGACCCTTCCGCCCGGGCCGGACGGGACCTAGCGGTCCACCACCCGGTCGAAGTGGGTGGTGGTGTGCCGGACCTGGAGGCCCAGCTCGTCGCCGATCACCGGGGGCGCGGTCTCCCCGTCCAGGAACAGCAGCGAGACCTGCATGTGCGGCGGCTCGGCGAACCAGAGCTGCTTGCCCGCCCAGTGGAACGGCGACTTGGTCTTGTTGACGGTCGCCAGCCCGGCCCGGGCGATGCCCTTGGCGCGGGCGCCCATGCTCGCCACGTACTTGGGCGCCTCCAGGCCGATGCCGTGCGCGGTGCCGCCGGCGACCACCAGCAGGTGGCCGTCGGAGGGCGCCGGGTGCTGGCGGTAGCCGTAGCGGTCGCCCTTGCGGACCGGGGTGACGTCCAGCACCGTGGCCCGGACCTCCAGCGCGCCGTGGTCGCCCAGCCAGAGCCGGGTGCCGATCCGGGACCGGAAGACGGTGCCCGGGTAGCGCTGGGTCAGCTGGTCCATGCCGGCCGCGCCGAGGTGGCTGACGAAGACGGTGTGCACCGGGATGCCCGCCGCCTTCGCGGTGTCTACCCAGTACGCGACCTCCTCGACCGGGCTGGAGCCGTCCGGCCGGTCCATCGGCAGGTGCAGCGCGAGGCCCTCGAAGGAGACGCCGTCCAGTTCGGCGGCGACGGTGCGCAGGTCGGCCGCGCTCACGCCGTGCCGGCGCATGGTGGTCATGCACTCCAGCACCACCCGGGCGCCGTGCAGCGAGCGCAGCGCGTCCACGCCGGCCACCGTCCGGATCACCCGGGCGTGCGGCAGCGGGAGCACCTCCTCGCCGACCCGGTACGGGGTGAGCACCAGCAGCTCGCCGCCGTACCACTCGGCGACGTCGGCCGCCTCGTACGCGGTGCCGACGGCCAGCACACCGGTGCCCAGCAGCGTCGCCTCCTCGGCCAGCCGGTGGTTGCCCAGGCCGTAGCCGTTCCCCTTGGCGACGGGCACCAGGCCGGGGAACTCGGCCAGGACGGAGCGCTGGTGGGTGCGCCAGCGTTCGGTGTCCAGGTAGAGCGACAGCGTCATCGGGGCAGCCTCCTCAGCGGCGGGACATGTAGAGGTCGAGGGCCTTGTGCAGCAGCTTGTTCAGCGGGAAGTCCCACTCGCCGAGGTACTCGGCCGCCTGGCCGCCGGTGCCGACCTTGAACTGGATCAGGCCGAACAGGTGGTCGTTCTCGTCCAGGGTGTCGCTGATGCCGCGCAGGTCGTACACGCCGCCGCCGAGGGCGTAGGCGTCGCGCATCATCCGCCACTGGATCGCGTTGGACGGCTTGACCTCGCGCTTGTGGTTGGCCGAGGCGCCGTAGGAGTACCAGACGTGCTCGCCGACCACCAGCATGGTGGTCGAGGCCAGCGGCTCGCCCTCGTGGTAGGCGATGTACAGCCGCATCCGGTTCGGGTCCTCGGAGTTGAGGGCGTTCCACATGCGCTGGAAGTAGGCCAGCGGGCGCGGGGTGAACTTGTCGCGCTCGGCGGTGACCAGGTAGAGCTGGTGGAAGATCGGCAGCTCGTCGTAGCCGCCCTGGACCACCTCGACGCCGCTCTTCTCGGCCTTCTTGATGTTGCGGCGCCAGAGCTGGTTGAAGCCCTTCTGGATGTCGTCCAGCGAGCGGTTGGCCAGCGGCACCTGGTAGACGTAGCGCGGCTGGACGTCGCCGAAGCCGGCGCCGCCGTCCTCGCCCTGCAGCCAGCCGGCCTTGCGCAGCCGGTCGGCCACCTCGAAGGCGCGCGCCTCGTACCAGTCGGCCTCGATGTCGCGCAGGCGCTTGGCCTGCTTGCCGGCGATGGCCTCCTTGATGGTGGCGGCGTTCCAGCGGCGGATGACCACCGGCGGGCCCATCTTCACCGAGAAGGCGCCCTGCGACTTCAGGTGCGCCAGCATCGGGGAGAGCCAGCGGTCCAGGTCCCGGTCGAACCAGTCGATCACCGGGCCCTCGGGCAGGTAGGCGAGGTAGCGCTTGACCTTCGGCAGCTGGCGGTAGAGCACCAGGCCCGCCCCGACCAGCTGGTTGTGCTCGTCGAACCAGCCGATCGACTCCGAGCGCCACTCGGCCTTCACGTCACCCCAGGCCGGCACCTGCATGTGGCTGGCCGAGGCGCGGCTCCTGATGAAGGCGAGGTGCTCCTCGCGGGTGATCGTCCTCAGGCGCAGGCTCATTGCTCGGTGCTCCTCGTCGGTCGGGCTGCGGTGGCCCCAGGTTCTCGGGCTCGACCCTATCGTCCGGGGCCCGGGAGCCCACCGCTGCGGGCACGACGGCGCCCCCGTCGGGTACCTGTCTCTTGAGCAGATACGCGACGGGGGCGCCGAGGGTTCCTGGAGCGGGGCGCTCAGCCCCAGAGACCGCCCCGGGCGAGCCCGAGGTAGAAGCCGATCGCGGAGGCGCCGAGGGTGATCATCAGGACGAAGCGCTCGGCGGTGGTGACCGAGACGAACATGCCCCACAGCCCGGTGATGATCCCGGCCAGGCCGGTCCACGAGGTCAGCAGGTGCAGGTTGTGGAAGAACGACGTGGTGAAGGCGATCACGCCGAGGACGGCGGTCAGGGCCACCAGGGTGTTCTCTCGGGGGTGCGGGTGGCCGTCGGTGTTCAGCGTGAGGGCGGGCATGCGGTGGACGGACTGGGCCATGGGTCCCACCTCCTGGCGTGGAGACGAACGGGCAGGAATCCCGTTCCGTCCAGATTGCGGCGGTTGGGTCCGTCTCACAACCCCTATGCGTTTTGTTCGGCCGTCCGGGTGCAGGTAGGCTGTGCCGTCTGCACTGGTGTAGTTGTGCCCCCTTGCGCCCTCTTTCGGGCGACACCCTCTTTCGGGTGGTCGGGGTCCGACTGTCCGACCCGGCCGCTACGGTGGGCCCGGAGTCGTCACCGCACCGGTGCCGACGCTACGCACAACCCTCCTGCCACGGAGAGACCGTGGCCGCTGAGTCCAAAGGAGGTGGGTTACTCATGCGTCACTACGAGCTGATGGTCATCCTCGACCCCTCGGTCGAGGAGCGCGCTGTCTCCCCCCTGATCGAGAACTTCCTCACCGTCGTCCGCAACGGCGGCGGCAAGGTCGAGAAGGTCGACACCTGGGGTCGTCGCCGCCTGGCTTACGAGATCAACAAGCAGTCCGAGGGCATCTACTCGGTCATCGACCTCAAGGCCACGCCTGAGGTCGTCAAGGAGCTCGACCGCCAGCTGGGCCTGAGCGAGTCGGTTCTGCGGACCAAGGTCCTGCGCCCGGAGACCCACTGAGCCAACCCGAGGCCTTCGGGTCTCGGGTAGCTCGCGTCCGCTGTTTCACGTGAAACAGCGGTGAACGGACATCTTCCCGAGAGGTCATCACCACCATGGCAGGCGAGACCGTCATCACCCTCGTCGGCAATCTCGTCGACGACCCCGAGCTGCGCTTCACCCCGTCGGGTGCGGCGGTCGCGAAGTTCCGCATCGCGTCCACCCCCCGCACCTTCGACCGTCAGACGAACGAGTGGAAGGACGGCGAGAGCCTCTTCCTCACGTGCAACGTCTGGCGGCAGCCGGCGGAGAACGTGGCCGAGTCGCTGCAGCGCGGCATGCGCGTCATCGTGCAGGGCCGACTGCGCCAGCGGTCTTACGAGACCAAGGAAGGCGAGAAGCGGACGGTCTTCGAGGTCGAGGTCGACGAGGTCGGCCCGAGCCTGCGCTCGGCGACCGCCAAGGTCACCCGGGCCAACCGGTCCGGTGGTCCCGGTGGCGCCCCCGGTGGCGGCTTCGGCGGCCAGCAGGGTGGCGGCGGCGGCCAGGGCGGCGGTTGGGGCGGCGGTGGCGGTCAGCAGGGCGGCGGCAACTGGGGTGGCAACTCCGGTGGCGGTCAGTCCGGCCCCTCCGACGACCCGTGGGCGTCCAGCGCTCCGTCCGGTGGAAACCAGGGCGGCGGCGGCTGGGGCGGTGCCCCGTCCGGCGGCGGTTACTCGGAAGAGCCTCCGTTCTAAGAGCTGACAGATTTCGTGCGGCCCGGCCGCAGGCGTCCCCGGACGCCGGCCGGGCCGTGAACCCCAAATGGAGCACACCATGGCGAAGCCGCCTGCTCGCAAGCCTAAGAAGAAGGTTTGCGCGTTCTGCAAGGACAAGGTCAACTACGTTGACTACAAGGACACGAACCTGCTGCGGAAGTACATCTCCGACCGCGGAAAGATCCGTGCCCGCCGGGTCACCGGCAACTGCACCCAGCACCAGCGTGACGTCGCCACGGCCGTGAAGAACAGCCGTGAGATGGCGCTGCTGCCCTACACCAGCACCGCGCGCTAAGAGAGGGTGACCAAGTAATGAAGATCATCCTCACGCACGAGGTGCCGGGTCTCGGCTCCGCCGGCGAGGTCGTCGAGGTCAAGGACGGCTACGCCCGCAACTTCCTGGTCCCGCGTGGCTTCGCCATCCGCTGGACCAAGGGTGGCCAGAAGGACGTCGACGCGATCCGTCGCGCCCGCAAGATCCACGCCATCCAGACCCTCGACGCCGCCAACGACGTCAAGGGCAAGCTCGAGGGCGTCCAGGTCAAGCTGGCCGTTCGCTCGGGCGACGCCGGCCGTCTGTTCGGCTCGGTGACCCAGGCCGACGTCGTCGAGGCCATCAAGGCCGCCGGCGGCCCGGCCGTGGACAAGCGCGCCGTCGCGATCGCCTCGCCGATCAAGACCGTGGGCACCCACAAGGTCTCGGTCAAGCTGCACTCGGACGTCGTGGCCAACCTCGACGTCGCCGTCGTGGCTGCCTGAGCTTCCTAGCAGTGGCCTGAGGGCCGGACTCCCCCCGGGGAGTCCGGCCCTCGGTCGTTCCCGGACCGGCTCAGCCCCGGACCGCCCCGGTGACCAGCCAGCGGCCGCCGCGGGCGCGGGCCACCAGGAACACCGCGCGGACCAGCATGAACAGGTTCATCGCCCACCACAGCCCGGCCAGCCCGCTGCCGGTGGCCGGCACCGCGAGGGCCGCCGGGGCGAACAGCGCCAGGGTGGCGAGCGAGGCCCGGGCCAGGTACGGGCCGTCCCCGGCGCCCATCAGCACGCCGTCCAGCACGAAGACCAGGCCGGCCACCGGCTGGCAGAGCGCGACCAGCAGCAGGGCCGTGTGCAGCTGCCCCTGGACCACCGGGTCCGGGGTGAACAGCGGGACGAACAGCGGCCGGGCGAGCACCACCAGCAGGCCGAGCACCACCCCGGAGCCCACGCCCCACTCGACCATCCGCCGGGTCGCCGCGCGGGCGCCCGGGGCGTCCGAGGCGCCCAGGTGGCGGCCGATGATGGCCTGCCCGGCGATCGCGATGGCGTCCAGCGCGAAGGCCAGGAAGCCGAACAGCGTCATCGCGATCTGGTGCGCGGCCACCTGGTCGTCGCCGAGCCGGGCGGCCACCGCGGTGGCGAGCATCAGCACCGCGCGCAGGCTGACCGTGCGCACCAGCAGCGGGCCGCCGGCCCGGGCACCGGCCCGGATGCCGACCGGGTCCGGCCGCAGCGAGGCCCGCTCCCGGCGGGCGCCGCGGACCACCACGACCAGGTAGGCGACCGCCATCCCGGTCTGGGTCAGCACGGTGCCCCAGGCCGAGCCGGCCACCCCGAGCCCGGCGCCGTACACCAGGCCGACGTTCAGGCCGATGTTGGCGGTGAAGCCCGCGACGGCCACCAGCAGCGGCGTACGGGTGTCCTGGAGGCCGCGCAGCACGCCGGTGGCGGCCAGCACCAGCAGCATCGCCGGGATGCCCAGCGAGCTGATCCGCAGGTACGTCACGGCGTACGGCGCCGCGGTCGGCGAGGCGCCCAGCACCCCGGCCGCCCAGGGGGCCAGCAGCAGGGTGAGCAGGACCACAGGGACGGCCAGGCCGAGGGCCAGCCAGAGACCGTCGACACCCTGCTGGACGGCGCCCCGGCGGTCCCCGGCGCCGATCCGGCGAGCCACCGCGGCGGTGGTGGCGTAGGCGAGGAAGACGAACACCCCGGTCGCGGTGGTGAGGGCGGCGGAGGCGACGCCGACCCCGGCGAGCTGGGGGGTGCCGAGGTGGCCGACGATCGCGGAGTCGGCCATCAGGAACAGCGGTTCGGCGACCAGGGCACCGAAGGCGGGCACCGCCAGGGCGAGGATCTCGCGGTCGTGGCCGCGCCCGGAACGGCGTCCGGGGTCACGTCCCGGGCTGCGGTCGGGGCTGGGGTCGGGACTGCGGCCCGGGCTGGGTCTGGGTGGCTCGTCGGTGGCGGCGCTCATGCGCTCCAGGGTACTCATCCACAGGTAATAGGCCTATCCAATGTTCAGCCATTACTCGAAACTGTGAGCGGCGCACTCCCTCCGGTACGTGCCCGTGGCCGCCCGGCGGCGTGTGAAGAATTTCTCATGCACAGGCCTCGGAAGAGGTAATCCCAGGTCAATGAGTTGACGAAGGGTCGATCGTCCGGTTATCCACAGGAGCTTCCACAGGGGTGTCCACAGCTTTGCGGCAGTTCTCCACAGCCCCGGGCCGCTCGTCCACACCCCCTGTGGATAACCACCTTGGCGCAAGGGCGTCCGGCGCCTTAGCGTGGGCCCTCCACCCGACACTCCCACCCACCCCGGCGTCCGATTTGTCGGTGCCGTGGCGTACAAAGAGGAGCGACTCCGCTCCACCCAGCCACCGGCAAGGCCCGCTCCAACTTCGCACCACTCGCTGATCGGGGAACACGCGTGACCGGCCCCCAGTACGACGACCACGACGCCCCGCCGCCGGAGGAGGACTGGCAGACCGCCGAGGACCCCTTCCCGGCCGGTGCCTTCGACGACGCCCCGTTCCCGGACAGTCCCGGCGACCGGCTGCCGGTCTCCCGCAACCGCGGCGGGCAGGGCGGCGGCGGCCAGGGCAACGGCCAGGGTGGCGGCCGCGGCGAGGGCTTCCGCAAGGGCGGCGGCGGCTTCGGCAAGGGCGGCAAGAACGGCAAGGACCGGGACCACCGGGACGACGACGGCCCGGGCGGCGTCGACGGCTTCGAGCGCGTCCCCCCGCAGGACCTCGCCGCCGAGCAGTCCGTCCTGGGCGGCATGCTGCTGTCCAAGGACGCCATCGCCGACGTGGTCGAGGTGCTCAAGCCGGCCGACTACTACCGGCCCGCGCACGAGATGATCCACGGCGCGATCCTCGACCTGTACGCCCGGGGCGAGCCGGCCGACCCGATCACCGTGGCCGGCGAGCTCACCAAGCGCGGCGAGCTGCAGCGCGTCGGCGGCGCCTCCTACCTGCACACCCTGGTCAACTCCGTCCCGACCGCGGCCAACGCCGAGTACTACGCCCAGATCGTCGCCGAGCGCGGGGTGCTGCGCCGGCTGGTCGAGGCCGGCACCCGGATCGCCGGCATGGGCTACGCGGCCGAGGGCGACGTCGACGAGATCGTCAACGCGGCCCAGGCGGAGATCTACGCCGTCACCGAGCAGCGCACCAACGAGGACTACGCGCCGCTGGCCGACATCATGGAGGGCGCCCTCGACGAGATCGAGGCGATCGGCTCCCGGAACGGCCAGATGTCCGGCGTGCCGACCGGCTTCGCCGACTTCGACCAGCTCACCAACGGGCTGCACCCCGGTCAGATGATCGTCATCGCGGCCCGACCCGCCATGGGTAAGTCCACCCTCGCGCTGGACTTCGCCCGGGCCTGCTCGATCCACAACAAGCTGCCCAGCGTGATCTTCTCGCTCGAAATGGGCCGCAACGAGATCGCCATGCGCCTGCTCTCCGCCGAGGCCCGGGTCGCGCTGCACCACATGCGCTCCGGCAACATGACGGACGACGACTGGACCCGGGTCGCCCGCCGGATGCCCGACGTCAGCGAGGCGCCGCTGTTCATCGACGACTCGCCGAACCTGTCGATGATGGAGATCCGCGCCAAGTGCCGCCGGCTCAAGCAGCGCAACGACATCAAGCTGATCGTCATCGACTACCTCCAGCTGATGCAGTCCGGCGGCTCCCGCCGGGCCGAGAACCGCCAGCAGGAGGTCTCGGACATGTCCCGGAACCTCAAGCTGCTGGCCAAGGAGCTGGAAGTCCCGGTCATCGCGCTGTCCCAGCTGAACCGTGGTCCCGAGCAGCGCACCGACAAGCGGCCGATGGTCTCCGACCTGCGAGAGTCCGGCTCGATCGAGCAGGACGCCGACATGGTCATCCTGCTGCACCGCGAGGACGCCTACGAGAAGGAGTCCCCGCGCGCGGGCGAGGCCGACCTGATCGTCGCCAAGCACCGTAACGGTCCGACCGCGACCATCACGGTGGCCTTCCAGGGCCACTACTCGCGCTTCGTCGACATGACCAGGGACTGACGGCCGGCGGCCGCCCCGCAGGGGGCGGGCGCCCGGGCCCGGGTCAGACCGTGACGGTGGCGCGGAACAGGGTGCCGGACGGGCCGGAGAGGCGGGTCGGGGCGCCGGTGGCCGGGAGGAACGCGGACTGGCCGCGGCCGAGGTCCAGGACGGCGCCGTCGGCGGCGGTGAGCCGTACCGCGCCCTCGGTGCAGAGCAGGATCTGCGGGGTGCGGCCGTCGATCTCCCGCTCCACGCCGTCCAGCTCGAAGCGGGAGAGCCGGAACTCGTCGATCGGGACGGGGTAGAGCTGCTCGCCGGGGGTGCCGTCGACCCGGACCGGGTGCACCACCCCGGGGGCGCCGGGCTCGAAGAGCACGATCTTCAGCAGCTCCGGCACGTCGATGTGCTTGGGGGTGAGGCCGGCCCGCAGCACGTTGTCCGAGTTGGCCTGCAGTTCCACGCAGACGCCGGACAGGTAGGCGTGCGGCACCCCGGCGCCCAGGTAGAGCGCCTCGCCGGCCCGCAGCCGGACGTGGTTGAGCAGCATGCCGGCGATCACGCCGCGGTCGTCCGGGAAGTCCTCGGCGATCCGCGCGTACGGCGCGTACTCCCCGGCCGGGTCGGTGCCGGCCAGCACCTCGACGGCCTCCCGGACGGTCGCGCCGTCCAGGGTGAGGACGGCGGCCAGGGCGCCGCGCAGCGCCTCGGCCGGGTCCTCGACGGACAGCAGGTCGATCACCCGGTCCAGCCCGGGGACCTTGAGCCCGGCCAGCAGCCCGGCCGCCCCGGCGGGCTCGCGGAACCCGCACAGGCCCTCGAACTCGCCCAGGGCGCAGACCATTTCGGGCTTGTGGCTGTCGTCGCGGTAGCTGCGCCCGGGGGCGTCCAGCGGGATGCCGAGGGCGTTCTCGGCGGCGAAGCCGGCCCGGGCCTGGTCGAGCGTGGGGTGGGCCTGGATGGACAGCGGGATGCCCGCGGCGAGCACCTTGAACAGGAACGGCAGGCCCGGGCCGAAGCGGGCCACGCTGGCCGCGCCGAGTTCGCCCTCGGGGTCGGCCGCGATCAGCTCGTCCAGTCGGCGCGGGCCGTCGCCGCGGTCGACCCGGGACGGGTCGCCGGGGTGGGCGCCCATCCACAGCTCGGCCTGCGGTTCGCCGGTCGGTTCCTGGCCCAGCAGCTCGGGCAGGGCCGTGAGCGACCCCCAGGCGTACGGGCGGACGGTGTTGACGAGCCTGTCCATGCGCGCGGTCCTACTCCTTCGCTGACGGGGCGGCCCCGGACGTCCCTGGTCCGGATCTCCGGGGCGGGCCCGGCGGTGCGGGCGGACCGCGTACGGGCAAGGGCATCGACCCTAGCCGACCCGGGTCACGTGCGGGGAAACAGTGGGCAAGGGATGGGAGTGCCGTGGTCCGACCGGTGGTTCCCGGGCGCGGTAGTAGAATGCCAGGACGCAGTAGTCTCCGCCCTCCGCAGCATTCTCCACCGTGGTCATCCCGTCGGCGGGCTGTCGGCCGGGCCGCGTTCCAGAGTGCGGGCGACGGTGTCTCTGACACTCCCCGCCATCGGCCGAGAGGTTTGTACGTGACCGTGAACCAGCAGAGTTTTGCTGATCTCGGCAGGGTCCTGGTGATCATCCCGACCTACAACGAGGCGGAGAACGTCGAGCGGATCGTCGGTCGGGTCCGGGCCGCGGTGCCCGAGGCCCACGTGCTGGTCGCCGACGACAACAGCCCCGACGGGACCGGTGAGCTGGCCGACAAGCTGGCCGCCGAGGACGCCAACGTCCAGGTCATGCACCGCAAGGGCAAGGAGGGCCTGGGCGCCGCCTACCTGGCGGGCTTCCGCTGGGGCATCGACAACGGCTACGACGTCCTGGTCGAGATGGACGCGGACGGCTCGCACCAGCCCGAGGAGCTGGACCGGCTGCTGGGCGCGCTGCGCGGCGCCGACCTGGTGCTCGGTTCGCGCTGGGTGCCGGGCGGCCGGGTGGTGAACTGGCCGAAGTCGCGGTTGCTGCTCTCGCGCGGCGGTTCGACCTACTCGCGGCTGATGCTGGGCGTGCCGATCCGGGACGTCACCGGCGGTTACCGGGCCTTCCGCAAGGAGACCCTGCTCGGCCTGGGCATGGACGAGGTGGCCTCGGCCGGGTACTGCTTCCAGGTCGACCTGGCCTGGCGCACCGTGAAGGCGGGCTTCAAGGTCGCCGAGGTGCCGATCACCTTCGTGGAGCGCGAGCTCGGCGCGTCCAAGATGAGCCGCACCATCGTGGTCGAGGCGCTCTGGCGGGTGACCTCCTGGGGCATCGCCGACCGGGTGGCCCGGCTGCGCGGTGGCGCCGCCGCACGCTGAGGTCCGTTCGTACCGAAGGGCCCGTTCGCCGAATCCGGCGGGCGGGCCCTTCGTCGTGTTCGGGTGGGGCCGGCGTCGTGTTCCGGCGGGGCCGGGTCGGCAGCCGGGTCAGCAGCCGGTCTTGGGCGCCGGGCCGCAGCCGCTCTTGAGGGCGCTCTCCGGCAGGTGGCGGTCGGCCCAGACGGCCAGTTCGGTGAGGGCCGGCTTGAGTGCGAGACCGGCCTCGGTGAGCCGGTAGCTGACCCGCAGCGGGGGGCCGGGGTCGACCTCGCGGAGCACCAGCCCGGCCTCGGTGAGCTCGGTCAGCCGGTCGGAGAGCATCCGCTCGCTGATGCCCGGGACGGCGCGGCGCAGCTCGGAGAAGTAGGCCGGGCCGCCGTGGGTCAGCACGCCCATCAGTAGGCCGGTCCAGCGCTTGCCGAGCAGGGTGAACACCCGGTTGAGGGCCAGCTCGACGTTGAAGCAGCCCTGCTCCGAGGGGGCGCACGGGTTGGCGGCGGTCGGGACTGCCTCGGTGACTGCGTCGGTGACTGCCTCGTGCTCGGCCATGGGTCCAGCGTACTCGACCGGTCATTAGTGACTGCAGAAAAGTAAGCTGCTACGTTGTTTGCAGCTACTGTGTTGTCTGCAGCTGCAGCGGAAAAGGCAGCTGCTTATCATTCGGAGGTTCAGTCATGGCCACGCTCCTGCACATCGACTCCTCGGCCCTCACCGACGGCTCCGTCTCCCGCGAGGTCACCGCCGCGTTCCGGGCCGCCTGGCAGGCCGAGCACCCCGGCGGCACGGTGATCCACCGCGACCTCGCCACCGACCCGATACCGCACCTGGACGCCCTGGGCATCAACGCCGGATACCTCCCGGCCGAGGCGCGCACCCCCGGGCAGGCCGCCGCCTTCGCACTGCGCGAGCAGCTGATGGTCGAGCTGGAGACCGCCGACGCGGTGCTGATCGGCGCCCCGATGTACAACTTCACGATCCCGTCCACCCTCAAGGCCTGGCTGGACCAGGTGATCCTGATGGGCCGCACGGCCGGCGAGGCGCCCTCCGCCAAGGGCACCCCGGTCACCGTGGTCGCCTCCCGCGGCGGCTCGTACGCGCCCGGCGCCCCGCGTGAGCCGTTCGAGTTCGTCACCACCTACCTGGAGAAGGTGCTGGGCGGCGGGCTCGGGCTGGAGGTCGACTTCATCGTTCCCGAGCTGACCATGGCGGCGGTCGTCCCGGCGCTGGCCGAGCTGCTGCCGAAGGCCGTCGAGTCCAAGGCGCAGGCGCTGGAGCAGGCCGCCCGCCGAGGCAAGGAGACGGCCGCCCGGGTCGCGGCCTGAGCGGTCCGACCCGGGGGGTGTGACCTGGGTCCGAAGGCGCGCCCCGCCGGGCGCGCCTTCCGCGCAATCGGCCGCCGGTACTCCCATGCTGTAGGGCGCAAGGAGTCCGACCGCCGAACCAGAGGGAGCAAGCCCGTGACGTCGTCCCCGCCCGAGGAGAGCGCCGGCGCGGAGCGGGCGGACGCCGAGCCCGTCGCGGCCGGGGCCGCCGAGCCCGCCGTGCCCGGTGCCGTCGACGACGCCGGGCGGCCGGTCCCTCCGCTGGAGGTCGCCGTCTTCACCGGGCCCGAGTCGGCCTTCTTCACCACCTCCACGCTGATCCTCGGCGAGCGGACCGCGATCCTGGTCGACGCCCAGCTCACCCGCAGCGCGGGCCGCGAACTCGCCGAGTGGGTCGCGGGCAAGGGCCGCCGCCTGCTCGCCATCGTGGTCACCCACCAGCACCCGGACCACTACTTCGGCGCCGAGGAGGTGCTCCGGCTCTTCCCGGACGCCCAGCTGCTGGCCGCGCCGGCCGTGGTCGAGGGCATCCGGCGCACCGTGGCGGCCAAGGTCGCCCAGTGGAAGCCGGTCTACGGCGACGACATCCCGGACCACCCGCTGGTCCCCGCGCCGCTGCTGCCCCAGCCGCTGATGCTCGACCGGCAGGTGATCCCGGTGCTGCTGCTCGGCCAGGCCGACTGCGGGGAGTCCACCGTCGTCCACGTGCCGAGCATCCGGACCGTGATCGCCGGGGACTTCGTCTGCAACGGCACCCACGTGTGGACCGCCGACACCACCCCGGCCCAGCGCACCACCTGGGGCCACAACCTCGGCCGGATCGCCGACCTCGGGGTGGACCGGGTGATCGCCGGGCACCGCGCGCCGGAGCAGGGCGACGATGCGGCCCGGGTGCTCGCCTTCACCGGGGAGTACCTCCAGGACTTCGACCGGCTGCTGGCGGAGCACCCGGACGACCCGGAGGCGCTGGTGACGGCGATGAACGAGCGGTACGGGGAGCTGACGCTGCCGTCCTTCCTGGAGCTGGGGGCTGTCGCGAACATCGCGCGGGGGGCGGCGGTGGGGGAGGTTGCGGAGTCCTCTGGGTCCTCTGGGGTCTCTGAGTCCGAGGAGTCCGGGGAGTCCGGGGAGTCCGAGGAGGGCGGGGATTCTTCGGAGGGAGGGGCGGGCGGGTAGCGCGGGATACTGGCCGCATGACGACGCCGTACGACGTGATCGTCCCGGCCGGCGGCGCGGGCCGGAGGCTCGGCGGGGTGGACAAGCCCGGGTTGCTGGTGGGGGAGAGCACGCTGCTGGACCGGGTGCTCGCCGCGTGTGTGGGCGCTCGGACCACCGTGGTGGTCGGGCCGGTCCGGCCGACCGCGCGGGTGGGAGTCCGTTGGACCAGGGAGCGGCCGCCCGGTGGTGGACCGGTCGCCGCCGTCGCGGCGGGGCTGGACCTCGTCACCGCGGAGGTCGTGCTGCTGTTCGCCGCTGATCTGCCTTTTCTGGACCGGCGTACGGTCGATCGGTTGGTCGCCGCCCTGGACGATGCGGGGGCGTCGGTGGAGGCCGCGGTGCTGGTCGACGCGGGGGGTCGGGACCAGCCGCTCGCCGCTGCCTACCGCACGGCGGCGTTGCGCTCGGCGCTCGTCGGGCTGGGTGATCCGGCGGGGCGGCCGTTGTGGCGGCTGGTCGGGGGGCTGGCGGGGGTGCGGGTGGCTGATACGGACAACGTCGCGTACGACTGTGATACCTGGGAGGACTTGGAGCAGGCTCGGGAGCGGGAGGGGGGCTGAGGGGGGTCTGTCGTTTGGGGTGGGCTCTCGGGAGGGTGGGTGACGCCGGGGGCGGTTCCGGGGGTGGGTGCTCCGGGGGCTGGGTGATTTTCGGACTGCCGACCCTGTTCGACTGTGCCCGGCCGCCGTTGGCAGTCTGAAAATCACCCGTCACG
>NZ_JBIVHS010000034.1:0-88460 GCF_044749365.1 Kitasatospora sp. NPDC089509 | reverse complement strand
GTCGGCGAACTCCCCAAGACCCGCTCCGGCAAGATCATGCGCCGCCTCCTGCGCGACATCGCCGAAGGCCGCGAAGTCGGCGACACCACCACCCTCGCCGACAGCTCGGTGATGAGCCAGATCCAGGCCCAGCTGCCGCCGCACGGCGACAAGGGCTGAGCGCCGCACTGACGGACGGTCGGCCGGCCCGAGGGCCGGACCGGCCGGAGCAGTGACCGGGGCCCGGGCGGTGAACACCGCCCGGGCCCCGTCGTCGTTCCTGTGGAGGGATCACGTCCCCGGGGCCGCCCCACCCCTCGCCGCTGCGCCCACCTCCGTCACGCGCTGAGCGGCCAGGGTGCGCAGGACTTCGTACGCGGTCTGGACGAAGCCCCGGCCACGCCCGATCCGCACCCCCGACCGGGCCCCGGTCAGCACCGCCAGCCCGACCTGGGCCCGCGGACTGAACCCGACGAAGGCGCTGGACCCACGGGTCGAGCTGGCGTGGAACACCAGCTCCCCCGGGTCCTCCGACCCCGCGCCCGGACCGGCCCGCACCGCACCGACCGCATCGGCGACCGCGTCACCGACCGCGTCCAGGACCGAGTCGCCCACGTCACGGGCCTGGACGGCGCCGCCCAGCCCGAGAACCTCGTCGAACTCGTCCACCGCGTCGACCGCGTCGAGCTCACCGGCCGCCCCGACCGGAACCCGCTGGTTCCAGCCCAGACAGAGCCGCAGGCCGCCGCCCCGGCGCCGCCCCACCCGGGGGCGGCGGACCTCACCGAGGGCTGTCCGCAGCGCCGCCTCGTCGGCCCGCTCGGGCAGCGGTACGGCGTCCAGCGACAGGTGCGCCTGCAGGTAGCGGAGCATGTCGTCGGCGGTGGAGCGCAGCGCCGAGGCACCCGGCAGCGCGGGCAGCCGGAACGAAGGCACCCGGCGGCCGCGCCGGTACCCGCCGGCGTCCTCCCGGCCGGGGCCACAGGAGGTGTCCACCAGGCCGAGCGGCCCGCAGACCCGGGCGGCCAGCAGGTCGTCGTAGCGCTGCCCGGCCGCATTGGCCAGCAGCAGTCCGAGCAGTCCGCAGCCGAGGTTGGAGTAGCGCACCTGGGTGCCCGGGGTCCCCCGGACGGGGGTCCGCGGCAGCGCCCTGAGCAGGTGTGACGGGCCGAACGTGGCGTACGGCCGGGTGAACCACCGGGGGGCCACCGCCGGCAGCACGCCGACCGGCAGTCGGGGCAGGCCGGAGGTGTGGGTGGCCAGGTGGAGCAGGGTGATCGGCCGCTCGTGCGGGTAGCCGGGGACGGCGTTCGCGGGGAGGTAGCGGTCGATCGGGTCGTCGTAGCGGACCTCGCCGCGGGCGGCCATCTCGGCGAGCAGCAGTCCGGTGAAGGTCTTGGTCACCGAACCGAGCTCGAACCGGGTGTCGGCGCGGACCGGACGTTCGCCGGAGCGGTCGAACCGTCCCCGGCAGGCGACCGCCCGCTCGTCGCCGCGGATCACGGCGACGGCGACGCCGCCGTCCGGGCCGGCGGAGCGGAACAGCGGGCGGAGCAGTCGTCCGAGGTCGGCCGGGATCTCGGGGTGGGGGTCCACGGGACCGTCGGGCGGAGGGTCCGGGGGACCGTCGGCGTAGCGCCCCGGGCCGTTCGGGGCGGCGGGCTCGCCGGGTAAGAGGGGCGGTTGGGGCATGGTGGTGCCGCCACCGGGCATGGTCGTGCCTCCAGCTGGAACAGCGGAAAGGGTGGAGCGGGAAGGGGTGCGCACCGGCCCGGAACGGGCGGGCGCCTGGGACCGACCTTAGGGAGCCGTTCACCCGACTGCACTCGGCCTGAGCCGTTCGGGTGCCGGTCCGCTGCTCCTCGGGAGTGCAGAACCGGCCCACAGGGCTTAAATCCTTTATAAGGACAGTCCGGATGTCACCCGAACGTCCCGCTAGACTGTTAAGGACGCATCAAGATCCTTGAGCAGGAGTCGCGGGCGTCACAGGGCGCGCCGGGAAGTCTGGTCGGCAACTGCACCACCCGTGCATCCGTTGCCGCTCCCAGCCCCAGGAGGTCCCTCGTGACCGACCAGCCGCCCGTCCACGAGCCGACGACCCGCCGCCGGCAGTTCCTAGGCCGGCTGTCACTGCCCGAGCGCACCTTCGTCACCGACGCCCTGCGCACCGAGACGGTCGGCGGCATGCTGCTGCTGGCCGCCGCCGTGGTCGCGCTGATCTGGGCCAATGTGTGGCCGCACGGGTACGAGAGCCTGCTCGACTACAAGATCGGCCCGTCCGCCCCGCTGCACCTCGACCTCACCCTGGCCAACTGGGCCAAGGACGGCCTGCTGACGATCTTCTTCTTCGTGGCCGGCATCGAGCTCAAGCGCGAGTTCGTCGCGGGCGAGCTGCGCACTCCGAGCGCGGCCGCGCTCCCGGTGATCGCCGCCATCTGCGGCGTCGCCCTGCCCGCGATCCTGTTCGCCCTGATCAACTCCGGCAGCGGGGGCCACCCCGGCGGCTGGGCCATCCCGACCGCCACCGACATCGCCTTCGCCCTCGGCGTGCTGGCCGTGGTCGGCAGCCACCTGCCCTCGGCCCTGCGCGCCTTCCTGCTGACCCTGGCCGTGGTCGACGACCTGATCGCGATCCTGATCATCGCGATCTTCTACAGCTCCGGGATCAAGTTCTGGGCGCTCGGCCTGGCCTTCGCCGGCCTGGTGCTGTTCTGGTTCCTGCACCGGCGCGGGGTGAAGGGCTGGTACCTGTTCGTCCCGCTGGCCCTCGTGGTCTGGGCGCTGATGCACGAGAGCGGCATCCACGCCACGGTCGCGGGCGTCGCGATGGGCCTGATGCTGCGCTGCCACCGGGAGGGCGACGAGAAGCACTCCCCCGGCGAGCACATCGAGCACCTGGTCCGCCCGCTCTCGGCCGGGCTGGCCGTCCCGGTGTTCGCGCTGTTCGCGGCCGGGGTGACGATCTCCGGCCCGGCGCTGCGCGAGGTGTTCACCCAGGCCACCCCGCTCGGCATCGTGATCGGCCTGCTGGTCGGCAAGACGGTGGGCATATTCGGCGGCACCTGGCTGGCCGCCCGGTTCACCCGGGCCGAACTGAACCCCCAGCTCAAGTGGGCCGACCTGTTCGCCGTCTCGGTGCTCGCCGGAATCGGCTTCACCGTCTCGCTGCTGATCAGCGAGCTGGCCTTCCGGGACGACCTGACGCTCGCCGACCGCTCCAAGACGGCCGTCCTGGTCGGCTCACTGCTCTGCGCGCTGATCGCCACCGTGCTGCTCAAGCTGCGCAACCGGCACTACCGCGCGCTCTGCGAGGAGGAGGACCGGGACGAGGACGGCGACGGCATCCCGGACATCTACCAGCAGGACGACCCGGCCTGGCAGGCCCGGACCGCCCACGCCGCCGGGACCGACACCGGCACCGGCACCGACGCCGTCCGAGGGCTGCCCGACGGACGGCCCGGAACCGACCGCTGAACCGACCACCGAACCGATCACCGAACGGACCGCCGGCCCGGCGCCGAACCCCTCCGAAGAGGCTCCGGTCGGCCTTCCGAAGCCAGGACACGTCCCTCCGGCGGGGCCCCGGAGTGGTGTCCGACTGACCGGTAGGGGCATGATTCTGAGCTGTCGACAAACCACTGACGCCTCCGGACCCCCCACCGGCCCCGGAAACCGCACACCGCGACGGCGTCACGCCGCAACAGCCGCAGAGGAGAACAGCTGATGCCCGCAGGAGCCGCAGACCCGTCCAGCAACGGCCGGGCGCCCTACGAGGGCGAGCGTTCGGTGGGGCAGCTGTTCGCGGCGGCCACCGCCGACCTGAGCGCGCTCGTCCACGACGAGATCGCGCTCGCCAAGGCCGAGATCCGCAAGGACGTCAAGCGCGGCGTCTCCGGCGGGGTCTCGATCCTGGTCGCCGCCACGGTGGCGCTGTTCGCCGTGCCGATGCTGAGCGCGGCGGCCGCCTTCGGCATCCACGCGCTGGGCCTGTCGCTCGGCTGGTCCTTCCTCATCGTGGCGGGCGCCTACCTGCTGCTCGCGGTCCTGCTCGGGGTGCTGGCCTACCGCTCGTTCAAGAAGATCGAGCCGCCGCACCGCGCCATCGAGGGTGCCCAGAAGACCGCCGAGGTGCTGAAGAACGCCCGGCCGCGTCCGGCCACCCAGGAGGA
Source organism: Kitasatospora sp. NPDC089509 (assembly GCF_044749365.1). NCBI lineage: Bacteria > Bacillati > Actinomycetota > Actinomycetes > Kitasatosporales > Streptomycetaceae > Kitasatospora > Kitasatospora sp. NPDC089509. Next base: position 84,312 of record NZ_JBIVHS010000034.1, on the reverse strand, counting down.
GATCGACCGGGGCCTGGGCCGCATCCCGTAACCACGGGAGGGCCGCCGGACCCGCCGACAGCGAGTGCCGGGCACGTGTCCGGCGCGCGGATGTGACACGCTCTCGGTATGCCGCTCGACCAGAAGCCCGTGACCGCGCAGCCGTCCGCCGATTCCGGCCCCGACTCCGGCCCCGACTCCGGCGTCGGCCGGTCCGACGGCGAAGGCGTCACCGGCGGGCGGAGCGGCGTAGCGGGCGAAGGCAGCGAGGACACGGACGGGGGCGAGGGCGTGGCCGAGGCGTGGAGCATCCGGCAGTCCGGCCCCTGGACGCACCGCGACCTCGCCGCCAACGGCGCCCGCTTCCACATCACCGAGCTGGGCTCCGGCCCGCTGGTGCTGCTGGTGCACGGCTGGCCCGAGTACTGGTGGGCGTGGCGCCACCAGCTGACCGCACTCGCCGAGGCCGGCTACCGCGCGGTGGCGCTCGACCTGCGGGGCATCGGCGGCAGCGACCGCACCCCGCGCGGTTACGACCCGGGCAACCTCGCCCTGGACATCACCGGTGTGATCCGCTCGCTCGGCGAGCGCCAGGCGCACCTGGTCGGGCACGCCTCCGGCGGCACTCTGGCCTGGGTGGCGGCGGTGATGCGCCCGTCGGTGATCCAGAGCCTCACCGTGGTCTCCGCGGCCCACCCCCGGGACCTGCGCCGGGCGCTGCTGACGGACCGCAAGCAGATGGCCGCCTTCGACCACGTGCTGGGCTTCCAGCGGCCGTGGATACCGGAGCGCCGCCTGGTCGCCGACGACGCGGCGCTGGTCGGCCGCTACCTGGACGAGTGGACCGGGCCGAAGAAGTTGGACGAGGCGGCGGTGCACGCGTACCGGCAAGCGATCCAGATCCCCAGCACCGCGCACTGCTCGATCGAGCCGTACCGCTGGCTGCTGCGCTCGATGGCGCGCCCGGACGGCATCCAGTTCGCCCGCCGGATGAAGAAGCCGATCACCGCGCCGACCCTGCACGTCCAGGGCGCCTCGGACCCGGTGCTGCTGTCGCACACCGCGCTCGGCGGCGGCGAGTACGTGGCGGCGCCGTACCGCTGGCGGCTGCTGCCGGGGGTCGGGCACTTCCCGCACGAGGAGGCGCCGGAGGAGTTCACCGCCGAGCTGCTGGACTGGGTCGGCCGCCACAAGGAGTGACGACCGAAGGGCCCGGCGAAGGGCCCTCCGGGGCGGGCCCAACGGCCCAACTCCCTTTATGTTGTGCTCATATGACAACCGCATGGGCCAGTTTCGGCGAACCCGCACGGTTACTCCCACCGGCCCAGGGGCATCCCTTCCGGTATGACCTGGATGCCCGATCGCGGCGACGCCCCGCGCGGCCGACGCCACAACAGTCCCCAACGCTCCGCACACCGCCCGGACTGGGCGGAGGACCTCGGCTTCGACGGCCGCGACCTCCGGCAGCGCGGAGCACAACGGCAGATGGGCATCCCGCGCATCCTCGGTCGGCGCGCCCGGTGGGTCGGCGCGCGACTGCGGCGCGAGACCTGAGGCCTCGCGCCGCTTCATCAGGGCCGCCCGCGACGGAACGCGGTCGGTTCACGATCGCCGGTCAGTTCACCATCGCCGGCGACAGCGCGGTGAACCAGAGCAGGACGAAGGTCGCCACCGACATGATCGGCACCAGCACCTTGGTCTCGACGTTGTTGCCGCTGCGCTTGATCAGCACGATCTCGTAGCGCTCCTTGTGCGGCCACAGCAGCGGCGCGCCCTTCTTGGTCAGGCAGTCGCCCAACAGGTGCGCCAGCGTGCCCAGCCCGACCGCGTACGGCAGCCAGCCGGGCGCGTTGGGCATCCAGGTGTTCATCCCGAAGGTGCCGAGCGCGGCCAGGCCGATGACGGTGATCCACGCCTCCGGGCCGTTGCTCGGCGGGCAGAGCCGCAGTGCCTTCACCGCCAGTGCCAGCAGGAAGAACGTCACCGAGAGGGTGAAGTAGCGGCCCAGGAAAGTGACGCCGGCCCAGGTGCCACCGCCCATCAGCGCGACGAACAGCAGCGAGTGGGTGGCGTGCCGGTGCCCGCCGGAGGCCCAGGCCACGAAACGGCAGAGCGCCTTGGAGATCGGGCCGAGGAAGTTGGCGATCGAACCGTCGTGGTGGTCGAGGTCCGGCAGCAGCGCCGCGCCCGCACACAGCACGGTGCCCATCAGTATGTCCGCCGGCTGCAGCGTGGTGTGCAGCAGCAGCGGGGGCAGGAACGGGGCGGAGGCGGCGTACAGCATCGCCCCGCTCACCGCGTGCGAATGACCCATCATCGGACTACCACGACCTCCCGTTGAACTCACTCCGGGACGGCAACCCGGTTGAGCCGAACGGGTGAGCGCGGCCGAGGCTATCAGGGCGGACTGACGACACGACGGATATCGCACCGTCAGCGTCGCCGGGGCGTCGGCCCTGCCGGTCAGGCCCCACCGGTCAGACGCCGTCGGGTCAGGCCCCGCCGGGGCGGGCGCCGTCGAGGCCGGGCCGGCCGGGGTGTCAGAGCGCGCAGCCCTGGGTGTCCACCCTGCCGCTCGCCGTGCTGCCCGCCGTCGCGTCCTCGCGCACCTCCGCCGAGGTCAGCACGTACCCGGTGTCGGCGCTGTCCAGGGACTTGGCGAACACCACGCCGTACACCTGTCCGTCCGGGGTGAGCAACGGGCCGCCGCTGTTGCCCTGGCGGACCAGCGAGCGCACCGAGTAGACGTCGCGCACCACCTGGCCGCGGTGGTAGATGTCCGGGCCGTTGGCCTGGATCCGGCCGCGGATGCGGGCGGGCTGGACGTTGAAGGCGCCGTTCTCGGGGAAGCCCGCGACGATCGCGCTGTCGTTGGTCTTGGCCTCGCCCGCGAAGGTCAGCGCGGGCGCGTTCAGCTTGGGCACGTCCAGGACGGCGATGTCGCGCTGCCAGTCGTAGCGGACGACGGTGGCGTCGTACAGCTGGCCGACCCCGCCGATCTGCACGGTCGGCTCGTCGACGCCGCCGACCACGTGGGCGTTGGTCATCACCCGGTGCGGGGCGAAGACGAAGCCGCTGCCCTCCAGGGTCTTGCCGCAGGAGGTGGCGGTGCCGACCACCTTCACCAGGCTCTGCCGGGCCCTGGTCACCGCCGGGCTGTTGGCCAGTGCCGGGTCGGGGGTGTCGACCTGGGTGATCGGCTCGTGCTCGAAGGGGTTGAAGACCTGCGGGAAGCCGTTGCGGGCGAGCACCTTGGAGAAGTCGGAGAACCAGTTCGGCGCGTCGCCGGGCAGCGCGTTCTGGACGCCGCCGAGGATCGCCGAGGAGCGGACCTGCTTGGAGACCGTCGGCAGTGACGTCCCGGCCAGCGCGGAGCCGATCAGCCAGGCCACCAGCAGCATCGAGATCACGTTGACCACCGCGCCGCCGGAGGCGTCCAGCACCCGGGCCGGTCGGCGGTCGATGTGGCCGCGCAGCTTCCAGCCGTAGTGCGCGGTGACCGCCTGGCCGATCGCGGCGCAGACGATCACCACCACGACGGCCACCACCGAGGCGGTGGTGCCGGGGCTGAGGTGGTCGAGCAGCAGCGGCAGCAGCTGGACGGCCAACAGGCCGCCGCCGAGGAAGCCGACGAGCGACAGGACGCCCACCACGAAGCCCTGCCGGTAGCCCGAGATGGCGAATCCGACGGCGGCGAGGACCAGCAGCACATCCAGCACGTTCACTCCGACACCCTCCCACGCTTCGCGACCGTGCCGCGCCGACGGACCGTCACGAGCCCTCGGCGTCGCCGCCCGGCAGGGCCCGGGAGTGTTCGAGGTCGCCCTGGACGAGCGCGAGCGCGTCGTCCGAGAGGTCCACGATCCGGGACGGGTCCCAGGGCAGCTCCAGCCCGCTGTGGTGCAGCACCCGGTCGATCACCCCGGCGGTGAACCCCCAGACCAGCCGCCCGGCGACCGCGAAGGCCGGGCCGACGTGCCCGGACGGGTGCCGCAGCCGGACCCGGTTCGCCGGGTCCGCCAGATCCGCGATGGTCACCCGGAACACCGCGCCGGTCTCGCCCCGGTCCACCGGACGCACCGGCGACTCCTCGCGCCACCAGCCCAGCACCGGGGTCACCACGAAGTCGCTCACCGGGATGTACAGCCGGGGCAGCGCGGCGAAGACCTGCACCCCGGCCGGGTCCAGGCCGGTCTCCTCCCAGGCCTCGCGCAGCGCCGCCGCGACCGGGCCGGGACCGTCCGGGTCGCCGTCCTCCGGGTCCAGCGCGCCACCCGGGAAGGACGGCTGACCGGCGTGCGAGCGCAGCGAGCGGGCCCGCTCGATCAGCAGCAGGTCCGGCCCGCCCGGGCCCTCGCCGAACAGCATCAGCACGGCCGCCGGCCGGCCGCCCTCGCGCGGCGGCAGGAAGCGGCTCAGCTGCTCCGGCAGCACCCGCTCGGCCGCGTCCCGGACCGGCTCCAGCCAGCCCGGGAGATCGTTCCGCTCGACCGCGCCGCCGATCACCCCTCCGGCCCCGATCACGCCTCCGCCCCCAGGTCCGCGACCTTCCCCCGGTGGGCGGCCGCGTCGGCCCGGGCGGCGGCCTCGCCGGGGAAGTCCGACGGCGGCCTCAGCCGCTGGCCGGGCTGGCCGCCCATCTCGTACTTGAGCAGCTTGCGGGCCTTCTCCGGATCCAGCTCGCCCTCGCCGTACGCGGGGCAGAGCGGTGCGATCGGGCAGGCGCCGCAGGCCGGCTTCTGGGAGTGGCAGATCCGGCGACCGTGGAAGACCACCCGGTGCGAGAGCATCGTCCACTCCGACTTCGGGAAGATCTCGGCGACGGCCAGCTCGACCTTCACCGGGTCCTCCTCGGTCGTCCAGCCGAACCGCCGGGCCAGCCGCCCGAAGTGGGTGTCCACGGTGATGCCGGGGACCCCGAAGGCGTTGCCCAGCACCACGTTCGCGGTCTTGCGGCCGACCCCGGGCAGCGTCACCAGGTCGGCCAGCCGACCGGGCACCTCGCCGCCGAACTCGTCGCGCAGTGCCGTGGACAGACCGATCAGTGACTTCGCCTTGTTCCGGAAGAAGCCGGTCGGCCGGATGATCTCCTCCAGCTCCTCCGGGTTCGCCGCCGCCATGTCCTCCGGCGTCGGGTACTTCGCGAACAGGGCCGGGGTGGTCTGGTTCACCCGCAGGTCGGTGGTCTGCGCCGACAGCACGGTGGCCACCAGCAGCTGGAACGGGTTCTCGAAGTCCAGCTCCGGGTGCGCGTACGGGTACAGCTCCGCCAGCTCACGGTTGATCCGCCGGGCCCGCCGCACCATCGCCAGGTGCGACTCCGGCTTCCTCGGCTTCACGGCCGGCTGCTTCGCCGTCGGCTTCGACGCCGCCTTACGGACCTTGCTCTCTGCCATGCACGAAGGCTACGCCGAGCGGCGGACCGCTTGGGGCCGATCAAGGAGGGAAGGAGGGCCGCCCGGGGCGGCCGTCGCGTCCACGGGGGCGGTCCGGACGGGGGCGGTCACCGCGGGTGACGGCCGATGGTGCCTTCCAGGGTGTTGAGGAGGCCGGCCAGGGCGTCGGCGAGGTGGGTCTGCTCGTCGGGGGTGAGCCCGGCCAGGAGGGCGCGGTCGTAGGCGACCAGTTCCTGGATGAGGCCGTCGACCAGCTCCCGTCCGGCATCGGTGAGGGAGAGGTGGGCGACCCGGCGGTCGCGCTCGTCGGTGCGGCGGCTGACCAGGGCGCGCTCCTCCAGCAGGCGCAGGCGCTTGGTCACGGCGGCGCCGGAGGCGAAGCTCTCGCGGGCGAGTTGAGTGGGGGTCAGTTCGCGGTCGACCCGGCGCAGGGCGCCGAGGATGTCGAACTCGGCGCGGGTCAGGCCGGCCCGGGTGAGCGGGTCCGGGGTCTGCTGGAGGAGGGCGGCGCAGCGGTTGATCCGGCCGAGGACGGCGATCGGGCCGGTGTCCAGGCCCGGGTAGGCGCGCTCCCACTGGCGCAGCACACCTGCGACGACGTCCTCCACGTGTGCTGCTCCCGTTCCGCGACCGACAGTCCGACCGATGGTCCGGCCGACCACCGGGCCGGCCGACGGGCCGACCGGCAGGGCCCGACCGTCCGTCGATCCTAGACGGCGCGTGCTCCGGCGCCGCGCCGCTCCAGCAGGGTCGCCAGCAGGTGGTGGGCGTGCTGCTCGGTGTCGGCGGCGCGCTGGTGCGGGAGGGCGGGGCGACGCCACTCGCCGGTGGCGGTGGCGGCGGCCTCACGCAGCTCCAGCAGGGCGGCGGCCAGTCCGGTCCGGGCGGCGGCCGCCTCGACGCCGGAGGTCTCGACTCCAGAAGTCTCGGTCGCGGCGACGGCGGCGCGGGCCTGTCGGGTGGCGGTCTCGGCCCCGGCCAGGGCGTGGGACAGCCGGGTGGCGGTGCGGCGGTTGGTGACCAGCAGGCAGGCGGCGAGGCCGGTGAGCGCGCCCACGCAGGTGTCCAGCCAGCGGTCGGCGACCAGGGTCGCGGCGGGCTGCCGGCCGGCGAACTCGGTCATCATCAGCGCCATCGGGGTGACGAAGACGGTGGCCAGCCAGTAGCTGCGGGCGATCGTCGCCTCGGCGCCGAACTGGCACAGCAGTCCCAGCGCGATCAGCGCCACCGGGCCGGAGTGGGCGACCGGCAGCGCGGCGGTGAACAGCGCCAGCCCGATCAGGTTGCCGAGCACCCGTTGCAGCGCGCGCTGCCAGGAGAGGGTGCTGTTGGCCTGGAACACCGAGGCCGCGGTGACCACCGCCCAGTACGGCCGACCGACGCCGAGGGCCAGCGAGAGCCAGCCGGCGGCGGCGCAGCCGACCGCGACCCGCAGGACGATCGGCAGCAGCGCCGAGCCGGGCCGCAGCGCCCGGCGCAGCGACGGCCGGGGTTCGGGGCGGTGGGCGCGCAGTTCGGCGGCCTCCGCCCCGGTGAGGTCGAGCAGCGGCAGCGGGCGGCCCCGGCGCAGGTCGCGGGCCCAGCCGGCGTACCGCTCGGCGGCGGCCGAGGCTGCGGGCGGGGCTGCGGCCGGGGCGGCGGCCGGGGCCACCCCGGCCGCCGGGTCCGGGCCCCGGGTGGTCGGCGCGGCCAGCGCGGCCAGCGCGGCCTCGGCGTGGACGAGCAGCCGCTCGGGTGCGTCGCCGAGGGCGCGTCGGCGGGCCGGGGAGGACAGTGCGAGGCTCTGCCGGGCCGCGTCGACCGCGCCGACCAGAGCGGTGCGCGCGGCCGGGTCGGAGCCGTCCGGCCCGGTGCGTGCCAGTCGGGCGGCGGCCTCCAGCGCGCAGGCGGTGGCGATCCGCTCGGGCCCGTACGGGCGCAGCAGCGCGGGGGCCATGCAGACCAGCCAGGCCAGGGCCGCGCCGAGCACGGTGAGCGCCAGGTGCGGTGGGAGGTCGGCGGGGCGTTGCGGGACGAAGGCGCAGCTGGCGGTGGTGAAGGTGATGATCAGGCTGCCGGGCGGGCCGACCCGGGCGGCGTCGCAGCCGAGCCGGTGCAGGGCGGCGAGTCCGGCCGCCACCGCGACCAGCACCACGGCGTCGCGGGTCAGCGCGGCGGCGGTGAGGGCGGCGGCCGTGCTGAGCACGGTGCCGAGCAGGACGCTGGCCAGGGTGCGCGCCCGGGCCCGGTAGGGCAGGCCGTGCCCGTACAGCGCGCCGAGTCCGCCGGCCGAGGTGTAGAGGGCGAGGTCGAGTCGGCCGAGGGCGAGCAGGGTGAGGTTGAGGGTGCCGAGGGTCAGCACGGCGCTGAGCGCGGGCTTGTGCCAGCTGTCCCCGGGCGGGCCGACCCGGAGGGCGTGCCGGAACTGGGCGGTTGTGGCCATGAAAAAAGATTAGCAGGTAATTTACCCGTGAAACATCTACCGGAGAAACCAGAGAACAGCGCCGCCACCCCGCCCCGGAAGTCCTCGAAGAACTCCTCGAAAAAATCTTCCGGCCGGAGCGATGAGTTCTGCGGCGCGCCCCGGTCTACCCCCATGACCGACTCGCACGCGACAGAAGTACGCGACAGAAGACAGAAGGAAGCCCCCATGAGCACCGTGGTCTCCGCCGACGGCACCACCCTCGCCTGCACCGTCACCGGCTCCGGCCCGGCCGTCGTCCTGGTGGACGGGGCGATCGGCCACCGCGGCTTCGACCCGGGCGTCGCGGTGGCCGAGCAGCTCTCCGCCCACCACACCGTGTGGGCCTACGACCGGCGCGGCCGCGGCGGCAGCGGGGACACCGCGCCGTTCGCCGTGGAGCGCGAGATCGAGGACCTGGCCGCCGTCATCGCGGCGGCCGGCGGTTCGGCCGCCGTGTTCGCCATCTCCTCGGGCGCCGCGCTCGCGCTGCGGGCCGCCGCCGCGGGCGTCGGGATGACCCGACTCGCCGTCTACGAGCCGCCGTTCAGCACCGGGACGGAGCGCAGCGAGCTGTTCGTCGGGTACGTCGCCGAGCTGGAGACGGCGATCGCCGAGGGGCGGCGCGGGGACGCCGTCGCGGCCTTCATGACCTTCGTCGGGATGCCCGGCGAGATGGTGGAGGGGATGCGCTCCGCCCCGGTCTGGCCGGTGTTCGAGGCGGTCGCGCCGACCCTGGCGTACGACGCGGCGGCGCTCGGCGGGCGGACCGGCGGGACGGTGCCGACCGAGCTGCTGGCCACCGTCGCCGTGCCCACCCTGGTCCTGGACGGCGGCGCCAGCCCCGAGCTGCTGCGGGCCCCCAGCCGCGCGGTGGCCGGTGCCGTGCCGGGCGCGGAGTACCGGACGCTGGCCGACCAGACCCACGAGGTGGCGGCCGAGGCGCTGGTGCCGGAGCTGCTGAAGTTCTACGCCTGAGGCGCCGGTTCCGCACCCGGGGCGTGCGGGCCCCACGCCCGGGGCGTACGGCCGGGGGGACCGTGAACCGTCGTTCACCTCCGCGTCCTACTCTTTCGCTGGTCTGACGATCTGAGAAAGAGGAAGCATGGACGGGGACTTCAAGGACTTCGCGGACATTCCGACCACCACGCTGGCCGACGTCCTGGGCCGCGCCCAGGTCATGGACATCGGCCTGCGCCCGCTCTGGGCGGGCATGCCCCGGGTGGCCGGACCGGCCTTCACGGTCCAGTGCCCGCCCGGCGACAACCTGATGCTGCACGCCGCGATCTACCGGGCCGAGCCCGGTGCGGTGGTCGTGGTGGAGTCCGGCGACCTGGACTACGCGCTGGCCGGCGGCAACGTCTGCGCCGTGGCCCAGCGCCGGGGCGTCGCCGCCTTCGTGGCGGACGGTCTGATCCGGGACCTCGCCGAGGTGCGGGAGCTGGGCTTCCCTGTGGTCGCCCGGGGTGTCATCCCGATCCCCGGGGCGAAGAAGCAGCTGGGCACCCACGGCGCCCCGGTGCGCTGCGGCGGGGTGCTGGTGGCGCCCGGGGACATCGTGGTGGCCGACGAGGAGGGCGTCGTGGTGGTGCCCGCCGCCGAGCGGGCGCGGGTCCTGGACGCGGCCCGGGCGAAGCTGGCCAAGGAGGCCGCCGAGACCCTGGACGACTGGGAGGCCGCCCACCACGCCCGGATCGAGCAGAGCCTCACCGAGCTGGGCTTCACCGGGTAGTGCTTTGTTAGGTCGGGGCAGGGCGGTCAGTACAGCCCGTTCAGCTCCCCGAAGCCGAGCGCCCCGTCGAGCTCCGTCAGCGTCCCGGCGCCGAGCAGCTCGACGGCGGCCCGGCGGGCGGCCGTGTACGCGGCCTGGGCGAGGCCGGTGCCGACGCTGACCCGCCGCACCCCTGCGGCGGCCAGTTCGGCGACGGTCGGCCCGCCCGCCCCGGCCATCGCGTTCACCGGCAGCGGGGAGCGCCGGCACAGCTCGGCCAGGGCGTCGAGGTCCAGCAGCCCGGGGACGAACAGCCCGTCGGCACCCGCCTCTGCGTAGGCCTCGGCGCGCGCCAGCACGTCGTCGAGGCCGCCCAGCCCGAACAGGAACACATCGGTGCGGGCGTTCACCAGCAGCTCGGGCAGTCCGGCCGCGGCCGCCGCGGTACGGGCCGCGCGCAACCGCTCGGCCTGCTCGGCCACCGGGAACAGCGGTCCGCCGACGGCCGTCGAGTCCTCCAGGTTGACCCCGGCCACGCCGGCGCCGACCAGCTCGGTGACGGTCGCGGCCACGTCGGCGGGCAGCGGGCCGTACCCGCCCTCCGCGTCCACGGTGACCGGCAGGTCCACCGCCGCGACGACCCGGCGGGCCGCCGCGACCGCCGCCGCCCGGTCCATCCGCTGGCCGTCGCCGTGCCCGAGCGACCAGGAGACGCCGCCGCTGGTGGTGGCGATCGCCCGGGCGCCGGCCGAGGCGATCACCGCGGCGCTGCCCGCGTCCCAGGCGTTGGGCAGGACGAGCACGCCCTCCGCGACGAGCTCGCGCAGCCGCAGTGCCCGCTCACGGGCCTCGGGGGTGGTGGACATGACGGGTCACCGGCTTTCGTACGGATCGGTGGGGACACCGGCATCCTGCGCCCCGGCGGGGGGCGTCCGCGAGTGTTTAAGCTGGGGCCGAATCTTCCGAAGGGGGCCCACGGGTGCGGACGGAACTCCACTTCTCGGCGCGGGACTTGGCACTGACCAGGTTCGCCGTCAGCCCGATGCAGGAGGTGGTGACCAGCCTGCGCGCCCTCGCCCGGTCCCCCGTCCCGGCGCTGCACCGCCGCTGGGCCGACCAGGTCCGCGGCCGGTTGGCCGCCGCCGGGCTGGACCGGGGCCGACTGGCCGCGATGGTCCCGCCCGACGGGCACCTGCCCGACTTCCTCAACCCCGCCCCGGTCGGCTTCTCCCCCACGCTCGCCGAGGAGCTGGCCTCGATCACCGCGACCGGCCCCGAGCAGGTCCGGGCCGACCTCGACGTCCTGGCCGCCGAGGCGGGCGGTCGGCTGCCGGCCGCGCTGGCACCGCTGCACCGCGACCCGGTGGGCCAGCTGCCCCGGCTGGCCGCCGAGATCACGGCCTACTGGGAGCTGGCGCTCGCCCCGTACTGGGCCCGGATCCGGGCGCTGCTGGCCGCGGACGTCTTCCACCGCTCCCGGCAGGCCGCCGAGCACGGCACCGCACGGATGCTGGACGACCTGCACGCGACGGTCCGCTGGGACGGCACCGCGCTGCGGCTGGAGCAGCGGCACTGCGCCGTCGCCCGGCTGACCGCCGGGTCCGGGCTGCTGCTCCTGCCCTCAGTCTTCGCCTGGCCGCGGGTGCTCACCCGGGTGCTGCCGCCGGACCCGCCGCAGCTGGTCTACCCGGCGCGCGGCGCGGCCGCGCTCTGGGAGGAGCGCCCGGGCTCGGCGGCGCGCACCGACGCGCTGGCCGCCGTCCTCGGCCGGTCCCGGGCCCGGCTGCTGGCTGAGCTCGACTCCCCGGCCTCGACCACCGAGCTGGCCCGCCGGACCGGACTGTCCCCGGCCGCCGTCTCCCAGCACCTCACCGCCCTGCGCACGGCGGGCCTGACCAGCGCCCACCGGGCCGGGCACGCCGTGCTCTCCGCCCGCACCGCGGTGGGCGACTCCCTGTTCGATCCGGACGGCCGTACGTTCGACCGGGTGACGGCCGCCGGGCCCCCCGCGCCGTGACCCGCCGGTGCGAATGGCCCCGCACGGCACACCCGGACACACCCCCTCCTCATATGATCGGAGCGACATGCGCCATGCTTGGTGATGCAGAACACTGAACGGAACTTGCGCCGGACGGCCCACCCGCCGGACGGCCGAGAAGGAGGAAGCACGTGGACGACGTTCTGCGGCGCGCCGCACTCTTCGCGGCACTCGACGACGAACAGGCCGGCGAGCTGCGCGCTTCCATGACCGAGGTCACCCTCGCCCGTGGTGAGTCGCTGTTCCACGAGGGCGACCCGGGCGACCGGCTGTACGTCGTCGCCGAGGGCAAGGTCAAGCTGCACCGCGCCTCGCCGGACGGCCGCGAGAACATGCTGGCCGTGCTCGGCCCCAGCGAGATGATCGGCGAGCTGTCGCTGTTCGACCCGGGCCCGCGCACCGCCACCGCCAGCGCGCTGACCGAGGTCAAGCTGCTCGGCCTCGGCCACGGCGACCTGCAGCCCTGGCTGCACGCCCGCCCCGAGGTCTCCATCGCGCTGCTGCGGGCCATCGCCCGCCGACTGCGCCGGACCAACGACGTGATGTCCGACCTGGTCTTCTCCGACGTGCCCGGCCGCGTCGCCAAGGCCCTGCTGGACCTCTCCCGCCGCTTCGGCGTGCAGTCCGAGGAGGGCATCCACGTCGCCCACGACCTCACCCAGGAGGAGCTGGCCCAGCTGGTCGGCGCCTCCCGCGAGACGGTCAACAAGGCGCTCGCCGACTTCGCCGGCCGCGGCTGGCTGAAGCTGGAGGCGCGCGCGGTGGTCCTGCTGGACGTCGAGCGACTGTCCCGCCGCTCCCGCTGACACCCGCGGTCCGTAGTACGCCGGAGGGCCCGTCGCGATCACTGCGACGGGCCCTCCGGCGTATGTGCGTGCGTCAGTCCTGCTCCGGGATCAGCCCGTGCTCCGCCAGGTACTCCAGCTGGGCCCGCACCGAGAGTTCGGCGGCCGGCCAGAGCGCCCGGTCCACGTCCGCGTAGACCCGGGCGACCACGTCGGCCGCGGTCCGGCAGCCCGCCTCGACCGCGGTCTCCACCTGGGCGAGCCGGGTGGCCCGGTGGGCCAGGTAGTAGTCGACGGCGCCGAGCGCGTCCGCGAGCACCGGGCCGTGGCCGGGCAGCACCGTCCGCACGCCGTGCGCGGAGGCCATCGTGTGCAGGTGGCGCAGCGAGTCCAGGTAGTCGCCGAGCCGGCCGTCGGGGTGGGCGACCATCGTGGTGCCGCGGCCGAGCACGGTGTCCCCGGTGAGGATCGCGCCGTCGTCCGGCAGGTGGAAGGTCAGCGAGTCCGAGGTGTGGCCGGGGGTGGCGACCACCCGCAGGTCGAGGCCGCCGACGTCCAGCCGCTGACCGCCCACCAGTCCCTCGGCACCCAGCCGGTGCGCCGGGTCCAGCGCGCGCACCTCGCTGCCGGTCAGCTCGGCGAACCGGGCCGCGCCCTCGGAGTGGTCGGCGTGGCCGTGGGTCAGCAGGGTGAGCGCGATCCGCTGACCGCGCTCCTCGGCGAGCTCGACCACCCGGCGCAGGTGGCCCTCGTGCAGCGGGCCCGGGTCGATCACCACCGCGAGGTCGGAGCCCGGCTCGGCGAGCAGCCAGGTGTTGGTGCCGTCCAGCGTCATCGGGGACGGGTTGGGCGCCAGCACGCACAGCGCCCGGGGGGTGGCCTCGCCGCCGACCGCGGCGGCGGGGTCGCCGGGCAGGAATCCGCTCATGCGCCCACCTCGATGGTTCGCTCGTCGCGCCGCCTCACCGGCCGCCCTCGCCTTCGCGGCGCAGGGTCCGCAGCGGCAGGGCCCGGACGAGGGCGCGCTGGGCGACCTCGACGAACGGGACCGGGCCGTCGCAGGCCGCGGTACGGGGGGTCAGTCGGCGGGCGGGCAGCTCGGGGGCCGTCCGGCGAGCCACGTCGTCGTGGGTCATCGGGGGTCGGTCCTTTCTGGTCCGGACGGTGTCGCGTCTTCGATGCGGTGTCGCGTCGTCGCGGGGCGGGCGTCTTCGATGCGGTCAGGATTCAGGATTCCTCGGCGGGGAACTCCCCGTCGATGGTCAGTTCGTCGTACCCGGGCCAGCGGACGGTCATCCGGTCGCCGCGGACCTCGGCCCGGCCCAGCACCGGCTCCAGCACCCGGTCGGCGGCCGCGGCCAGCGCCTCGGCGGCGTTCCGGACCGGCGCCAGTTCGCGCAGCACCGTCACGGTCGGCGGCAGCATGCCGAACCGGCCCTCCCGGTGCCCCCGGACCGCCTCGGCGGGGGTCAGCCAGGCGACCCGGTCGGCCTCGCCGACCTCCAGCGCCGCGCGCTGACCGGCGGGCAGCGCCGCGACGAAGAACCAGGTGTCGTAGCGCCGTTCCTCGAACTCGGGGGTGATCCAGCGGGCCCACCCGCCCAGCAGGTCGCTGCGCAGCACCAGGCCGTGGTCCCGCAGGAACTCGGCGAAGGACAGCTCGTGCGCCTCCAGCGCGGCCCGCTCGGCGGACCAGTCGCGCGGCGCGGCGACGCTGTCCGCGTCCGGGCCGGCCAGCAGCACGCCGGCCTCCTCGAAGGTCTCGCGCACGGCGGCGCAGACCACCGCCCGCGCGGTCCGGACGTCCACCCCGAGCCGCTGCGCCCACTCCTCGGGCCGGGGCCCGGCCCAGCCCGGTTCGACCTCGGCGTCCCGCGGGTCCACCCCGCCGCCCGGGTAGGCGTACATCCCGGCCGCGAAGGCCATCGAGGTACGGCGGCGCAACAGGTAGGCCTCCGGCCCGTCGGCGCCGTCGCGCAGCAGCACGACCGTCGCGGCGGGCCTGGGCGTCACCGGGGTGAGCAGGCCGGAGTCGACCGCCCGGATCCGGGCGGGCCAGCCGGGCGGCATCGGGAGCGTCGTTGCTCGATGGTCCATGCCCGGATGCTAAGCGCACGAAGGCGGGGTTGGACAGGCCCAACCCCGCCTTCGCGATCACACCGGGGGCCGATCGCGGTCAGGCGCTCTTGACGCGCACCTGGAGCTCGACCTCGACCGGGGCGTCCAGCGGCAGCACCGCGACGCCGACCGCGCTGCGGGCGTGCACACCGGCCTCGCCCAGCACCGCGCCGAGCAGCTCGCTGGCGCCGTTGATCACGGCCGGCTGACCGGTGAAGTCGGGGGCGGAGGCGACGAAGCCGACGACCTTCACGACCTGCTCGATCCGGTCCAGGTCGCCGATCACCGACTTGACGGCGGCCAGGGCGTTCAGCGCGCAGCGCTGGGCGAGCTCCTTGGCCTCCTCCGGGGAGACCTCGGCGCCGACCTTGCCGGTGTTCAGCAGCTTGCCGTCGACGACCGGCAGCTGGCCGGAGGTGAAGACGAACTCACCGGACCGCACGGCCGGCACGTACGCGGCGACCGGAGCGGCCACCGGCGGCAGGCTCAGGCCCAGCTCGGCGAGCTTGGACTCGACCCGGCTCATGCGTTCTTCTCCCGCTTGAAGTAGGCCACCAGCTGCTCCGGGTTCGGGCCGGGCACGACCTGGACCAGCTCCCAGCCGTCCTCGCCGAAGTTGTCCAGGATCTGCTTCGTGGCGTGCACGAGCAGGGGCGCCGTCATGTATTCCCACTTGGTCATGGCCAGACTCTAGACGAGCCGTCCCGGCGATCGCCGCCGCCCGCCGACCGGCGTGTGAGGTGGGCCACAAAGGGGGCA
Organism: Kitasatospora sp. NPDC089509; assembly: GCF_044749365.1. NCBI lineage: Bacteria > Bacillati > Actinomycetota > Actinomycetes > Kitasatosporales > Streptomycetaceae > Kitasatospora > Kitasatospora sp. NPDC089509. The sequence continues at coordinate 69,086 of NZ_JBIVHS010000034.1, read as the reverse complement.
TGATTCGGTCCCGGCGCCCCAGGTGCTCCAGGCATCCGGAGCGCTCCCTGGTTACCCTCGCGAGAGGGCACCCTCATCAACGGGCACCCTCGTGGAGGGGCGACTCGTGGGAGGGGACGCCCGCAGGGACGGAGACGGACGGAGACGCAGCGTGGCACGCACCCCCGGCCAGGCGGCCCGGCGCGACCCCGACTGGGAGGGGGTCCGGCTGCACGTGGTCAGCGGCAAGGGCGGCACCGGGAAGACCACACTGGCCGCCGCGCTGGCGCTGGCGCTGGCCGCCGAGGGCGGCCGGGTGCTGCTGATCGAGGTCGAGGGACGGCAGGGCATCGCCGAACTGTTCGGGATCGCCGCACTCCCGTACGAGGAGCGCCGGATCGCCTCGGTCTCCCGCCCGCAGCTGGGGCTACCGGCCGGGGAGGGCGGGCCCGGCGAGGTCCTGGCGCTGGCGATCGACACCGAGCAGGCGCTGCTCGAGTACCTGGAGATGTTCTACAAGCTGGGCCGGGCCGGCAAGGCGCTGCAGAAGGTCGGCTTCATCGACTTCGCGACCACCATCGCCCCCGGCGTACGGGACGTGCTGCTCACCGGCAAGGCCTGCGAGGCGGCCCGCCGCAAGGGCCCGGACGGGCACCGCCGGTACGACGCGGTGGTCATGGACGCCCCGCCGACCGGGCGGATCACCCGGTTCCTGAACGTCAACTCCGAGGTCGCCGGGCTGGCCCGGATCGGCCCGATACACACCCAGGCGCAGGCCGTGATGCGGGTGCTGCGGTCCCCGGAGACCGCCGTGCACCTGGTCACCCTGCTGGAGGAGATGCCGGTGCAGGAGACGGTCGACGGCATCGCGGAGCTGCGCGAGGCGAAGCTCCCGGTGGGCGGGGTGATGGTCAACATGGTCCGCCCGCCGGTGCTGGACGCCGCGGCGGTGGCCGCGGTGGACGGGGACCACCGCGAGGAGGTGGCGCTGGCCCTCGGCGAGGCCGGGCTGGGCGGCCGCTCGCGCAGGGCGGAGACGGTCCGGGCGGCGGTGGAGCCGCTGCTCGACCCATTGCTGGAACAGGCCAGGGAGCACGCCGAGCGGGTCGAGCTGGAGCGCGAACAGCGCTCCGACCTCCAGCAGTTGAAGCTCCCGACGTACGAACTGCCGCTGCTGGGCGAGGGCGTGGACCTCGGCGGGCTGTACCGGCTGGCGGGCGAACTGAAACGGCAGGGGGCGGCGTGACTCCGACGGACAACGGTGTTCGGGGGACCGGCAGTCGGCTCGCGGTGGACGGGCTGATCGACGACCCGAAGACCAGGATCATCGTCTGCTGCGGCTCCGGCGGCGTCGGCAAGACCACCACCGCCGCGGCGATCGGCCTGCGGGCCGCCGAGCGCGGCCGCAAGGTCGTGGTGCTGACCATCGACCCGGCCCGGCGGCTGGCCCAGTCGATGGGCCTGACCGAGCTGGACAACACCCCCCGGGTGGTCAAGGGCGCCACCGGGGACGGCGAGCTCCACGCCATGATGCTCGACATGAAGCGGACCTTCGACGAGGTCGTGCTGGCCCACGCCGAGCCCGAACGGGCCAAGGCGATCATGGCGAACCCGTTCTACCAGTCCCTGTCGGCCGGCTTCGCGGGCACGCAGGAGTACATGGCGATGGAGAAGCTCGGGCAGCTGCGCGCCGCCGAGGAGTGGGACCTCATCGTCGTGGACACCCCGCCGTCCCGCTCCGCACTGGACTTCCTGGACGCCCCCAACCGGCTCGGCTCCTTCCTGGACGGCCGGGTGATCCGGATCCTGACCGCGCCGGCCAAGGTCGGCGGCCGCAGCGCGATGCGCTTCCTCAACGCCGGGATGGGCCTGCTCACCGGCACCCTGGGCAAGATCTTCGGCGCCCAGCTGCTCACCGACGTGCAGACCTTCGTCAGCGCGATGGACTCGATGTTCGGCGGCTTCCGCGAGCGCGCCGACCGCACCTACCAGCTGCTGAAGGCACCGGGCACGGCGTTCCTGGTGGTGGCGGCGCCGGAGCGGGACGCGCTGCGCGAGGCGGCGTACTTCGTGGACCGGCTCGCCGCGGACCGGATGCCGCTGGCCGGGCTGGTGCTCAACCGGGTGCACAGCACGGGCGCACCCCAGCTCACGGCGGAGCGGGCGCTGGCGGCCGCCGAGGCCCTGGAGGAGAACGGCTCGGAGCACGCCTCGCCCGAGGCGGAACTGCTCGCGGCCGGGCTGCTGCGGCTGCACGCCGAGCGGATGCAGATCATGGGGCGCGAGCGGCGCACCCGGGACCGCTTCGTCTCGGTGTACCCGGACGTGCCGATCGTGGAGGTGGCGGCGCTGCCGGGCGACGTGCACGACCTGGACGGGCTGCGGGCGATCGGGGCCCGGCTCAGCGGCACGGCGTAGTCACGGAGGGGCCGGGCAGCGGCACGGCGTAGTCACGGAGGGGCCGGCTCGGCGGCACGGTGCAGTCACGGAGGCCCCGGGCAGCGGTCCCGGGCGGCTCTCCGTACCGGACGGGGTGGGGGCCCGGTCCGCAGGCGGGGTGGGGCTGTCGCGGCCGCTCGTGGGGTACGGCCGGGGGCTCAGCCCGCCTGGGCGTAGTCCGTCAGTATCACGCCGGTCGCGAGGGACTCCTCGTACTCGGTGCGGGCCGTCTCCAGCAGCCTGCGCCACGAGATGACCGTCGGACGGCGGCGCAGCAGCGCCCGGCGCTCGCGCTCCGTCATCCCACCCCAGACACCGAACTCCACCCGGTTGTCCAGCGCGTCCGCGAGGCACTCCGTACGGACGGGGCAGCCACTGCACACCGCCTTCGCCCGGTTCTGTGCCGCCCCCTGGACGAACAGTTCGTCCGGATCACTCGTGCGGCAGGCGGCCTGCGCACTCCAGTCGTCAACCCAGCCCATCCCGGCGCCGTCCTCTCCCGATGATTCGAGGCTCCCCCACGGCGGCAACGACATATTCACCGTTGCCAGTTGAGGACGTTACGGAAGAAGGAGAGCTTGCAACAGCCCCTTCGGGCTCAATCTCGAATGACCCAATCGGACTATGGGTATCGGTCATCTCACTCGTTGGAGTGATCGCAGGTCGCAGCCCTTGCCACTCGCGAGGCCCCCACTCTCGCCGCAGGAGTCGTCACGGAGCGCGACCGTTCACTCGAACACGGCAGGCCCCAGCTGCCTCAAAGCCCACACAAAGGACGGCAATTCGGGCAAGTCTCCCCACTCACAAGAGTGAATAATGTTGACGCACCGAAGCTGTCGCAAGCTTGTGACAAGCCTAGGCGAACACCTGCCCCGATGTGCGGGAATCGGGGACGTAGGGTTCTCCCCATGGCACCGAAGCGCCCCCAGGCATCCCCGCCCCCAGGCAACACCGGAGCTCCGCGCCGCAAGAGCAGCGGATCACCGATCGACCACGTCAGCAACGGCGTGAAGTTCCTGGGCGTCAGCGTGCTCTCCGGAGTCCTGCTGGCAGGCCTTGCCCTGCCCGCCGTCGGCGCCATGGGCCTGACCGCCAAGGACACGGCGGAGAGCTTCCAGAACATCCCCGACGACTTCAAGACCCCGCCGCTCACCCAGGCGACGCAGATCTTCGACGCCAAGGGCGGACTGATCGCGAAGGTCTACGAGCGCGACCGCACCGTCCTCACCGCCGACCAGATGTCGCCCTTCATGCGACACGCCCAGGTCGACATCGAGGACGCCCGGTTCTACGAGCACGGCGCCGTCGACCTCAAGGGCATCCTGCGCGCGGTCGGCAAGAACGCCGAGAGCGGCACCGCCTCCCAGGGCGCCTCCACGCTGACCCAGCAGTACGTGAAGAACGTCAACGTGGAGAAGGCCGGCGACGACCAGGCCGCCGTCCTGGAGGCCCAGCGCAAGACCCTGGGCCGCAAGATCCAGGAGCTCAAGGTCGCCATCAAGCTGGAGGAGGACCTGACCAAGGATCAGATCCTCACCAACTACCTCAACATCACCTTCTACGGCCACCAGGCCTACGGGGTCGAGGCCGCGTCCCAGCGCTACTTCAGCAAGAGCAACAAGGACCTGACCGTCGCCGAGGCCGCCACCCTGGCCGGCGTGGTCCAGAACCCGTCCCAGTACGACCCGGTGCGCTACCCGGACAACACGCTCAAGCGTCGCAACGTCGTCATCGACAAGATGCTGGAGAACAAGCACATCACCGCCGACCAGGCGAAGGAGGCGAAGGCCGCCCCGCTGGGTCTGAAGTACAAGGACCCGCAGAACGGCTGCATCACCGCCCAGGCCGGCATGGGCTTCTTCTGCGACTACGTCCGCCACGTGGTCAAGCAGGACCCGGCCTTCGGCAAGAACGCCGACGACCGCAAGAAGCTGTGGGACACCGGCGGCCTGAACATCTACACCACGCTGGACCCGGACAAGCAGGCCGCCGCCCAGAACGCCGTCACCAAGAAGGTCAACGTGACCGACCAGGTGTCGGCCGCGGCGACCATGATGGAGCCCGGCACCGGCAAGATCCTCGCCATGGCCCAGACCCGCCCGTACGGCCTGGACCCGAACAAGAACCAGACCGTCGTCAACCTCAACGTCGACTCCTCGATGGGCGGCGGCAACGGCTTCCAGACCGGTTCGACCTTCAAGCCGATCCTCGCCGCGGCGGCGCTGGAGTCGGGCATGTCGAACACCCAGTCGTTCCCGTCCGAGAACAAGATCGACTACCCCCAGATGTCGACCTGCAACGGCACCTGGAAGAACACCGACAAGCCCAAGGCCACGGTGAAGAACGAGTCGACCGGCGAGGTCGGCCCGTACGAGCTCAAGCAGGCCATGGCGCTCTCCGTCAACACCTACTTCGTGGAGATGGAGCAGCAGGTCGGCCTCTGCGCGATGAAGCAGATGGCGAACAAGCTGGGCATCACCCAGTCCGCCAAGGGCGACCAGTTCCAGGAGGTGCCCTCGATGGTCCTCGGCACCCTGGAGCTCTCCCCGCTGACCATGGCGAACGTCTACGCCACCTTCGCCGCGCGCGGCAAGTACTGCACCCCGATCGCCATCAACAAGATCACCACGGTGGACGGCAAGGAACTCAAGGTCCCGCAGTCCCAGTGCAGCCAGGCCTTCTCCGAGTCGACCGCGGACTCGCTCAACACCGTCCTGCTCAACGTCACCGAGAAGGGCACCGCGGCCGCCCTCGGCCTGGACGACGGCCGCAAGATCGCCGGTAAGACCGGTACCACCGACGAGAAGAAGGCCGCCTGGTTCGACGGCTACACCCCGTCGCTGGCCACCGCGGTCTGGCTCGGCGGCCCGGCCGGCGGCGTCAAGATGAAGAACATCAACATCGGCGGCAAGCACTTCGACGAGGTGTTCGGCGCCGACGGCCCCGGCCCGATCTGGCAGCTGGCCATGAACCAGGCGCTCAAGGGCTCGCCGCTGGAGCCCATCCAGACCACCAACATCCCGGACCCGCAGCCGGCCACTCCCCCGCCGGGCACCAGCCCGACGCCCGACCCCAACGCCGCCCAGCCGCCGCAGCAGCCGGGCCAGAACCCGCCGCCGCCGGCGCCGGGCGGCAACGGGAACGGGAACGGGAACGGGCCGGGTGGGGTGATAGGAGGAGGGTTCACCCTCCCGCCGGGCATGATCGGCGGGGGCGGGAACGGCAACGGGAACGGCGGCCGACACGGCTGACCGGCCCCGCACGACGGCGAAGGGGCGCCCTCCGGATCTTCCGGGGGGCGCCCCTTCGGCGTGCTGTTCGGGCCTAGCTCAGGCGTGGCTCAGGCGCGGCTCAGGCCAGCGCGGCCTTCACTGCCGCGGCCACCCGACCGCCGTCGGCCAGACCGTCCACCTTCGGCTTGACCAGCTTCATCACGGCGCCCATCCCCTGCGGGCCGCTCGCCCCGCTCTCGGCCACGGCGGCGGTGACGATCGCGGTCAGCTCCTCGTCCGAGAGCTGCTTGGGCAGGTAACCCGCCAGCAGCTCGCCCTCGGCACGCTCGCGCGCGGCCTGGTCGACCCGGCCGGCCTGGTCGAAGGCCTCGGCCGCCTCCCGGCGCTTCTTCGCCTCGCGGGTGATCACCTTCAGCACGTCGGCGTCGGACAGCTCGCGCTTCTGCTTGCCCGCCACCTCCTCGCTGGTGACGGCGGACAGCGTGAGCCGGATGGTGGACGAGCGCAGCTCGTCCCGGTCCTTGATGGCAGCCGTGAGGTCCTCGTGCAGCTGCTCCTTGAGCGTCGTCATGGCCATGAGTCTCCCACCTGCGGCGTTCCGTCGCTTGCCATTAAGCGCCTCCGGCGGGCGCTTCGACAGGCGCCTCCGGCCGCTCCGGCCACGCGTAACCACTTACCCTGGTTACATGACGGAGCGAGACGGAGCACCGGAACCCGCCGCCGGCCTGTTCCTCACCACCCCCGGCGGCACCGGCTTCCACTTCGACCCCGGCGCCCTCTGCCTCGAACTGCTCACCACCGGCGGCCCCGGCGCCCACGCCCGGTGGGAGGCGCTGCACCACCCGTCCGACCTCACCGACTGGCTCCCGCGGTGCCGGCTGCGGCTGGCCGTCGGGACGGTACGGATCACCGCCGACCAGCTCGCCGCCGCCCGCACCCTGCGCGACGCCCTCTGGCGCCTGACCACCGCCCTCGCCCACGGCGACACCGGCGGCGCCTGCGACGCCGAGGACCACGCCGTCCTCAACCGGGCCGCCGCCCACCCGCCGCTCGTCCCGCAGATCGCGCCCGCCTCCACCATGGCCTGGGAACACCCCGCCGACGGGGCCCAGCTGGTCTCCACCCTCGCCCGGGACGCCATCGCCCTGCTCACCGGCCCGTACGCGGACCGGATCCGGGAGTGCGGGGCGCACGACTGCCGACTGATCTTCGTCGACACCTCCCGACCGGGGCGGCGGCGCTGGTGCTCCATGGAGCGCTGCGGCAACCGCAACAAGATCCGGGCCCTGCGCGCCCGACGGGACACCGATCCGGCGAGGGCCAGCGCGGCCGTGTCCGGACCGCCCCACCGGACGTTCACCACCTGATCCACCGTCTGAGAGCATGGGCTGATGCGACCGCTGTACTCCGTTCCCCTCGGTGTCGCCGCCGCCGGCGCCGCCTGCCTCGCCTACTCCGTCGGGTACGAGGTACGTGCCTTCCGGCTCCGCCGGGTCGAGGTCCCCGTCCTGCCCCGGGGCGCCAAGCCGCTCCGGGTCCTCCAGGTGTCCGACATCCACATGGTGAGCGGACAGGGCAAGAAGCAGCGCTGGCTGCAGAGCCTGGCCGGCCTCCGCCCCGACCTGGTCGTCAACACCGGCGACAACCTCTCCGACCCGCTCGGCGTCCCCGCCACCCTCGACGCGCTCGGGCCGCTCATGGACTTCCCCGGCGTCTACGTCTTCGGGTCCAACGACTACTACGGCCCGGCCCGCAAGAACCCGGCCCGCTACCTCCAGGCCATGCGCAGCGGCGTCCACGGCATGAACAACCCCGACGGCACCGGCAACCGCGGCATCAGCGGCGCCGTGCACAACCCCTGGGAGAAGCTCCGCGACGGCTTCGACGCGGCCGGCTGGCTCGACCTCACCAACACCCGCGGCCGGCTCACCCTCAACGGCCTCGACCTCGAATTCACCGGCCTCGACGACCCCCACATCCGCCGCGACCGCTACGCCGCGGTCACCGGCGGCCCCTCCGCCGACGCCGACCTCTCCCTCGCCGTCGTCCACGCGCCCTACCTGCGCGTCCTCGACGCCTTCACCGCCGACCGCTACCCGCTGATCCTCGCCGGCCACACCCACGGCGGCCAGCTCTGCATCCCCTTCTACGGCGCCCTGGTCACCAACTGCGACCTCGACACCCGCCGGGTCAAGGGCCTCTCCACCCACCAGGCCGGCGGCCACCGCTCCTACCTCCACGTCTCCGCCGGCTGCGGCACCAACCGCTACACCCCGATCCGCTTCGCCTGCCCCCCGGAAGCCACCCTCCTCACCCTCACCCCGGCCCCCCGCTGACCCCGACCGGACGCCCGCCCGAAACCGGATTTCGTGTCTCGGCGTGCGTCCGGTAGAGTTCTACTCGTCGCGAAGGAGACGGAGCGACAAACAGTAAGACCGGGGTGTGGCGCAGCTTGGTAGCGCGCTTCGTTCGGGACGAAGAGGCCGTGGGTTCAAATCCCGCCACCCCGACCCAGTAACACCAGCTCAGGGCCGGTGTCCCGCAAGGGACACCGGCCCTGACTGGTTTCTCAACGCTTGTGGGGACTGCTGGGGAGTGAGCTGGGGAGTGGATCTTGGGCGGCCGCTCCGGCGCGACTTCTACTGACTCCCCCTCAGCAAGGCGTCGAGCACAGCCACAGGTGAGCGGGGGCACATCCGCCGACGGGTGGCGAGCGCCTCCTCCCAGATCCGGGTCAGGCCTTCCATGAGTTCGTCGCGCATCTCCTGCGTGACGTGGGAGTAGCGGGCCCCCACAGAGCCGTCGAGGTGGCCCATCCGCTCGTCGGTCAGCACCTTCGGGATCTTCAGCCAGGGCAGCGGGCTTCCTCGATCCGTCGACCGCCGCCGCTGGCAACGGATCGGTCAGACGTGGATGCGCCGCGGGGCGGCCATCCGCTGCACGACCTGGAAGGCCGTCATGACGGCAGAAGAGGCGCCGAGGCCGACTAGGAAGGCCAACAGCCAGCCGCCGCCGGAGGCCAGCTCGGCGCCGCCGCCGAGTGTCGCCACCACGAAGGCGACACTGTGGACACCCCACGACGCCACACTCCCGCCGGCCGTCGTCGGCTCGGGCCGGCGGCCCACAAGCTCCAGGTCGTACCGCTGGACCTGGCGCAGGTCCCCTCCAGAGAGATGGATCACCACGACGCCGCCGTCGGCCTGATCAGCAGCACCGGCCACCGTGCCCAGCCGCCCGCAACTCTTCAAGAGATCCTGTCCTCAGGTCCTCTTTAGGAGTTATCCAAGACTATGAGCTGCGCCACCCCAACTCATCAAGTCCTCTTAAGGACTCGTATGCTGGTGTCCGCTAGCCGACTAGGACGGTGATCACCATGGCGAAGGCGTACGAGCGCATCGCAGACGACCTCCGCCAGCTCATCCGGGCAGGTGAACTCAAGCCCGGCGACCGGCTGCCGGCAGAGACGAACCTCGTCGAGCGGTTCAACAAAAGCCTCCCGACCATTCGCCAGGCCTTGGCCCTCCTCCAGGCCGAAGGGCTGATCGAGAAGCAGCACGGCCGCGGCAACTTCGTCCGCAAGGCGCGCAAACTCGTGCAGCGCAGCAACGACCGGCACCAGTGGGAGAAGAACCGCGCACGCGGCTCGCTGACGGAGCGCCAGCAGACCGGCGCGACGGAGCGCGACACCGGTCTGGAGCTGAACGACCTGGTCTTCGATGCGGAGTACCGGCAGATCACCGCAGATGCGGAGTGGGCCGCCGCCTTCGAAGTGGCAGAAGGAACGACTCTGCTGGAGCGAACCTTCCGGACGCGCTACCGCACGGAATCGACTCCCTTCAACCTCACCCGTTCGTACCTGGTCCACGACATGATCGCGGGCAACCCCGACCTTCTGGACGCCACGAAGGAACCCTGGCCGGGCGGGACGCAGAACCAGCTCCACACAGTCGACATCGAGGTCGACCGGGTCATCGAGCGCGTCACCGCTCGGCCACCGACGGCCGAGGAGACCGAGGAACTGGAGTTGCCGCCCGGCACCGCCGTCCTGGTGCTGCGGAAGACCTCCATCGACGTCGACGGGCGCGTCGTGGACATCGCTGACGTCACCCTCCCGGGCGACCGCACGGAGCTGACCTTCACCACTCGACTGGAAAGGTGGTGAGGGCCGTGCAGCGGCGCATCATCATCGTCACCGCCGTCCACCCGCCGGCCGCGTCGTTTCTGCCGGACGCCTACAAGTCGCTCTGCGAGCAGGAACTACCGGAGGGCTGGGACTGGCTCTGGCTGATCCAGGAAGACGGCAGGAGCGACCAGGTCGCGCCTTACGTCCCCGACGACATCCGGATCAGCTTCCGCCAGGGCCGACCCGGCGGTGCGGGCATGGCTCGGACCATGGCGATGGCCCGAGCCGAGGGCGAGTACGTCAAGGTGCTGGACGCTGACGACCAGCTGGCCCCCGGCGCCCTCGCGCGCGATATCGCCGCGCTCACCTCGAACCCCGAGATCGGCTGGACGACCTCGCGCGTCCTTGACCTGCTCCCGGACGGCTCGTTCGTCGGCTTCGACCAAGACCCGCCCGCCGGCCCCATCGAGCGCGGTGCCGTCCTGGAGCACTGGAAGGCTCACGACTACCGCGCCCAGGTCCACCCGGCGACGCTCTGCATCCGGCGCGACCTGCTGCTCGCCCTCGGCGCCTGGATGGCCCTCCCCGCCTCCGAGGACACCGGTCTCCTCCTCGCACTCAGCGCAGTGAGCCGTGGCTGGTTCTCCCCGGAGGTCGGCCTGCACTACCGAAAGTGGCCCGGCCAGGTGACCAGCCAGGCCGCGCACGTCGACAGCGCCGAGCGCGAGGCCCGGATGACGGTCATCGAAGCCAGGGCAGAGCTGCTTGCGGGTCTGGCGTGGCAGTACCCCGACGGGGCCTGAGCATTTCGTCTCGCGGCCGGAACGGCAAGAGCCCGGACACCTCTCCAGGACCGAGAGGTGTCCGGGCTCATCCGTGATCAGCGCTTCAGGGATGGGGTGGCCTGGCCGACCGAGGCCGCACTCAATGAAGTCCCGGTGCCATGCCCACACCGCCAGCTGCTCGATCTCAGCCTGCTGCCACAGCGCGCACCACCAGACATGCGGCAAGTCAGCCATTGGCAGGGCCACGCATCCCGTCCAACTCCTAGAATCCTCAAGACATCAAGAGAACTGCATGTCTGGGGGGGCGACTTGGCCGCGGCCGAGCAGATTGTGACGATCGCAGCCGTCCTCACGGGTGCACTGACGACGCACCTCACCAACCACGCGATGGAGCGGCGTCGGAAACAACACGAGCTGCTGACTCGGTGGGACGAGAAGAAGCTCAACGCGTACGAGGGCTACATCGACAAGATCAGGTCGTGCGTCTTCCTCGCCGTCCAGCTCTACGAGCACAAGGAGGGCGTCCACGCGAGCCCCAAGGGCGAGCACGAGCTCACCACGGAGCTGGCGGATGCCGGCTGGCAGCGTGGCCGCGCCTTCGAACGCATCATGCTCCTCGGCGGCGACGAGGTCGTAGAAGCCGCGCACCGGCTCAACGCGGCAGCCCTCGAAGTCGACTGGCAGGCCGGCGGCAAGGTCCACGGCACACTCGACGAGTGGCGCACCCGCAACCGCGCCGTCTTCGGCACCATCAACGAGTTCCACGACGCCGCCCGCCAGGACCTCGGCGTCCAGGGCAAGGTCAGCGGCGAGAGCCACCCGGAACGAGACCTGCTCTTGCCACCTCCGAGAGGAAGCTCGAATCGCAACCAGAGCTGAGAGAGAGCATCCCGAGCACACGTGCAGAAGGGCGCGCACGGAATACATGCCCCTGGCACCTGACGCAGCCGTCTGGGTTCCATCCGTCACGCGGACGGAACCCACGGGCTGCCCGGGCACCCCAGGCTGGGCTACGCAGTTGAGCGGTAGCTGCAGGGCCGGTTCGCGAGATCACCCTGCCGCGCAGCTGGGCTGCCCGGCGGTGCATGACAGTCCGAGCAAGTGCCCGAGCCTCCACGGCCTGGGCAGTGCATGATCCAGGGCCTTATTCGGGACGAAGCGGCTACGAGGTCGACGCCCACCATCCCGGCAGGGAAATGTGAGGCCGGGTCGGCTGCTGAGCAATCAGCATCCAGCCCGACCCGCTTTTCGACGCCGCAGGGTTCGGCACCGGTCCCTCCCCTGTGGGGACCGGTACCGGACCATGCGGCGGCCTCGTGGGCGGTCTCCGAGCACTGGGCCTGGGGCCTGTCCGGACGACGCATTCCGATCGTGCCAGTCGGGGCGCACGCCGAGGAGGGTGCTGGCGTCCGATCGGTGCTTAGCCGCAGGTCAGGTAGATAAAGTGGGTTTTCCGGTCCGGACGTCCGACGGCGGGGGAAGTGAGGAGGGAGAGGCATTGGCTCCCGACACAGGGGCACGCGCTGCCTTCGCCGAACAGCTCGCGCTGCTGTACAAGGAGGCAGGCAACCCTCCACTCAAGCGCGTGTCCGAGGGGGTCGTCCGGCTGCAGCGGGTCGACGAACGCGGGCTGCCCGTGCGGGTGTCGGCCCAGCGGATCAGTGACTGGCGACGGGCCAGGAACGTGCCTGCCCAGTTCGCCGCCCTCTCCGCCGTCCTGCACATCCTGATCCCCGAGGCCCGGCGTTCGCGGCCTGTGCCCGTGTCCGCAGGCCTATACGACGTCGCCCGGTGGCAGTCCCTGTGGGAACGGGCGGTGGCCGATCCGGCCGGAGACCGGACCACCGCATCCGCGGAGGCAGGGGCGGAGGCGCTAGCGGACGAACGGGCCCGTGGCGAAACGCCGGCCGTCATCACCGGCGGCGTGTGTCCGTACCGGGGGCTCGCTTCCTACCGTCAGCAGGATGCCCGATGGTTCTTCGGCCGTGAACGGAGCACGGACACCCTCGTCGCCCTGCTCCGCGCGGCAGAGCGGACGGGTGGCCTGGTCATGCTCGTGGGCGCTTCGGGGGCCGGCAAGTCCTCCCTCCTCCATGCCGGTCTCGTGCCCGCCTTGCAGAGCAATGCGCTGGGGAAGGGGAGCGGGCAGGCTGGTCCCGTAGTGCAACTCGTGCCGGGCGTCGATCCTCTCGCCGAGCTGACCCGTCGTATCCCCGAGCTCGCCGGCGTCGTCGCGGCCATGGACGGGTCGGCGCCAGAGGAACCGGCTGCCGTAGCACCTGGCACACCCGAGTTCGCGCGTGCCGTGCGAGGGGCCGTCACCGCCTGGGCCCATCGCGAGGCCGACTCCGCAACCCGTCCGGTCGTGATCGTGGACCAGTTCGAGGAGGCATTCACCCTCCACTCCGACGAAGTGCGCAGGCGCCTCTTCATTCAGGTCCTCCACGCCGCGTGCTCGCCCGCAGAGCCGGGCGAGCACGCCCCGGTGCTTGTCGTCCTCGGCATACGCGCCGACTTCTACGAGCAGTGCCTCAGCCATCCCGAACTGGCCGACGCGCTTCAACACCGCCACATGGTGCTCGGGCCGCTGACCACCACTGAGCTGCGCGAGGCGGTGACCGGTCCGGCCAAGGCCGTAGGACTGGAGCTTGAGCCGGGGCTGGCGGAGCTCATCGTCCGGGAAGTGGGTGCCGATGGACCCCGCGGGGCGCACAACGCGGGGGTATTGCCGTTGCTCTCACATGCTCTGCTGGCGACCTGGCAGCGGCGGAAGGCGGGGCGGCTGACGCTGGCCGGCTACCGGGCGGCGGGCGGGATCCAGGGGGCGGTGGCCGCAACCGCCGAGCAGGCGTGGTCCGGTCTTGATCCGGCGGCGCGTACCGCCGCGAGGCTGCTCCTACTGCGTCTGGTCCGGCTGGGCGAGGACACCCAGGCCACCCGTAGGCGCGCAACGCGGCGGCAGTTGGCCGAGGAGTCGACGGACCCCGGCAAGACGGAGGAGTCGCTCGAAGCACTCGTGCGGGCGCGGCTGGTGACGCTGGACGCGGAGACGGCGGAAATCACCCATGAAGCGCTGCTGCACGCCTGGCCTCGCCTGCGCGACTGGATCGACGAAGACCGGAACGGCAACCTGCTGCGCCAGCGCCTGGAGGAGGACGGCCGGGCCTGGGAAGGCTCGCATCGGGACTCGTCGCTGCTCTACCGGGGGTCCCGCCTCGACCAGGCCTACGGCTGGGCGAAATCCGCCGGTGACACCTTCCTGACCCGCAGCGCGGTGGAGTTCCTGGCCGCCTCGGTCAGCCTGCACAAGCGTACGGTCCGGGTGCGCCGGGGTGCCGTGTCGGCTCTGGTCGTCCTCGCCATGTTGGCCGTCGGCGCGGCGGTGCTGGCGTGGCAGCAGCGCGACGACGCTGTCTTCGACCAGGTGCTCGCCGAGGCCGACCGCGTCCAGTACACCGATCCGTCGTTGTCCGCCCAACTCGACCTGGTGGCCCACCGCCTGCGGCCGAAGGACGAGAGCACGAACAATCGGATCATCTCGATCGTGAATGCGCCGCTGGCCACGCCCCTCCTCGGCCACACCGGCGCCGTCTACCTCACCTCGTTCAGCCCGGACGGGCGGACCCTCGCCACCGCCAGCTACGACCACACCGTACGGCTGTGGAACGTGGCGGACCGAACCCACCCCATCCCCCTGGGCAAACCCCTTACTGGTCACGCGAGTTGGGTGAGCACCGCGGTCTTCAGCCCGGACGGCCACACCCTCGCCAGTGCCTCGGACGACGGCACGATCCGATTGTGGGACGTACGGGATCCGAGTCGCCCACGTCCGATCGACGGGCCCTTGACCGGCCATGACGGCACGATCTACCTGCTCGCCTTCAGCCCGGACGGCCGCACACTGGCCTCCGCCGACGAGGATCACACCGTCCGCCTGTGGGACATGACCGACCCTGGTCGGCCGAAGACGCTCGGCACCCTGACCGGATCCACCGCCGCCGTACGCTCCGTGGCGTTCAGCCCCGACGGGCGCACGCTGGCCGCGGGTGGCGACGACGCCGCGATCCGGCTCTGGGACATGGCCGATCCCAGCCGTCCGACGCCGATCGACACCGTGCTGACCGGGCACACGGCCACCGTGCACTCCGTGGCGTTCAGCTCCGACGGCGGGACACTCGCCAGCGGCAGTGCGGACGACACCATCAGGCTGTGGAACGTGGCCGACCCACGTCACGCGGCAGCGCTCGGCGCGCCGCTCACCGGCCACACCGGCCCCGTCTGGTCGGTGGCTTTCAGCCCGGACGGAACCATGCTCGCTGCCGCCAGCGCGGACAGCACGGCGAGCCTGTGGAACGTCAGCGACCCGGCGTACCCGTCCCGGGTCGGCGAGCCGCTCGCCGGCGGCAGCGGTGAGATGTACGCGCTCGGCATCAGCCCTGATGGCCGGACGCTCGCCACCGGGAACGGTGACAGCAAGGTCCGCCTGTGGTCGATCCCGACGTTGGACATGATCGGCCGTATCGGTGCGTTCTGCCCGGACGGACGGGTGTTGGCCACGGCCGCAGGCGACGGCAGGGTCCGACTGTGGAACGTGGAGACGCCCGGCCGGCCAGTGGCGCTGGGCGAACCCTTCACACCCGGGGGCGGCTCCCCACGGTCGCTGGTGTTCTCCCCTGACGGCAGCACCCTCGCGATGCTGACGGGAGACAACACCGCAGAGTCGGTGCAGTTGTGGAACGTCTCCGACCCGGCCCACCCCGTCCCCGACGGCCCGCCCGTCGCACTCCGCACGCGGTTCGCCGGCCCCGACGCGCTGGCCTTCAGCCCGGACGGGCACATGCTCGCGACCGCCTACGACGACCGGACCATCCAGCTGTGGAACGCCGCCGACCCGTCCCGCCTCCTCCCCATCGGCGCCCCCCTCACCGGTCACACCGGGTACGTCAACGCCCTCGTCTTCAGCCCCGACGGCCGTACGCTGGCCAGCGGCAGCGCGGACACCACCATCCGACAGTGGAACGTGACCGACTCCCGTCACGTCACCCAACTCGGCGCGCCCCTGAGCGGCCACCTCGGCCCCGTCAACGTGCTCGCCTACAGCCCGGACGGCCATACGCTGGCCAGCGGCAGCAACGACGACACAGTCCGCCTCTGGAACACCTCCGACCCCGTCGGGGCAAGGCCACTGGGCTCCCCACTCACCGGCCACACCGAGGCGGTCGCCTCACTGACGTTCAGTCAAGACGGCCACACCCTGGCCAGCGGCGGCAACGACAACACGGTCCGCCTCTGGAACGTCGCCCACCCGACCGAGGCCACGGCCATCGGACAGTCGATCAGCCCGAACGCCAAGAGGGGCAACTTCCTGTCGTTCAGCCCCAAGAGCCACCTGCTCGGCGTATCGAGCGGTGCCGACACCCTGCGGCTGTGGAACCTGGACGTCGACGCGGCGATCGGTCATATCTGCTCGACCACTCGGGGAGTGCTGACACCGGAGAAGTGGCAGGAGTACCTGCCCCGGCTTCCGTACGACCCTCCGTGCGACTATTGACGGCGTGATATCGATCACGCGCCAGCGCCGCAGGCCTGCAGCAGGCTCCCGCCAACAGGACGGCCTTGCTACGCTTGCGTAGCCCGATCGCTTGCGCATCCCCCGTCGCCAGCGGTCGGGCTCTTGCGTCTGCTACGGGTACAGCCACCCGCCGAGTGCGGTCCCCCTTGATCAGCTCTGACCGAAACCAGTTGAACCTCTGGGGAGTTGAACCTCTGACCCCCTCGATGCGAACTATTGGCAGGGTGGTCGCGGGGCCTGCTGAGTGGTCAGCCGGCCCGTGGAGTGTGGGGAAGGTCGGTGCCTGTTGCGGCGGTTGCTGTACTCCGCTGCTATGCCCTCCGCCAGCCTTTCGGTAGTCCGAGGATGCTGAACGGGCGGTCCGTGGATCGGCGGGGGCGGGCTGACCGCCGCGGGACGGCTGCGCCGGGAGGCGAGCCGTTCAACCGCCGTCCCCGCCGGAACACGCGTAGGGGCCCTCCGTCCCCGGCGGTCCCCTACGCGTGTTCCGGGTCTCCAACAGCAAGCAACCAAGATGGCGTGCTCACGATCTCGCCTCCGCTTCCTCAGGCGATCAACGACACGGCCGCACTGGAGTCTGAGATCCTTTGACCGTCTTTGCCGTCAGCTTCTGACGTGTGGTCACAGAACGATGGGGGTCTCGATGGTCGTGATGGGGAACGGACGGAGCAGGCGGCGGCTCGTGGCAGCGGCTGCCCTGCTGCTTCCGCTGGCCACTGGCTGTGGAAGTTCCGGGCAGCAGTCCGCCAGCACCTCGGGAAGCCCCGGCGCAGCCTCTACCCAGGCTTCACCGCAGGCGCCGCCGACCGCCACGAACGCGACCTTCCGTGACCACGACCTCGTGATCAGTGCGGGCTGCACGGTGCCCGCCTCCCGGCCGGCGAAGGTCTGGGTGCACGGATTCGACCCCAGCAGCTGGAAAACGGTGGCCTCGGTCGAATTCACCCTGCCCACTGCGGCGGTGGTCGGCTCACGACAGGGGGACAGGCTGAGCGCCCTTCAGGAGTTGTGTGCGGGGAACTTCCCGAATCCCGGGAGCAGCGGGGAGGAGTCCTCCGACTCCGCCTTCGGTCCGCGCATCCGGCAGCTCTTCGACCACGACTTCAGCCGGCTCGCGATCGTTACTGCCGACGACAAGACCGGCGCGAGCCACGTCGGCTACGTCGATCTCACCGGCCACTTCACCGATCTCACCGGTACACCCTCCGGCTTCACCAGCCTACCCAAGGAGAAGGACGCCCTCTTCGCCCCCGACAGCGGGAGTGTCTGGTTCACGTACCGCGACCCGAACGGGCAGGACCACATCGCCAGCCGTGACCTGTCCACCGACCACCGATTGACGGAGCAGTGGTCGGGACCGAGCGCCGGATTCGGAGACCTCGACCTGTCGCTCGGCGGCATCCCGATGCACGGCGTGACGGGAGGGAGCGTGTACTTCAGTCCGGACGGAAAACGCGCGGTCGGCTACGTCGACGGCGAAGGCCAGAACGTGGTGACTGTGACCGCGAACGGCGCCCTGAAGGCGAACGGTTCCGCAGGCAAGATCAAGGACATGGAATGCCGGCCGTCCGGGTGGGTCGACAACCACACCCTGCTCTGCGCCCCCGCCACGCTGGGAGACGTGAAGCCGCCGTACAAGAACAACCTGTGGACCCTCGACGTCGACCGGATGCACCCCAACGACTACGAGAACGCAAAGGACGCCGCCGGCCCCGTCCTACTCCCGGCCACCGACCGGAAGAACCTCCCGAAGGTCGTCTCCGCCGACGGCAAGAAGCTCCTGTTCCGTTCCGTCGAGGGAAAGCAGGAGACCGCATTCATTACCGACCTGACCCCTGGCGCCCAGCCCCAGCAGATCACTCCTGACGAGGCCGCGACTTCCCTCGGCTACGTCGACGTCCCCCTGGAGTGGCGCTGACCCACCCATCGGCCCCACCTGAGGTCCTAGCGACCCGTATATGGGCGCCCTCATCAACGGCACCGAGAGAACGTACGGCGTGAGTGTCTAGCTGCGCTACAACGAGTGCGCACTTCGGCGGACGACCGCGAACGCTCGCGGACCTTTTGGGCAGGTCAGCGGCACTGCGCGCCAAGGTCGGACGGGTGCCCGGGTTGCTCCGGGGCGAAGCGGCCGTGGGCTCAGATCCCGCCACCTCGATGCAGTGACACCAGCTCAGGGCCGGTGTCTCGCAAGGGACATCGGCCCTGACTGCTTTTCCGGGCTCTCTTGGGAGGAGCCCGGAACCGGGGTCCCGCCGAGGGTTCGGCAGGGCCCCGGGGCGGGCCGCGCTGGTTAGAGGGTGGTGGGGAGGGCGGTGCGGGAGGTGATGCCGAGTTTGGGGTAGGCCTTGTAGAGGTGGTGGGCGACGGTGCGGGGGCTGAGAAAGAGTTGGGCGGCGATGTCGCGGTTGGTGAGGCCCTGGGCGGCGAGGCGGGTGATCTGGAGTTCTTGAGGGGTGAGGGGGGAAGTGGCGGACGGGGGTGAGAGGGGGGTGGCGGGGGTGCCGGTGGCGGAGAGTTCGGTGCGGGCGCGGGTGGACCAGGGGTGGGCGGCGAGACGGTCGAAGGTTTCCAGGGCCGCGGTGAGGTGGGGGCGGGCGTCGGTGCGGCGGCGGGTGCGGCGGAGCCATTCGCCGTAGAGGAGGGCGGTGCGGGCGTGTTCGAAGGGGCGGTCGGTGGTGGCGTGCAGGTCGAGGGCCGCGAGGTAGGCGGGTTCGGCGAGTTCGTCGGGGCCGAGCAGGGCCTGGCAGCGCAGGCGTAGCGCCTCGGCCCAGGGGCGGTCGGCGGCGGCGGTCCAGCGGGCGAAGCGCTCGTAGGGTTCGGCGGCGCGGTCCGGGGCGCCGAGGCGGACGACGGCCTCGACCAGGTCGGGGACGGCCCGGGTGGCGCTGACGTGGTGGCGGTGCGGACCGGTGGTGAGGGTGAGCAGGCGGTCGGCGGTGCCGGCGGCGCGGCCCTGGCCGAGGTCGAGCAGGGCGAGCGCCCAGTGGGCCCAGGGGCGGCCGGCGGCGGGGGCCGCGGTCTGCGGGCCGGTGGTGGCGAGGGCGGTGGTGGCCAGTTCGGTGCAGCGTTCGGTGCGGCCGTCGAGGGCGGCCAGGTAGGCGAGCAGGGCGCTGAGTTGGCTGACCCACTGGTGCTGGCCGGTGTCCTGGGCGAGGACGAGGGCCTCGGTGGCGGTGAGTTCGGCGTCGGCGTGGCGGCCGTGGAAGAGCTCGGCCTCGGCGAGGAAGAACTGCAGGGTGGGCATCACCCCGAGGGTGCCCTTGGCGCGGGCCTCGGCGACGAGTTCGCCGCCGAGGTCGAGGGTCTCCTCGTCGCGGCCGAGGACGAGTGTGGCGCCGCAGAGTTGGACCAGGTCGGCGGGGCTCTCGGCGCCCGCCCGGCGGGCCGCCTCGACGGCCTCCCGAGCCGGGGGCGGCGCGGCGACGGGTCGGCCGAGGGCCGGGAGGACGGCGGCGGGCAGGTAGCGGGCGAGCGGGGCGACGGGGTCGTCGGCGGGCAGCTGGAGGGCGGCGAGCCGGTCCAGGACGTCGGCCACCGGCTCCTCCCCCGCGTACCAGGCGGCGTGGAAGGCCTGCAGCAGCATCCGGGTGGCGTGTGCGGGATCGACGGCCTCGGCCGGGTCGGGTGCGGTGGTCTGCTCGGCGGCGGTCTGCTCCGCGGCGGTCTGCTCTGCGGTCGCCTGCTCCGCGGCGAGGGCGAGGGCGGCGTCGAGCAACAGGCGATAGGCGGCCGGGTAGGAGCCGCGCCAGAAGTGGGCGACGGCCCGGACGTGGTCCAGCAGGGCGTGTGCGAGGACGCTGTCGGTACGAGCCCCGGCCTCGTCGGCGAGGGCCTCGGCGCGCGCCAACTCGCCTTCCTCGGTGGCGGCTTCGGCGGCCAGGACGAGGCGGCGGGTGGCCCCGTCGCGGTCGGGGGTGAGCCGGGCGGCGCGTTCGTACGCGGCCGCGCCGCCGTGACCGCCCCGGTGTCCGGTGCGGACGGCGGTGCGCTCCAGCGCGTCGGCGAGCTCGGCGTCGGGGGCGGTGGCGGCGAGGGCGAGGTGCCAGGTGCGGCGGTCGCCCTCGGGCAGGGCCGCGGCGATGGCCCGGTGGACCGTCAGCCGCTGGTGGTGCGGGGCGCGCTGGAGGAGTGCGGAGCGCAGCAGCGGGTGGCGGAAGGCGATCCGGCGGTCCGCGGTCACCGTGACCAGGCCCGACTCCTCGGCGGGGGTGAGGTGTTCGGCGCCGACGCCGAGCGCGGCCGCGGCGGGCAGCAGGACGTCCAGGTCGCCGCTCTCCTCGGCGGCGGCGACCAGGAGCAGGGTCTGGGTGGCCGGGGGCAGGCCGGTGACCTGGCCGTGGAAGGCGATCAGCAGCCGGCTGGTGAGCGGCAGGCCCCCCGCCGTGTTCGCCTGCGGGCCGGTGGTGACCGGGAGTTCGGTCAGCGCGAGGGGGTTGCCGGCGGCTTCGGCGAGCAGCCGGTCCCGGACGGCGGCGGGCAGGTCGGGGCCGGCCCGTTCGGTGAGCAGCAGGGTGGCGTCGGCCTCCGCCAGGCCGGTCACCCGCAGTTCGGGCAGGCCGAGTCGGCGTTCGGCGGGAGCGCCGGGCTCGGTGCGGGCGGCCAGCAGCAGGGCCACGCCCTCGGCCTGGAGCCGCCGGGCGGCCAGCAGCACGGCGTCCAGGGAGGCCCGATCCAGCCACTGCACGTCATCGAGTACGCACAACAGCGGCCGGTCGGTGGCGAGTTCGGCGAGCAGTCCGAGGGTGGCGAGGCCGACCAGGAGTCGGTCGGTGGACGTGCCGGACGGCTGCGGCGCCCGGGGCGGAGCGTCGCCGAGCCCGAACGCCTGCTCCAGGGCCCGGCGTTGCGGACCGGGCAGGACGTCCAGCCGGTCCAGGGCGGGCGCCAGCAGCAGGCTGAGCCCGGCGAAGGGCAGTTCGGCCTCGTACTCGACACCGGCCGCCCGGACCACCCGGAACGCCTCCCCGGCCCGGGCGACGGCGTCGTCCAGCAGGGCGGTCTTGCCGATCCCCGCCTCGCCCCGGAGCAGCAGTGCGCCGCTGTGTCCGTCCCGCGCCCGCGCCAACAAGGCGTCCACGGCGACCTGTTCGTGTTCCCTCCCGTACAGCATGCCCCGACCCTATCGAGCCGGCCACCGGCGCTCCGGCCCAATGGCCCACACGGCTCACACGGCTCACACGGCCACGCGGGCCGGACGGATGCCCAAGCAGGCCCGGCCGATACCTACGTACCCCCATGCCGATCCGTGACGGATTCGCCTGCGGACGCCCGTCCCTACCTTTGTGAGCAGCGGGAACGGCCCGCCAACCGCCCACCGGAACACGGGAGATGACCATGACTGAGATCACCGCCGCCACCCTCCAGCAGCTCGCCGAGCGCTACCTCGCGGTGTGGAACGAGACCGACCCGGCCGCCCGCCGCAAGCTGATCGACGAGGTGTGGGCGGAGGACGGCCGCTACACCGACCCGCTGGCCGCCGTCGTCGGCCGGGACGCGATCGACGCGCTGATCGGTGCGGCCCAGGCCCAGTTCCCGGGGCTGGAGTTCACCCTCGGGCCGGTGGACGCCCACCACGACATCGCCCGGTTCACCTGGAACCTCGGCCCGGCCGGCGCCGAGCCGGTGGTGATCGGCTTCGACGTGCTGGCGGCCACCCCGGAGGGGCGGATCGGCACCGTGCACGGGTTCCTGGACCGCGTGCCGGGCGCCTGAGCCCGTACGGAGCGGACCAGAGCAGTACGGGACGGAACGAGACGGGGGCGCCGCTGCGGGGGTGCGGCGCCCCGCACCCCCGCACCCCCGGAGGAGAGCCCGAGATGAGCACCGCGCTGGACACCCGCCGCCCCGCCGCGGCCGACCAGGCCAGACAGACCGACCAGGCCGAACAAGCCGCCCAGGCCGCCTCGGCCGCCCCCAGGGGCCTGCTGCCGGTCGTCCTGACCGCCACCTTCATGACCGCCCTCGACACCTTCGTCGTCAACGTCGCCGTCCCCTCCGTCCAGGCCGATCTGGGCGCGGGCCCGGCGGTGGTCCAGTGGGTGATGGCCGGGTTCGGCCTGGCCCTCGCGGTCGGGCTGGTCACGGCCGGCCGGCTCGGCGACCGGTACGGCCGCCGCCGGGTGTTCGCGCTCGGCCTGGCCCTGTTCACCCTCGCATCGGCGGGCTGCGGCCTCGCCCCGACCGCCGGCGCGCTGGTCGGCGCCCGGGTCGTGCAGGGCCTGGCGGCCGCGCTGATGGGCCCGCAGGTGCTGGCGATCCTGCGGACCGCGTTCGCCGGCGCCGCCCAGGCCCGGGCCTTCGCCCGGTACGGGCTGACCATGGGTGTGGGCGCGGTGTTCGGCCAGCTGATCGGCGGGCTGCTGATCCGCGCGGACCTCCTCGGCCTCGGCTGGCGCAGCTGCTTCCTGATCAACCTGCCGATCGGTCTGGCCGCGCTGGCCGCCGTCCGCCGCTGCCTGCCCGAGTCGCGCGCCCCGCAGCGGCCGGGGCTGGACCCGGTCGGGGTCCTGCTGGTGACGCTCGCGCTGACCGCCCTGGTGCTGCCGCTGATCCAGGGCCCGGGCCTCGACTGGCCGCTGTGGACGGTGCTCTGCCTCGCCGGCTCGGCCGTCCTGCTCACCGCCTTCGCCGTCCACCAGCACCGCACCACCCGGACCGGCATGCCGCTGGTCGACACCCGGCTGTTCCGCAGCCGCGCCTTCCGCACCGGACTGCTCGCCCAGCTGGTCTTCTGGCTCGGCCAGGCCTCCTTCTTCCTGGTGCTCGCCCTGCACCTGCAGCTGGGCCGCGGGCTGGACGCGCTCGGCGCCGGGCTGGTGTTCACCGCGATCGGCCTGGGCTACCTGCTCACCTCGAACGCCACCCACCGGATCACCGCCCGCCTCGGCGAGCCCCGCACGATCACCGTCGGCGGCCTGCTGATGGCCCTCGGGCTGGGCCTGCTCGCGCTCACCGCCCACCTCACGGCGGACGGCAGCGTCTGGTGGCTGGCGCCCGGGCTGTTCGTCGACGGTCTGGGCATGGGCCTGGTGATGGCCCCGGTCACCACCGTCGCCCTGGCCGCCGTCGAGCCGGAGCTGGCCGGGGCGGCCGCCGGGGTGGTGGCCACGGTGCAGCAGGTCGGCGGCGCGGTCGGGATCGCGCTGATCGGCCTGGTCTACTACGGCGCCGCCGAACCGACCGCCGCCTTCGGCCGCAGCGTGACGGCGCTGGCGGTACTGGAGCTGGTGCTGGTGGGACTGGTCCGGCTGCTGCCGCGCCGTTCGTGAACACCGCGGGCGACTCGTGAACACCGCGGCGCGACTCGCGAACGCCACCGCACGGCGGCTCGCGGACACCGCCACAGCGAAGGACCGGCGGGGGTGAACCCCGACCGGTCCGTTCCGTTCCCTCCCCCCGATCGGGTTGGATGGTCGGATGAGCGAGGAGAAGAGCGCCGTACCGGCGTGGGAGCAGCGGTTCAGGGCGGCCCGGGTGTCGCTGCCCGACTGGGCCGAGGACGCCCCCGACCGGGCGCTGTACGTGTCCAACTCGACCGGCACCTACGAGGTCTACGCCTGGGACCGGACCACCGGCGCCCACCGCCGGGTCACCGACCGCCCGAACGGCACCACCGACGCCGAGCTGTCCCCGGACGGCGCCTGGGTCTGGTGGTTCGACGACCAGGACGGCGACGAGTTCGGGGTCTGGCGCCGCCAGCCCTTCGCGGGCGGCCCGGACGAGGAGGCCGTGCCCGGCCTCGCCGCCTCCTACTCGGCGGGCCTGGCCCTGGGCCGGGACGGCACGGTGGTCGTCGGCCGGTCCACCGACGAGGACGGCACCACCCTGCACCTGCGCCGCCCGGGCGCGGCCGAACCGGTCGAGATCTACCGGCACGAGGAGTACGGCGGCGTCGGCGACCTCAGCCACGACGCCACCCTGCTCGCCATCGACCACACCGAGCACGGCGACGCGATGCACTCGGCGATCCGCGTGGTCCGGCTGACCGGTGACGCCGTCGAGACCGTCGCCGAACTGGACGAGGTCACCGGCCGGGACGAGCCGCGCGGCGTCGCCTGCCTGGGCTTCGCCCCGGTCGAGGGCGACACCCGCCTGCTGGTCGCGCACCAGCGCACCGGCCGCTGGGAGCCGATGATCTGGGACGTCGCCACCGGCGCCGAGACCGCCCTCCCGCTGCGCGACGAGCAGGGCCGCGAGCTGCCCGGCGACGTCTCCGCGCAGTGGCGCCCGGGCGCCGGGGCCCTGCTGGTCGAGCACGAGTACGAGGCGCGCAGCGAGCTGTTCACGTACTCCCTCGCGGACGGCCGGCTGACCCGTCTGGAGACCCCGCGCGGCACGGTCGGCGGCGCCACCGCCCGACCGGACGGCACCGTCGAGTACCTGTGGTCCTCGGCCGCCGAGCCGTCCGCCGTCCGCTCCACCGCAGGCGAGGTCGTGCTGCGGGCGCCCGGCCCGGTGCCGCCCGGCTCCGTACCGGTCGAGGACGTCTGGGTGGACGGGCCCGGCGGGCGGGTGCACGCCCTGGTGCAGCGCCCGTCGACGGCCGGCCCCGGCCCGTACCCGACCGTCTTCGAGGTCCACGGCGGCCCGACCCACCACGACAGCGACTCGTTCGCGGCCGGTCCGGCCGCCTGGCTGGACCACGGCTTCGCGGTGGTCCGGGTCAACTACCGCGGCTCGACCGGCTACGGCCAGGCCTGGACCGACGCGCTGCACGAGCGGGTCGGCCTGATCGAGCTGGAGGACATCGCGGCCGTCCGGGAGTGGGCGGTCTCCAGCGGCCTGGCCGACCCGGCGCGGCTGGTGCTCACCGGCGGCAGCTGGGGCGGCTACCTGACCCTGCTCGGCCTGGGCGTGCAGCCCGGGAGCTGGTCGCTGGGCGTCGCCGCCGTGCCGGTCGCGGACTACCACACCGCGTACGCCGACGAGATGGAGGCGCTGAAGTCGCTGGACCGCACGCTCTTCGGCGGCACCCCGGAGGAGGTGCCGGAGCGCTTCACCGCCTCCTCGCCGTTGACCTACGTCGAGCAGGTGCGGGTGCCGGTGTACATCAGCGCCGGGGTGAACGACCCGCGCTGCCCGATCCGGCAGATCGACAACTACGTCGAGCGGCTGGAGCAGCTCGACAAGCCGCACGAGGTGTACCGCTTCGACGCCGGGCACGGCTCGCTGGTGGTGGAGGAGCGGATCAAGCAGCTGCGGCTGGAGATCGACTTCGTCCGGCGGCACCTCGGCGTTCCGGACGGAAACGGGAACGGGAACACCGAAGCGGCTGGCTGAGCGACTGAGCCGACCAGCCGGTCAGTCCAGGACCGGGTCCAGCCCGAGGGCCCGGTCCTGCTCCGCCTCCGCCTCCCGGCGCACCAGGCGGAACCACATGAAGATCACGAAGCCCGCGAAGACGAACCACTCCAGGGTGTAGCCCAGGTTCTGGAACGCCCGCAGGGTGAGCCCGTCCCCGCCCTCCGGCTGCACGGTCGGGACCTCGGTCAGCCCGGCGGGCACCTGGTCGGCGGCCACCCAGCCGTCGTACCAGCCGTCGTACTCCAGCACGTTCAGCAGCGAGGCCCGGTTGATCATGCCGAGCTGTCCGGCGGGCAGGCCGCCCGCGACCGCGCCGTTGCTGCCCACCGACTCGTTGGCCTGCAGCCGTCCGGTCACCGTCACCGGCCCGGAGGGCACCGGTCCGCCGGGCAGCGCTCCGGCCCCGGCGGCGGCGGGGTTCCCGGGCACCCAGCCCCGCACCACGGCGACGGCGTGTCCGTCGGCGGTGCGCAGCGGGGTGAGCACGTAGTAGCCCTGCTTGCCGTCCAGCACCCGGTTGGGGACGAGGAGTTGGTGCTCGGTGTCATAGCTGCCGGTCACCGTGACGGGCTTGCCGACGGTCTCCGTGCTCACCTGGGGGGTGGCCGGGCCGAGCAGCGCGTCGATCGGCCGGGCTTCACTCGAAGCGGCGAGCGACTGCTTGGTCTCCTGATGGGTGGAGACGCGGTCCTCGAACCGGCCGAGCTGCCAGGAGCCCAGCCAGAGGCAGACCGCCACGGCCGCCACGGCCAGGGCGGTGCCGCCCAGCCAGCGCGGAGTCAGGAGGAACCGGTACACACCCCCCACGGTAACCACTCCTCACACCGTCCCGGACCACAGGGTCCGCCGCAGCGCGGGATCCGCGGGGTCCTCAGCCCGCCGCGGGCGTCCCCGAGGGCTGGGTCGGCGCCCCGCCGGCCTGCTGCACCCCGCCCCGGTAGAGCGTTCCCCCGCACGCGACCGGCAGCGCGGCCGTCGCGGCCGCCGGGCTGCCCGGGGCCGGGGTGTGGGCGATGGTGGCGGTCGGCGCGGCGGCGGTGGGGTTGCCGCTCGGGGTGGCGGTCGGGCTCGGTGCCGTGCTGGGCTCGGCCGTCGGCGAGGCGCTGGCCGGCGGGTTGGCGCTCGGCGCCGCCGACGATCCGCCGGCGGCCGGGCCGGCGCCCGAGGAGCCGATCGGCGGGGCCTGGGTGGTCAGCGAGGCCTGGTTGACCCCGTTGGTCGGTGCGCCGGTGGCGCCGCCGGAGGTGCCGCAGCCCTGGTCCGGGATCCAGGCGAAGGGCACCTTGTAGCCGGCCTGCGGGGCGAGCACCGGCGGCTCGGCGTCCATCGCGGGCAGACCGGTCGCCGGGTCGCCGGGCGCGTGGTCGGCGGTGCGGACCCGGCTGCGGTCGGTGCCGACGACACCGGTGACGGACACCGCGCCCGGTCCGCCGACCCGGCAGCTGTGCCCGGAGACGTTGTAGACCGTGAAGGAGCCGTAGATCCGGCCCTGGGCGTCCGCCGCGCCGACCTGGGCGGTGCCCTGGCCGAGGTCCGACCGGGTGCACAGCGGGACGATCCCGCCGTCCCCGGTGCCGGGGGCGCCGGTGGGGGTGGCGGTGCCGGGGCGGCTGGCGTCCGCGCCGGGGCTCGGCGAGGCGCTGCCGGAGCCGGTCGGGCTGGCGGTGCCACCGCTGCCGGCACCGGGGTGCGGGCCCGGGCCGGTGGCGCCACCGCCGACGGCGGCGCCGCTGGGGGCCGCCAGGGTGGCGCCGTCGGCCTGCGCCGAGCCGGGGCCGCCGGAGAGTCCGAGGTGGTCGCTCTCGTGCAGGACGGGCAGGACGACCGCGACCGCCAGTGCCAGCGCCGCCGCACCGGTCCAGGCCCCGCGCCGGGCGGCCCGCCGCCGGGGTACGGCCTGCCGGATCCGGGGCAGGGCGCCGACCCCGGGCTGGATCCCGTCCACCGCGTGCCGCATCAGCTCGCGCAGCGCCCGTTCCTCGGTGGAGAGGCCCGGGACGTCGTCGTCCCCGGGCAGCTGCCGGGCGCCGTCAGCCATGTCCGGCCTCCATCTGGACCCGGAGGGCGGCGAGTCCGCGCGAGCCGTACGCCTTCACCGAACCGAGCGAGATGCCCAGGGTCTCGGCGACCTGCGCCTCCGTCATGTCCACGAAGTAACGCAGCACCAGAACCTCCCGCTGACGGCGTTGCAGACCCTTCAGCGCGGCCTTCAGCTGGTCGCGCTCCAAGGCATCGTAGGCACCTTCTTCTGCACTGGCCATGTCAGGCATCGGCTTCGGCAGCAGTCGCAGGCCGAGGATCCGGCGGCGCAGCGTGGAGCGGGACAGGTTGACCACGGTCTGCCGCAGGTAGGCGAGGGTCTTCTCGGGCTCGCGCACCCGGCGCCGGGCCGCGTGCACCCGGATGAAGGCCTCCTGCACGACGTCCTCACAGGTGGAGAGGTCGTCCAGGAGCAGCGCGGCGAGGCGCAGCAGCGAGCGGTAGTGCGCCTGGTAGGTCTCGGTGAGCAGGTCCTCGCTGGTACCCGCGTCGGTACCCGCGCCGGAGTCCGCCGCACCGGGTGCGGCCGCGGTCATCTGGTCTTCTTCCGGCCTACTCGAAGACCACGGGGTGCGCGACGGGAAGGTCACCACGGCCCTCGCCGGGATGCCCGCCCTTGCCCCCACCATCACGTTCGCCACGCCCGTTGGACACTCGATCCCCTGTCATGGTTGCCCAGCCCGGGGGCCATTCTTCCGCATCGGCGGAAGAGGCCTCCAGGGGATTCCCACGGGATTCCGGACAGATTGTGTCGAGGAGCGGACACAGGTCCGGACAACAAGGGGCACAAAGGACTCTCCGACCCCGCCCTGCTCCGGCCCACCAGCGCCCTGCTCCGGCCCACCGACGCTCTACTCCGGCCCCTCGGCGCCGCGTTCCTGCCCCACCGTCAGCTCACCGGCCACCAGTTCGGCGATCTGCAGCAGGTTGAGCGCGGCCCCCTTGCGCAGGTTGTCGCCGCAGAGGAAGAGGTCGAGCGCGTCCGGCTCGTCCAGCGCCCGGCGCACCCGCCCGACCCAGACCGGGTCGGTGCCGACCACGTCGTTCGGGGTGGGGAACTCCCCGGCCGCCGGGTCGTCGTAGAGGACCACGCCGGGCGTCTCGCGCAGGATGTCCTGGGCGTGCTCCTGGCTGACCTCGCGTTCGAAGCGGGCGTGCACGGCCAGCGCGTGGGTCCGGACCACCGGGATCCGCACGCAGGTCGCGGAGACCTTCAGGGCGGGCAGGCCGAGCACCTTGCGGGCCTCGTCGCGCAGGCCGAGCTCCTGGGCGGACCAGCCGCCCTCGCGCAGACCACCGGTCCAGGGCACGGCGTTGAGGGCGAGCGGGGCGGCGAACGGGCCCTCGTCGGCGATCACCGCGCGCAGGTCGCCGGTCTGCCGGCCGACCTCGGTGCCGGCCACCAGGGCGGTCTGCTCGCGCAGCGCCGCCACACCGGCCCGGCCCTCGCCGCTGGCGGCCTGGTAGGTGGCGACCACCAACTGCTCCAGCCCGTACTCGGCATGCAGCGCGCCGACCGCCGCGACCAGCGCGAGGGTGGGGCCGGCCGGGCTGGCCACGATGCCGCGCGGACGGATCCGCAGCGCGGCCGCGTTGACCTCGGGGACGACCAGCGGGACGTCCCCGGCGGTGCGGAAGACGGCCGAGTCGTCGACCACCACGACGCCCTTGGCCGCCGCGATCGGCGTCCACTGGGCGGCGACCTGGTCGGGGACGGCGAACACCGCGACGTCGATCCCGGCGAAGGCCTCCTCGGTCAGCGGGACCACCGCGACCGGCTCCCCGCGCACCACCGGCGTACGGCCGGCCGAGCGCGGGGAGGCGACGAGTCGGACCTCGCCCCAGACGTCCTGACGGAGCGAGAGCAGGCCGAGCAGCACCTCGCCGACCGCGCCGGTGGCGCCGACGACGGCGAGGTTCGGGCGCCGGGTCATCGCCCGGTGCCCCCGCCCGGCTCCCGGATCATCGCCCGGTGCCGCCGTAGACGACGGCCTCGTCGCTCTCGCTGTCCAGCCCGAAGGCGCTGTGCACGGCGCGGACCGCCTCCGGCACGTCGTCGGCGCGGGTGACCACCGAGATCCGGATCTCCGAGGTGGAGATCAGCTCGATGTTGACGCCCGCGGCGGACAGCGCCTCGAAGAACGCGGCGGTGACGCCCGGGTTGGAGCGCATGCCGGCGCCGACCAGCGAGATCTTGCCGATCGCGTCGTCGTAGCGCAGCGACTCGTAGCCGATGCCCTCCTTGACCCGGCCGAGCGCGTCGATGGCCTTCTGGCCCTCGGCCTTCGGCAGGGTGAAGGAGATGTCGGTCAGGCCGGTGGACGCGGCGGAGACGTTCTGCACCACCATGTCGATGTTGACCTCGGCGTCGGCGATGGCACGGAAGATGCGCGCCGCCTCGCCCGGCTTGTCGGGCACGCCGACGACCGTGACCTTGGCCTCGGAGGTGTCGTGGGCGACCCCGGAGATGATGGCCTGCTCCATCTCGCCCCCTTCGGGCTTGTTCGGATTGTCGTTGCTGACGATCGTCCCGGGAAGACCCGAGAAGGACGAGCGTACGTGAATCGGGATGTTGTAGCGGCGCGCGTACTCCACGCAGCGGTCGAGCAGCACCTTGGAACCGGACGAGGCCAGCTCCAGCATGTCCTCGTACGCGATCCAGTCGATCTTGCGCGCCTTCTTCACCACCCGCGGATCGGCGGTGAACACGCCGTCCACGTCGGTGTAGATCTCGCAGACCTCGGCCTTGAGCGCGGCGGCCAGCGCGACGGCGGTGGTGTCCGAGCCGCCCCGGCCCAGCGTGGTGATGTCCTTGCTGCTCTGGGACACACCCTGGAAGCCGGCCACGATCGCGATGTTGCCCTCGTCCAGGGCGGTGCGGATGCGACCCGGCGTCACGTCGATGATGCGGGCCTTGTTGTGGACGGAGTCCGTGATGACGCCGGCCTGGCTGCCCGTGAAGGACTGGGCCTCGTGTCCCAGGGATTTGATCGCCATGGCCAGCAGCGCCATGGAGATGCGCTCTCCAGCGGTCAGCAGCATGTCGAACTCACGGCCGGCAGGAATCGGTGACACCTGCTCCGCGAGTTCGATGAGCTCGTCCGTCGTGTCGCCCATTGCGGACACCACGACGACGACCTCATGGCCGGCCTTCTTGGCGTCAACGATTCGGCGGGCAACGCGCTTGATGCCTTCGGCATCCGCAACGGATGAGCCGCCGTACTTCTGCACGACAAGGCCCACGTGCGCTCCTCGACTAGTGTCGTTTTCCGGGGGCGTCAGGCCCCCGTACCCCCGGGGGAAAGGGGGCTGCGGTCCGCGTCAGTCTACCGAGCAGGGGTGCCCTGACCGGCGCTTTCCATATGATGAGACGGCCGTTTCAGCACGTGGGCGGCGGTGCGGGCGGTTCCACCGTCAGGTCTGCGGGGCTTTCGGCGCGGTTCCGAAGAATCCTCGGAGGAATGCCCGGTGGCACGGCCGGATTTCTTTTCCGGCCGGATTGCTGAGGCATTCGTCACAAGCGCCGACGGCCCCTGGGACGGGTGGGGCCCTGGAGGCGCGGGTGGGCCCTCGGAGGCCCGGCCGGCCGGTTGTCGACCTATCGGCCGAGACCGAGCTCGGCCGCCATCAGATCGCCCGCCTGCTGCTCCAGCTGCTCGTCGGTGAGCCCGTCGTCGTCGATGTCCGCGCCGTCCGCCGCCGCACCGATCGGGCTGTCCAGCCGGACGTGGGCGATCAGCGACTGCAACGCCCGCAGCACCGCCGTGCAGGTCGTGCCCCAGTTGGAGAGGTACGAGAACTGCCACCACCAGAGCGCCTCGCTGACCCGGCCCTCGCGGTAGTGGGTCAGGCCGTGCTGCAGCTCGCTGACCACACCGGCCAGGTCGTCCGAGATCCGGAAGGCGTTCGGCTTCTCCGGCGGGCCGTAGGGGTCGAAGACCTCGTGGTAGACGTCGATCGGCGCGAGCAGCACGGCGAGGCGCTCGCGCAGCTGCTCGCCGTCCGGCTCCGGCCCGGCGTCGGGCTCGAAGCGGTCCTCCGGGACGACGTCCT
Organism: Kitasatospora sp. NPDC089509; assembly: GCF_044749365.1. Taxonomy (NCBI): domain Bacteria; kingdom Bacillati; phylum Actinomycetota; class Actinomycetes; order Kitasatosporales; family Streptomycetaceae; genus Kitasatospora; species Kitasatospora sp. NPDC089509. Next base: position 37,556 of record NZ_JBIVHS010000034.1, on the reverse strand, counting down.
CGATCGCGCCCAGCCGGCCGCCGGCCAGCAGCAGCTGCGAGACCTCCAGGAGCAGCAGCGAGACCGCGCTGCCCGGTTCGTCGCCCTTGGCGACCTCGGTGACGGCGAGCACGAAGCTCTCCACCGAGTCGGCGATCTGCACGGCGAAGTCGTCCGGCTCCGAGCCGTGGCCGTGGGTGTGCGGGGCACTGGGGTGTGCGGCGTGGCCGCCGGGCTCCGCGTGGGACCGCGGGCCGTGGGGCTGCTGGTTGATCGTCCGGTCAGACATCGAGCAGTCGTCTCCCTTCGAAGGCGCGGCCGAGGGTGACCTCGTCCGCGTACTCCAGGTCCCCGCCGACGGGCAGTCCGCTCGCCAGCCGGGTCACCTTCAGGCCCATCGGCTTGCAGAGCCGGGCCAGATAGGTGGCGGTCGCCTCCCCCTCCAGGTTGGGGTCGGTGGCCAGGATCAGCTCGGTGACCGTACCGTCCGCGAGGCGCGCGAGCAGCTCACGGATGCGCAGGTCGTCCGGGCCGACGCCCTCGATGGGGCTGATCGCGCCGCCCAGCACGTGGTAGCGGCCGCGGAACTCACGGGTGCGCTCGATGGCGACGACGTCCTTGGGCTCCTCGACCACGCAGATGACGGCGAGGTCGCGACGCGGGTCCAGGCAGACCCGGCACTGCTCGGCCTCCGCGACGTTGCCGCAGACCGCGCAGAACCGGACCTTGTCCTTGACCTCCAGCAGCGCGTGCGCGAGCCGGCGCACGTCGACCGGGTCGGCCTGCAGCACGTGGAAGGCGATCCGCTGGGCGCTCTTGGGCCCGACGCCGGGCAGCCTGCCCAGTTCGTCGATCAGGTCCTGAACCACGCCCTCGTACAACGTCGCGCCTTCCCTCGGATGGTCGGAGGTGCTCCGGTGCCATCATCCAACGAATCGGGCGCCGGACACACCGGCCGACGCCCGACTCCCATCGAAATCACATGGATCCCACATGGATCCATCGTCCGTTCGGACTCGCGGGCCCCACCGTCGCCGGGGCCCGCAGCCGACCCCCGTCACTGGCCTGACCTGCGGGTTCTCCGGCCCAGGAGGCCAGGTCCCGTCCGGCAGGATCGGCCGGGCAGGGCCTAGAACGGCAGACCGGGGATGCCGCCGCCCATGCCCTGGGTCAGCGGGCCCATCCGCTCGGCCTGCATCTTCTGGGCCGCCTGGTTGGCGTCCCGGACGGCCGCCAGGATCAGGTCCGCCAGGGTGTCGGTGTCCTCCGGGTCGACCGCGGCCGGGGCGATGGTCAGCGCCACCAGCTCGCCCGAACCGGTCACCGTCGCCTCGACCAAGCCACCGCCGGCCGTACCGTTCACCTTCGCCTCGGCCAGCTCCTGCTGGGCCTTCGCGAGCTCCTGCTGCATCTTCTGCGCCTGCTTGAGCAGCTGCTGCATGTTGGGCTGACCACCACCGGGGAACACGGCTCACTCCTTGCTGTCACACGGTTCTACGTTCGTCCTCGTCGAGCCTACGGGCCCGGGGGCCCGCTCAGTTGCCGCGGTGGTGGATCTCCTCCAGCACCGTGGCGCCCAGCTCGCGGATGATCAGCTCCTGGCCGGAGAACGCCTCCTCGTTGAGGTCCGGATCGTCCTCCTCCGGGATGTCGTCCTCCGGGGCCACCGACTGCACCGGGCGGGCCGGGGGCGCCGCCACCGGCGGCGGGGGCTGCACCGGCGCGGGGACCGGGGCCGGGGCCTGGGTCGGGGCCTGGGGCTGGAACTGCGGGGACGGCGGGGCCTGGACGGGCGCCTGCGGCTGCACCGGGGCGGGCGCGGCCATCGGCGGCGCGGCGGCCGCCGGACGCGCCGGGGCGCCCCAACCGCCACCGGCCGGGGCTGCGGCGCCGCCTCCCCCGCCGCCGCCCGGGGTCCCGGACGGGTCGACGATGCACTCGATCCGCCAGTCCACGCCCAGCGCGTCGGACAGCGCCTGACGCAGCACGTCGTCGCTGTTGCTGCCGACGAAGCTGTCCCGGGCGCCCGCGTTGATGAAGGAGACCTGGAGCGTGCTGCCGTCGAACCCGGCGACCTGGCCGTTCTGGCTCAGCAGGATCCAGGTGAAGCGGCGACGGTTCTTGACCGCCTCCAGGATCTGCGGCCACAGCTGCCGGACCTGCGCCGCGCCCTGCTGGGCGGCGGCGGAGGGCTGGCCACCGGGCGCGGCGACCGCGGCGGGCTGCGGGGCCTGCTGGACCGGCGGGGGCGGGGTGGGCGCGGGCTGCGGGGCGGCCTGCGGCTGCGGCACGGCGGGGGCGGCGGCGGGAGCCGCTGCGCCACCGGCGGGCGGGAAGCTGCGCGGGATCGGCCAGGCGCCCGGGGCGGGCCCGGCGGGGGCCGCCGGCGGAGCCTGCACGGGGGCGGGGGCCGCCTGCACGACGGGCGCCACGACCGGCGCGGGCACCGGGGCGGGGGCCTCCATCGACGGGACGGACGGGGCCACCGGAGCCGCCGGGACGGCCATCGGAGGAGCCATGGGAGCGGCCATCGGAGCCATCCCGGCCGGCGCGGCGAAGCCGCCCGCGGCCGCCCGGCGCTCCAGCTTGTCCAGCCGCGCCTGCAGCGACAGCTCGTCGCTGTACGCGCCCGGCAGCATCACCCGGGCGCAGATCAGCTCCAGCTGGAGCCGCGGCGCCGCGTTGCCGCGCATCTCGGTCAGCCCGGTGTTGACGATGTCGGCGGCCCGGCTCAGCTCGGCCGCGCCGAACGCGTCCGCCTGCGCCTGCATCACCGCGACCCGGTCCGCCGGGGCGTCGATCAGCCCCTTCTCCCCCGCGTCCGGCACGGTGGCGAGGATCACCAGGTCGCGCAGCCGCTCCAGCAGGTCGGTGACGAAGCGGCGCGGGTCGTGCCCGCCCTCGACCACCCGGTCGATCACCTGGAACACCGTCGCCCCGTCGTGCGCGGCGAAGGCATCCACCACCTCGTCCAGCAGCGCCGAGTCGGTGTACCCGAGCAGTGACGTCGCCATCTGGTACGTCACGCCGCCCTCGGCGGCACCGGCCAGCAGCTGGTCCATGACCGACATCGAGTCACGCACCGAGCCCGCGCCGGCCCGCACCACCAGCGGGAACACCGGGTCCTCGACCTGGATGCCCTCGCGACCGCAGACGTCGGTCAGGTAGTCGCGCAGCGTGCCGGGCGGGACCAGCCGGAACGGGTAGTGGTGGGTACGGGACCGGATCGTCCCGATCACCTTCTCCGGCTCGGTGGTCGCGAAGATGAACTTCAGGTGCTCCGGTGGCTCCTCGACCACCTTGAGCAGCGCGTTGAACCCGGCCGAGGTCACCATGTGGGCCTCGTCCAGGATGAAGATCTTGTACCGGCTGTGCACCGGCGCGAAGAAGGCCCGCTCGCGCAGCTCGCGCGCGTCGTCCACACCACCGTGCGAGGCGGCGTCGATCTCGATCACGTCGATCGAGCCGGGCCCGCCGGTCGCGAGGTCCTGACAGGACTGGCACTCCCCGCAGGGCGTCGGGGTCGGCCCCTGCTCACAGTTCAGGCAGCGGGCCAGGATGCGTGCGCTCGTCGTCTTGCCACAGCCGCGTGGCCCGCTGAACAGGTACGCGTGGTTGACCCTGTTGTTGCGCAGGGCCTGCTGGAGCGGAGCGGTCACGTGCTCCTGCCCGATGACCTCCGCGAAGGTCTCGGGGCGGTAGCGGCGGTACAGGGCTAGGGACACACCCCCGACGATATCGGGACGGACCGACAAACGCGTCGCCCCTTCACCCCGGGCACCCCGACTCCGCCCGCCCCACGGGCCCCGTACGGCGCCCGGGAACGCAAAGACCCCCCGTGCACCCGCCAGAGCTCTTCTACCCTTGCTGCCTTCCGGCCCTGGGGGGGTTCAAAAAGATGGCGCCACACGAGGGGCTGACCCCCACACTACCGGATCCGGGCCCCGACGATCCACAGGCCACCCCCGCCCTCCGGCCTGCGGGATAGCTGGTCGCGAGCACCCCGAAACATGTACTAAGCTCTCCCACGGAGGATTCGCCTAGAGGCCTAGGGCGCACGCTTGGAAAGCGTGTTGGGGGCAACCCCTCACGAGTTCGAATCTCGTATCCTCCGCCTTCGCCCGCCAGGGCAGATGAAGGGCCCCGACCGGTTCGCCGGTCGGGGCCCTTCGTCGTGTCCGGGGCCGGATGGCTCAGGAGTCCGCGAAGGGGCCGGTGGTGACGAAGCGGTGGAGTTGGCGGGCGAAGGCCCGGGCTTCGCCGGGCGGCCAGGCGGCGAGGGACTCCTCGATGTGGGCGGCGAGCCGCTGCCGGGTGGTGTCGACGGCCCGGTGTCCGGCGTCGGTCAGGGCGAGCAGGGTGGCGCGGCGGTCCGCGGGGTCGGGGTCGCGGCGCAGCAGACCGGCCTCCTCCAGGCGGGTGGCCCGGCGGGTGACGCCGGAGCGGTCCAGGCCGATTTCGCCGGCGAGGTCGGCGGCACTGAGCGGTCCGGTGCGGGCGAGGCCGCTGAGGAGGGGATAGGTGGCCTCGTCCACGGCCGGGCCGAGGCCCTCGGTCAGGCGCCGGTGCAGCTCGACGCGGGTGCCGCGCTTGAGCAGCGCCCCCAGGGCGTCGGCGATCTCGTGTCCCACTTCCGCGTCGTTCGACATGGCCCCAGTTTAGCGTGCGCAGCGCACGCATTTCGTAGTACGGTGCAGATGCGTGCTCAACGCACGCTTTTTCGCCGATCACACCACCCGACCGCACTGCCGAGGGGACACCCATGACCATCGAGACCGCCCGCCCCGACATCGCCGCCGCGCTCACCGACCTGCTCTTCACCCCCGGTCTGGAGCTGGCCGAGGCGATCGACCGGCACTTCACCCCCGACTACCGCCAGCGCACCGACGGCCGCTGGGACGACCACGCGGAGTTCACCGCCCACATCGCCCACCTGCGCACGGTCGTCGCGGGCGGCGAGATCCGCATCCTGGACGAATTCGCGCAGGGCGACCGCTACGCGGACCGCCACATCGTCGACATCCGCAAGACCGACGGCTCCACCGTGCGGATGGAGGTCTACCTGTTCGCCGAGATCGCCGCCGACGGGCGCTTCCGCCGCATCGAGGAGACCACCCTGATGCTCCAGGGCGCCGACGCCGACCGGAACCTCGGCAGCGCGCGCTCCTGACCCGGGCGCGGGCACCGAACAGCGCCGCCCACCGATCCCGCCACCCCGCCGCCGCCCCGCCGCCGACTGCCGGATGATGGGGGGAGCAGACGTGAGGGGCGGCGAAGTGGCTGACAGCGAATCCATCGGGTTGGACCCGGAGCTCCGGCCGGACGGCGGGGGCTCCGGGGAGCCGCCGGAGCCGGGGGCGGGGGCGGGGGCGAGGCGGCGGTTGCCGGTGCGGCGGCTGGCCGTGCTCGTCCTCGTCCTCGTCCTGCTGTGCCTCCCGCCCTGGTGGACGCTGTTCGCCGCCGGTGCCGACTGGCCGTCCCCGGTGCTCCCGCTCGGCACGCTGGTCCTGGTCGGCTGGATGGTGTCGTTCCCGTTCCTGATGGTCGCCGGTCACGGGCGGCGGCGGAACGACCGGGCCGCACGGATCGCGGACACCAGCCTCGGTGTGATCTGGGTGCTGTTCACCTGGTCCGTCCTGGGCGGCCTGGTGGACCTGCTGCTCGGCGGGCTCGACGTCGGCGGCACCGGCCGGGCCAGGGGCGTGGCCGTGGCGGTGGCCGTGGTCGCGGCCGCCCTGCTGGGCTGGGGGCACCACGAGGCGATGCGGGTGCCTCGGATTCGACGGCTGGACGTCCACCTCCCGCGGCTCGGCGCCGGCCTGGACGGCACCCGGGTCGTGGTGCTGGCCGACACCCACTACGGGCCGATCGACCGGGCGGACTGGTCGGCACGGGTCACCGAGGCGGTCAACGCGCTCGACCCCGACGTCGTCGTCCACGCCGGTGACATCGCCGACGGCACCCCCGCCCAGCGCCGGGAGCAGTCCGCGCCGCTCGGCACGATCCGCGCCCGGCTGGCCAGGGTCTACGTCACCGGGAACCACGAGTACGGCAGCGAGGCCCAGGGCTGGCTGGACCGGATGGCGGACCTGGGCTGGGAGCCGCTGCACAACCGCCACGTCGTGGTGGAGCGCGGCGGGGACGAGCTGGTCCTGGCCGGCGTGGACGACGTGACCGCGGCGCACTCCGGCCTGGCCGGACACCGCGCGGACCTGGCGGACGCGCTGGCCGGGGCGGACCCGGCGCTGCCCGTCCTGCTCGTCGCCCACCAGCCCAAGTACGTACCCGAGGCCGCGGCCGCCGGGATCGACCTACAGGTCTCCGGGCACACCCACGGCGGCCAGATCTGGCCGTTCAACTTCCTCGTCCGGATCGACCAGCCGGTGGTGCACGGCCTGAGCCGGCACGGCGAGCGGACCCAGCTCTACACCAGCCGGGGCACCGGCTTCTGGGGGCCACCCTTCCGGGTCTTCGCGCCGAGCGAGATCACCCTGCTCACGCTGCGCTCGGGCGCCGCGTAGCGGAACGGGCAACGGAGGACAGACGCCGGACGCCGGGCGACGGGCGACGGGCGACGGAGGACGGCCGAGGGCCCGGTCAGCCCGCGGCACCGTCCGGGTGGAGGAGGAGCTGGACCCCGTCGAGCATCCGGGCGAGGCCGAACTCCAGGGGGTCGACCGGGTCGGGGGCGAAGGCGCCGGCCGCGATGGCCCGGGTGAGGGTGGGGAAGCGGTCGGCGTGGCGTTCCAGCAGCTCGTTGGTGAGACGGCTCCACTCCCGGCTGTGCTGCTCGTCGAAGTCGAGGTCCTGCTGGACGAGGGTCCGCACCAGGCCGGCCACCAGCACGAAGACCCGGTGCTGTTCGGCGGCGCTCAGGCCGGTGGGCTCCAGGGCGGCGAGGGCCGAGTCGAGCCAGCCGAGCTGGTTCGGGCCCATCAGCTGGCGGCGCATGGCGGTGGCCGCCAGCAGCCAGGGGTGGGCGCGGTGCACCGCGGCGGAGCGGCGGGCCCATTCGGTGATGCGCTGCCGCCAGCCGTCGCCGGCGGCTGACAGGTCGGGGGCGTCGGCGAGGACGGACTCGACCATCAGCTCGACCAGTTCGGCCTTGCCCGGGACGTAGCGGTAGAGCGCCATGGCCGAGACGTCGAACTCGGCGGCGACCTTGCTCATCGAGACCGCGTCCAGCCCGTCGGCGTCGGCGATCACCACCGCGGCGGCGGCGATCCGCTGGGTGGTCAGGCTCGGCTTGGGCCCCCGGGTGGGCTGGTCCTGCTCGCCCCACAGCAGTGCGACGCCCGCGCGCAGGTCACGCGGCTTCTCCTTGGCCATCCCGGCCTCCTCGACTTCCGTACCGTCGGCGCCGCCCGTTGACAGCACCCAGAACTGTATATACCTTAAACGTATCTGCTGACGCGATAAACAGTTCTGGGGGATCCACCATGCTCGCCACCATCGCCACCGTCTCCGCCGCCGCCCTCGCCGCTCCCGTCGCCGGACTGCTCGGCTACCGGCAGCTCAAGCGCGCCACCTTCGCCAAGCGGCTGCGGATCACCGCCCCGAACGGCATCGACGAGTCCGGCTTCGTCCGGATCGGCGGCATCGACCAGTGGGTCTCCATCCGCGGCGAGGACCGCGGCAACCCGGTGATCCTGGAGATCCTCGGCGGCCCCGGCGCCTCCAACCTGGTCTTCCTGCCGCGCACCCACGTCTGGGAGAAGCACTTCACGATCGTCCGCTGGGACATGCGCGGCGCCGGCTTCACCTTCGCCGCCGGCGGCCCCGAGGGGCAAGGCGAACTGAGCTACCCGCAGCTGTACCGCGACGCCCTGGAGGTCACCGAGCACCTGCGGGCCCGGCTCGGCGTCGACCGGCTGCTGCTGGTCGCCAACTCCTTCGGCACCGTGCTCGGCCTGAAGCTCGCCCGCAACCACCCCGAGCTGTACTCCGGTTACGTCGGCACCGACCAGAACATCATCGACGGCGGCCGGGAGCGCACCGCCTACGACGCCCTCGTCGGCCGGCTGCGCGCGGCGGGGCGCAAGAAGGAGAAGGAGCTCGCCACCGCCCTGGCGATGGGCGCCGACCGCTCCCGCTGGACCACCAAGGACGTCGCCGAGTACAACAAGCTGGTCCTCACCAGCGACCCGCTCTCCTACGACACCATGAAGACCGTCGTCATGCGCTCCCTCTGGTTCTCGCCCCTGCACACCCTGCGCGGTCTGCGCTCCTACCTGAAGGCCATGGAGTTCTCCGAGCAGCTCCAGCTGGAGGCCGTGGCCTTCGACGAGCGCGCGGAGGGAACGGAGTTCCGGATCCCGTTCTTCGTCTTCCAGGGCGACAGCGACGTCCTCACCCCGCCCGCGCCGGCCCGGCGGTTCTTCGAGGACGTGACCGCCCCGGTCAAGGAGTTCGCGCTGATCCGGAACGCCAGCCACTTCGCCGGCTTCCGCCACCCCGACCAGTTCCTCGACCTGATGCTCACCAAGGTCCGCCCGGCGATCACCGGGCAGTCGGTCACCCGTTGACCAGCGCGGTCACCCGTATCTCGTGGACGGCGTTGCGGTCCCCGGTGAGCGGCTGGACCCGCCCCGCGGCGTCCACGGCCCGGCAGCGGATGCGGTGCGGGCCCGGCGCGAGGTGGTGGCGGAGCCGGAAGCGCTGCCAACTCGGGTGCGGGCCGCGGCGCTCCAGCTCGGCCGGCAGCCAGTCGCCGTCGTCCACGGCGACCTCGACGGCCGTCACCTCACCGGAACTCCAGGCGTAGCCCGCCAGTTCACGGACTCCGGCCGGGACGGTGCCCCCGTCCTTCGGGGCGAGCAACTTGCTGCACACGTCCTTCTCGCGGACCGGCCGGACCACGCTCTCCCCCGGCAGGACCCGGGTGTACAGCCGGGTGGTGAAGACGTGCTCGGGGCGCTCGGCGGCCAGCACGATCCTGGTCAGCCACTTGACCGAGTTGGTGCCGAACATCCGAGGGGCCACCGCCCGCACCGGGTACCCGTGGTCGGGGCGCAGCGGTTCGCCGTTCATGCCGTGCGCGAGCACGACCTCGGCGCGCGCCTCGGCCAGCGGCAGGTCCTTGAGGAAGCTCAGGCCGCTCTCCCCCGCGAAGTCGCCGCGGTCGGCGCCCTCCAACCAGACGTGCCGGGCCTCCGGGCGCGGCCCGGCCAGCTCCAGCACCTCGGCGAGCGGGACCCCCGTCCACTCCACGTTGGTGACGGCCCGGGTCGGCACCGTGGGGTGCAGCGGATTGCCGAAGCACTCGTGGACGGCGGTGAACCTGGTCTGCGACAGGCCTTCGAGGGCCCGGAAGTCCAGCCGCAACGGCCGTTCCACCAGGCCCTCGACGCTGAGCGACCAGGTGTCGGTGTCGAGTCGCGGGTGCGGGCCGAGGTGGTTGCGGACGAAGACGTCCTCGACCGGTGTGAGATAGACGTCGGGCGTCTCCGGATCCGTCCTGATCATGCGCCATGCCCCCGTGTTCGTCCTGCTGTTGCCGCGATCGGCGGCACGGTCGACGGTACAAGGAGGGACTGACAACACCCGCTCAGGGGTCGGTTCGGGCCCGGGAGCCCTCCGGACGGGCCGGCAGGGCGACCGGGGGTGTCCGATTCCTTCAAGACCGCCGGCCCGTGCCCCGCCTAGCGTGGCGACCATGAACAGCACACCCTCACCCCAGTTCGCCTTCATCGGCCTCGCCGTCTCCGACATGGCCGCCTCGGTCGCCTTCTACCGGCGGCTCGGGCTCGCCTTCCCCGAGGGCTCCGAACGGGAACCGCACGTCGAGGCCGAGCTGCCCGGCGGGCTGTTGCTGGTCCTCGACACCGAGGCGACCATCCGCTCCTTCCACCCCGACCGGCAGCCGCCGACCGGCGGTGCGCGGGCCGCGCTGGCGTTCCGCTGCCAGAGCCCGGCGCACGTGGACGCGGTGTACCGGGAGCTGACCGCCGCCGGGTACCACGGGGAGCTGAAGCCCTGGGACGCCTTCTGGGGCCAGCGCTACGCCTCGCTGCACGACCCGGACGGCAACGGGGTCGACCTGCTCGCGCCGCTGTAGCGGGGCCCGAAGGCAAGTCGACGCCATGGCGGCCGCGGCCCCGCCTCAGAGCAGCTCGGTGACCGTGGCGCCCGCCAACTCCCTGACGTCGCGCGCCAGATGCGCCTGATCCGCGTAGCCCGTCCGGGCCGCCGTCTCGGCGAGCGGGACGCCCGAGCGGGCCAGCCCCAGGGCGCGCTGCAGGCGCAGGATCCGGGCCAGCGTCTTGGGACCGTAGCCGAAGGCGGTCAGCGAGCGGCGGTGCAGCTGCCGGGCGCCGAGTCCGACCGCCTCGGCCGTCGCCGCGACGCTGCGCCCGGCCGCGAGCGCGCCGGCCACCGCGCGCACCAGCGGGTCCTCGGGCTGCGCCACTGCGGCCAGCCGCAGTGCCAGGTGCTCCAGCGCGGCGGCGGGGTCGGGCGCCGCGTCGATCAGCCCGGTCAGTCGCCGCACCTCGCCGGCGGGCCGTAGATCGGCCAACTCGACGCGCTGGTCGCGCAGTTCGTACGCGGGAACGTCGAGCAGCGCCGGTCCTGCCCCGGGTCGGAAGCGGATCCCGGCCCAGGGCCCGCCCAGCCCCGGCCCGGGGCGGAACGCCCGGGTGTCGGGCCCGGCGACGAGCAGTCGGCCGGGCGTCCACAACAGGTCCATGCACCCGTCCGGCAGCACCAGCCCGGCCGCCCCGCCGGCCTCCGCGGCAGCGGTCTCCGCCACGGCGCCCCTCGTCCACAGCACCGCCCCGGGCACCCGTGACACGCGCTCCGCGTAGTCGGTGGCCATGCTCGAAGGCTACGCGGACGGACCGCCGCCGCGCTCCGCGAGCCGGCGGGCACCGGGAGCCGGCGGGCACCGGTCGGGAGCACCGCCCCGGACGGCCCGCGGCCCCGGCTGCGCGGGGCAGCCGGGGCCGGTGGGGGTGCGGCCGGGGGAAAGGTCCGGCCGCTTCGGTGCGGTTCAGGCCACCGCCTCGACGGCGGGTTCGGCGGCGGGTTCGACGGCTTCGGCGCCCTCGGCCGGCGCCCCGGTCGCGGCCCCCGGCCCGCCCCGCATCAGCACCAGGGTGAGCACCGCCGCGGCCAGGACCGCGATCCCGCCGACCGTGAAGGTGGTGGAGGTGGCGGTGTTGAAGGCCTCCCGGGCGGCCCGGGCCAGGGTGCCGTCGCCGTTGCCCGCGGCGAGGGCGAGGGCGTCGGTGATGGCGTGCCGGGCGGGGGCCGGGGCGTCGGTGGGCATCTCGCCGGTGTAGGTGCTGGAGAGCACGGTGCCGAGGATGGCGACACCGAGCGCGGCGCCGGACTGCTGGATGGTGTCGTTGAGCGCGGAGCCGACGCCGGCGTGCTCACCGGGGATGGCGCCCATCAGCGCGTTGGCGGCGGCGGGCATGCCGAGGCCGGAGCCGATGCCGAGGACCAGCATGGCCAGGGCGACCTTGGTGAAGCCGTCGCCGACCGAGAGGGTGGCCAGCAGGCCGAAGCCGCCCGCGATGATCACCATGCCGATCGAGGTCAACACCCGGGCCGGGACCTTCTTGCCGACGGCGGCGCCGATCACGTTGAAGACGAGCGAGGCGACGGCCAGCGGGATGAAGGCCAGGCCGGTGTCGGTGGGCGTGAACTCCAGGACGAACTGCAGGTACTGGGTGAGCACCAGCATCAGGCCGCCGGTGGCGAAGGTGAGCAGGACGAGGGAGAAGCTGGCGCCGGTGAAGACCCGGTTGCGGAACAGCTTGAGCGGGACCATCGGCGAGTCGGTGCGGACCTGCCGGATGCCGAACCCGGTGAGCGCGGCGACCGCGACGGCCAGCGAGCCGAGGGTGTTGACGTGGGCGAAGCCGTCCCGGGGAAGCACGATGATCGACCAGACCAGCGCCGTCATGCCGACCATCGAGAGCACCATGCCGGGCAGGTCGGGCTTGCGCCACGGGCCCTTGGACTCCGGCATCAGCACGAGCGCCGCGACGACGGCCACGGCCGCGACCGGCACGTTGAGCAGGAAGACCGCGCCCCACCAGAAGTGGGCGATCAGCGCGCCGCCCAGCACCGGGCCGCCGACCAGGCCGACCATGGCCACCGCGCTCCAGGCGGCGATCGCCTTGGGCCGCTCCTCGTCGTCGAAGACGGTGATCAGGATGGAGAGGGTGCTCGGCATGACCAGGGCGCCGCCGACGCCCATCAGCACCCGGCCGGCGATCAGTTCACCGGGGCTGGCGGCGACCGCCGCGACCAGCGAGGCGGCGCCGAACAGCACCAGCCCGATGATCATCACCTTTCGCCGTCCGAACCGGTCGGAGAGGCTTCCCGAGGTCAGCAGCAGGCCGGCGAAGACCAGGATGTACGAGTCGATGATCCACTGGATGTCCTGCGCCCCGGCCTTGAGGTCCTCCGCGATCGGCGGGACGGACACCGTGAGCACCATGTTGTCGATCACCAGCACCAGGCTGCTGAGGCAGAGCACGACCAGGATGAGCCAGCGACGCGGGTGACGATCCGTCTGACGGTCCACCACGTTCCCCCTTCGGTTCGGCGCGTGGGCCGCGGCCCCGCACACATCCCCGCGCCGGCGACTGCCGTGCGGAAGTCCTCGCGGCGCACACCGTCCGCCGTCCCCGACCGAACGGTGTGCGCTACGCCGAACACTGTACGGAGGCCGAACACCGTTCGCAAGACCGCACAGTGTTCGGCTGACCGTACGGTGTTCGGCTTCGGGGCCTATGCTGGACGGACCGCACCCGACCAGGGGGCACGTGGATTGGAGGGCCCGATGACGGCCAAGTCGGAGGACGACACCCCGCCGGAGCACCGGACCGACGCACAGCCGGAGCATCGGACCGACCCGCCCCCGGGGATCCCGTCGCCGTGGAACCGTCCGCAGAAGCGGCGGACGCAACCCGCCCTCAGCCGCGACCAGATCGTCGCCGAGGCCTCCGCCCTGCTGGACGCCGAGGGCATCGAGTCGCTGAGCATGCGCAAGCTCGGCGCCCGCCTGAACGCCGGCGCCACCTCCCTGTACACCCACGTCGCCAACAAGGACGAGCTGCTCGCCCTGGTCGTCGACCACGTCTTCGGTCAACTCCCGCTGCCCGCCGCCGAGGGCTGCGAGGACCCGGAGGTCTGGCGGGAGCGGGTCCTGGAGTGCGCCGAGGGCATGCGCACGGTCATCCTGCGCCACCCGTGGATGATCACGGTGTTCGGCGACGTCGGGGTGGTCTACCTCGGCCCCAACTGGATGCGGCTCTCCGAGCACATGCTCGCGGTGATGGAGACGGCGGGCTTCGGCCTCGTCGACGCCAACGAGGCGATGAGCGCGATCATGGGCTACACCATCGGCACCGCCTGCGTGGAGGCCGCCTGGCTGAGCGCGCTGCACAAGAGCGGCCAGGACGAGCGGGTGTGGCTGAACCAGCTGATGCCCGCCGTCATCGAGGCCACCAGGGACTATCCACGGCTGAACCGGCTGTACACCACCGAGGTGCAGCGGGAGGTCAACGAGGGCAGCCGGGACAGCAGCTTCGCCCGGGGCGTCAAAGTGATCACGGACGGGATCGAGGCGCACCGGGCGGCGCAGCAGCGGGGCTGAGCCGGAGCCCCCGACTCCGGCCCCGGCCCCGCCCTCGCCCCCGGCTCCGGCCCCGGCCCCGGCCGGTGCTCAACTCCCGCTCAGTGCCTGGATCTCGGCGTAGCCCGGAACCGGCCCGACCGGTCCGCCCGAGGCCACGGCGGCGGCCGTCGCCACCGCCGCCGCCAGCGCCGAGCGGTACAGCAGCGAGCCCAGGCTGACCCGGGCCACCCCGAGCCCGGCCAGCTCGGCGAGGCTCGGGCCGGTCGGCGTCCAGAGGATGTTGAGCGGGACGGACAGCCCGCCGACCAGTCGGCCGATCGCCGCCGGCTCCGTCAGTCCGGGCACGAACACGCCGTCCGCGCCCGCCTCCTGGTAGACCGCCAGTCGCCGTACGGTCTCCGGCCCCGGGTCCTGGTGTCCGCACCAGTAGGTGTCGGTGCGGGCGTTGACGAACAGCTCCGGCACAGCGGCCTTCACCGCCGCGACCTTCGCCGCGTGCACGTCGGACGGCGCCAGGGAGCCGTCCGGCCGGCCGTCCTCCAGGTTGATGCCGACCGCCCCGGCCTGCGCCAACTCCACGGCCAGCGCCGCCACTTCGGCCGGGTCGTCGCTGAACCCGGACTCCGCGTCGACGCTCAGCAGGAAGTCGTCCCGGCCCAGCCGACGGGCCAGCCGTACGGTCTCCGCCCGGGTGGCGGCGGCGCCGTCGGGCAGTCCGGCGGCGGCCGCCACGCCCAGGCTGGTGGTGCCGATCGCGGCGTGGCCGGCCGCGGCGAGGGCGGCGGCCGAGGCGTGGTCCCAGGCGTTCGGGAGCAGCAGGGGGCGACCGGGGCGGTGGTGCAGGGCGGCGAAGGGGGTCATCGGACGGCCTCCGCGGCAGTGAGGTCGGCGGTGGGGTCGGCAGTCAGGCCCTCGGTGACGGGACCGACCGAGTCCGCGTAGTAGGCGGCGGTCCTGGCGAGGTGGCAGACGATCTGCCGGAAGCTCCACCCCACCCCCGGCGAGTCGTCCAACTGCCGCTCCGGCAGCGCAGCGACCCGCAGCGCCCAGATCCGCCCGATCCGGTCGAGCCGGCTGCGGGCCTCGTCCAGGTCGGCGGCCGTGAACGGCACCAGGTCGGCCGGGGTGGTGACGTTGGAGGCGTGCCAGTGGTCGGGGGCGGCGGTCTCCCCGGCGAGCCGGGCCTCCACCTCGGCCAGGTGGTCGAGGAGGTGGTCGGCGACCCGGCGGATCACCTTGTGCGGGGTGTACGTCCGGCCGTCGGCGTTGATCACCGGGCGCCCGTCCCAGGCCGTCCAGGTGTCCGCCAGGGCGAGCACGTGGTCCATCATCCCCGGGATCAGGGCGGCGAGTTCGGCCTGGTCGAGGTGGTCCTCGGCGGGCGGCACGGAGGTGTCCGAGGGGTCGGAGGAACCGTGGAGGACGCCCTCGGCGATCACCAGGGCGTGGGTACGGCCCGGGCAGAGCCGGGACGGGGCGCCGAAGGCCAGCGGATCCCCGCCCGGCTCCCCCGCCCGGGCGGCGGCCAGGTCGAGCAGCACGTGCGTCCCCGCGGGCACCGCGACCCCGCCGACCACCGTCGCCCGGGTCGCGAACCGGCGCATCGCCCGGACCGGCGGATCGTCCCGCAGGACCGCGGCCGGGCTGTCGCCAGCGCTCCGGGCCCGCTCGACCAGGGTGGCCGTGGCTTCGCAGGCCTGCACCAGCAGGCCGATCCGGTTCGCCGCCACCTCCGCGACCCCGCCGTCCTCCGCGACCCCGCCGTCCCCGCCGTCCCCGCCGTCCCCGCCGCCCTCAGCGTCCCCGCCGTCCCCGGCACCCATCGCGGGCAGCAACCGGGCGACCGCCGCGTCCGCCTCCGGGTCGTCCGGCGTCGGTTCGAAGTAGGCCCGGGCCACCACCTTCACGTCCCGTGCGACGGCCTCCGGATCGGCCAGCCCGAGCGCCCTCGCGAGCACCCGCACCACCCGCAGCCGGACGTCCGGTTCGTAGCCGCCCGCGGCCAGGACCCGCAGCAGCACCGGGTCCAGCCGGTCCAGGTCGGCCTGCACCAGCGCCCGGCGCCGGGCGTGCGGCCCGCCCGCGCTGAACCGGGCCACGGTGGCCCGCAGCCAGGCCATGGTGCCGTACGGACCGGGGGTCGCCGGCGGTGGGACGAGGGCCGGGTCGGCCAGGGCCGCGGTCACGTCCTGGTAGCGGGAGAAAGTCAGTTCTCGGGGCGTCGGATCGCTCATGCCGCCATCGTGGCCCCGGGTCGTTTCGGTCCCGACCGAACCGTGCCGGGGCGACCATGGGGGCATGAGCGACCACGAACGCACCCCAGCCGACCACCGGGGCTCGCCGCTCGCCGCGCTCGCCGCGCTGCTCGCCGACCCCACCCGCGCCGCTTTCTGCACCGCCCTGCTGGACGGCCGCGCCTGGACGGCGGGCGAGCTGGCCCGAGCGGCGGGGGTGGCGCCCTCGACGGCCAGCGAGCACCTGTCCCGGCTGATCGCCGGGGCACTGCTCGCCGAGGAGCGGCAGGGCCGGCACCGGTACGTCCGGCTGGCCTCCCCGGCGGTCGCGACGCTGATCGAGGACCTCACGGTGTTCGCCGAGACCACCGGCGGGCCGACCGCGGAAGCGACGACGGGCGGCCCGGCCGCCGGAACCGGTCGCCCCGCGCCCCGCAGCCTCCGCGAGGCCACCCGGCAGAGCGCCGAGGCCCGCGCCCGCACCTGCTACGACCATCTGGCCGGCCGCCTCGGCGTGGCCGTCGCCGACGCCCTGCTCGACCGCGGCCTGGTCACCGACCGCGCCGGGCTCGCCGTCACCGACCGCGGCCACGCCTGGCTGTCCGCCCAGGCGATCGAACTGCCGCCGCGCTCCGGCCGCCCGGGCGGCCGGCCGGTGGTGCGCAGCTGCCTGGACTGGACGGAACGCCGCAGCCACCTCGGCGGCGCGCTGGGCGCCGCGCTCTGCCGGGCCGCGCTGGACCGTGCCTGGGTGGAGCGGATCGGCTCCGGCCGGGCCCTGCGGGTCACCCCGGAGGGCGGCCGGGCGCTGCGCGAGCTGCTCGGCGTCGAGCTGCCCTGACGACGGCCGCACCCACCCCGGCCGCCCACCCGACCGGACGCCACTCCGACCGGACGACCCCGCTCACCCCATCGACTTCGCCCCGTCCAGCGCCTCCCGGATGATGTCCGCGTGCCCGGCGTGCTGTGCGGTCTCCGCGATCAGGTGCAGCAGCACCCGCCGGGCCGACCAGCTCGCCCCCGGCTCGAACCAGGGCGCCGGCGGCAGCGGGTGGGCGAGGTCGAGGTCGGGCAGGCTCCGGATCAGCTCGTCCGTCCCGCGCCCCACCTCCTGGTACCCGGCGAGCAGTCCCGCCAGGGTCTCGCCCTCCGCCATCCGGAACTGGTCCGCCCACTCCCCGTCCCCACCACCGCCGCGCATCGCCTCCGCGCCGCCGGTGATGAACCGCACCCAGCGCGCCTCGACCGCGGCCACGTGCTTGATCAGGCCGCCGAGGCACAGCTCACTGGCCGTGGTCCGCCGGGCCGCCTGCTCGTCGTCGAGGCCCCGGGCGGTGCGGCGCAGCAGGTCCCGGTGCTTGTCCAGGGTCTCGACGAGTTCCTCGCGCTCGCCCATCAGGCGTCCACCGTCGGCGGCTTCTCGCCGACCGTCCGGCGGAGGTCGATCAGCCCGAAGGCCGCGCCCTGCTGGTCGCCCACCGCCGCGAACCGCCCGAACGGACTGTCCTGCGGCCCGTGGTACACCTTGCCGCCGCGCGCCGTCAGCCGTTCGATCGCGGCGTCGGTGTCGTCCACGGCGAAGTAGACGCTCACGTACGACGGTGCCTGGGGCGGCAGGAAGTCGGACGCCCCCATCCGGCCCAGCACCGGCCCGCCGCCGACCAGGTACATCCGGTAGTCGAACGGTTCGGACGCCCCGGCATCGAACTTCTTCACGCCGTACGGGAAGACCGCCGGGAAGAAGGCGTCGGCCTTCTCCGGCTCCCGGGTGACGATCTCGGCCCAGCTGTACGCACCGGGCGTGCCCTGCTTCTCGAAGCCCTCGTGGATCCCGGCCTGCCAGACGCCGAACACCACCCCGCCCGGGTCCCTGGCGATCACCATGGTGCCGAAGTCGCCGACCTGCATCGGGCCCATCACCACCTCGCCGCCGTTGGTGCGGATCCGTTCGGCGGTGGCGGCGGCGTCCGGCGAGGCCAGGTACAGGCACCAGGCGGACTGTCCCTCGCTGCCCGGCATCGGGGGCACGATCGCGGCCACCGCCTTGCCGTCGGAGTACGCCTGGGTGTAGTTGCCGTACTCCGACGAGCTCTCGCCGAAGGTCCAGCCGAGGACGTCCCCGTAGAAGGCCTTGGCGGCCTCCAGGTCGGTGAACATCGCGTCGGCCCAACAGGGTGTGCCCTCAGGTAGCGCAGCCATCTCTTCGCCTTCGTGTCGGCGTTGCGGCGCGGGCCGGCCGGCGCGCGCGGCCCCCGACACGCCAGCCTAGCCAGGGGACGGCGCACCCGCGCGGGCTGGCCGCCCGGGTGCGGCCGACCGTCCTCGGCCGACCCCGTCGATGGCGGACCCGGTCAGCGGTGGACCCGGGCGGCAGTGGTGCCCAGCCCGGTCGGACCCACCGGTACCGCGACCGGTACCGCGACCGGCGCCACCGCCTCCGCGCCACCGGCCGGCGCCTCCGCCCGGGCCCGCACCGCGCCCGCGAGGTCCCGCTCGGCGCCGAAGTGCCGCTCCAGGTCCGCGGTGCGGTACCGACGGCACTCCCGGTGCCAGTTCAGTACGCCCGCGAGCCAGTTCTCCAGCTCGGCCACGTACCCGCCGAGCAGTGCCCGGTCCTCCGCCGACAGCCCGAAGTCCTGGTACAGCACCGGGAGTTCGTTCTGTGCGACGTGCTGGAACTGCTCCAGCCGGGAGTGCATCAGGTCGTCGACGATCCGGACCGCCGACGGGTAGTCGCAGTTGAAGAAGGTCTGCACCACCAGCACCAGGTTGTGCAGCTCGCCCTCGTACTCGACCTCCTTCTGGTACGAGAACAGGTCGTTGACCATGCAGCCGTAGTCCATCGCGGAGTTCTCCAGCGCGCGCATCGAACCGTGCCGGTGGATCTCCTCGGGCACGGTCCAGCCGTGGCCGAGGCGGGCGAGCAGGGTGGTGAGCTCGGAGCCGAAGGTGGAGCGGCGCATCTCCAGGTAGTCCACTGGGTCGGGGACGCGGTTCTGGATCCGGTTGGCGAGCTCCCAGATCCAGCTCGTCGTCATCGCCTCGACCGCCTCGCGCAGCCGGCCCCGGTTCTCGACGGTCAGCGGTCCGGCGGTGCGCTCCCAGAGCTCGGCGAGGCCGCGCTCCAGCGCGTTCGCCGGCTCGGCCGTCGGGCTGCCGTCCAACGGCATGAAGAGCGCCAGTCGCGCGTTGGCGGCCTTGGCTCCGGCCAGGTCGCGGGTGCGGCCGAAGACCGCCGGGTAGTAGTCGTCGGCGTAGGTGCCCCACGCCAACCAGGCCGAGGATACGTCGAGTTGGTCGGCGGTGGCGTCCGGCTGGAGGCCGGCCGCGCAGAGCGCGAGGTCGTGGTCGCGGATCGACGCGGCGTCCCAGATCCCGGATCCGGGCACGTCGGGGTGGGCGGCCAGCAGCCCGACCCGCTCGGCCCACTCGACCACCCGCTCCCGCGCGCCGTCCAGGTGCGGGCTCAGCGTCAGCTCGAACGGCAGTCGGAACTCCGGCAGCAGGGAGGGCCCGACGGTCTGGAACGGCACGTGGGCGTGCGCCCGCGCCCGCCGCACGGCGGGGGCCACCGCGGCCCCGGCGTTCGCGGCGCCCTTGCGCAGGATGTCCAGGGCCGAGGTGCCGATCCCCCCGATCGCGTACCGGTCCCACCAATTTCCGCCGCCGGAAGGCCCGGAGAGCCCCGGAAGCCCCGGCAGCCCTCCGCCGCCCGTCCCCGGCGGCACCTCACCGCCCGAACCGCCCGCACCGGCCGCCGCACCGCCGCCGTTCATGTACCGGCTGGACCGCATGTGCCACTCGTGCCCGCCGGACTGCCAGTCCTGCAGCCCCTTGACGTACGCCGTCACCCGGGCCCGGCCCGCCGCGTCCAGCCCGGTCTCCGCGAACAGCACCGGCAGTTCGGTGAACACGGTGTTCTCGAACTGCTGCAGCCGCGAGGTGAGCAGGTCGTTGACCGCCTCCGCGGCCTCCTGGGTGGAGCACTCCAGGAAACGCTCCAACACCAGGATGCCGTTGCTCAGTTCACCCTCGTCCTCGACCTCGCGCTGGTACGAGAAGATGTCGTTGCGCAGGTGCACGGCGTCCGAGAAGGCGTCCATCAGCACCCGCAGCGCGCGCGAGCCGGACACCTCCTTCGGCACCTCGGCCCCGGCCGCGTACTCGACCAACTGCGCGGACCAGGGGGCCCCGCCGACCTTGCGCCGCATCTCGATGTACTCGACCGGGTTGGCGATCCGGCCAGCGTCGATGTTGGCCAGCTCCCACAGCGACTCGTCCAGCAGGTTGCGGGTGCTCTCCGCGAACCGGACCCGCCAGTCCTCCCCCATCGCCGGCACGGTGCGCCGCCACAGGTCGGCCAGCCCCGCCTCGACCGGGTTCTCCGGCTCGGGCATCGGGGTGGCCGGGTCGGCGGGCATGAACAGCGGCAGCCGGTCGAGGTGCGCCTTGCCGGCCTCGCGGTCGTTGGTGCGCTTGAACATGTCCAGGAAGTGGTCGTCGAAGAAGAACACCCACACGTACCAGTCGGTCACCAGGGACAGCGCCTCGGCCGACGCGTCGGGGTGGGTGTACGCGCAGAGCAGCCCGTAGTCATGGGCGTCCAGGTCGGCCTGGTCCCAGATCCCGGACCCCTCCAGCATCCCCATCTCCCGTGCCCAGCGCGAGGAATGCTCCCGGGCCTCCGCCAGATACGGGTTGAGACGCGCCGGGTGCGGCACGTAGAAGGACGGCAGTTCGAACGGCTGGCTCACGGCGGTCGGGCCTTTCTGGACGCGTCGATTGGGACCAAGAATGGCCTGCCTCCACCCCGACGCACCGTCACAACCAAAACAGTCATATGAAATGACCCACCCACTCGAACCCCCGCCCGAACTCCCGCCCGAACCCACGCCCGACGTCCGCGCGCCGCCCTTCCGCCGAGGCGGAATCCTTCGACTGCGAGTGCTGGAACCGTTGCGGGCGACGGTCGTTGGCGGACCCTACCGCCCGACGCTCCACCCTCGGGTCCACCCGTCGACCCGTCGATCACCCCCGGTCGCAATCGATCGCATTCGGCCGGACACCGCACCGACCCGGAACACCCCACGCTGCCGACCGCCACGGACAAAATTGTTTCCGCCGCCCCTCCCGAACGCCCCCAACAACCGCTCCGCCAACGAACAAAGCAGGCCTGGCAAGGGCTGGAACACCAAGACTTCCCCAGCTACGGGCGTGTTGACCAGGTCCGTCCACGCCCCGTCCTCCAGACTGGGCGCCGACCGACGTCAACTCCGAGGAGGGCACACCTCATGAACGTCACCGTCCGGCTCGCCCAGCAGCCCGAGGCCGACGAACTGCTCGGACGGAGTGCGCTCGCCGCGCTCGTCGGCATGCTGCTGGACCAACAGGTGCCGATGGAATGGGCGTTCACCGGCCCGCTGACCATCGCCCAACGCCTCGGCCGCAAGGACCTCGACGCCCACGAGATCGCGACCTACAACCCGGAGGAGTTCGTCGCGCTGCTCTCTGCGAAGCCGGCCGTGCACCGCTACCCGGCGGCGATGGCCAAACGCGTGCAGCAGCTCTGCCAGTTCCTGGTCGCGCAGTACGAGGGCGAGGCCGCCGCGCTGTGGAAGGACGCCCGCAGCGGCAAGGAGCTGCTCAGCCGCCTCAACGCCCTTCCCGGCTTCGGGAAGCAGAAGTCGCAGATCTTCCTGGCGCTGCTCGGCAAGCAGTACGGGGTGCGGCCGGAGGGCTGGCGCGAGGCGGCCGGCGCGTACGGCGAGGAGGGCGCGCACCGCTCGGTCGCGGACATCACCGGGCCCGAATCGCTCACCCTGGTACGGGAGTTCAAGCAGGAGACGAAGCGCGCGGCGAAGGAGGCCAAGGCCGCCGCCAAGCCCCGCACCACCACCCGGTCCGCCACCGCGGGCCTCACCGGCGCCCGTTGACCCCACCGGCGCCGCCCTGTTCGGGTCCGGGCGCCCGGTCCCCGGCATGCGGCGAGGGCCTCGGTCGCGCTGCGCGACCGAGGCCCTCGAACACCGGACGGCCCTCAGAGCAGCACGGGCGCCTGCTCCTTGTCGCCCGCCACGACGTCCGAGGAATCCGAAGGCCCGGAAGACTCCGAAGGCTTCGAAGACGCCGAAAGCTCCGAATCCTCCGCAGCCGCCGCGGCCCGCTCGCGCGGCAGCGCGAACATCAGCAGGAACACCGCCAGCAGCACGCCCACGACCCACCACATCGCGTGCACGAAGGCCCCGCCGAAAGCCGTCCCCAGCGCGTCCGGCGCGACCACGTCGTCCATCGCCCCGAAGAAGGCGACCGACACCAGCCCGAGCCCGAGCGCGTTGCCGACCTGCTGCACGGTGTTGATCAGCCCCGAGGCCGACCCGGCGTGCCGGCGCGGCACCTCGGACAGCACCGCGTCGGTGATCGGCGCGACGATCAGCCCCATCCCGAGGCCCATCACCACCAGCGGCAGCGCCATCTGCCAGGACGTGATCGCCGTGCCGTACCGGTGCGCCTCCCAGATGTAGGTGAGCACGCCCGCCGCCATCACCAGCGCGCCGGCCTGGAGCACCTTCCGCCCGAACCGGGGCACCAGCTTCTGCACGGACAGCCCGGCCGCCGTGGAGACGGCGATCGAGAACGGTATGCCGGTGGCGCCGGCCTTGAGCGGGCTCCAGCCCAGCCCGATCTGCATGTAGAGGGTCCAGACCAGGAAGAAGATGCCGAGCGCGACGCCGAAGGCCAGCTGCACGCAGATGCCGGCCGCGAAGCTCTTCACCCGGAACAGCGAGAGCTCGACCAGCGGCGAGCCGTCCCGCCGCGTCTTGGCCTTCTCGTACGCGACGAACAGCGCGAACACGGGCAGGCTGCCGGCCATCGACAGGTAGCCCCAGAGCGGCCAGCCGGCCTCCCGTCCGTGGGTGAGCGGGTAGATCAGCATCAGCAGGCCGAGGCTGGCGAGGGCCATGCCGACCAGGTCCAGCTTGAGCGCGTGCTCGGCCTTGGACTCGTCGATGAAGCGGCGGCCGAGCAGCAGGCCGGCGATGCCGACCGGCAGGTTGATCAGGAAGATCGGGCGCCACTCCAGGCCCAGCAGGTTCCACTCGGTAAGCAGCGCGCCGATCATCGGACCGGACACCGCGCCCAGCCCGACCACCGCGCCGAACATCCCGAACACCTTGCCGCGCTCCTCGGCCGGGAAGGTCGCGTGGATGATCGACAGCACCTGCGGCACCATGAGGGCCGCCGTCAGGCCCTGGAGGATCCGCATCGCGACCAGCATCTCCGGGCCGGAGGCCAGCCCGCACAGCGCGGAGGCCAGCGTGAAGCCGCCGATCCCCAGCAGGAACACCCGCTTGCGGCCGTGGATGTCGCCGAGCCGCCCGCCGGTGATCAGACCGATCGCGAAGGCCAGCGCATAGCCGCCGGTGACCCACTGGATGGCGCTGAACGAGGCGCCGGTGTCCTGCTGGATGCTCGGGATGGCAATGTTGACGATGGTGACGTCCACCAGGTCCATGAAGGAGGCGACCATCACGATCGCCAGCGCGATCCACCTCCGCCGGTCGGCTCCCGCCGTAGTCATGCCGTTCTCCTCGCTGGTCCGCTGCTTCTGCACCCGGAGAACGGTACGGGGCATGTAGGTCAGGACCTGTCCCAGTTGGTCCGGCATGCTGGACGGCATGACCGACACCCCGGCCCGGCTGCTGAACCTGCTCTCCCTGCTGCAGACCCCGCGCGAGTGGCCCGGCAGCGAACTCGCCGAACGGCTCGGCGTCAGCCCGCGCACCATCCGCCGCGACGTCGACCGGCTGCGCGACCTCGGCTACCCGGTGCAGGCCACCATGGGCGCGGTCGGCGGCTACCGGCTGGTCGCGGGCACCGCGATGCCGCCGCTGCTGCTGGACGACGAGGAGGCGGTGGCCATCGCGGTCGGCCTGCGGGCGGCCGCCGGGCACGCCGTGGTCGGCATCGAGGAGGCCTCGGTACGGGCGCTCGGCAAACTGCTCCAGGTGCTGCCCGGCCGGCTGCGGCACCGGGTCGGCACCCTCAACAACGCCACCGTGCCGCTGCTCACCGGGGACGGCCCGACCGTCGACCCGGAGCTCCTCACCCTGCTGGCCGGCGCCGTCACCAACCACGAGCGGCTGCGCTTCGCCTACCGGGCCCGCGACGGCGCCGAGACCCGCCGCAACGTCGAACCCGAGCGCCTGGTCTCCACCGGCCGCCGCTGGTACCTGATCGGCTACGACCTGGACCGCGAGGACTGGCGGCTGTTCCGGGTCGACCGGATCACCGAGCCCTTCGCCACCGGCGCCCGCTTCACCCCGCGTCCGCTCCCGGCCGAGGACGCCGCCACCTTCGTGGCCAACCGGCTGCGCCGCTCGCCGACCCGCTCCATGGTCGCCACCGTCCACCGCCCCGCCGCCGAGGTCGACGGCTGGATGCCCTGGACCGGCGAGTACGAGATCGAGCCGATCGACGACCACAGCTGCCGGCTGCGCGCCCGCGCGGACTCGGTGAAGTGGATGGCCGCCGGACTGCTCATGCTGGACTGCGACTTCGAGGTCCACGAACCCCCGGAGCTGCGCGAACACCTGCGCACAGTGGCGACGAGGGCCCGGCACGCCGCGGCGAGCGACGGCCGGGCCCCCACCGAACCGGCCGGGCCATCGGAAAAGGTCAGACCCCGTACTCGCCGGTCAGCAGCGCCCGACCCAGGGTGTGGAAGGTGAGGTTGAAGCCCACCTGGGCCGCCGGGGTGTCGGCGGTGACGTCCAGCTTCTCCACGTCCAGCGCGTGCACCGCGAACACGTACCGGTGCGGGGCACCGGGCGGCGGGGCGGCACCGTCGTACTTGTTGCCGGGGAAGTCGGTGCGCCCGTGGAAGGAGGCCGCGCCCGGCAGGGTGTCGTCGGACGAACCGGCGCCGCGCGGCAGTTCGACGGTGTCGGCGGGCAGGTTCAGGGCCAGCCAGTGCCACCAGCCGGAGCCGGTCGGCGCGTCCGGGTCGTAGCAGGTGACGGCGATGCCCCGGGTACCCTCCGGCAGGTCCGACCAGGCCAGCTGCGGCGAGAGGTTGCCACCGGCGTGGATGAACTCCTCGCCCAGCGTGCCGCCTTCGGCGAAGTCCCGGCTGCTCAACGGGAAGGACGGCACCTGCGGCAGGAACTCGTACGGCAACGGCGGACGAACACTCATGGGGTGCACCTCTCACGGTCGGAATGACACCGGTCACTGTAGTTGGGGCAACCGGTCACCGCCCGGGGTGCACGTCCGGCCCGGACGCCCCTTACAGTCGGAGCCATGGCCTCGACATTCGCCCGGTTGCTCTCGGACTCCCGCCGCGCGCTGTTCACCATGCTCGGGATCCAGGCCGTCATCTGGTCCGTGCAGGTGGTGAACTGGCTGGACGACTACGACCTGTCCCGGGAGTACGGCCTGCGCGGGGAGCGAATGGAGGACCTGCCCGAGATGTTCACCATGCCGTTCCTGCACTTCAGTTGGGACCACATCGTGGCCAACTCCTGGCCGCTGTTCGTGCTCGGCTTCCTGGCCGCCTACCGGGGCATGCGGAAGTTCCTGCTGGCCAGCCTGGTGATCACGGTCTCCGGCGGGCTGCTGGTCTGGCTGCTGGAGAGCCCGAACACCGTGACGGCCGGGGCGAGCGGCATGGTCTACGGCTACCTCGGTTACGTGGTGCTGCGCGGGGTCCTCGACCGCAACCTGCTGGACGCGGTCGTCGGCCTGGGCGTCGCCGCGGTCTACTGGACGATCCTGATCGGCGTGCTGCCGATCGCCCACGGCGTCAGCTGGCTGGGCCACCTCGGCGGACTGATCGGCGGACTGGCCGCCGCCGTCCTGCTCCGCGACCCGAAGACGGCGAAGACTGCGAAGACGGCGGACACGGCGGACACGGTGCGGCCGGCGTCCGCACCCGCCCCGGCCCCCAGCCCGGGCAGCCCGAACGCCGCCCTGCTCAAGGAGCTCGACGACCTGGGCCTCTAGCTCAGTCCGAGCAGGCCGGCCGGGCGAGCCAGGTATAGACCATTCCCACCCCTGCGGCTAGCGTGAGCGACGCACCTTCCCCCAGCTCCGGAGCCGCACCGTGGAGTCGTCCGTCCTCGCCTTCGCCACCGACCTGCTCGACGAGGGCGCCGACACCTTCTTCGGCAACCTCACCGACCGGGCCGGCGTCGGCGGCGTCACCCTGGCCTCCGTCTACCACGAGGCCCGCGACGTCTTCCCGCACAACCCCCGCCGGGTGATCCGCTACCTGGAGCCCGGTGCCGCCTACTTCCGCCCGGACCCGGCCCGCTGGGCCGGCCGCCGGCTCGCCCCGGCGCCGTCCGGCGCGATCGGCGACCGCGACCCCTTCGCCGAGGCCGCCGCCGAGGCCGGCCGCCGGGGTCTGAAGCTGCACGCCTGGACGGTGTTCTGCCACAACGACCGGCTCGGCTTCGCCCACCCCGACTGCGCCCCGGCGAACGCCTTCGGCGACCGCCACCTCACCGAGCTCTGCCCGGCCCACCCGGAGGTCCGCGAGTACGCGCTGACCCTGGTCGAGGAGCTGGCCCGGTACGGCGTGGACGCGATCCGCGCCGAGTCCCTGCACTTCCACGGCCTGCGCCACGGCTACCACCACGAGCGCTACTTCGAGGAACTGGGCCCGATCACCGAGGCCCTGCTCGGCGTCTGCTTCTGCCCGCACTGCCGCGCCGCCGCCGACCGCGCGGGCGTCCCGGCCGACGGGGTCGCCGAGGCGGTCCGGACCGAACTGCGCCGCCGCCTCGCCGACGAGACCGCCGCCGCCGAGCCCGCCGACCTGAGCACCTTGGCCGACGGCGCCTTCGCCGCCTACCTGGACGCCTCCGCCGCCACCGTCACCGCGCTCACCGCCGACCTCACCGAACAGGCCCACCGGCACGGCCTGCGGCTGAGCTTCATGGACGGCGGCGGCCCCGGCAAGGGCTGGCTCTCCGGCATCGACCTGCCCGCCCTCGCCGGGGCCGCCGACCAGATCGAGACCCTCGGCTACGCGAAGACCCCGGAGGCCGTCCGGGAGAAGCTCGCCGCCTTCGCCCTGCACGGCGTCCGCCCGGAGCGGATGGCGGTCATCCTGCGCCCGATGGCCTCGGACTGCGACGGCCCGGAGAACCTCGCCGCCAAGATCGCCGTGCTGCGCGAACTCGGCGTACCCGAGGTCGAGTTCTACAACTACGGGCTGATGCGACTGTCCTCGCTCGACCGGATCGGCGCCGCCCTCACCGCCTGAGCCACGCCCGCCGCCCGCATCACCACGCCCGCATCACCACGCCCGCGTCACCGCCGCCGCTTGGACGTCCCGAACAGGCTGCGCGAGATCTCCTGCCCGAGCTGCTTCCCGGCCGAGCGGGCGAAGGACTTCACGGTCGGGTTGCTGAGCAGCGACCCCAGCAGCCCGCCCGCCCCCTTCGGCTCCTCCCGCCTCGGCGCCGACTCCCGCCGAGGCGCCGGCTCCCGCTGCGGCGCCGGGGGCTCGACCGGCACGGCGTCCGGCCGGGGCGCCCGCGCCGCCAGCTTCTCGTACGCCGACTCCCGGTCGATCGCGTCCCGGTAGCGCGCCGTCAGCGGCGAGGCGTCCACGGCCGCCTGCAGCGCGCCCGCCTCGATCGGCCCCATCAGCGACTGCGGCGCCCGCAGCCGGGTGGCCGCCACCGGCGTCGGTGCGCCCTTCTCGGAGAGCACGGTCACCACGGCCTCGCCGGTCCCCAGGGAGGTGAGCACCGCGCTGAGGTCGTAGGAGGAACGCGGGAAGGTCGAGACGGTGGCCTTGAGCGCCTTGGCGTCGTCCGGGGTGAAGGCGCGCAGCGCGTGCTGCACCCGGTTGCCCAACTGGGCGAGCACCTCGGCCGGGACGTCCCGCGGCGTCTGGGTCACGAAGAAGATCCCGACGGCCTTGGAGCGGATCAGCCGCACGGTCTGGGTGATCGCCTCCAGGAAGGCCTTGGAGCCGCCCTTGAACAGCAGGTGCGCCTCGTCGAAGAAGAACACCAGCTTGGGCCGGTCGAGGTCGCCGACCTCGGGCAGCTCCTGGTACAGGTCGGCGAGCAGCCACATCAGGAAGGTGGAGAACAGCCGCGGCCGGTCCTGGACGGCGGGCAGTTCCAGCACCGAGACCACGCCCCGGCCGTCCGGGGTGGTCCGCAGCAGTTCGGCGGTGTCGAACTCGGGCTCGCCGAAGAAGGCCCCGGCGCCCTCGTTCTCCAGCACGGTCAGCGCCCGCAGGATCACCCCGGCGGTGGCGGCGGAGAGGCCGCCGATGGTGCGCAGTTCCTCCTTGCCCTCGGGCGAGGTGAGGTGGCCGATGACGGCGGTGAGGTCCTTGAGGTCGTAGAGCTCCAGGCCCTGGCGGTCGGCGTAGTGGAAGACCAGGCTGAGCGAGGACTCCTGGGTCTCGTTCAGGTCCAGCACCTTGGCGAGCAGCAGCGGCCCGAAGCTGGTGACGGTGGCCCGGATCGGGATGCCCGTGCCCTGTCCGCCGAGCGAGTAGAACTCGACCGGGCAGCCCTGCGGCGTCCACTGCTGCCCGACCTCGGCGGCCCGGGCCGAGGTCCGGTCGCTGACGGCGCCGGGCGCGCCGATGCCGGAGACGTCCCCCTTGATGTCGGCGAGGAACACCGGCACGCCCTGCGCGGAGAGCTGTTCGGCGATCAGCTGGAGGGTCTTGGTCTTCCCGGTGCCGGTGGCCCCGGCGACCAGTCCGTGCCGGTTGAGCACCGCGAGCGGGATGCGCACCTGGGCGTCGGGGTAGGCGGTGCCGTCCAGCAGCACCGCGCCGAGGTCGAGCGCGGGCCCGGTGAAGGCGTACCCGTCGGCGATCTCCCGGACGGTCGGCGGGGTGAGGGCGGAGTCCATCGGTGCACGCTCCTGAAACGGATCGCCGGACGGGATCGGCGGTCGGGATCGCCGAACGGGATCGGCGGTCGGATGCCGGTCCTGAACCCGGCCGGGACCGGCCGATGTTCACGACATTTCCCATCAAACAGCCGCAATCGCCCACCCGCAGCTCGCACCCGTGCGCGTGGCGGCGCACCGGCTGCTGCGCCACGCACCGTCCGAACGGTAGGCTTTCCGTGTGATCTTCAAGCGCATCGGCAATGGGCGGCCGTACCCGGATCACGGCCGGATGAGCACCCGACAGTGGGCTGACGTCGCCCCACGCCCGGTGCGGCTCGACCAGCTGGTGACCACCAAGGGCCAGCTCGACCTGGAAACCCTGTTGGCGGAGGACTCGACCTTCTACGGGGACCTCTTCGCCCACGTGGTCAAGTGGCACGGCGACCTCTACCTGGAGGACGGGCTGCACCGGGCCGTACGGGCCGCGCTGCAGCAGCGCCAGGTGCTGCACGCCCGTGTCCTCGAAATGGACTGACGGTCGCACCGGACGCCTTCGGACCCAGCCGGACGACCCCCGGATGTCCCCCGGACCGCTCCCCGCCACCCGGCGGAGGGCGGTCCCGGCGTACCCGGGTACCCCCTTTCGGGTACCGGGGTACTCCAGATGATGATCGTTTAGTACCTTCACAGCTGTCCGGCACTACGCTGCTGACTACGGCCGCGACCAGGGGATCCGCCCGCACCTGGGGGATCTCCCTGCCCGGCCCTCCCGTCACTCCGACCCCGCCCCGGCACGAGGGGGAGACAGACCGTGAGCATGTTGACTCCCCAAGGCCTCAAGGGGAAGCAGTACCGCGTCACCGGCAACGCCTACCCGCGGCTGGGCCGCCCCCCGAAGAAGAGCCGCAAGGTGATCGCCGCACTCGCGGCCGTGCTCGCCCTGGCCCTGATCGGCCTCGGCGGCGTGCAGCTGTACGACATCTTCCGCGGCAAGGACAAGAACGCCGCCGCCCAGGCCTGCGCCACCCCGTCCGGCAAGGCGCTGGCCGCCCCGACCCCCGGCGCCACTCCGGGCGCCCCCGCGGCCTCCGGCGCGCCCGCCGCCGCGGTCGACCCGCACGCGGTGCCGCAGCCCTCGGCCGTCACGGTGAACGTCTACAACGCCACCACCAAGGCCGGCCTGGCCGGGCGGACCGCCGACGAGCTGAAGAAGCGCGGCTTCACCATCGGCAAGGTCGGCAACGCGCCCGCCGAGCTGGACAAGAAGGTGCCCGGCACCGCCCAGGTGATCGCCGGCCCGACCGGCGCCGCCGCCGGCACCCTGGTCGGCGCGCAGATCGCCGGAGCCACCGTCACCGCCGACGCCCGCGCGGACACCAGCGTGGACTTCGTGATCGGCGACAGCTACAACGCCCTGCTGGACGAGACCCAGGCGGCCGCCGCCCTCGCCCTGGCGATCAAGCCCTCGCCCGCCCCGAGCACCACCGGCAGCTGCTAGGTCCGGTCCGGCCCCCGGAACAGGACAAGCCGGAACAGGACAAGAGGAGAGCCCCCGGCAGACGCAGCGCCGGGGGCTCTCGGACGTTCTCGGGGGAAGGGTGATCAGCCGGCCGTGCCGTACAGCCGGTCGCCCGCGTCGCCCAGGCCGGGGACGATGTAGCCGTTCTCGTTCAGCCGCTCGTCCAGCGCGGCGGTGACCACGGTGACCGGCAGGTCGGCCAGCTCGCGCCGGACCACCTCGACGCCCTCCGGCGCCGCCAGCAGCACGACGGCGGTGACGTCGGTGGCACCGCGCTCGATCAGCGTCTTGATCGCGGCGACCAGGGTGCCGCCGGTGGCCAGCATCGGGTCGAGCACGTAGACCTGGCGGCCGGACAGGTCGTCGGGCATCCGGGTGGCGTACGTGGAGGCCTCCAGGGTCTCCTCGTTGCGCACCATGCCGAGGAAGCCGACCTCGGCGGTCGGCAGCAGACGGGTCATCCCGTCGAGCATGCCGAGACCGGCCCGCAGGATCGGGACGACCAGCGGACGCGGGTAGCTGAGCCGGGTGCCGGTCGTGACCGCCACGGGGGTGGTGATCTCCACCTCGTCGGTGCGGACGTCCCGGGTGGCCTCGTACGCGAGGAGGGTCACCAGCTCGTCGGTCAGGCGACGGAAGGTCGGCGAGTCGGTGCGCTCGTCGCGCAGGGTGGAGAGCTTGTGGGCGACCAGGGGGTGGTCGACGACGTGGAGACGCATGTACCGAGGTTAGCCCGGTCCTGGACGCCTGTACGACACGCCGTGCCAGGCCGCCCACCGGCCGCTGTCATCTTTCGGTGACACGCCGTGACAGTCGGGGAATGTCCGGACGGAACCGTTTGCTGTGGTATCAACCCGGCCGTTCTGGGAATGTCACGTCTTATGACGAGCAACCCGAAGGCCGGGGACGGCTCGGCGGACGAGCCGGTCGACGGGGCGGCGCTCCGCGCCGGGCCTCCGCAGGACCCCCCGGAGACCGAGTCGGACCGCCGCAAGCGGCGGGCCGTCTTCCTGCGCGAGCTCGCCGAGGCCCGGGAGCTCAGGGAGCGGGTCCAGCCCCGGAGGACCAAGGAGCGGCGGATGCGCGAGGCGATGCGGATGCGGACCTTCCGGATCTGACCCGCTCCGACCCGCCCGGTGCCGACCCGGCACCACCGCACCCCGACACCACCGCACCCCGGCCCCGTCAAGACCCCACGGCGAATCCGACAGGCGTTCGGGACAAAATTCGACCGGCGCCGGACGGCCCCGACCCGGTTCCGCCGTCCGCCACCCGGCCCTTCCGACACGACCTGCAAAGACGCGCTGCCGAACACCCCCCGCGAGGGCGGGCTTTCTGTCACGATTCCGATGGGACGGTCCGAACAAGCGGACCGCCTCTGGCGCGGGGGCGGCCAGAGTTCCGCGTCGCCCGAGCGCGCCGACAGCCGAGACCGATGATCTTGGGAGTGTCCCTGGTGGCGTACTTCGCTGCAGTGCTTGCTCGCACCGAGGACGGGTGGGATGTGAGCGAGACGGAACTCGACGACGTCGAAACCCTGGCCGATCTGGCCGACCTGGCCCGCGGCGCCGCACAGGACGACGACAGCGTCCTGATCTTCATCGAACAGGAGGACTCCTGGTTCGCCATCGTCCGGGTGGACGGTGAGGACGACCCGCGGATCTTCGTGTCGGACGGCGCCGCCGCCGCCCGCAGCTCCTACGGCTCCGTCCTCACCGACGAGCTGGTCGACCAGGCCGGCGAGAGCGAGTTCGGCGACCTGGACCACCTGCTGGACGAGGACGCGGAGACCGAGGAGCAGGACGAGGAGGACGCGGACGCCCACGGCAGCGTCCCGGTCGGCCCGCTGGGCGACGCCCACCTGCTCACCGAGTTCGGCCTGGCCGCCGACGAACTGCTCGGCCTCAGCGGCGAGGGCGCGGTGCCGGGCGACGCCCTGGAGGAGATCGCCGAGGCCCTGGGCTGCGGCGAGGTCCTGGAAGCGGTCCGGTAGCGGCACCGCTCGCACCGGTGTCCGCCACCGGATGCCCGACACTGGATGCCATGCAGCCCGCATCCACCCCGTTGACCGTCCCGCACGTCCCCCCGCTGCCCGCCCCCGTCCGCCCCGACCCGGTCCGCGACCGCTGGGCGGCGCCGATGCGCCTCGCCATCGCCGAGGCCGCCCTGGCGCCGGCCACCGGGGACGTCCCGGTCGGGGCGCTCGTCCTGGGCCCGGACGGCGAGGTGATCGGGCGCGGCCACAACGAGCGCGAGGCGGTCGGCGACCCGACCGCGCACGCCGAGGTGGTCGCGATCCGGCAGGCGGCCGAGAAGACCGGCGAATGGCGGCTCAGCGGCTGCACCCTGGTGGTCACCCTGGAGCCCTGCACGATGTGCGCCGGCGCCATCGTGCTGTCCCGGATCGACCGGGTGGTCTACGGCGCCCTCGACGAGAAGGCCGGCGCGGCCGGCTCGCTCTTCGACGTGATGCGCGACCGCCGGCTCAACCACCGGCCCGAGGTGATCTGGGGCGTGCTCGCCGAGGAGTGCGGCGCGCAGCTGCGCGCCTTCTTCGACACCCACCGCTGAGTCCCCGGCGACGGCCCTCCCGATACGGATTTCGTGACCGCGCCACCCGTCCGGTAGAGTTCCCCTCGGTAGCGTGTCCGAGCGGCCAAAGGAGCACGCCTCGAAAGCGTGTGTGGGGGCAACTCCACCGTGGGTTCGAATCCCACCGCTACCGCCAGCAAGCCCGAGAGCCCGTCCGATCCGGACGGGCTCTCGGCGTTTCCGCGCACCCCGGCGCGTCCCCGACGCACCGTCGAAGGCGTGCGGGACACCGCGGACCCGACCCCGGGCACGAAAGAGGCCCCGTACTCCGGGCCGATGACCACCGTGCCCGGCTCGTACGGAGCCTTGGAGGGGGAGCGGCTCGGGGGACTGACCGCTCCCCGGTCGAAGTCCCACAACCGGCGTCGCGTGGGGGGGAAGCCGCGACGACCGGTCCCACAGCGGGGACTCCGGATCCACCTGCCGGGGATTCCTGCCAGATCCTCGGCACGTGTTCCATCCTGCCGCCCGGGCCTCCGCGGGGCATCCGGAGAAAGGCCCCACTCGCGGGGACCTTCGTCCCGCCGGGCGAACGCGTCGCACACTTGATAGCCCGTCCGGTGGATAAGCTGCCCTGCAGGGCCGCTCGGGGACCCGGATGACGGCGGCCCACCGCAGGGAGGAAGGTCACGATGGCGCAGGCGAAGAAGATCGGCATGGCCCTCCTGCTCATCTTCGTGCTCTACTCGATCATCACCTCGCCGGCCCGGTCCGCCGAACTCGTCCAGCTGGGCTTCGAGGGCATCTCGAACGCGGCCAAGGCGGTCGGCACCTTCATGACCGGTCTGATCAAGTAAGGAGCGGCATTCGTGATCCGCCATCTGGTCCTGTTCAAGCTCAACGAGGGCGTCGCCAAGGACGAGCCGCGCGTGCTCGCCGGCGCCAAGGCGTTCGCCGAGCTGGGCTCGCTCATCCCCGAGCTGCGCGAGTGGGAGTCCGGCTGGAACACCACCGAGCGCGACATCGCGTACGACTACGCGATCAACAGCCTGGTCGAGGACGGTACCGCCCTCCAGGCGTACCTGACCCACCCCGCGCACCAGGCCGCGGCCGGCCAGTGGCGCGAGTTCGCGACCTGGGTGATCGCCGACATCGAGGTCTGAGCGACCCTCCCCCCTCGCGGCCGTCCCCCGGACGGCCCGCGCCCGCCCCGTCCGACTCCCGGGCGGGGCGTCTTGGTCCGCCCGGGAACGACCCTTGCGGCGCCTCGCCGACCGGCTGCCCGCGGCCCGCGCACCCCATCAACACACCTCCACCGGGTGCTTGCCCGACCTGCGCCCACCTTGTGATGCTATGACCGGTTTTGCCGGACATGGCGAGGTGCGAACCAGCCGCGACACCCGATCCGCAGGGCCCGCCGTTGTCGACTTTGGGAGGGGTGACGTGTCCGTGGACGAGGTGTTGGCTGCGATCATCAGCCCGGCCGGCGAGCTCCGCCCGGACGGACTTCGCGGCCCCGGCGGCCGGCCCGTCGTGGACGTCCGGACGCTCACCCGGGTGCTGTTCGAGCGGCTCTCCGAGCTGCCCCCGGACGCCCCCGAGCGGGAGCGGGTCCGGGCCGCCCTGATCGAGGTGAACATCCCGCTGGTCCGCTACGCGGCCACCCGCTTCCGCAGCCGCAGCGAACCAATGGAGGACGTCGTCCAGGTCGGCACCATCGGCCTGATCAACGCGATCGACCGCTTCGACCCGACCCGGGGCGTCCAGTTCCCCACCTACGCGCTGCCGACCATCCTGGGCGAGATCAAGCGCTACTTCCGGGACAACGTGCGCACCATGCACGTCCCGCGCCGCCTCCAGGAGCTGTGGGTCCAGGTCAGCGGCGCCATGGAGGAGCTGACGGTGCTGCACGGCCGGGCCCCCAAGGTGCCCGAGATCGCCGCCAGCCTGCGGATCCCCGAGGAGGACGTCCGGGCCTGCCTGGACGCCGGGCGGGCCTACAACGCGGCCTCCCTGGAGGCCGCCCAGGAGCACGAGGGCGGCCTCGCCCTGCTGGACCGGCTCGGCTACGAGGACGCCGCGCTGGCGGAGGTCGAGCACCGCGACATGGTCCGCCACCTGCTGGTCCAACTCCCCGAGCGGGAGCGGCGGATCGTGATGCTGCGGTTCTTCGCCAACCTCACCCAGTCGCAGATCAGCACCGAGCTGGGGATGTCCCAGATGCACGTCTCCCGGCTGCTCTCCCGGATCCTGACCAGGCTTCGGACCGGCAACTCCTGGGAAGAGTGAGGTTGCAGCGCGTTACCCCCGCGTGACATCTTGCGACGTTCGGGTTTGCCGTGCACCGTGTTCCGGTATGGAGGGGGTTGGGCCTCCGCCGGGAACCTCCGCGCGAAGGCCCCCGTTCAATTGTCAGTCACAAGGGGGTGGGTGCATGTCCGGAGAGCTGGGCACTGCGGAGATCCACGCTGGTCAGGCCAAGGGTACGGCGGTCGCCGAGGACCGGATCCCGCTCCAGCGGGCCACGTCGCTCGAACGGCCCGACACCGGGACACCCGGCCAGGGGGCAGCCGACCCGGGGACACCCGGCCCGGGGGCGTCCGCCGGGGCACCGCCCGGCGCCGGGCTGGACACCCGGACGCTCTCCCGCTCGCTGTTCCTGCGGCTGGCCGCGCTGGAGCCCGGCAGCGCGGAGCACACCTATGTCCGCGACACCCTGATCGAGCTCAACCTGCCGCTGGTCCGGTACGCCTCGGCGCGCTTCCGCAGCCGCAACGAGCCGATGGAGGACATCGTCCAGGTCGGCACCATCGGCCTGATCAAGGCGATCGACCGCTTCGACCCGGAGCGCGGGGTGGAGTTCCCCACCTTCGCGATGCCCACCGTGGTCGGCGAGATCAAGCGCTTCTTCCGGGACACCAGCTGGTCGGTCCGGGTGCCCCGGCGGCTCCAGGAACTGCGGCTGGCGCTCACCAAGGCCGGTGACGAACTGTCCCAACGGCTGGACCGCTCCCCCACCGTGGCCGAGCTGGCCGTCTGCCTCGGGGTCAGCGAGGAGGACGTGGTCGAGGGCCTCGCGGTGGGCAACGCCTACACCGCCAGCTCGCTGGACTCCAGCCCCGGCGAGGAGGACAGCGACGGCCCGCTGGCCGAGCGCCTCGGCTACGAGGACCTCGCGCTGGAGGGCGTGGAGTACCGGGAGTCACTGAAGCCGCTGCTGGCCAAACTTCCGCCGCGCGAGCGCCGGATCATCATGCTGCGGTTCTTCGGCAACCTCACCCAGTCGCAGATCGGCGAGGAGATCGGGATCTCCCAGATGCACGTCTCCCGGCTGCTCACCCGGACGCTGACCCAGCTCCGCGCCGGGCTGATCAACGAGGGCTGATCAACGAGGGCCGACCGCCGCCCGGATCAACTGCCGTCGTCCGCCAGGAGGTTGGCGCGCAGTCCGGCCAGCACCCGCTCGTCCAGCCCGAGCCCCTCCCGCCAGAACGCGTCGAAGCCGTCCCAGCCGGCCTCGACCTCCGCGAAGGCCGCGTCCAGATAGTCGCGGTCGGCCCGGAAGACCGGCAGGAGGAGCTCGGGCTCGCGCATCAGGCCGCGGCCGCGGAAGTCCGCCAGCACCCGGTCGACCACCGGGGCGGCGCGCTCGTTGGTGAGCAGGTAGTCGGCGAACACCGTCGCGCGGTCCACGCCCAGGGCGGTCAGCACCAGCGCCGCCGCCCAGCCGGTGCGGTCCTTGCCGGCCGAGCAGTGGAACAGCAGCGGCACGCCGTCCGGATCGGCCAGCAGCCGCAGCAGGGCGGCGAATTGCTCCCGGGCCGCCGGGTCGGTGACGAACCAGCGGTAGAGACCGGTCATCATGGCGGCCGCCCGGCCGTCCCCGAGCAGCTCGCGCTGGCGGTCCGGGCTGCGCTCGGCCAGCGCGCCGCGCAGCGTCAGGTGGATGTCGAAGTCCGTTGCCAGCAGTGGGAGATGGTGGGTGGCAACGCCGTCCGGCAGCCGGTCCGGACCGGCCTCGCGGATCTCCTCGGGGCTGCGCAGGTCGACCACCGCGCGCAGTCCGAGCGCGCCCAGCGGGTCGAGGTCCTCGGCCGTGACGTGGTTCAGGCCATCGCTGCGGAGCACCGCTCCGGCGCGGACCGCCCGGCCGTCGGCCGTCCGGTACCCGCCCAGGTCCCGGGCGTTGACCGCACCGCGCAGACCGAGACTGCGCCCGACCAGGACCGTTCCGTCCGCCGTCGGGAAGGCATTCCGCGGGCCCCCGATTCGCTCGGACGCGATCTGACGATCGGCCACTCGTGCGCCTCCATTGCATATTCGGACTGTCACATGGCACAGCGGTGCCCGATATTGCATGAACCTGCCCATTGGCGCGGCAGGATGTGCAAGAGTGTCATGTCGCAACGACGACAGTGTAGGTGCCCAGCCCTTCGGCGCGGGCCGCAGAGTCGGTAACCACGAGTAGCGGTCGGCTTCCGGTTTTTCATTTTCAATTCATTATTTGCGCGGGCGGTCCGGTTACGGTCACAATCAGCGCCTCCATGGCTTCACCATGAACGTTGGTAACAGGTTCGCTGCACTCTCGCCCAATTGGTCCCTCGCACCGCCGACCCTCGACCAGGATGGGCGCCGGGCAGCCTGCTGCCCGCGAACAGCTACACGGGCAGGCGAGCGCCGAGCAGTGCGGTGCCTGTCCCAAGGGGAGGATCAGAACATGGGTCGAGCGACCCGAAGAGTTGCCGCTTGCGCAGCGGCAGTTCTGCTGGCCAGTGGCCTGCAGATCACCCTGGCCCACGGCGACACCACGTCGGCGCCCAGGATC
>NZ_JBIVHS010000033.1:0-98128 GCF_044749365.1 Kitasatospora sp. NPDC089509 | reverse complement strand
CGCCGATGCTCCGCATGGACTCCCTCCTCCGCCTTGCGATGCACGCACCCCGACGCCGCGCGCTGATCCGACGCGAATTGTCAGACACGCCCTAGACCACCGCGCCGTGGTCCGGGTCCTCCGGCTCGTCCTCGTCGCGGTCCTTCATTCGGGCGACCAGGGTGACGAACCCGCCGAGGAAGGCGGTGATCCCGACCCAGGCGGGCCAACCGGCGATCTCCCGCCACACCACCGCGTCGATCAGCAGCAGCAACGGGCCGCCGAGCACCGCGAGCCAGGCGAACTTGGCGGTCACGTCGGCGGGCGGCAGCGGCGGGGGCTCCGGCGGGACGAAGTGGCCCTCGTCGGGGTCCTCGGCCAGCTCGAAGTCGCGCGGGCCGGTGTTCCCGGCCGGGAGCACCGGTCGGCCGGAGCGGGGGCGGGGCTGCGGGGCCAGGTCGGCGAGGTCGTCCGGTTCGCCCCGGCCCTCCTTGGGACCGGAGCCGTCCTTGAAACCGCCCTTGAGTTCGTTCTGCGCCCGGAGGTTCTCGACCTCGGGCCAGTTGGGGTTGGTGAGGTCGACCGGGTCGTCGAACTGGGCGACCAGCGCGGCGAAGATCGCGTCCTGCTCGGCCTGGGTGCGCTCGGGGGCGCTGCGGCGCGGGCGGGGCTCCACGGGGGTGTCCGCCTCGACGGCCTCCTCGGTGGCGCCGTCGGTGCCCGCGGGGGACGCCGCCGCGGCGCCCTGGACCGTACCGTCCTGGACCGTGCCGTCGCCGTGGACGGTGGCGTCCTGCGGCACCCCGTCCGTCCGCGCGCCGTCCGTCCGCGCCCCGTCCGTCCGCGCGCCGTCCTCGCGGGGCTTGTCGTCCCCGCCGCCCGTCGTGCTGCTCTCGTGCACTTCCGGCCCTTCAGCCATGGTGATCGTCGGATTCGGCCCTGTCGGCGCCCGCCGCGAGTGCGGGAGCCAGCCGTCGGATGAAGTCCAGGCTCGCCGCGAATATTTCCGCCGCGTCGTGGTCCAGCGTCGCGACGTGGAAGCTGCGTTGGCACAGCCGCTCGGTCACATCGGTCGAGGATATCCGGGCCAGCACCAGTTCCGAGTTGGCCGGCGAGACCACGTGGTCCTGCGGGCTGTGGAAGAGCAGCACCGGCTGGGTCACCTCGGGCAGCCGCCGCTGGACCTCCTGCCAGAGCCGGCTCAGCGACCAGGCGGCGTGCAGCGGCGTCCGGTCGTAGCCGAGCTCCCGCACGCCCGGCTTGTGGATGTCGTTCGCGATCCCGGGCACGCTCGGGACGAGGTGCCGGAGCACCGGGAGCAGCACGCCCGCGGGGGTGTCCGAGCGCACCGAGGGGTTGACCAGCACCAGCCCGGAGACCGTCGGGCCGTGCTCCGCCGCCAGCCGCAGCGCCAGCGAACCGCCCATCGACAGCGCGCAGACGAAGACCTGCTCGCACTCCTCGGCGAGGGTCAGCAGTTCGCGTTCGACCGTCGCGTACCAGTCCTCCCACCGGGTGACCTGCATGTCCTGCCAACGCGTGCCGTGCCCCGGCAGCAACGGCAGCGAGACGGTGAACCCGGCCGCGGCCAGCTCGTCGGCCCAGGGCCGCATCGACTGCGGCGACCCGGTGAAGCCGTGGCACAGCAGCACCCCGACCGGTCCGCCGCGGTGGCGGTACGGTTCGGCACCGGGCAGCAGCGGCATGGCGGACTCCTTCGCGGGCGGGTGGCGCTGGGGGAGGGGACGCTGGGAGGGGAGCTGCAGGAATCCGCATCGTCCCACGCGCCGCGCCGGGACGTACACCCCCTACGGCGGGGCCGGGCACAGTCGACCGTCGCGGGGCATTAGGATCGACCGGTCCGCATAACAGGAGGCCCGGGTTGTTCTACCGACTGATGAAGATGATCGTCGCGCCACTGCTTCGGATCTTCTTCCGGCCGTGGATCGAGGGTGAGGAGAACATCCCCACCGAAGGTGCGGCGATCATCGCGAGCAACCACCTTTCCTTCTCGGACTCGTTCTTCTTCCCCGCGCTGATCAAGCGCCGGGTGACCTTCATCGCGAAGGCCGAGTACTTCAACACGCCGGGCCTCAAGGGCCGGTTGACCGCCGCCTTCTTCAAGGGCGTCGGCCAGCTGCCGGTGGACCGCTCGGGCGTGCGCGGCGCCGGCGAGGCCGCGATCCGCAGCGCCATCGCGGTGCTGGACCGCGGCGAGCTGTTCGGCGTCTACCCCGAGGGCACCCGCTCGCCCGACGGCAAGCTCTACCGTGGCAAGGTCGGCGGCCTGGCCCGGGTCGCGCTGGCCACCGGCGCCCCGGTCATCCCGGTCGCCATGATCGACACCGAGAAGGTGCAGCCGCCCGGCCAGGTGGTCCCGAGCTTCGGCATCCGCCCCGGCATCCGGATCGGCCGCCCGCTGGACTTCTCCCGCTACCACGGCATGGAGAACGACCGCTTCATCCTCCGTTCGGTGACGGACGAGGTGATGTACGAGATCATGCGGCTCTCCGGCCAGGAGTACGTGGACATCTACGCGACCGCCGCCAAGCGGCAGATCGCCGAGGACAAGAAGAAGGCCGACGCCGAGCGCCGGGCCGCCGCCAAGGCGGAGAAGGCCGAGGCGGCGGAGGCGGCCGAGGCCGAGAAGGCTGCCGAGAGCGAGAAGGCTGCCGAGGCCGAAAAGGCCGCCGGGGCCGACGGGTCCGCGCAGCAGGAGCAGAAGGACACCGGGTCGGCCTGACCGACCCGGTCGGGTCCAGGGGAGGGGCCGGGGCATGGCGGAGGGCGCGAGAGCGAGCGGTTCGGTGGGCGGCGCGGTGGCGGCCGGCGGGATGTCCGTCGAGCTCCCGCTGTGGAAGGCGATCTCCTACTTCCGGGTGCTGGCCCTCTGCTACGCGCTGCTCCGGTACTTCAACTCCTACCTGCACTTCCTGCACCCGGTCGCGGGCTGGATCTACTTCGGCGCGCTGATCCT
This sequence comes from Kitasatospora sp. NPDC089509, assembly GCF_044749365.1. Lineage (NCBI taxonomy): Bacteria > Bacillati > Actinomycetota > Actinomycetes > Kitasatosporales > Streptomycetaceae > Kitasatospora > Kitasatospora sp. NPDC089509. The sequence goes on along the minus strand of NZ_JBIVHS010000033.1, from coordinate 95,172 downwards.
CTGGACGCTCGCCAGCACCCGGGCCTTCGCCAATCCGCAGCGCTGCAGCTGGTACGTGCTCGGCTTCGACCTGACCCTGGCCGTGACCGGCATCGTGATGAGCGGGATGACCGACTCCCCGGCCCGGATCAGCCACGGTGCGCCCACCCTGCCGACCATCTGGGCGGCCGGTACGGTGCTGGGCTTCGCCGCCAAGGGCGGTTGGCGTCCGGCGGCGGCGTCCGGTGCGGTGATCGGGGTCGCCAACATCCTCGGCCACGGCGGTCCGACCGGCGACAACGTGCACAACATCGTGCTGCTGCTGGTGGCCGGCTGCGCGATCGGCTACGTGATCGAACTGGCCCGGGCCAGCGAGGCGACCCTCACCCGGGCGCTCCAGGTCGAGGCGGCCACCCGGGAGCGCGAGCGGCTCTCCCGGGACATCCACGACGGCGTGCTCCAGGTGCTCGCGCTGGTCCAGCGCCGGGGCGCCGAGCTGGCCGGCGGCACCGGGAGCGGCTCCGGGGGCGGTACGGACTTCGCCGAGCTGGGCCGGCTGGCCGGGGAGCAGGAGCGCGCGCTGCGGGCGCTGATGACCGGTGGCCCGCTGCCCGCCCAGCGGCAGTCGGCGGCGGAACCGGCCGATGCGCCCGACCCCGCCGGGCCGAGCGACCTCACCGCGCTGCTGCGCCGGTACGCCGACGAGCGGATCACGCTCTCCGCCCCCGGCACCCCGGTGCTGCTGCCCGGCCCGGCGGCCGGCGAGCTGGCCGCGGCGGTCGGCGCGGCCGTCGACAACGTCCGCAGGCACGCCGGGGAGTCGGCCCGGGCCTGGATCCTGGTGGAGGACGAGCCGGAGGCCGTCACGGTCAGCATCCGCGACGACGGTCCGGGCTTCGCCCCCGGCCGGCTCGGCGAGGCGGAGCGGGCCGGGCGGCTGGGCGTCTCCCAGTCGATCCGCGGCCGGGTGCTGGACCTCGGCGGTACGGCCGAGCTGTACTCGGCGCCCGGGGAGGGCGTCGAGGTCGAACTGCGTGTCCCGAGGAAGGCCTCCCGATGACCGACCAGCCGATGACCGACCAGCCCGCCGCCGAACGGCCGGTGCGGGTGATGGTGGTCGACGACCACCCGATGTGGCGGGACGCCGTCTCGCGCGACCTGGCCGAGGCGGGTCTGGACGTGGTGGCCACGGCGGGCGACGGCGAGGAGGCGGTGCGCCGGGCCCGGGCCTGCTCGCCGCAGGTGGTGGTGCTGGACCTCAACCTGCCGAGCCTGTCCGGCGCCGAGGTGTGCCGCCAGGTGGTCGCCCAGGACCCGGCGGTGCGGGTGCTGGTGCTGTCGGCCAGCGGTGAGCACCAGGACGTGCTGGAGGCGGTGAAGTCCGGCGCGACCGGGTACCTGGTGAAGTCGGCCGGGCGGGAGGAACTGCTGGACGCGGTGCGGCGGACGGCCGTCGGCGACGCGGTGTTCACCCCGGGCCTGGCCGGACTGGTGCTCGGCGAGTTCCGCCGGCTGGCCACCGAGCCGGCCCCGGCCTCGGCGCCGGCCGTCCCGCAGCTGACCGCCCGGGAGACCGAGGTGCTGCGGCTGGTGGCCAAGGGCCTGTCGTACCGGCAGATCGCCGACCGGCTGGTGCTGTCGCACCGGACGGTGCAGAACCACGTGCAGAACACCCTGGGCAAGCTGCAGCTGCACAACCGGGTCGAGCTGGTCCGGTACGCGATCGAGCAGGGGCTGGACGAGGAGCTCTGACGACGTCGGGCGGGGCCTCGGGGAGTTGTCCCCGAGGCCCCGCCCGACTTCGTCAGAACTCCTCAGCCCCGTACGGCCGTCGCCTCCCGGAGCAGGGCAGCGACGATCTCCACGCCCTCCCGGGTGAGCACCGACTCCGGGTGGAACTGCAGGCCCGCGAAGCCGGGGCCGCGCAGCGCGTGGACGTCACCGGTGGCGGCGTCCCGGGCGACGTCGACGCCCTCGGCGGCGAGCCGGGCCGCGTCGGCGTCCGAGCAGCGCGCGGTGAAGGTGTTGTAGAAGCCGACCGTCCGCTTGGTGCCGAACAGGTCGATCTTCTCCTGGGCGCCCTGGTACGGGACGGCCTTGCGGCCCAGCGCGAGCCCGAGTTCGGCGGCGAGCAGCTGGTGGCTGAGGCAGACCGCGAGCAGCGGGGCGGTCCGGGCGCCGGAGCGGACGGCGGCCAGGGCGTCGGCGACGATCGGGCGCAGCACCGCCATCTTGGGGTCGTTGGCGAGCGCCGGGTCGCCCGGGCCGGGGCCGAGCACCAGCGGGCCGCGGTGCGCCGCGACCAGGTCGCGCAGGCCGGGCTCGTCGAAGCGGACCACGGTGACCCGGTGGCCGAGCGAGGTCAGCAGGTGGGACAGCATCGAGGTGAAGGTGTCCTCGCCGTCCACCACCAGGGTCGGCAGCGCCTCGGTGACCTGGGACGGCGCCTGCATCCGCAGCCAGAACGGCGCGAGGTCGGCCCGGCGGGCGTCGAGCGCGGCCTGCACCCGGTGGTCGTCGCCCAGCCGGGGGCCGCCGGGGTGGGGCAGCCGGGCGGGGGTGGGCCGGGCGCCGATCGCGGTGAGCACCCCGGCGGCCTTGGCGTGGGTCTCGGCGACCTCGGACTCCGGGACGGAGTGCCGCACCAGGGTGGCGCCGACCCGGACGACCAGTCGTCCGGTGGCCGGGTCGATGTCGGCGGTGCGGATGCAGATCGGCGAGTCCAGCAGCTGTCCGCCGCTGGCCGAGCGCCCGATCAGGGCGAGCGCGCCGGAGTAGTAGCCGCGTCCGGTGGGCTCGTAGCGCCGGATCACCCGGGTGGCGTTCTGCACCGGGCTGCCGGTGACGGTGGCGGCGAACATGGTCTCCCGCAGCACCTCGCGGACGTCCATCGAGGTGCGCCCGCGCAGCTCGTACTCGGTGTGGGCGAGGTGGGACATCTCCTTGAGCCGGGGGCCGAGCACCTGGCCGCCGAGGTCGCCGACGGTGCACATCATCTTGAGTTCCTCGTCGACCACCATGGTCAGTTCCTCCAGCTCCTTGGGGTCGCGGAGGAACTGCAGCAGCGAGTCGAGGTCGGAGCCGGCGGCCGGATAGCGGTAGGTGCCGGAGATCGGGTTCATCACGACGGTGCCGCCGCTCTGCCGGACGTGCACCTCGGGGGAGGCGCCGACCAGGACGCGGTCGCCGGTGTGCACCAGGAAGGTCCAGTAGGCGCCGCGCTCCTGCTCCAGCAGCCGGCGGAACAGCGCGAGGGCCAGGGCCGGCGAGTAGTCCTCCAGGGTGGCGTGGAAGTCGCGCCGGATGACGAAGTTGGCGCCCTCGCCGTTGCCGATCTCGTCCTCGATCACCCGGCGGACGATCGCCGCGTACGCCTCGTCGTCCACGTCGAAGGCGCCGCCGGACAGGCTGACCGGCAGCTGCGGCAGGGTGGCGGTGAATTCGGCCAGCGGCAGGGCGTACTGCTCGGCCACCGCGAGCGCCTGCAGCGGGGTGCCGTCGTCGTGCGCCTCGAAGCCGCGCTCACGGATCTGCCGGTACGGGACCAGCGCGAGCAGGTCGTGGACCGGCCCGGCGGTCGGGACGCCGGCCCGCACCGGCAGGTCGGCCAGGCGCTGGTAGCTGTCGACGGTGCCCAGCAGCACCTCGACGGTGTCCGGCGCGTGCCGGGGGGTGCGGCGGTGCAGCAGGGCGAAGGCGGGCGCGCCGGGGGCGGTGAGACGGGCGAGCAGCTCGGCGGTGGTGGTCACGGGTACGGCTTCCTTCCGGGGTGGGATGGCGAGGCGGTGCTGGTTCCGCTCCCGGAGGGCCGTCTGCTCGGACGCACGACGGCCGCCCCGAGGGGCGGCCGTCGTGTTCGTCTAGGAACGCGCGATCTGTGGGCCACCCAGGGGGGAGGCCCACCACCAGGAGTGGGTGTGGGGCGCGTGCATGGGGTCGAGCCTAGCGGATGGGGCCGTCCGGGTGAGGGTTGCGCGGGTTCAATGTCCGAGACGTGTCTCATCCCTCGGGCAATGGTCACGAATCACTCGCGCCACCCCGTAGCCTTGCCATGTGACCGCAACGACTGAGAACACGAGGACTGGCCACTCCTGGCAGTCCCTGCCCGCGGCGCAGCAGCCTGAGTGGCCGGACCAAGAGGCTCTGCGCAAGACCCTTGCCGAGCTCGCCTCCTATCCGCCGCTCGTCTTCGCCGGTGAGTGCGACCAGCTGCGCGCCCGGCTCGGTGCCGTGGCACGCGGGGAGGCGTTCCTCCTCCAGGGCGGCGACTGCGCCGAGGCCTTCGACGGCGTGTCGGCGGAGCACATCCGCAACAAGCTGAAGACCCTGCTGCAGATGGCCGCCGTGCTCACGTACGCGGCCTCGGTGCCGGTCGTGAAGGTCGGCCGCATCGCCGGCCAGTACTCCAAGCCGCGTTCCAAGTCCACCGAGACCCGCGACGGCGTGACCCTGCCGGTCTACCGCGGCGACTCGGTGAACGGCTTCGAGTTCACCCCCGAGTCCCGCATCCCGGACCCGGAGCGCCTGAAGCGGATGTACAACGCGTCCGCCGCGACGCTCAACCTGGTGCGCGCCTTCACCACCGGTGGTTACGCCGACCTGCGCCAGGTGCACGCCTGGAACCAGGACTTCGTGCGCAACTCGCCGGCCGGCCAGCGCTACGAGCAGCTCGCCCGGGAGATCGACAACGCCCTGGCGTTCATGAGCGCCTGCGGCGTGGAGCCGGAGGAGTTCAAGGCGGTCGAGTTCTTCTCCTCGCACGAGGCGCTGATCCTCGACTACGAGACCGCGCTGACCCGCGTGGACTCGCGCACCGGCGAGCTGTACGACGTCTCCGGCCACATGGTGTGGATCGGTGAGCGCACCCGCCAGCTGGACCACGCGCACATCGAGTTCGCCTCGAAGATCCGCAACCCGATCGGGGTCAAGCTCGGCCCGACCACCTCGGTGGACGAGGCGCTCACCCTGATCGAGAAGCTGGACCCGGAGCGCGAGCCCGGCCGGCTGACCTTCATCACCCGGATGGGTGCGGGCAAGGTCCGCGACCACCTGCCCACCCTGGTGGAGAAGGTCACCGCCTCCGGCGCCAAGCCGGTGTGGATCTGCGACCCGATGCACGGCAACACCTTCGAGGCCTCCAGCGGTCACAAGACCCGGCGGTTCGACGACGTGCTGGACGAGGTCAAGGGCTTCTTCGAGGTGCACCGCGCCCTCGGCACCCACCCGGGCGGCATCCACGTGGAGCTGACCGGCGACGACGTCACCGAGTGCGTGGGCGGCGGCGACGAGGTGCTGGTGGACGACCTGCACCAGCGCTACGAGACGGCCTGCGACCCGCGGCTCAACCGCAGCCAGTCGCTGGACCTGGCGTTCCTGGTGGCGGAGATGTACCGCGGCCAGTGATCCGACGGCGCCGATCCGACGGCGCTGATGTGACGAATGCCCCTCCGGATTCGGGTTCACCGAGTCCGGAGGGGCTTTTTCGTGCCCGTTTCGCCAGGTAAGGTGAGGCTCAGTGAACTAAGGCTAGCCTTAGTCAAGATCCACTCCGTGCCCCACCGCGCTTCACCCCGGGAGAGACCGCTATGTACGTGTGCATGTGCCATGCGGTCACCGAGGCCCAGGTGAAGACGGCGATCGACGCGGGCGCCACCACCCCGCGCGAGATAGCCAAGGGCTGCAAGGCCGGCACCGACTGCGGGTCCTGCGTCCGGCGGATCCAGGCGCTGCTCGGCGAGCACGGCGCCCGGCCCTGCCCGACCGCCCGGCTGGCCGCGAAGCTCGGCCTCGCCGACCCGGAGGTCCAGGCCGTCCCGGAGCCGGTCGGCCGGACGGCTGCCGGGCCGGTCGTGCCGATGGTGCCGGTCGCGCCGGTGGTCCCGCTGCGGGTGGCCTAGGACTCCGGCTGCTCGATCAGCTGGGCGAGGTAGAGCGCCTCGCCGAGCTTCTCGACGAGCTCCAGCTGGGTGTCGAGGTAGTCGATGTGGTGCTCCTCGTCGGCCAGGATGGACTCGAAGATGTTCGCCGAGGTGACGTCGTTCTTGGCCCGCATCACCACGATCCCGCGCTTCAGTCGGTCGATCGCCTCGACCTCGACCTGGCGGTCCGCCTCGAACATCTCCTTGACCGTCTGGCCGATCCGGACGTGGAACAGCCGCTGGTAGTTGGGCAGCCCCTCCAGGAACAGGATCCGGTCGGTGAGCGTCTCGGCGTGCTTCATCTCGTCGAACGACTCGTGCCGGGTGTACTTGGCGAGCTTCGTCCAGCCGAAGTTCTCCTGCATCTTGGCGTGCAGGAAATACTGATTGATCGCGGTGAGTTCGGCCGTGAGCTGCTCGTTGAGGAACTCGATGACCTCCGGGTCGCCCTGCATGGTGCTGCCTCCCAGCGTTCCGTCCTGCGGTGAGTCCTGCGCTGGGCATCCTGGCACCGTATCGGGAGAAAATTCCAGTAAGTTCACACTCACTAGGACATGTGTCGGAATATCCGATTTGGGCGGTAATCCGGGCGGGGCGGTCGACCGTTGGTCCGTACGGGCCGGGCGTGAACAGTGTGTGAAGGGGCGCGCGACGGGGCTTGTCCGCCGTCTGTCACCATGGAGCCATGGGTCAGTCCGAACGAGAGCCGCTTCCGCCGTCTGACCCGAGACTCCCCCCGGGCCAGCGCGTCCAGCGCGGCTGGCCCGCCCTGCACTACGGCCCGGTGCCCCGCTTCAAGCCGCTGACCTGGGACCTCCAGGTGTTCGGCGCCACCGCCTCGGCGGAGAAGGGCAGCTGGGACTTCCCGGCCTTCAACGCCCTGCCGCGCACCACCGTGGTCGCCGACCTGCACTGCGTCACCAAGTTCTCGGTGCTCGGCAACACCTGGACGGGCGTGTCCGCGGCCCTGCTGCTCGACCTGGTGCCCCCGGCGCCCGGCGTCACCCATGTGATGGTCTGGGCCGAGTACGGCTACAGCGCCAACCTGCGGCTGGCCGACTTCGCCGACGAGCACACCCTGCTCGCCACCCACCGCAACGGCGAGGCGCTGACCGCCGAGCACGGCTTCCCGGTCCGGCTGGTGGTGCCCCGGCTGTACGCCTGGAAGGGCCCCAAATGGGTGCGCGCGGTGGAGTACATGCGGGCCGACCGGCGCGGCTTCTGGGAGGAGCGCGGCTACCACAACCTGGCCGACCCCTGGCGCGAGCAGCGCTACTCCTACCAGGAGGAGCCGGGCGACGGGCCGCTCCGCTGAGCGGCCGACGCCGCCGCAACCGCCGTCAGAACAGCGAGTAGTTGACCGTCACCACGGACTTCTGCGGGCGCCGCTCGCCGGCCGCCGGGGACTGGCTGCCCACCTTGCCCATGCCGAGCGTCCAGTCGGTCCCGGCCTTCATGGTGAAGCCCGCCGCCTGCAGCGCCTTCTGGGCGTCGTCCCGGTTCATCCCGGTGACGTCCGGGACGGGCACCATGCCCTTGCTGACCACCAGCGCGACCGCGGCGTTCTCCTGCAGCAGCTGCCCGGCGGCCGGCGAGCTGCTGATCACCGAGCCCTCCGGCACGGTGTCGTCGTAGGTCTGGGTCACGCCGCCCCTGGTCAGCTGGGCGCCGGCCAGCGCGGCGGCCGCGTCGTCGGCGCTCTTGCCGGTGACGTCCGGCACCGCGACCCGCTTGGGGCCCTTGGAGAGGGTCACCGTCACCGAGTCGCTCTTGCGGGTGCGCGCCCCCACCCCGGGGTCGGTGGAGATGACCTGCCCGGTCGGCACCGACTCGCTGAAGGTCTCGACGTACCGGCCGTGCATGCCCTCCCGGTCCAGGATCCGCTGCGCCTCCGAGCGGTCCTTGCCGAGCACGCTCGGCACCGAGCCGTACAGCCCCTCGGAGATCCCGTAGGTGACCCCGCCGACCGCCAGCACCAGGGCGGTCAGCGCGGCGGTCCAGATCAGCGGCTTGCGCGGAAGGCGGCGCAGCCGACTCGGCCGGCGCGCCCGGACCGGGGTCGGTTCGTCGTACGGGCGGGGCTCGACCAGCAGCTGTTCCATCAGCTCGGCCGGCACGTCCAGCACGCTGGTGCGCTCCGGCGCCGGGGCGTCCGCGGGCCGGGGGAGCTGCTGGATCACCGAGGTCGGCTCGCTGGTCGGGTAGCGCGGGCTGGGCCGGGTGGAGGCCGGCGGCTCGGCGTCCAGCTCGGCCGGGGTGAGCGTGCGGCGGACCCGCTGGAGCGCGGCGAGCAGCTCCACCGCGTCGTACGGGCGGGCGTCGGCGGCCCGGGCGCAGGCACCGGCCACTATGGCGTCCAGCGCCGGGGCGACGGAGGGGGCGATCAGCGAGGGGGCGGGGACGTCCTCGTGCAGGTGCTTGTACATCACCTGGACGGGGTTGTCGCCGGTGTGCGGGCGGCGGCCGGTCAGCATCTCGTACAGCAGGATGCCGGCCGCGTAGACGTCGACCCGCTGGTCGGTGGGGGCGTCCGGGAGGATCTGCTCGGGGGCCAGGTAGGAGACCGTGCCCATGACGGTGCCGCCGGTGGCGGTGCTGGTCGAGGTGGGGGCGCCCTCGGCGCTGCCGAGCACCCGGACCAGGCCGAAGTCGGCGACCTTGACCAGACCGGTCTCGGTGATCAGCACGTTCTCCGGCTTGACGTCCCGGTGGACCAGCCCGGCCCGGTGGGCGGCGCCGAGGGCGGCGAGCACCGGCTCCAGCACGTCCAGGGCGGCCCGGACGGACAGCGCGCCGCGGTCGCGCAGCAGGTCGCGCAGGGTGCGGCCGGGCACGTACTCCATGGCGAGGAAAACGTTTCCGCCGTCCGCGCCCTGGTCGAAGACGTTGACCACATTGGGGTGGGTGAGCTTGGCGACCGCCTTGGCCTCACGGATGAAGCGGGCGGTGAAGCCCTCGTCGCCGGCCAGCTGGGGGTGCATCACCTTGAGGGCGACCACCCGGTCCAGCCGGGTGTCGGTGCCCTTGTAGACGGTGGACATCCCGCCGGTCGCGATCCGCTGCTCGACCCGGTACCGGTTGTCGAGCAGGGCGCCGATCAGGGGGTCGTGCAAGGCCATGTCCACCCGGCGAGTCTAGTGGGGCGCCCGGCCGCCGGTCCCGGCGGACACCGCTCCGGGACCGGCTTGTGACACGGCCTACACGGCCTACACGGCCTACACGGCCTACACGGCCTACACGGCCTACACGGCCTGCACGGGCTGTGCGGCCGGTGCGGGCTAGAAGGCCGGCCGCTCGCGGGAGTCCAGGTCGGCGCGGCCCGCCATCGCGGAGGAGGCCTCGGCGTGGAAGCGGCGCGGGATGCGGCCGGCCCGGTGGGCGAGCCGGCCCGCCTCGGCGGCGTGCCGCATCGCCTCGGCCATCAGCACCGGCTCCTGGGCCCGGGTCACCGCGGAGGCGAGCATCACCGCCGCGCAGCCCAGCTCCATCGCCAGCGCCACGTCGGAGGCGGTGCCGGCGCCCGCGTCCAGGATCACCGGGACGCCCGCGTCCTCGACGATCAGCTGGAAGTTGTGCGGGTTGCGGATGCCCAGGCCGGAGCCGATCGGCGAGCCCAGCGGCATGATCGCCGCGCAGCCGACGTCCTCCAGCTTGCGCGCCAGCACCGGGTCGTCGTTGGTGTACGGGAGCACCGTGAAGCCGTCGTCGACCAGCGTCTCGGCGGCGTCCAGCAGCTCGATCGGGTCCGGCAGCAGGGTCCGCTCGTCGGCGATCACCTCCAGCTTCACCCAGTCGGTGCCGAGCGCCTCGCGGGCCAGCCGGGCGGTCAGCACGGCCTCGCCGGCGGTGAAGCAGCCGGCCGTGTTGGGCAGTACCCGGATGCCGTTGCGGGTGAGCACGTCCAGGACGGAGCCCTGGGTGGTGGCGTCCACCCGGCGCATGGCCACGGTGGTCAGCTCGGTGCCGGAGGCGAGCAGGGCGCGCTCCAGTACCTCCAGGCTCGGTGCTCCGCCGGTGCCCATGATCAGCCGGGAGGAGAAGGTCGTCCCGGCGATGGTCAGCAGGTCGTCGGCCATGGCTCAGCCTCCCTGGACGGCGGTGAGGATCTCGATCCGGTCGCCGCTGTTCAGTGCCGTCGCGGGCCACGAACTGCGCGGCACCACGGCCTCGTTGAGGGCGGCGGCGACACCGCTGTGGGCGGTGCTGACGGTGGCCACCAGGGCCGCGAGGGTGGTGGCGGCGGGCACCAGGCGGGGCTCGCCGTTGACGGTCAGCTCGATCTCGGTCGTGTCGATCCCGGTCGTGTCGAGCTCGGGCGTGCGGATCTCGGTCATGCGGTGGCCTTCATCAGGGGGGATGCGGGGGAGAACCGGGTGGGCGTGAACGGCCTGGCCAGGTCGGGGACTTCACCGGTCGCCAGGTAGTCGGCGAGCAGGTCGGCGGTCACCGGGGTGAGCAGCACCCCGTTGCGGTAGTGGCCGGTCGCGGCGATCAGCCCGGGCAGTGCGGTCGGGCCCAGCAGCGGGGCGTTGTCCGGCGAGCCGGGGCGCAGTCCGGCGGCCGTCTCGGACAGCGGGAGTTCGGTGATCCCCGGGACCAACTCATGCGCGTCACGCAGGAGTTCGTACACCCCGCCGGCCGTGACGGTGGTGTCGTAGCCCTGCTCCTCGGTGGTCGCGCCGATCACCAGCTCGCCGTTCTCGCGCGGTACCAGGTACAGGTGTTGGCCGCGCACCACCGCGCGGACGTTGCGGGAGAGGAACGGCCGGTAGGCCTCGGGGATCCGCAGGCGCAGCACCTGCCCCTTCACCGGGCGCACCGCGGGCAGCACCCCCTCGGGCAGGCCGGGCAGCCGGTGGCTGTGCGGGCCGGCGGCGAGCACCACCTGCCCGGCGGTCAGCCGCTCCCCGGTGCTCAGCCGGGCTCCGGTCGCGCGGCCGTCCTCGACCAGCAGCTCGACGGCCTCGGCCCGGTGCAGCAGCACGCCGGCCCGTTCGCAGGCGGCGACCAGGGCCGTGAGCAGCCGGCGCGGGTCCACCTGGTGGTCGTCCGCGACGTGCAGGCCGCCGCGAACCCCCGGGGCGAGCATCGGCTCCAGCCGCCGGGCCTCCCGGCCGGTCAGCCAGGTCGAGTCCAGGCCCAGCCGCTGGTGGAAGGCGTGCAGTTCGCGCAGTTCCTCGCGGTCGTCGGAGTCCAGCGCGACGGCGATGGTGCCGCAGCGGCGGTAGCCTGTGTCCAGGCCGCCGCTCGCTTCGGTGAGCTCGGCGGCGAAGCCCTCGTACCGCCGGTTGGAGGCCACCCCGAGGTGCAGCAGCGGCTCTTCGCCGTACTGCAGCTCGGTGACCGGGGCGAGCATCCCGGCGGCGACCCCGGCCGCGCCCCCGCCGTGCCGGGGGTCGATCACGATCACGTTCCGCAGCCCGCGCTGGGCGGCGCGCCAGGCCACGGCGAGGCCGATGACGCCCCCGCCGATCACCAGTACGTCCGCGTGGCTGCCTGCTGACAAGCGTGACAAAGCTGCTCTTCTCCCTTCGCCGGTATGACCCGGATCAGGTTCGGACGGTCGCGGGCCGTGTCAGCCCGCCTCTCAGCCCGGTACGCCGGGCTCCCGTGTGGTGCACCCACCTTAACGCCGGGGGTCGGCCCGGCCGAAGGGCCGTGCGAGGGGTGGGACGGGCGGCCACCGGGGGCCACCGGGCCCGTGGGTACAGTGACGGGCGTGGCAGAGCTGAGCAGCGCAACGGAGCTGGTGGTCGTCGTCGGGGCCGGGCTGGCCGGGGCGCAGTGCGCCCTGAAGCTGCGCGAGGGCGGCTGGCCCGGGCGGATCCAGCTGGTCGGCGAGGAGGCGCACCCGCCGTACGACCGGCCGCCGCTCTCCAAGGACGTCCTGCTCGGCAAGGCCGACGCCACCACCCTGGACATCGACTACGACGGCCTCGGCATCGAGCTGCTGACCGGCCGCCGCGCCACCGGCCTCACCCCGGGCGTGCTGCACACCGACGGCGGCGACCTGCGGTACGACTCCCTGGTGATCGCCACCGGCGCCACCCCGCGCGCGCTGCCCGGGGCCGAGCGCGCCCACCTGCTGCACACCCTGGACGACGCGCTGGCGCTGCGCGCCCTGCTCCGCCCCGGCTTGCGGCTGGTGCTGGTCGGTGCGGGCTGGATCGGCGCGGAGGTGTCCACCGCCGCCCGGCAGGCCGGCTGCGCGGTGACCGTGGTCGAGGCCGGTCCGGCGCCGGTGCCCGGGGCGCTGCCGACCGAGGTCGGCTCGGCGATGGCGGCCTGGTACGCGGGGGCCGGGGTGGAACTGCGCTGCGGGGTCGGGGTGGCCGCGGTCGAGCCCGGGGCGGTGCTGCTGGCGGACGGCACCCGCCTGCCCGCCGACGAGGTGGTGGTCGGCGTCGGCGCCCGGCCCGCGACCGGCTGGCTGGCCGGTTCGGCCGTGGAGCTGGACGGCTCCGGCGCGGTGGTCGTGGACGGCCGGCTGCGCACCACCCTGCCCGGGGTGTTCGCGGCCGGGGACTGCGTCAGCTACCCGTCGGCCCGCTCCGGCGCCCGGCTGGCCGTCCAGCACTGGGACCACGCGCTGCAGTCGGGCGGGGCCGCGGCCGCCGCCGTGCTGGGCGCGGACGCGCCGTACGACCCGGTGCCGTACTTCTGGTCCGAGCAGTTCGGGCGGATGGTCCAGTACGCCGGCCGGCACGCGGCGGGCGACGAACTGCTGTGGCGCGGCAGCCCGCAGGACGCCGCCTGGTCGGTGCTCTGGCTGCGCGACGGGGCGCCGAGCGCGCTGCTGGCCGTGGACCGGCCGCGCGACCTCACCCAGGGCCGGAAGCTGATCGAGCGCGGCGCGGTGCTCGACCGGGCCCTCGCCGCGGACCCCGCGGTGCCGCTCAAGGGGGCCACCGCTTAGCGCCGGGCGGTGCCGAGGTGGCAGTCTGGTGGCGTGAGCGAGATCGAAAGCAAGATTGAAGCCCTGGTCACCGAGTGGGTGTACCTCCCCGACATCTCCGAGCAGTGGGGGGTGCTGGTCACCGAGGTCCGCAACATGGTCAAGAAGGGCGAGCTGATCGCCGTCCGGCGCGGCCCGAACAAGTCGCTGCAGGTCCCGGCGGCGTTCATCGACGGCCCGGGCCTGGTCAAGCACCTGCCCGGCACCCTGACCGTGCTGCGCGACTGCGGGTACAACGACGTGGAGATCCTGGAGTGGCTCTTCACCGAGGACCCGTCGCTGCCCGGCAGCCCGATCCAGGCACTGCGGGAGAACCGCGGCACCGAGGTCAAGCGCCGCGCCCAGGCGATGCTGATCTGATGGCGGCGGACACGCTGCGCGCCCGGCTGGCCGACGCCCGGCTCTACCTGTGCACCGACGCCAGGCGCGAGCAGGGCGATCTGGCCGAGTTCCTGGACGCGGCGCTGGCCGGAGGGGTGGACATCGTCCAGCTCCGGGACAAGGGCCTGGAGGCCCGGCAGGAGCTGGCGGCCCTGGAGGTCTTCGCCGACGCCTGCCGCCGACACGGCAAGCTGCTGGCGGTCAACGACCGCGCCGACGTCGCCCACGCGGCCCGGCCGGACGTGCTGCACCTCGGCCAGGACGACCTGCCGGTGCCCGCCGCCCGGGCGATCCTCGGCGAGGACGTGCTGATCGGACGCTCCTGCCACGCCGAGTCCGAGGTGGACGCGGCCGTCGCCGAGCCGGGTGTCGACTACTTCTGCACCGGCCCGGTCTGGCCGACCCCGACCAAGCCGGGCCGCCACGCGCCGGGCCTCGACCTGGTCTCGTACGCGGCGAAGCAGGCCACCGACCGGCCGTGGTTCGCGATCGGCGGGATCGACCTCGGCAACCTGGACGAGGTGCTGGCCGCCGGCGCCCGGCGGATCGTGGTGGTCCGGGCGATCACCGCGGCCGAGGACCCGCGGGCGGCCGCCGCCGAGCTGGCCCGCCGGGTGCGCGCGGTCTGACGGCCTCCGGGGCCGTCGCCGTCCGTCAGTACTTGCGGACGGTGGCGGCCTCGGCCAGTGCCAGCAGCACCGCGCGGGCCCGTCCGTCGGCGAGCGGGGCCGCTTCGAGCGCGGCCAGCGACTGCCGCATCAGCTCCTCGATCCGGGCCTCCACCAGCTCCGGCGCACCGCTGCGGGCGACCAGCTCGCGCAGCCCGGCGACCTCCTCGGCGGCCAGGTCCCGGGCGCCCAGCCGGGCGTCCAGGTGCCGGGCGTCGGCCGTCGGCAGGGCGCGCATCGCGTGCGCGACCAGCAGGGTGCGCTTGCCCTCGCGCAGGTCGTCCCCGGCGGGCTTGCCGGTGACCGCCGGATCCCCGAAGACGCCGAGCAGGTCGTCCCGCAGCTGGAAGGCCTCGCCCAGCGGCAGTCCGAACGCGCCGAGCGCCTCCACCAGCCCGGGCCCGGCCCCGGCGAGCAGCGCGCCGACCTGCAGCGGCCGCTCGATCGTGTACTTCGCCGACTTGTAGTGCAGGACGGTCTGCGCCCGCTCCAGCGCGCCCTGGTCGGCCGAGTCGCCGGCCACCGGCTCCAGCACGTCCAGGTACTGGCCGACCATGACCTCGGTGCGCATCAGGTCGAACACCGGCTTGGCGGCCAGCACCGCCGCCGGGTCCAGGCCCGAGCGCAGGAACAGCTCGTCGCACCAGATCAGCAGCAGGTCGCCGAGCAGCACCGCGGCCGAGGAGCCGAACTGCTCGCGGTCGCCGCGCCAGCCGCTGTCCCGGTGCAGCGCCTCGAAGCGGCGGTGCACCGAGGGCAGGCCGCGGCGGGTGTCGCTGCGGTCCATCAGGTCGTCGTGCACCAGGGCGCTGGCCTGCAGCAGCTCCAGCGCGGCCGCCGCGTTGGCGATCCCGGTGCCGTCGGCGGGCCCGCCCGCGGCGCGCCAGCCCCAGTAGCAGAAGGCCGGGCGCAGCCGCTTGCCGCCGTCCAGCAGGAAGTCGCGCAGGGCGTCGGAGGCGGGCACCAGCTGCGGGGAGATCGTGCCGAGCAGCGCGGACTGGCCGTCCATGAACGCGGCGAGGGCTGCGTTGACGCGCGTGCGGACGTCCTCCACGTCAATGGGGTTGGCCGGCCGGATGGTGGACGAGGTCACGATGCTGCTCCGCTGGGTTCGCTGGGGTGCAGCAAGCGTAGCCGGGCGGCTGGGAACGGATGTGCGAGCGGGGTCGCCGGGGCGCGGGAGGGTGAACCGGAAGGGCATCCACTACTTGTCCCGAATCGTGGAATCGAGTTGTCCGCCCCCTCCGGAGGCCCGATAGCCTGCCAGCATGGCACTCGGCATCGCTTCCACGAGAACGGACCGCGCACAGACGGTTCGCGAGCTCCTGGCGGCCGGAAAGCGCTCCTTCTCGTTCGAGTTCATGCCGCCGCGCACCGAGGTCGGCGAGCAGAAGCTCTGGGACGCCATCCGTCGGCTCGAACCGCTGGACCCGAACTTCGTCTGCATGACGTACGGCGCCGGCGGGTCCTCGCGCGAGCGCACCGTCAACATCGTCGGCCGGATCGCCACCGAGACCACGCTCACCCCGGTCGCCCACCTGACCGCGGTGGACCACTCGGTCGCCGAACTGCGCAACATCATCGGCCAGTACGCCGACCAGGGCGTGCGGAACGTCCTCGCGGTCCGGGGCGACCCGCCCGGCGACCCGATGGGCGAGTGGGTCCGTCACCCGGACGGCGTCACCTACGCCTACGAGCTGGTGGAGCTGATCAAGGGCATCGGCGACTTCTGCGTCGGCGTCGCGGCCTCGCCGAACATGCACCCGCGTTCCACCGACTGGGACGAGGACATCCGGCACTTCGTCGCCAAGGTCCGCTCCGGCGCGGACTACGCGATCACCCAGATGTTCTTCGAGGTGGACGACTACCTGCGGTTCCGCGACCGGGTGACCGCCGCGGGCTGCGAGACGCCGATCATCCCGGAGATCATGCCGGTGACCAACGCCAAGCAGCTGGAGCGCTTCCCCCAGCTCAGCGGCTCGGCCTTCCCGGCCGACCTGGAGGCCCGGCTGCGGGCGGTCACCGACGACCCGGCGGCGCTGCGGGCGCTCGGCATCGAGCACGCCACCGCGATGGCCGAGCGGCTGCTCTCCGAGGGCGCGCCCGGCCTGCACTTCATCACGCTCAACCACTCGACGGCGACGCTGGAGATCTACCAGAACCTGGGGCTGCACCAGCGCTGATCACCGCTGTTCACGGGCCCGTCACCGGCATCCGGTGGCGGGCCCCGGTCGCCTCCGACCGGGGCCTCCGGGGGCGGGAACGCGATGCGGTACCCCGGCCGTTGAACCGGTACAGTCGCCGCACACGCGCGGCTAGCGCGGGCACGCGACTGGAGGTAGCGCGCGGATGGGCATCGGATACCTGCTGCTGTACGTCGCGTTGGCGGTGGTGGCGCTCTGGCTGGTCGCCGAGGTGCTGCTGCAGAACCGGGCGCCGGTGCACTGGCGGGTGCTCGCCCTGACCGGCTTCCTGGCGGTGGCGGTCGGGATGGGTCTCGGCTCGGTCGTGGTGATCGGCGCCGGAGCGGGCCTGTTCGCGGTCGGCCAGGCCTTCGTCACCCTCTCGGTCAAGCGCGGCTACCAGGCCGGCTGGTCCCTGCGGAAGGCCGACGGCAGCCTGCCCGGCCCGCTCGCCAAGGTCCCGCTGCTCGGCGCCCTCACCGGCGGCGCGGTGGTCGCGGCCGCCGCGGCGGCGGAGGAGAAGCGGGTCGGCGAGGTCAGCGCGGTCGAGGAGACCCCGGACCCGGTGCCGGGACCGGCCGCCGAGGACGTCCCGGAGGTCGAGCAGACGGCCGCCTTCGAGATGCAGGAGCTCGCCCAGGACGGCGTCTACGCCCCCTCGTACTACGAGCAGCCGCAGACCCAGCAGCCGCAGGACCCGTACACCCAGGCCGGCTACCAGCCCGGTTACGAGCAGCAGCAGTGGCAGCCCCAGCAGCAGCCCGCCTACGCCTACGACCAGCAGTCCTACGGCGGCTACCCGCAACAGCAGCAGGACCCGTACGGCGGCTACCAGCAGGTCCAGGACCCGTACGCGGGCTACCAGCAGCAGCAACAGGCCTGGGACCCGAACGCCCAGCAGCCCGACCACCAGCAGCACGACCACCAGCAGTGGCAGCCCCAGCCGGACCAGCACGGCCAGGGCATCCCGCAGCAGCCGGCGTACGACCAGAACTACGGCTACCAGCAGCAGAACACCTGGCACCAGGGCTGAGGCCGGCGCCTCCGCGCTACGCCGGGCCGATCAGGCCGGCGGTGATGCAGGCCGACATGCCGACCCGGGCGAGCCCGCCGCCGGGGTGGGCGTTGCCGCCGACCAGGTAGAGGCCGGGGACGGGGGACTCGTTGGCGGCCTTCAGCCACGTGCCCGAGGAGCCGGCCAGGACCGGGCGGGCGACCGCGCCGGCGAGGGTGCCGGTCTCCCGGCGGGTGTCCTCCGGGGTGCGCACGACCCGCCACAGCACCCGCTCGCGCAGGCCCAGGCCGGCCGCGTCCACATGGGCGAGCAGCCGGTCGGCGTAGCGGTCGGCGACGCCCGGGGCCGTCCAGTCGAACTCGCCCTGGGCCGGGACGGTCGCGGTCAGCACCACGCTCTCGTGGGCGTCGTCCGGCCGCAGCGACGGGTCGTCCGGGCGCAGCACCTGGACGGTGGGGCGCTCGCAGGGCGGCACCGAGAGGGTCAGCGCGTTCGCCTCGGCGGCCGGGTCGGCCGCGTGCACCACCGTTCGGTGCGCGGTGCCCTCCGGCCGGGCCCCGCGCAGGGCGAGCAGCACGCTGAACCGGCCGGGCACCTCGTGCGGCTCCCAGTCGTCGACGGGCAGCCCGGGCCACTCGGCGAGGCCGTGGCGGAAGAAGGCGTTGGTGTCCATCGCGGAGACCACCAGGTCCGCGTCGATCCGGCCGTCCGCCGTCTCGACCCCGGCCGCCCGGCCCCCCTCGACGACCACCCGGGTGACCGGGGTGTCGAAGCGGAACCCGACCCGGCGCAGTTCACAGCGGCGGAACACCGCGTCCGCCAGCGACCGCAGGCCGCCCCGGATGTACCAGACGCCGAAGGACTGCTCCATGTACGGCAGCACGGTGGCCCCGGCCGGCGCCTCGCCCGGGGGGAAGCCGTACCGGACGGCGGGCTCGAACAGCAGGGCGGTCAGGCCGGGGTGGCCGCCGAGCTCGCGTGCGGCGACGTCCCGGAGGGTCCAGGGCCGGGGGCGGCGCAGCCGGGCCAGGCCGGTGGGCGGCGGGGCGGGGTACGGGTCGGTGCCCAGGAACGCGCGGTCGGCCGGGAGCGGCTCCTCCAGCAGCGGGCGGCGGGTGGCCTCCCAGACCGTCCGGCCGTGGTTCATCACCTCGCTCCAGCGGGCGCCGGAGCCGGCCCCGAAGGCGGCGTCCAGGGCCTGGCTGACACCGCCGCGGGAGGCGTTGGGCAGGGTGACGGCGGTGCCGTCCGGGAACAGGTGCCGGCTCTCCGGGTCCACCGGCGCCAGGTCGACCAGCTCCTCCAGCGGCTCCCGGCCGGTCTTCAGCGCGAGGTCGCGGTAGACCGCCGGGAGGGCGAGCAGGCCCGGCCCGGTGTCGAAGGCGAAGCCGTCGCGCTCGTACCGGCCGACCATGCCGCCGTACGTGCCGCTCGCCTCGCAGACCGTCACCCGGTGTCCGAGGGTCGCCAGCCGGGAGGCCGCCGCGAGCCCGCTCATTCCTGCGCCGATGATGACGATCCGTGCCATGCCCTGATCCTAGGGCTGACCTGCGGGCGGCCGGTCGGCGGCCGTCCGGGCGGCCTTGCGCTCGCGCCGCCGGGCCCGGAAGGCCCGGATCCGGCTGATCGCCAGCCAGACCAGCAGCAGGCCGACCAGCAGCAGGACGGCGGCGATCGAGGCGGCCACCCAGGGGTGGAAGATCGCCAGGGTGACCAGGCCGGCCACCGAGAGGTCCTCCGTCAGGCTGACCGCGATGTTGCTGAACGGTTCCGGCGTGGTGTTCACGGCCATCCGCAGCGAGGCCTTCACCAGGTGGGTGACCAGCGCCGTGGTGCCGCCCATCGCGCCGGCCGCGACGTCGCTCAGCGAGCCCGGGTCGTTGCTCGCGATCAGCACGCCGACGACCGCGCCGGCGACCGGCCGGATCACGGTGTGCACGGCGTCCCAGACGGTGTCCACGTACGGGATCTTGTCGGCCACCGCCTCCAGCAGGAACAGCAGGGCCGCCGCGATCAGCACGTCGGTGCGCTCCAGCGCGTGCGGCACCGACTCCGCCCCGGCGAACCGGCCCAGCAGGCCGAGCAGCAGCACCACCGCGTACGCGTTGATGCCGCTGGCCAGACCGCTGGTGAAGATCAGCGGCAGGACCGTCATCGCGTCCCCCTCCTCGTCGTCCCGGGTCTCCCGACCCCGGCCGGGACCGCCCGGCCCCGCCGTACCGTACCCGGACCGGGACGCCGCGGGCCGCCGCCGCGGTTCCGCGCCCGGTCGGCCGCGGCCGACTGAGTACGGGTACTCAGATCCGCGGTTGAGTACGTCAGCGGATGGCCCGCCGACCTGCTGGGACGGGAGAGTGGTGGCACCCGGGAGGACGGCGCGTCGGGCGCCGGCCGCCCGGGTGGCGGATCCGTCCGCCCCCGGCCGGAACGGCCCGGGGCGGCCGGGATCCTCCTCGGGCGCCGGTCTCGGGCCCCGCACCGCCGACACGGGGCGGCGGAGCGGGCCGGGGGGAGGCCGGTCACCGTACGGGGGGTACGGGGGAAACGGGGGGAGTTCGCCACGGTCGCCCGGTGGGGGTGGGCGGGGCGACGGCAGACGGCGGCGGCGCGGACCGGGGGGACCGCGACCGCCGCCGGCGCGCTTTCCCGGGGCCGGATTGTCAGTGCCGCCGTTCACGATGGAGGAGCACGGACCACCCGGTCCGCGCGCTGCCTCGGAACGGGGGAGACCATGACCATCAGCCACCCGGAGCCCGTCACCGCCCGCCTCCACTCCGCCGCCCTGCCCCACACCCCCGACCCGGCCGGGGGCCGCCCCGCCGGGCGGGACGTCCATCCCGTGCTGCGCCGGATCGCCGCGCCGCCCGCCGCCCTCGACCTGCTCGCCGACGCCCACCGCACGCTGGCCCGCGCCCGCGCGCTGGAGGACCCGCTGGAGCGCTACGCCACCGCCCATCTGGCCGCGCTGCGCACGGTGGCGGCCGTGCTCGCCGTCCGCGGGCGGCCGGAGAAGAACCCGCGCCGGCGCAAGGCCATCCGCAGCGCCTGGGAGGTGCTGCCCGAGGTGGCCCCCGAACTCGCCGAATGGGCGCTCTACTACGGCGCCGGCGCCCGCCGCCGGGCCGCCGCCGAGGCCGGGATCCGGGGTGCCGCCTCGGCCCGCGACGCCGACGACCTGATCCGCAACTCGGCCCTGTTCCTGCGCCTGGTGGAACGCCTGCTCGGACTGCGTCCGGCCCCGCCCGCGCCCCGGCTGCCGTTCGACGGCGACGAGCCCCCGGGCGTGGACGTCGCGGCCCCGGCAGGGATCCAGGAGACAGGCCCTAAGGTGGAGGCATCCTGATCGATCTGCACGTGCCGAGGAGTCCCACCTTGTACCCGACGCGTCCCCGCAGTGCCCTGCGTACCGCCGTGGTCTGGGAGGTGGTGCGGGCAGCCCTGGAGAAGCGGGCGGCCGAGCTGGACCAGCCGGTGCTCGACGTGGTCGACACCGGCGGCGGCACCGGCAACTTCGCCGTGCCGGTGGCCAGGCTCGGCCACCGGGTCACCGTGGTCGACCCGAGCCCGGACGCGCTGTTCGCGCTGGAGCGCCGGGCTGCGGAGGCCGGGGTGACGGAGCTGGTCCGGGCCGTCCAGGGGGACACCCAGACGCTGCCCGAGCTGGTCGCCCCCGGCAGCGTGGACGCGGTGCTCTGCCACGGTGTGCTGGAGGTGGTGGACGACCCGGCCGAGGCGCTCGGCAGCCTGGCCGGCACCCTGCGCAAGGGCGGCCTGGTCAGCCTGCTGGCCGCCAACCGCAACGGCGCCGTGCTGGCCCGGGCGCTGGCCGGCCACTTCACCGAGGCCCGTACGGTGCTCTCCGCCGCCGACGGCCGCTGGGGCGAGCAGGACCCGATGCCGCGCCGCTTCACCGGCGAGGAGCTGGGCCGACTGGCCGAGGGCGCGGGACTGCGGGTGGAGTCGGTGCACGGGGTCCGGGTCTTCGCCGACCTGGTGCCCGGGGTGCTGGTGGACACCGAGCCGGGGGCGATGGAGGCCCTGCTGAAGCTGGAGGAGGCCGCCGCCGCGCAGCCCGCCTTCCACGCCGTCGCCACCCAGCTGCACCTGCTGGCCACCCTGGCCTGACCACCCGGTTCGCCTGCCGGACGCCCGCCGTTCGCCCCGGCGCATTCCCGGAGCACCCCAGGTCCGGGCCGATTCCAACAGGTCGGGCACTTGTCCGAGCCCTCCCGCGTTGACCCGGGTGCGGCCGTGCCCGGTCGAAGTGGCCAGGCCCACGCGGCGCAGACCACTCCGTAACGGGCCCACGGACCGTATGATCTGGGTAAAGCCGGAAAGCATGACAGCCGGACGCGTGGGGCATATGGACGACACGGGCCGGGTCCCCCGCACGGGCGTCCGACCGCATGCCCAAGGCTGATTGGACTGGCCTCCCCGACCGGGGTGGCGGACCGGTCGCACCCGCGACCGACGAGTAGGAGGACTCCGTGCCGCTCTCGGAGCACGAGCAGCGACTGCTCGACCAGATGGAGCGAGCGCTGTATGCCGAAGATCCCAAATTCGCGTCGGCGCTTGAGGGAACCGGGCTGCGCACTTTCACCCGTCGGCGGGTCTACCTGGCCGTCGCCGGTTTCGTGGTGGGGATCGGCCTGTTGATGGGCGGCATGGTCGTACCGGACCAGATCTGGGTCAGCGTCGTGGGCTTCCTGGTGATGCTCGGGTGCGCGGTGTTCGCGGTCACCGGCTGGCGCCGGGCCCCCGCGGGCCAGGGTTCCGGTCCCCGCCAGGCCGCCGCCCCGCGCCGCAAGGCCGGGATGATGGACCGGGTGGAGCAGCGCTGGCAGCGTCGCCGGGACGAGCAGACCGGCGGGTTCTGAGCAGCGGTTCCGCGAGGACGTACGAGAGCAGACGTACGAGAGCCGGGGCGGGCAGTCGATGGACTGCCCGCCCCGGCTCTCGTGTGTCCTGACCCCGGTCAGCGCTCCGGGGCCAGGACACCGGGGTCAGGACTCCGGCGTGGACTTCCTCCGCCGGGCGAGCACCCGCCGCACCGGGCCGGTGACCGCCCCGGAGATCCGGGTGACCGTGCCGCCGACCGCCGTCCGGGCCGCCCGCACCGCGTCGGAGAGCCGCCACCACAGCTGCGCCGAGGACGGCGGCAGCAGCAGCGCCCGCACCCGACCGGCCCGGCCGGCACCGGCCCACAGGGCACGCCGGGCGGTGCGCACGTCGGCGGCCAGCGGGGCCGTGGTGACCTGCCCGGGCGGGGCGTAGAGCACCCGCTCGGTGGCCAGCGCCAGCCGACCGGTGGCGGCCGCCGCGTCCGCGTCCAGCTCGGCCGCCTCGGTGATCCGCCGGGCGGCCGAGCGCGGGGTGCGTGACTCGTCCGGGGGAATTCCGAGGTCCCAGGCGGAGTCGACGAGCTCGTCCCAGGCGGCCAGCACCTGGGCGTCGGTGAGCTCCGTCGGACCGTCCCCGCCGGGTCGGCGCCGCCCGCCGCCGCCGAGTCGGCGACGGCGCACGGCGGTGCGCCAGAACATCGGTACGAGCAGCAGGAGAATCAGCGCCACCACCACGGCCAGGGTGCCGAGCACCTGCCCGGACAGCAGCCAGGAGTCATCGGCGGCCTGGCTGACGGCCTTGCTCTTGGGGCCGCAGTCGCCCAGCTGACGCTGCTTGGCGGTGCAGTCGGAGCTGTTGGTCGGTGCCGGGACGGCGGCCGCGCTGGTCGCGGCGGCGGTGGGCTGCTGGGTGGGCGCCGTGGTCGGGACGCCGGAGCCCTCGGAGTAGCGGGCCGGGACGCCCCGGCTCGGGGTCGGCTCGAAGCGCATCCAGCCGTAGCCGGAGAAGTACAGCTCGGGCCAGGCGTGGTACATCTTGCCGGTCACCGAGTAGGTGCCGTCGGCCTTGGCATCACCGGGGGTGAACCCGACCGCGACCCGGGCCGGGATCTTCAGCACCCGGGCCATCGCCGCCATGGTGGAGGCGAAGTGCACGCAGAAGCCCCGGCGGTCCTGAAGGAAGACCGCGATTGCGTTGCTGCCGGTGCCGCCCTGGACCGAGGTGTCGTACGTGAACTCCGAGCCGGTGAACCAGTTCACCAGGGCCGTCGCCCGGTCGTAGTCGTTGCGGGCGCCCGCGGTGACCGCCCTGGCCCGCTCGGCCACCACCGGGGGCAGGTCGGAGGGGATGGCGGTGTAGTGGTCCCGGATGTCCTGCGGGGCAGGGGTGGCGGCGCGCAGCTCGGAGGCGGTGGGCCGCAGGTCCAGCGTGCTGACCTGGTAGTGCAGGCCGCGGATCGCCTTGGCGTCGGCCGGCAGCACGGTGCGGGTCATCGGGTCGAGCCGCCACTGGCCGCGGTCGGGGAGCGAGACGGAGGCGGCCGGGTAGGGCATCGGCAGCCAGCTGTTCTCCAGATTCTCGCTGACCGTGAAGTCGCCCACGATCCGGGGGACGTTGGTGTCCCGCAGTCCCTCGGGGGCGGGCAGGGTGGTCGGGAGGGCGGTGACCACCGGGCTGCTGAGCTTCCAGTTGGTGCCGTCGAACTGGTCCAGCGAGCCGGTGCGCAGGTACGTCTGGCCGGCCAGGTCGCTCTCCATCTTGTAGCTGAGCAGTTCCGTGTCGCTCGGCTTGGTGATCGAGGCCTCCAGGCTGACCAGCGGGTCGAGACTGGTGGTCACGCTCCCGCCGCCGCCCTTGCCGCCGCCGCCGGAGTCGGAGCCCAGCAGCCCGAGGTCCCAGCGCGGCAGGAAGACCGGCAGCAGCATCGCCAGCGCCAGCGCCAGCACGCCGACCTGCTGGCCGCCCAGGCTGACCTGGTTGGAGGACAGCATGCCGTTCGAGCCGCCGCGGAAGACCCGCCCCCAGCGGGAGACCCGGTCCTGGCCCTCGGCGAACAGCAGCACCAGGTAGCCGGCCGCGGCGAAGCAGAACCAGACCCAGCTGCCGTGCTCACCGGCCAGGCCGTTGCCGATCGAGTAGAGCGCCAGCAGCGGCAGGCCGGCCAGCGCCGCCCGCCGGTAGGTGACCGCGACGGTGTCCACCAGGACGGCGATCAGGCCGACCGCGGAGACCAGGATCAGCCGCAGCCCGGCGGTCGGCGGCGCCGGGATGGCGTACTGCCGGATGTCGTCGAGGCCGCCGGAGAAGACCCGGCTCAGCACCTGGAGCGAGGACGAACCGGGCAGCACGCCGGCGATCATCCCGGAGCCGGCGAAACCGATCAGGATCAGCAGGAACAGCACCAGCAGCTGGGCCACCGGCACCGACCAGCGGTACAGCGGGGAGCGGCGCATCCCCGCGCCGACCGCCGCGACCACCGCGACCACCAGGAAGGCGTGGGTGAGCCAGCTGCGGGTGGTCAGCAGCGGCAGCATGCAGAGCGAGGCGAGGACGGTGGCCAGCGCCGAGTAGACGGTCAGTTTGGCCCGGGTGGTCACGCGCCGGCCTCTTCTCGGTAGGGGGCGGTGGTCTTGGCGCCGTCGGCGGCCCGCCACAGGTCCGGCACGGAGTCGCCGGCCCGGACCGGCAGGACCGTCCAGCCGGCCTCGCGCAGCTCCCGGACCCGCGCGCGGAAGGCGTCGCCGCCGGTGTCGGGGGCGAGCATCCGCAGGCCGGTCCAGGTCTCGGCGTCGAGCAGGAAGGCGACGGCCCCGCCGGTCCGGGCGCGCAGCCGGGCCAGTCGGGCGGCCTGCGCGTCGTCCAGGTCGCCGAGGACGGCGACCAGCAGGCCCTCGCCGCCGGCCCGCAGCGGCTCCTCGGCGCGGGAGAGCCCGGCGCCCTCGGACAGGTCGGCGACCGCGAGGGCGTCCAGGATCAGCCCGGAGGTGTCGGAGGCCAGGTTGTGGCCGCCGTCGCCGGGGCCGGGCACCGACTGGCCGGTGTCGGTGAGCAGCCGGGTCTGGTAGCCGCGCTCCAGCAGGTGCACGGCGACCGAGGCGGCGCAGCTGACCGCCCACTCGAAGGAGGAGGCGGGGCCGCTGCCGCGGTGGCCCACCTCACGGGTGTCCAGCAGGACGGTGGCGCGGGCCTTCTGCGGCTGCTCCTCGCGGCGCACCATCAGTTCGCCGTACCGGGCGGTGGAGCGCCAGTGCACCCGGCGCAGGTCGTCGCCGGGCCGGTACTCGCGCAGGATCACGTCGTCGTCGCCGGCCAGGGCCAGCGTGCGCGCGTGGCTCTCGCCCTGGCCGAGCCACTCGCCGCTGAGCCGCACCTGCGGCAGCGCCTGGACCTGGGGGACGACCGTGAGCACGTCGGAGGCGGCGAAGGCGCGGTTGACCTCGCACATCCCGAACGGGTCGGCCAGCCGCAGCTGCAGCGGCCCGAGCGGGTAGCGGCCGCGCAGGTCGGAGCGGACCCGGTAGGAGACCTCGCGGAAGCCGCGCGGCTCGACCCGGTCCAGCACGAAGCGCGGGCGCGGCCCGAGCACGTACGGGACCTTGTCCTCCAGGAGCAGCAGCCCGGTGGGCACCCGGGAGACGTTGTCCACCCGCAGGTGGACCCGGGCCTCCTGGCCGGCGATCGCCCGGCGCGGGCTGAGCCGGCGTCCGCTGGCCACCCGGTAGCGGGTGTTGGCGACCACCAGGGCGGCGGCCAGCGGCAGCGCGGCCAGCAGCACGCCGACCCGGAGCAGGGCGTCCTGGTCGAGCAGGTAGGAGCAGACCACCGCGGTCAGACCGGCCGCGAGGAAGGAGCGGCCCCGGGTGGTGAGGCCGCGCAGTCCGGCCCGCAGTCCGCCCGTCGGATCGGACGGGGTCACCTCAGCCCCTCCGGACGGCCGGGCCGCCCTGCGGACGCGGCAGCGGCAGTCGGGCGACCAGGTCGGTCACGATCTGCTCGGAGGTGCGGCGGCCGAGCTGGGTCTCGGCGGTCGGCATCAGACGGTGCGCCAGGACCGGGACGGCCAGGCGCTGGAGGTCGTCGGGGGTGACGTAGTCGCGCCCGTCCAGCGCGGCGGCGGCGCGGGCGGCCCGGACCAGGTGCAGGGTGGCGCGCGGCGAGGCGCCCAGCCGCAGTTCGGGGCTGGTGCGGGTGGCGGCTACCAGGTCGACGGCGTAGCGGCGGACCGGGTCGGCGATGTGCACGGTGCGGACCAGCTCGACCAGCTTGAGGATGTCGGCGGCGTGCGCGACCGGCTGGAGGTCGTCCAGCGGGTTGGCGCCGCCGTGCACGTCGAGCATCGCGAACTCGGCCTCGGGGCTGGGGTAGCCGATCGAGATCCGGGCCATGAAGCGGTCCCGCTGGGCCTCCGGGAGGGGGTAGGTGCCCTCCATCTCGACCGGGTTCTGGGTGGCCACGACCATGAACGGCGAGGGCAGCTCGTAGCTGGTGCCGTCGATGGTGACCTGGCGCTCCTCCATGGACTCCAGCAGCGCGGACTGGGTCTTGGGCGAGGCGCGGTTGATCTCGTCGCCGACCACGATCTGGGCGAAGATCGCGCCCGGGCGGAACTCGAAGTCGTGCCGCTGCTGGTCGTAGATGTTGGTACCGGTGACGTCCGAGGGCAGCAGGTCGGGGGTGAACTGGATCCGGCGCACGGTGCAGTCGACGGACTTGGCGAGGGCCTTGGCCAGCATGGTCTTGCCGACGCCGGGCACGTCCTCCAGCAGCAGGTGGCCCTCGGCGAGCAGGACGGTCAGGGCGATCCGGACGGCCTCCGGCTTGCCCTCGATCACGCTCTCGATGTTGGCGCGGACCCGGTCCACGACCGCGGCGAGCTCCGGCAGCCCGATCGGACCGTACCCGTTCGCCCTCTGCTCGCCCCCCGCAGGACTGCCGAGACCGGCCTGATCGTTGTAGCTCGTCACCCGTTTACGCTCCCTGGCACACCGTGCCCGCCTCACCCGAGACCGGCCCCCACCCCATGCTTGACGCGGCCGTCCCGGGGGCGGTTCCGAAGGAGGACCCGGCGCCGGGTGGGCGGCCTGCGGCCCGGCCGCCCCAGGTGGTTCGGGGTCTGACCGGCAGCCGCATTCTCCCCCGTTCGGCGGCCGGAAGTCACCATTCGGCCGTCCCCGAATGCCGGGCGGAAGGCCTAGCGGACCTCGCGCAGCAGCCCGGTGTGGACGTCGAAGACGAAACCGCGGACGTCGTCGGTGTGCAGCAGGAACGGGGAGGTGCGCACCCGCTGCATGGACTGGCGGACGTCGCCGTCCAGGTCGACGAAGGCCTCCACCGCCCACTGCGGGCGCTGGCCGACCTCCAGTTCCAGTTCGCGGCGGAAGTCCTCGGTGAGCCCGAGCAGGCCGCAGCCGGTGTGGTGGATCAGGGCGATCGAGCGGGTGCCGAGGGCGCGCTGACTGATCGTCAGCGACCGGATGGTGTCGTCGGTGACGACGCCGCCGGCGTTGCGGATGACGTGGGCGTCGCCCAGTTCGAGGCCGAGCGCCGCGAACAGGTCGAGGCGGGCGTCCATGCAGGCCACCACGGCGATCTTCTGGACCGGGCGGGCGTCCATGCCGCCGTCCCGGAAGGTCACCGCGTACTCGCGGTTGGCCGTGACGAAGCGGTCGATGATGGTGGGTCCGGCGGGGTCGGCAGCGGCGTTCGGCGTGGGCCGGTCGGGGGTCACTGTCATGGGGGCGACGTTAGTGCGATCCGGGGTCGTGCGGTGGGGCGGAGAGCTACAGAACGCGCCGCTGTGAGCGAGCGCATAGCGACAACGGGAGGGTTTGTCCGGGCTGGTCCCGGAGTGGGTCCGCGCCCGGTCGCCCGCAGGGGCGCGCGGGAGTCGGCCCGGGCCTCCGCCCGGGGGCCCCGCCGGGCCGTCCCGACGGCCGCGACCTGCGGTGATCCGTACCGCCGCCCGGGTGGTGCGCCGGAGCGGACCATTGACTGGGAGGGGCCGCGCGATAGAGTTGCGGAGCGTTGGAGCACACCCGCCGGAACCCGTCAACCGGGCGTTCCCGGCCGTGCGGCCCGGCCGATGCGGCCCGTGGCCTCCACCCGCTCCGTGTTCACCTGGCGCACCTTCCCCGGCGCCGGGCGGTCACGACCTTCCCCTTGAGCGGGCGGGGACCACGGGCCGCGTCGTCGCGTCGGCGGGCGGTGGGCGAGAATGGTCGGAGCTCCCGGTCGTCGGGCTGCTCCGCACCGAGGAAGGGCGCCACCGCGCATGACCACCAACGAACCGGGTCCCAAGCACGTTCCGGTGATGCTGCAGCGGTGCATGGACGCGCTGGCCCCGGCGATCTCGCGCCCCGGTGCCGTGGTGGTCGACGCCACCCTCGGCCTCGGCGGGCACAGCGAGGCGCTGCTGACCCAGTTCCCGGAGGTCCGGCTGATCGCGGTGGACCGCGACCCGCAGGCGCTGAAGCTGTCCGGCGAACGGCTGGCCCCGTTCGGCGACCGGGCCACCCTGGTGCACGCGGTGTACGACGAGATCCCCGAGGTGCTGGAGCGGCTGGGCGTCGACGAGGTGGACGGCATCCTGTTCGACCTCGGCGTCTCCTCGATGCAGCTGGACGAGGCCGACCGCGGCTTCGCCTACGCCCAGGACGCGCCGCTGGACATGCGGATGGACCAGACCCGGGGGATCAGCGCGGCGGAGGTGCTGAACACCTACAGCCACGGCGATCTGGCCCGGATCCTCAAGGTGTACGGCGAGGAGCGGTTCGCCGGGAAGATCGCCTCGGTCATCCTGCGCGAGCGGGAGAAGGAACCGTTCACCAACAGCGCGCGTCTGGTCGAGTTGGTGCGCAACGCCATCCCGGCGGCGACCCGCCGGACCGGCGGGAACCCGGCCAAGCGGACGTTCCAGGCGCTGCGGATCGAGGTCAACGGCGAGCTGGAGGTCCTGGACCGGGCGATCCCGGGGGCGCTGGACGTCCTGGCGATCGGCGGCCGGATCGCCGTGATGTCGTACCAGTCGCTGGAGGACCGGCTGGTGAAGCAGTACTTCGCCGCCGGGTCGACCAGCACCGCCCCGCCGGGGCTCCCGTTCATCCCGGACGAGCACCAGCCCTGGCTCAAACTGATCACTCGCGGGGCCGAGCTGGCCACCGAGCAGGAGATCGAGGAGAACCGGCGCGCCGCGCCCGTGCGGCTGCGGGTGGCGGAGAGGATCAGGGACCGAAGCAAGCGGGGCTGACGAACGGTTCCGGCGGGGTCCGAAGGGCGGAGGAGAGCGGTGGGGCCGGTGGCCGGTGAGGTCCGGGTGGGGCGGGGAGGACTCCCCGGACAGGGCAGGGCGCGGATCACGGTCCGGCCGGGGCGACGCCCCGTACGGGGGCGCACGCCGTTCGCGGTGCTCGTGGTGGTGCTGCTGGCGGCGGGGCTGCTCGGCCTGCTGGCGTTGAACACGGCGCTCAACGAGGGCTCCTTCGAGCTGTCCCGGCTGCAGAAGCAGACCACCAAGGCGACCGACGAGCAGCAGAGCCTCCAGCACGAGATCGACCAGAACTCGGCCCCGGACGCGCTGGCCAAGCGGGCCGCCGAGCTGGGCATGGTCCCGGCCGGGGGGATGGCCTTCCTGGACGTGCCGAACGGCGGCAAGGTGATCGGCACGCCCGGCCCGGCGGCGGACAGCCCGCCGGTGAAGAAGTCGACCGTCGACCCGTGGCCGATGCGGGCGCCGGGCGGTCAGACCCCCGCGCAGGCCCAGCCGTCGGCCCCGTCCTCGGCCCAGCCGAGTGCTGCGCCGAGCGCCTCGCCGAGCCCTTCTCCGAGTGCCCAGCCGACCGGCCAGGCACCCGCACCGCCGCCGACCCCGGCCGCCTCGGCCGGTGACTCGGTGATCCAGCTCAACCCGGTGACACCCGCGCCGGCCCAGCACGGGGGTGGTACCCGATGACGACGCCTCGTCAGCCGTCCGGCTCCGGCTCGGGGTCCGGCCGCCGTCAGCCGCCGCGCACCGGCGCGGCCCGGCCCGTCGCCGGGCGCGGCCAGCCCGCGAAGGGGCAGCCGGCCAAGGGCCAGAGCGCGGCACGCGGCCAGTCCGCCAAGGCCCAGCCGCCGAAGGCGCAGCCGTCCAAGGCCCAACCCGCGAAGGCCCAGCCCGCCCGGGGCCAGACCGCGAAGGTCCAGCCCGCGCGCGGTCAGTCGGCCAAGGCGCAGCCCGCCAAGTCCGCCTCCGTCGGCCGCACCCCGCGCGCGCCGCAGCAGCGCCGCCCGGAGGGCCGTCCGCCGGCCCGCAGCCAGGCGGCGGTGCGGCCGCGCCCGAAGTCCCGGCCGGCGCAACGCCCCAAGGCGCTGCGGCTGGCCGAGCCGAAGCGCCGGCTGCGGGTGATCACCGTGGTGCTGTCGCTGGTGTTCTCGGTCTTCGCCGGGCGCCTGGTGCAGCTCCAGCTGGTGGACGCCGACGCGCTGGCCGCCGACGCCAACACCAACCGCTACCTGAACATCCCGATCACCGCCGAGCGCGGCTCGATAACGTCCGCCGACGGGGTCGCGCTGGCGGCCACCGTGGACGCGTACGACATCACCGCCGACCCGGCGATGTTCACCCCGGAGGCGACCGGCATCCCGGACGCGCCGGAGCAGGCGGCCGCGCTGCTGTCGCCGATCCTCGGCGTGTCCAAGGACAAGCTCGCCGCCGACCTGCACACCCCGAAGACCCGCTACAAGCGGCTCGCCGCGCAGCAGACCCCGGCCGCCAAGAACCAGATCAGCGACCTCAAGTCGGGCCTGGAGAAGCAGTCCGGCTCGCGGACCTGCCAGGCCCAGAAGAAGCTGCTCGGCAAGCCCGCCGACCAGGGCGGGCGCACCCGGGTGGACAACGAGTGCGCCAACCCGCTGGCCGGGGTGTTCAACCGGGAGACCCAGAAGCGGATCTACCCCGCCGAGGGCCTGGCCGCCAACCTGCTCGGCTTCGTCAACGGCGAGGGCGAGGGCGCCGGCGGGCTGGAGCTGCAGTACCAGAAGCAGCTGGCCGGCAAGGACGGCCGCAGCAGCTACGCCCAGGCGGGCGGCCGGCTGGTGCCCACCGCCGGGGGCTCGCTGGACCCGGCCGTGGCCGGCAGTGACATCAAGCTGACCATCAACCGGGACATCCAGTGGGCCGCCCAGCGGGCGATCACCGACCAGGTGGCCAACTCCGGTGCGGAGAAGGGCTATGTCGTCGTCCAGGACGTGAAGACCGGCCAGGTCATCGCGATGGCCTCGGCGCCCGGCTTCAACCCCAACGACCTGAGCCTGGCCAAGCAGGCCCAGATGGGCAACCCGGCCCTGGTGGACGCGTACGAACCGGGCAGCACCGCCAAGCTGATGAGCCTGGCCGCCGTGCTGGACTCCGGCAAGGCGAACTGGGACACCAAGGTCACCGTGCCCAACCGGCTGGTCCGGGCCGGGCAGGAGTTCAAGGACGACGTCTGGCACAACACCTGGTACCTGACCCTGGCCGGGGTGCTCGCCAAGTCCTCCAACATCGGCACCATCGAGGCGGTCGAGGCCCTCGGCGACGGCGACCAGGGGAAGGCCAACCAGATCCTGGACGGCTACCTGCGCAAGTTCGGGGTGGCCCAGCCGACCGGCCTGAACTTCCCGGGGGAGTCCGCCGGCATGCTCAAGAAGCCGGAGGAGCTGGTCGGTTCGGAGAAGTACAACATCTCCTTCGGCCAGGGCCGGATCCAGATGAACGCGCTGCAGGCGACCTCGGTGTACTCGACGATCGCCAACGGCGGGGTGCGGGTCGCGCCCAGCATCGTGCAGGGCATCACCGGTCCGGACGGCAAGTACGTCCCGACCCCGGCCGGCGAGCAGTCCCGGGTGGTCAGCGAGCAGACCGCCAAGACCATGACCTCGATGCTGGAGTCGGTCGTCGACGACGAGCAGGGCACCGGCGGCAACGCGGCCATCCCCGGCTACCGGGTCGCCGGCAAGACCGGTACCGCCAACCGGGGGGCCGCCGACGGCAAGGGCTACGACGGCTACACCGCCTCCTTCATCGGCTTCGCGCCGGCCGACGCCCCCCGCTACACCGTCTCCTGCACCCTGCAGGGCCCGGTCAACGGCCACTTCGGCGGCCAGCTGTGCGGACCGGTGTTCAAGCAGGTGATGGAGTTCACCCTGAAGACCATGCAGGTCCCGCCGAGTGGTAGCCAGGCACCGAACCTGCCCGTCGAGTGGAAGCCGTGAACGAGGATGAGCAACCAGCGGGCCGGTCTGGACGGCGGCGCGGCGAAGGCCCGGTTTGGCCCTGGGCACCCTTCGGCGGATAGCCTTCCCGCCGTGCCGAAACCCGATCAAACCACCGTGAGTCCGCCCCGCCCGACCGGGACCGCCGCTCTGCCGCTCACCGAGCTGGCCGCCCGGCTGGGTCTGCCGCCCGTCGAGGGCGGCGCCGTCACCGGCGTCACCCACGACTCCCGCGCGGTGCGCCCGGGCGACGTGTACGTGGCCTTCCCGGGCGCCAACCACCACGGCGCGGCCTTCGCGGCCAAGGCCGCGGCCGCCGGTGCGGTGGCCGTGCTGACCGACCCGGCGGGCGCCGAACTGGCCGCCCCCACCGGCCTGCCGCTGCTGGTCGTGGACCGACCGCGGGCCCGGATGGGCGAGCTGGCCGCGATCGTCTACGGCAACCCGTCCGAGCGGTTGCTGATGATCGGGTTGACCGGCACCAACGGCAAGACCACCACCTCGTACCTGGTCGAGGGCGGACTGCGCGGCGCCGGGCGCAGCCCGGGCGTGATCGGCACCGTCGAGATGCGGGTCGGGGACGAGCGGATCAAGAGCGAGCGCACCACCCCCGAGGCCACCGACCTGCACGCGATCCTCGGCGTGATGGCCGAGCGCGGCGCGGACGCGGTGACCATGGAGGTCTCCAGCCACGCCCTGGTCTTCGGCCGCACCGACGGGGTGGCGTACGACGTCGCGCTGTTCAACAACCTCACGCCGGAGCACCTCGACTTCCACCCGGACATGGAGGACTACTTCCAGGCGAAGGCCCGGCTGTTCCAGCCCGGCAAGTCCCGCCACGGGGTGGTCAACCTGGACGACGAGTACGGCCGCCGGCTCGCCGCCGAGGCCAAGATCCCGGTGACCACCTTCTCCGCGACCGGCGCCGCCGGGGCGGACTGGCGGGCCGTGGACGTCGAGCTCGGTCCGGTCGGTTCCACCTTCCGGGTGGTCGGTCCGGACGGCGCCGGGGCCGACGCCTCCGTGCCGCTGCCCGGCCCGTTCAACGTCGCCAACGCGATGGCCGCGATCACCGTGCTGGTCTCCGCCGGGCTGCCGCTGGAGCGGGCGGTGGCCGGGATCGCCGCCGTCCCCGGCGTGCCGGGCCGGCTGGAGCGGGTGGACGGCGGGCAGCCGTTCGTCGCGGTGGTGGACTACGCCCACAAGCCGGACGCCCTGCAGGCCGTGCTGGCCTCGCTGCGCGAGGTCACCAAGGGCCGGCTGCACGTCGTGGTCGGCTGCGGTGGCGACCGCGACCCGCACAAGCGCGGCCCGATGGGCGCCATCGCCGCCCGGCTCGCCGACACCGCCCTGCTGACCAGCGACAACCCGCGCAGCGAGGACCCGCTGGCGATCCTCGCCAGCATGCTGACCGGCGCCGCCGCGGTGCCCGAGGCCGAGCGCGGGGACGTCCTGGTCGTCCCCGACCGGGCCGAGGCGATCCAGCTCGCGGTCGCCCGCGCCGGGGCGGGGGACACCGTGCTGGTGGCCGGCAAGGGCCACGAGCTCGGCCAGTACGTACGAGACGAGATCCGCCCCTTCGACGACCGGGAGGTACTGCGCGAATCGATCGCGCGGACCACGGCCGAGCGGGGCGACCGAGGAGTAGAGCAGCAGTGATCGCACTGACCCTCG
Organism: Kitasatospora sp. NPDC089509; assembly: GCF_044749365.1. NCBI lineage: Bacteria > Bacillati > Actinomycetota > Actinomycetes > Kitasatosporales > Streptomycetaceae > Kitasatospora > Kitasatospora sp. NPDC089509. The sequence continues at coordinate 61,327 of NZ_JBIVHS010000033.1, read as the reverse complement.
CCGAGGTGGCCGCAGCCGTCGGAGGCACCCTGGACGGCGCCGACCCGGACACCCTGGTCACCGGCCCGGTCGAGGTCGACTCGCGGAAGGTGAGCCCCGGCGGCCTGTTCGCGGCCTTCGTCGGCGAGCACGTCGACGGCCACGACTACGCGGCCGTGGCGGTCGGGGCCGGCGCCGTCGCGGTGCTGGCCTCCCGCCCGGTCGGCGTGCCCGCCGTCCTGGTCGACAGTGTGGTGGAGGCGCTCGGCCGGCTGGCCCGGACCGTGGTCGCCCGCGCCGAGCGCACCACGGTGGTCGCGCTGACCGGCTCGGCCGGCAAGACCAGCACCAAGGACCTGATCGCCCAGCTGCTCCAGCGCCACGGCGAGACCGTCTTCCCGCCCGGCTCGCTCAACAACGAGATCGGCCACCCGATGACCGCCCTGCGGGTCGAGGACGGCACCCGGCACCTGGTGATGGAGATGGGCGCCCGGCACAAGGGCGACATCGAGTACCTCACCTCGATCACCCCGCCGCGGATCGGCCTGGTGCTCAACGTCGGCACCGCCCACGTCGGTGAGTTCGGCTCCCAGGAGGCGATCGCCGAGGCCAAGGGCGAGTTGGTCGAGGCGCTGCCCGCCGAGGGTGCCGCGATCCTGAACGCGGACGACCGGCTGGTGCGCGCGATGGCCTCCCGGACCAAGGCGAAGGTGGTCCTCTTCGGGGAGTCGCCGGACGCCGACGTCCGGGCGACCGACGTTCGCCTGGACGCCACCGGACGGCCATCGTTCACGCTCACCACCCCGGCCGGTTCCGCGCCCGTGCAGCTGCGCCTGTACGGTGAGCACCACGTCTCGAACGCCCTCGCCGCCGCCGCGGTGGCGACGGAGCTCGGGATGACCGTCGACGACACCGCGGCAGCCCTGGGCGAGGCGGGTGCGCTGTCCCGCTGGCGCATGGAGGTCGTCGACCGGGCCGATGGTGTCACCGTCGTCAACGACGCCTACAACGCGAACCCCGACTCGATGCGGGCCGCGCTGCGGGCGCTGGTCTCGATGGGCGGCCGGGGCCCGGAGCGCCGCCGCACCTGGGCGGTGCTCGGCGAGATGCGGGAGCTCGGCGAGGACAGTCTGGCCGAGCACGACGCCATCGGACGGCTCGCCGTCCGGCTGGACGTCACCAAGCTGGTGGCGGTCGGCGGACGCGAGGCGGCCTGCATGGAACTCGGCGCGAGGAACGAAGGTTCGTGGGGTGAGGAGTCGGTGCTGGTGTCCGACGCGGACGCGGCGGTCGAACTGCTGCGCAGTCAGCTGCGGCCGGGGGATGTGGTCCTGGTGAAGGCCTCCCGTTCGGTGGGACTGGAGAGGGTGGCCGAGGCCCTCCTCGCGGACGGTGCTGCCCGATGATGAAGCAGATCCTCTTCTCCGGGATGATCGGCCTGATCCTCTCGCTGGTCGGCACGCCCGCGCTGATCAAGCTGCTCGCCCGCGGGGGCTACGGCCAGTACATCCGCGACGACGGTCCCAAGGCGCACCACAGCAAGAAGGGCACGCCCACGATGGGCGGCATCGCCTTCATCCTGGCGACCCTGATCGCGTACTTCGGCACCAAGGCGATAACGGGCGAGAGCCCGACCGCCTCCGGGCTGTTGGTGCTCTTCCTGACCACCGGTCTGGGCCTGGTCGGCTTCCTGGACGACTACATCAAGGTCGTCAAGCGCCGTTCGCTGGGCCTGCGGGCCAAGGCGAAGCTGGCCGGCCAGTCGATCGTCGGTCTGGTGTTCGCCGTCCTGGCACTGCAGTTCCACGACGACCGCGGGCTCAGCCCGGCCTCCGAGAAGCTGTCCTTCGTCCGCGACTTCAACTGGGCGATCGGCCCGGTGCTGTTCGTCATCTTCGCGTACTTCCTGATCGCGGCCGCCTCCAACGGCGTGAACCTGACGGACGGTCTGGACGGCCTCGCCACCGGTGCCTCGGTGATGGCCTTCGGCGCCTACACCTTCATCGGCGTCTGGGAGTACGGGCAGAGCTGCGCCTACTCCATCTCCGCCACCAGTGCCTGCTACGACGTCCGCGACCCGCTGGACCTCGCGGTGGTGGCCGCCGCCCTGATGGGCTCCTGCTTCGGCTTCCTGTGGTGGAACACCTCGCCCGCCAAGATCTTCATGGGTGACACCGGCTCGCTCGCCCTCGGCGGCGGCCTGGCCGGTCTGGCGATCTGCTCCCGCACCGAGCTGCTGCTGATCCTGCTCGGCGGCCTCTTCGTGATCATCACCCTGTCGGTGATCATCCAGGTCGGCTCCTTCCGGATGACCGGCAAGCGCGTCTTCAAGATGGCGCCGCTGCAGCACCACTTCGAACTCAAGGGCTGGAGCGAGGTGCTGGTCGTGGTCCGCTTCTGGATCATCCAGGGCCTCTGCGTGGCCGTCGGCCTCGGCCTCTTCTACGCGGGATACCGGACCGGATGACGAACTTCGACTTCAAGAACCTGCCCGTGGTGGTCGCCGGTCTCGGCGTCTCGGGCATCAGCGCCGCACGCGTCCTGAACGGGCTCGGCGCGAGCGTCACCGTGGTCGACGGCGGTAGCGGCGCGGGACTCAAGGCCCGCGCCGCCGAGCTGACGGCGCAGGGCGTCGCGGTGCGCCTGGGCGACGGCGCGAGCCTGCCCGAGGGCACCGAGCTGATCGTCACCTCGCCCGGCTGGGCCCCGGACAGCCCGCTGTTCGCCGCCGCCGAGGCCGCCGGCGTCCCGGTCTGGGGCGACGTCGAGCTGGCCTGGCGGCTGCGCAAGCCGCTGCCGGGCACCGGCGAGCCCGCGCCCTGGCTGGCCGTCACCGGCACCAACGGCAAGACCACCACCGTCCAGATGCTCGCCTCGATCCTCACCGCGGCCGGCAGGCGCACCGCCGCCGTCGGCAACGTCGGGGTCTCGGTGCTGGACGCGGTGCTAGCCGAGGAGCCGTACGACGTGCTCGCCGTCGAGCTCTCCAGCTACCAGCTGCACTGGGCGCCCTCGCTGCGCCCGTACTCGGCCGCGGTGCTCAACCTGGCGCCCGACCACCTCGACTGGCACGGCTCGATGGAGGCGTACGCCGCCGACAAGGGCCGGATCTACGAGGGCAACGTGGTGGCCTGCGTGTACAACCTGGCCGACCCGGCCACCGAGGCGCTGGTCATGGAGGCCGACGTCGAGGAGGGCTGCCGGGCGATCGGCTTCGGCCTCGGCGCGCCGAGCCCGTCGAACTTCGGCGTGGTGGACGGCCTGCTGGTGGACCGCGCCTTCGTCGAGGACCGGACCAAGAACGCGGCCGAACTGGGCTCCGTGGAGGACGTCAACCCGCCCGCCCCGCACAACATCGCCAACGCGCTCGCCGCGGCGGCGCTGGCGCGGGCCTACGGGGTCGAGCCGAAGGCCGTCCGGGAGGGCCTGCGGGCCTTCCGCCCGGACGCCCACCGGATCGCCGAGGTCGGTACCGTCCGCGAGGTCACGTACATCGACGACTCCAAGGCCACCAACACCCACGCCGCAGCGGCCTCGCTGGCCGCCTACCGGCCGATCGTCTGGATCGCCGGGGGACTGGCCAAGGGCGCGACCTTCGACGACCTGGTCCAGGGCGCGGCCGAGCGGCTGCGCGCGGTGGTGCTGATCGGGCAGGATCGGGCGCTGATCCGCGAGGCGCTGGAGCGACACGCTCCGGATGTGCCGGTGATCGAGGCGGCCGAGGGCCAGACTGGCGCGGTGGCGATGGCCGAGGTCGTTCGAACGGCCGCATCGCTCGCCCGATCGGGTGACACGGTGCTGCTGGCCCCGGCCTGCGCCTCGATGGACATGTTCACCAACTACGGCGAGCGCGGCGACCTGTTCGCGGCGGCCGTCCGGGGTCTGGCGGGCACCTCCGGGGAGTGAGCCCGGGCCCCGGCGAGTGAGCCGAAGGGCCGCGCCGACGCCGAAAGCGAGGAGCGAGGAGGCCCCGAGGAACGAGGGGCCTCGGAGCGACGACCGTCGGCGTCGGGTCCGGAGCGGCCCGGAGGCGAACGAGCCGCATCAAGAGGGAGAGCGGGGAGCGGTGGCGGGGCAGGGCAGGGCGGATTCCGGTGCGACCAAGCAGGACGCCGCCGAGCCGTGGCGAGTGATCTCCGCCACCACGACCAAGTACAAGTCGGCCGGTCCGCTGGGGCGGTTGCAGGCCTTCCGGGCCCGCATCCGGTACTGGCTGGACCGGCCGCTCACGCCGTACCTGCTGATCGTCGGCACGACCCTGCTGCTGGTCGTGCTCGGCCTGATGATGGTCTTCTCGGCCTCGCAGATCCTGGCGCTGAACCAGCACCACACCGCGCAGTACTACTTCCTCAAGCAGCTGATCGCGGCCATCCTCGGCCTGGTCCTGCTGGTCGGCTTCGCCTCCGTCCCGGTGGCGGTGCTGCGGGTGATCGTCTACCCGGTGATGTTCGGGGTGATCGGCGCGCTCGCGCTGGTCGCCGTGCCCGGCATCGGGGTGCGGATCAACGGCAACCAGAACTGGCTGGATTTCGGTTTCTTCCAGTTCCAGCCCTCGGAGTTCGCCAAGCTGGCGCTGGTGCTCTGGGCCGCCGACCTGCTCGCCCGCAAGCAGAAGGCCGGCACCCTCACCACCTGGAAGCACCTGCTGGTGCCGCTGGTGCCGGGCGCCCTGCTGCTGCTCGCGCTGATCATGATCGGCGGTGACATGGGCACCTCGATGATCCTGGTGGCCATGGTGTTCGCGCTGCTCTGGATGGTCGGCGCACCGCTGCGGCTGTTCGTGGCCACCCTCGGGGTGGCGGTCGTGGTCTGCACCGCCCTGGTGATCACCGTTCCGCACCGCGCCGAGCGGCTGGGCTGCATCGGGGTCACCAAGCTGGACCCGGACGGGGCCTGCTTCCAGGCCCTGCACGGCGTGTACTCGTTCGCGCTGGGCGGTGGCTTCGGTACCGGCCTCGGCGCGGGGGTGGAGAAGTGGGGCCAGCTCCCCGAGGCGCACACCGACTTCATCTTCGCCGCGACCGGCGAGGAACTCGGTCTGGTGGGGACGCTGTCGGTGATCGGTCTCTTCGCGGCACTAGGCTACGCGGGTATCCGTGTGGCCATCGGTACGAAGGACCCCTTCGTCAGGTACGCCGCGGGAGCCGCCACCACCTGGATCATGGCGCAGGCCATGATCAACCTGGGGTCGGCGCTGGGACTGCTGCCCATCGCGGGCGTCCCGCTCCCGCTGTTCTCCTACGGCGGTTCCGCCATGCTGTCGGCCATGTCCGCGATCGGGGTGCTGCTGTGCCTGGCACGCAGTTCCTCGGGCGCGAAGGCGGCCCTGGCCGCCCGGAGCAAGAACTCCCGGATCAGGAAGCGACTGGCCCGGGTGCTGCCACGACGACGAACCACAGCGCGCCCGGTCCCCGGACCGGCACGCAGGGAGCGGTGAATTTCGGTGCATGTCGTACTCGCCGGCGGGGGGACCGCCGGTCACATCGAACCGGCCATGGCCCTCGCGGACGCACTCCGCAGGCACGACCCGTCCGTCGGGATCACCGCCCTGGGCACCGAGAAGGGGCTGGAGACCCGGCTGGTACCCGAGCGCGGCTACCAGCTGGAGCTCATCCCGGCCGTCCCGCTGCCCCGCAAGCCCACCCCCGAGCTGATCACCGTGCCCGGTCGGCTGCGCGGCACCGTACGGGCGGCCCAGGAGATCATCGAGCGGGTCAACGCCGACGCCGTGGTCGGCTTCGGCGGCTACGTCGCGATGCCCGCCTACCTGGCCGCCAAGCGGGCCGGGGTGCCGATCGTGGTGCACGAGGCCAACGCCCGCCCGGGCCTGGCCAACAAGATCGGCGCCCGCTACACCGACTTCGTCGCGGTCTCCACCCCGGACAGCAAGCTGCGCGACTCCCGGTACATCGGCATCCCGCTGCGCCGGACCATCGCCACCCTGGACCGCAACGCCACCCGGCCGGAGGCCCGCCACTACTTCGGCCTCGACCAGCGGCTGCCCACCCTGCTGGTCTCCGGCGGCTCCCAGGGGGCGCGCCGGCTCAACGAGACGATCACCGCGATCGCGCCGCGGCTGCAGCAGTACGGTGTGCAGATCCTGCACGCGGTCGGCCCGAAGAACGAGCTGCCGCAGGTCGCCGACGTCCCCGGGATGCCGCCGTACCGCCCGGTGCCGTACATCGACCGGATGGACCTCGCCTACGCCGCCGCCGACCTGATGCTCTGCCGGGCCGGCGCGATGACGGTGGCCGAGCTGGCCGCGGTCGGCCTGCCCGCCGCCTTCGTGCCGCTGCCGATCGGCAACGGCGAGCAGCGGCTGAACGCCCAGCCGATGGTCAAGGCGGGCGGTGGCCTGCTGGTCGACGACGCCGAGCTGACCTCGGACTGGGTGCTGCAGAACGTGCTGCCGGTGCTCACCGACCCCCAGCGGCTGTGGGACATGAGCCGGGCCGCCGCCGAGTTCGGCCGTCGGGACGCCGACGACCTGCTGGTCGGGATGGTGTACGAGGCGATCCAGGCCCACCGGGGCGGTCGCCGACGTGGCTGACGGCCGGCTCGCCGACCCTCTGGACGAGGAGCTGGAGGAGGAGTCCGCTCCCCGTCTCCGGCTCTCCCGGCGGGGCATCGCGGTGCTGAGCGTGCTCGGCGCCGCGGTGCTGGGCGGGCTGGCCTGGGTGGTGTTCTTCTCCTCCGTGCTGGACGTGCGCGACGTCGCCGTCCAGGGCGCCACGGACGACAAGTTGACGTCCGAGCAGGTCCGCGGGGCGGTCGGCGGGCTGGCCGACGGCCCGCTGGCCCGGGTCGACCTGGACGACGTCCGGCGCCGGGTGGAGGCGATCCCCCGGGTGGGGAAGGCCGAGGTGTGGCGGGGCTGGCCGCACACCCTGCAGGTCAAGGTGGTCCAGCGGACGGCGGCCGCCGCCGTCAAGGGGGATGACGGTCAGTTCACCCAGGTGGATGCCTCCGGAGTGAGCTTCGCCACCGAGGCGGCCCCTCCGCAGGGCGTTCCGGTGGTGGAACTGCGGCTCAGTCAGTCTGCGAAGGACGTGGACGGGGTGATCTCCCGGGCCCAGCTGGTGCAGGGTGCGGTGGCGGTGGCCGCCGGGCTCCCGCCGGAGATCGCCAAGCGGGCCGGATCGGTCCTGGTGCACTCGTACGACGACATCGAACTGCAGCTCAGCGGGGGTGCGACGGTGCGTTGGGGGAGTCCGGAGGAGACCGACCGGAAGGCCCGGGTGCTGCTGGCGCTGATGAAGCAGAAGGGCAGCACCTTCGACGTGACGGCGCCGGAGGCGCCGGCGGTGTCGGGTTGATCCGATAGATTCAGTGCCCGGGGGAGGGGTTGACGCTTCGGAGTGTCGGCCCGACCCTTGGTGGTCACCCCCGGTTTCCATTGCCGGCCGATGATCACATAGGCTCAAAAGAAAAAGGGAAGCTCGGCGTGTTCGTTGAAACGCGTGCCTGGAGCCACCTAGTGTCCTGTGTCACCAGACTGTGTCCATTGGTGATGTGACGGAGACACAGGACTAACCCTAAAGGTCAAGTTTAGGGTTGGGGTCGGTGGTCGGCATTTCGGACATTCAGTCAGAAACCAGGCTCCCTACCCATCGACATCCGTCGGTACGGCCCCCGTCGGGCCGGGCCGACCCGGAAATTCGAGGCGAGAGGCCTTCGACGTGGCAGCACCGCAGAACTACCTCGCAGTCATCAAGGTCGTCGGAATCGGCGGCGGTGGTGTCAACGCCATCAACCGGATGATCGAGGTCGGTCTCAAGGGCGTCGAGTTCATCGCGATCAACACCGATGCGCAGGCCCTCCTCATGAGCGACGCCGACGTCAAGCTCGATGTGGGCCGTGAACTCACCCGGGGCCTCGGCGCCGGCGCCAACCCCGAGGTCGGCCGGAAGGCGGCCGAGGACCACCGCGAGGAGATCGAGGAGGTCCTCAAGGGGGCCGACATGGTCTTCGTGACCGCCGGTGAGGGCGGTGGCACGGGCACGGGCGGCGCGCCCGTCGTCGCCAACATCGCCCGCTCGCTGGGCGCCCTGACCATCGGTGTGGTCACCCGCCCCTTCACCTTCGAGGGCCGCCGCCGGGCCAACCAGGCCGAGGACGGCATCGCCGCCCTGCGCGAAGAGGTCGACACCCTCATCGTGATCCCCAACGACCGGCTGCTGTCCATCTCGGACCGCCAGGTCAGCGTGCTGGACGCGTTCCGCTCGGCGGACCAGGTCCTGCTCTCCGGTGTCCAGGGCATCACCGACCTGATCACCACTCCGGGTCTGATCAACCTCGACTTCGCCGACGTCAAGTCCGTCATGTCGGAGGCCGGTTCGGCGCTCATGGGCATCGGTTCGGCCCGTGGCGAGGACCGCGCCAAGGCGGCCGCCGTGATGGCGATCTCCTCGCCGCTGCTGGAGGCCTCGATCGACGGCGCCCGCGGCGTGCTGCTGTCCATCTCGGGTGGCTCCGACCTCGGCCTGTTCGAGATCAACGAGTCGGCCCAGCTGGTCAGCGAGGCCGCCCACCCCGAGGCCAACATCATCTTCGGTGCGGTCATCGACGACGCGCTCGGCGACGAGGTGCGGGTCACCGTCATCGCGGCGGGCTTCGACGGCGGTCAGCCGCCGGCGATCGTCCGCGACCCGGTGGTGAAGTCCACCACCCCCGCGGCCCCGGCCACTCCGCCGGCCGCCCCGGAGCGCCCGGCCGGCCGTCCCTCGTACGGGAGCATCGGCTCGGTGACGTCCCGTTCGGAGGAGAGCCCGGCCGCCGCGTCGCGTTCCGAGGCCCCGGCCACCACGACCGCCGCTCCGGTGCCGCCGCAGGTGCAGCCGGCCCGTCAGCCGTTCGTGGAGAGCCCGGCCGAGGAACTCGACGTGCCGGACTTCCTTAAGTGATCGATCACGCGGTACGCGCGGGTGCTCACTTCGCCTTCACCGACCGGTGGGGCGGGGTGAGCACTTCGCCGTACGGGGAGCTCAACCTCGGCGGCGCGGTGGGCGACGACCCGCGGGCCGTCCGGGAGAACCGGGCCCGCGCGGCCCGGGAGCTCGGGCTGGACCCGGTCGATGTGGTCTGGATGAACCAGGTGCACGGCGCCGAGGTGGCCGTGGTGACGGAGCGGCAGTCGCCGGGGGAGGCCCCGACGGTGGACGCGGTGGTCACCGACCGGCCGCTCGCGCTGGCGGTGCTGACCGCGGACTGCACCCCGGTGCTGCTGGCCGACCCGGTGGCGGGTGTGGTGGGCGCGGCCCACGCGGGCCGGCCCGGGCTGGCGGCGGGCGTGGTGTCCGCGGCCGTCGCGGCGATGGTCGAACTGGGGGCCGAACCGGCGCGGATCACCGCCGCCACCGGCCCCGCGGTCTGCGGCCGCTGCTACGAGGTGCCGGCCCAACTGCGGGCCGAGGTGGCCGAGCTGGTCCCGGCGGCCTACGCCGAGACCTCCTGGGGCACCCCGGCGCTGGACGTACCGGAGGGGGTCGCGGCCCAGCTGGCCGCCGCAGGGGTCACCGAGCTGGTGCGATCATCGGTCTGCACCCTCGAATCCGCCGATCACTTCTCCTATCGCCGCGAGCAGCGCACGGGCCGGCTCGCGAGCTACGTCTGGTTGGGCTCTGATCACTGATGACGAACGACATCTACGGACCGTTCCCGGGGGGCGCGGAGTTCCTCCGGGCGCTGACGGAGGGCCAGCGGGCGCGGTACGAGGAACTGGGCGCCAACCTCGACGTGGTGGAGCGCCGGATCGCGGACGCCTGTGCGGCCGCCGGACGCCCGCGCGAGTCCGTCACCCTGATCGTCGTCACCAAGACCTACCCGGCCGAGGACACCGCGCTGTTGGCCGGGCTGGGTGTGACGGACGTCGCGGAGAACCGCGATCAGGACGCCGCGCCCAAGGCGGAACAGTGCAGAAACCTTCCTCTTGACTGGCACTTCGTCGGGCAGCTGCAGACCAACAAGGTCCGCTCGGTGGTCCGGTACGCGAACCACGTGCACTCGGTGGACCGGCTGCGGCTGGTCGAGTCGCTCTCGGCGGCCGTGCTCAAGTCCGAGCGCCCGGAGCTGGGTTGCCTGGTGCAGGTGGCGCTGGACAAGGAACACGGGGAGGGCGCGCACCGGGCCGGGGTCGCCCCGGAGGACGTCGCGGAACTCACCGACGCGATCGCCGACACGCCCGGGCTGCGCCTGGACGGTGTGATGACCGTCGCTCCGCTGGCCGGTCCGCTGGCCGGGGATCCGGCTCGGGCCTTCGACCGGCTGACGGAAATCGCAACCGCCGTACGGGCGGCCCATCCGGCTGCCACCATGGTCTCCGCAGGCATGAGCGGTGACCTTGAGCAGGCGATTGCTGCCGGAGCGACACATGTGCGCGTCGGAACGGCGGTACTCGGAGTGAGGTCACCCCTCAGGTAACGTCACCGGGTAGTTAGATCAGACTGCAGGACAAAATAGGACAGAAGCTAGCAGCTTTCCGAAGCGCTAGCCAACCGTGGATCGCAGCTCCGCGGCCCAACCCCACGAACTCTGACGGCGCGTCGCCTTGACGGGCCGTCGTGGGCGGACCGCGGAATCCGCGCGCAGGGCCGAACGGCCTGGCCGCCGGGGCGGAGCCGGTCCACCACAAGCGGAGGAGACAGGAGCATGGCCGGCGCAATGCGCAAGATGGCGGTCTACCTCGGCCTCGTGGAGGACGAGACGTACGACGGCCAGGGGTACGACCCCGACGACGACTACGACGCGGACCCCGAGCCGATCCGTACCGGGCAGCGGACCGAGGACATTCCCCGGCCGGCCGCCGCCCCCGCACCCGCGCCGGTCTCCTCGATCACCCCGCAGCCGGTGCCGGCGGCGGTGCCGATCCGACAGGAAGCCCCGAGGATGGCCCCCGTGTCGTCCATCACACCCGAACGCCGCCACAACCTGGAGAAGAGCGCACCGGTGATCATGCCCAAGGTAGTGAACGAACGAGAGCCCTACCGCATCACCACGCTGCACCCCCGGACCTACAACGAGGCCCGTACCATCGGGGAACAGTTCCGTGGCGGGACCCCCGTGATCATGAATCTCACCGAGATGGACGACACGGACGCGAAGCGGCTCGTAGACTTCGCCGCTGGACTCGTCTTCGGTCTGCACGGCAGTATCGAGCGCGTGACACAGAAGGTGTTCCTGCTGTCGCCTGCTAACGTCGATGTCACGGCGGAGGACAAGGCTCGGATCGCCGAGGGTGGGTTCTTCAACCAGAGCTGACCCGGCCACGACTTTACGTGTGGATCTGATCAACAGTGGTTGGCGACAGGTGACGAGCGGTAGGCCCTAGGGCCAGGGACCGGGGAGAGGGAAAACGCGATGGACATCGTGTGGGCGGTGCTCTACTACGCCCTGACCGTCTTCCTGGTGTTCCTGCTCGTACGACTGGTCATGGACTGGGTCTTCCAGTTCGCGCGTTCGTGGCGGCCGGGCAAGGCCATGGTCCTGGTCCTGGAGGCCACGTACACTGTCACGGATCCGCCGCTCAAGCTTCTTCGGCGGTTCATCCCGCCGTTGCGTTTCGGGGGCGTGGCGCTCGACCTGTCCTTCTTCGTACTGATGATCATTGTGTATGTCCTGATCTCGCTTGTGCACCCCTAGTCGTAGGTGAGCGATGCGACAGGATGCCGGTGTGCCGACGATCACGTTGAGGTGAAGAGATGCCATTGACCCCCGAGGACGTTCGGAACAAGCAGTTCACGACCGTCCGCCTGCGTGAAGGCTATGACGAGGACGAGGTCGATGCCTTCCTCGACGAGGTCGAGGCGGAGCTGACCCGCCTCCTCCGGGAGAACGAGGACCTGCGGGCCAAGCTGGCCGCCGCGACTCGCGCCGCCGCGCAGAACCAGGCCAACATGCGGAAGGAGCCGCCGCAGGACGCCCAGCGTCCGGCCGCTCCCGTCCCGGCAGCCATATCCGGCCCGCCGGTCCCCGGCCAGCAGGGCCCGGGTGGCCCGCAGCAGATGGGCCCCGGCGGTCCGCAGCAGATGGGCCCGGGCGGTCCGCAGCAGCAGCAGATGGGCAACCAGCCCCTCGGCCTGCCTTCCGGTGCGCCGCAGCTCCCGGCCGGCCAGGGTGGCCCGATGGGCCCCGGCGGTCCGCAGCAGATGGGCCAGCCCCAGATGGGCCAGCCGCAGATGGGCCAGACCATGGGCGGCCAGCAGCAGCTGGTCCAGCCGATGGGCGGTCAGATGCTCCAGCCCATGGGCGGTCCCGGTGGCCCGCAGCAGATGGGCAACCCGATGGGCCAGGGCATGGGCCAGCAGCAGCAGATGCAGCCGATGGGCGGACCCATGGGCGGCCCGCAGCAGATGGGCGGCCCGCTCGGCGCCCCGATGCAGCAGCAGCAGGGCCCCGGTGGCGACAGCGCCGCCCGCGTGCTGGCGCTCGCTCAGCAGACCGCCGACCAGGCGATCTCCGAGGCCCGCTCCGAGGCCAACAAGATCGTCGGCGAGGCGCGCAGCCGGGCCGAGGGTCTGGAGCGCGACGCCCGGGCCAAGGCCGACGCCCTGGAGCGGGACGCGCAGGAGAAGCACCGCGTCGCGATGGGCTCGCTGGAGTCCGCGCGGGCCACGCTGGAGCGCAAGGTCGAGGACCTGCGGGCGTTCGAGCGTGAGTACCGCACGCGCCTGAAGTCGTACCTGGAGACCCAGCTGCGCCAGCTGGAGTCGCAGGCGGACGACTCGCTCGCCCCGCCGCGGATCCCCGCCACCGCGTCGCTGCCGCCGGCGGCCTCGTCGATGGCTCCGGCCGGTGCCGGGTCGATGGGCTCCGCGCCCTCCTTCAGTGGGAACCAGCCGTCGTTCGGTGGGAACTCGCCGGCGTTCGGCGGGCAGAGCTCCTTCGGTGGGAACGTGCCGGCGCCGAGCTTCGGCGGGCAGGGTGCCGGTGGCAACACCGGGGCTCCGCAGATGCAGCCGGCCGGGATGACCCAGCCGATGGCGGCCGTGCGGCCGCAGCCGCCGCAGCCGATGCAGCAGGCTCCGGCGCCGATGCGGGGCTTCCTGATCGATGAGGACGGCGACAACTGAGGTTGTAGCCAGGCCTTTTGAGGGCGTCCCCTTTCCGACCTCCGGGTCGGGGAGGGGACGCCCTTTTGTGTGTGCTGTTCGGGGGGTGGAGGTGCTTCGGGCGCGCGGGCTCGGGCCCGCGCGCCCGTGCGGGTACGGCGAAGCCGCCGGCACCCCGGGTGGGGTGCCGGCGGCTTCGGGGTGGGTCAGGCCTTGCGGAGCTGGAAGGCGAGGCCGAGGGATTCGTCGGTGAAGGTCTCGGAGTTCCAGTCGGCTGCGCCGGCGGCGAAGTCGGTGGCGAGGACCTCATCGGCGACGAGGGGGCCGTGTTCGGCGATGGCCTCGGCGGTCTCCTCGGAGGTGGCGCGCCAGCGCAGGACGATGCGGTCGGCGACGTCCAGGCCGGAGTTCTTGCGGGCCTCCTGGATCTGGCGGATGGCGTCGCGGGCGATGCCGAGGCGCTTGAGCTCCGGGGTGATGGCCAGGTCGAGGGCGACGGTGGCGCCGGACTCGTTGGCGACCGCCCAGCCCTCGCGCGGGGTCTCGGTGATGATGACCTCGTCGGGGGAGAGGGTGACCGTCTCGCCGTTCAGCTCGACCGAGGTCTCGCCGTTCGCCCGCAGTTCGGCGGCCAGGCGGGCGGCGTCGGTGGCGGCGACCGCCTTGGCGACGTCCTGCACGCCCTTGCCGAAACGCTTGCCCAGCGCGCGGAAGTTGGCCTTGGCGCTGGTGTCGACGAGCGAGCCGCCGACCTCGGCGAGGGACTCCAGGGTGGAGACGTTGAGCTCCTCGGCGATCTGCGCGCGCAGGTCGGCGGGCAGTTCCTCCCAGCCCTGGGCGGCGACCAGCGCGCGGGAGAGCGGCTGGCGGGTCTTCACCCCGGACTCGGCGCGGGTGGCCCGGCCCAGTTCGACCAGGCGGCGGACCAGGGCCATGTGCCGGGAGAGGTCGGTGTCGATCAGGGTCTCGTCCGCGACCGGCCAGGTGGCGAGGTGGACGGAGGAGGGCGCGTCGGGGGCGACCGGGACGACCAGGTCCTGCCAGACCCGCTCGGTGATGAACGGGGTGAGCGGGGCCATCAGGCGGGTGACGGTCTCCAGCGCCTCGTGCAGGGTGGCGAGCGCGGCGGCGTCGCCCTGCCAGAAGCGGCGGCGGCCGCGGCGCACGTACCAGTTGGAGAGGTCGTCGACGAAGCCGGAGAGCAGCTTGCCGGCGCGCTGGGTGTCGTAGGCCTCGAAGGCCGCGTCGACCTCGCGGACCAGGGTGTTCAGCTCGGAGAGCACCCAGCGGTCCAGCTGCGGACGGTCGGCCGCGGCCGGGTCGTTCGCGGACGGCGCCCAGTTCGAGGTACGGGCGTACAGGGCCTGGAAGGCGACGGTGTTCCAGTAGGTGAGGAGGGTCTTGCGGACCACCTCCTGGATGGTGCCGTGGCCGACCCGGCGGGCCGACCAGGGCGAGCCGCCGGCCGCCATGAACCAGCGGACGGCGTCGGCGCCGTGCTGGTCCATCAGCGGGATCGGCTGCAGGATGTTGCCCAGGTGCTTGGACATCTTGCGGCCGTCCTCGGCCAGGATGTGGCCCAGGCAGACGACGTTCTCGTAGCTGCTCTTGTCGAACACCAGGGTGCCGACCGCCATCAGCGTGTAGAACCAGCCGCGGGTCTGGTCGATCGCCTCGGAGATGAACTGCGCCGGGTAGCGCTTCTCGAACAGCTCCTTGTTCTGGTACGGGTAGCCGTACTGGGCGAAGGGCATCGAGCCCGAGTCGTACCAGGCGTCGATGACCTCGGGCACGCGGGTGGCGGTGCCGCCGCAGTCGCGGCAGGCGAAGGTCACCTCGTCGATGTACGGGCGGTGCGGGTCGAGGTCGCCCTGGTCGGTGCCGGTGAGCTCGGACAGCTCGGCGAGCGAGCCGACGCAGGTGAGGTGGTTCTCCTCGCAGCGCCAGATCGGCAGCGGGGTGCCCCAGTAGCGGTTGCGGCTGAGCGCCCAGTCGATGTTGTTGTTCAGCCAGTCGCCGAAGCGGCCGTGCTTGACCGTGTCCGGGAACCAGTTGGTGGCCTCGTTCTCGCGGATCATCGCGTCCTTGACGGCGGTGGTCCGGATGTACCAGGACGGCTGCGCGTAGTAGAGCAGCGCGGTGTGGCAGCGCCAGCAGTGCGGGTAGCTGTGCTCGTACGGCAGGTGGCGGAAGAGCAGGCCGCGCTCCTTGAGGTCCGCGACCAGGGCCTCGTCGGCCTTCTTGAAGAACTGGCCGCCGACCAGCGGGACCTCGGGGGCGAAGGTGCCGTCGCCGAGCACCGGGTTGACCACCGGCAGGCCGTACTTGCGGCAGGTCGCGAGGTCGTCCGCGCCGAAGGCCGGGGACTGGTGGACGATGCCGGTGCCGTCCTCGGTGGTGACGTAGTCGGCGTTGAGGACGTAGTGGGCGTTCTCGATCTCGACCAGGTCGAAGGGGCGGCGGTAGGCCCAGCGCTCCATCTCGGCGCCGGTGAAGGACTCGCCGGTGGTCTCCCAACCCTCGCCGAGGGCCTTGCCGAGCAGCGGCTCGGCGACGACCAGCTGCTCGGTGCCGTCGGTGGCCACCACGTAGGTGACCTCCGGGTGCACGGCGGCGGCGGTGTTGGAGACCAGGGTCCACGGGGTGGTGGTCCAGACCAGCAGGGCGGCCCGGCCGGCCAGCGGGCCGCTGGTCAGCGGGAAGCGGACGAACACCGAGGGGTCGACCACGGTCTCGTAGCCCTGGGCCAGCTCGTGGTCGGACAGGCCGGTGCCGCAGCGCGGGCACCAGGGGGCGACCCGGTGGTCCTGGACCAGCAGGCCCTTGTCGAAGATCTGCTTGAGCGACCACCAGACGGACTGGACGTACGACGGGTCCATCGTCCGGTAGGCCTCGTCGAGGTCGACCCAGTACCCCATGCGGGTGGTCAGCTCGGTGAAGGCGTCGGTGTGGCGGGTCACCGACTCGCGGCACTTGGCGTTGAACTCGGCGATGCCGTACGCCTCGATGTCCTGCTTGCCGGAGAAGCCGAGCTCCTTCTCGACGGCCAGCTCGACCGGGAGACCGTGGCAGTCCCAGCCGGCCTTGCGGGCGACGTGGTAGCCCTTCATGGTCCGGAAGCGCGGGAAGACGTCCTTGAAGACGCGGGCCTCGATGTGGTGGGCGCCGGGCATGCCGTTGGCGGTCGGCGGGCCCTCGTAGAAGACCCACTCGGGGCGGCCCTCGGACTGCTCCAGGCTGCGCTGGAAGATCTTGTTGTCCTGCCAGAAGGACAGGATCTGGTGCTCCAGGGCAGGCAGATCCACCTGCGCGGGAACGGGGTTGTAGGTGCTCATCGCGGGCGTCTACCTCCGGCGGATGCTGGGACTGGATCCTCCGGAGGGACGAGACGGCCTTCGCCGACCCGCGGTACCACCCTCCTTGGCCGCGGTGCTGCGTTGCGGCCCTCTTGTTTGGGCTTGCTGCCGGGTCTAGTGGGCCGCCGCGGTTGCCCGTGGTGGCCGTTCTTCCGGCGGCTCCGGGGTGATCTTCCCGTCGTGCACACCCCCGGGCTCGCACCGTCCCCGGGTCGCTGGTGGCTGCGTACGTCGGTACTCGTCCCATCTGCGCCTTGCAGGGTCAGTGTATCGGCCGGGCCGGACGGTTTGTCCAAAGGGAATCGGGGGAGTGGGTCCTGAGGCGCTGGTCCGGGCCGGTCGGTGGGGGCGGTTAGGCGGGGGTGAGGTGGGCACATGTCTGTCAGCGCGCGGGGCGTGGCGGCTGGGGCGGCTGCCTGGGTGGGATCACTCTGGGGCGCCGGTATGTCAGGTTGTGACCGGTTTTGATCGGGATTATCGTTCCGGCACTGGAGGCCGCCGGGAACCGGCGGCTCGATTCGTTCGTAGATGGGGTCGAAGCCATGGCTGAGAAGGCAACCGGCGCGGGTACCGCCACCAAGCGGGCACGCAAGGCCGTGGCGGCCGATCCAGGGGAGGGGACCGTGACCACTACCGCACCTCAGAAGACCAGTACCGAGACCGTCGCCGTACCGCGCGGAGCCGAGTCGGTGGACCCGGCCACGCTGCCGGTCCGGCCGGGGGAGGACCCCTGGACCTCGGCGGAGGTCCACGAACTGCACGACGAGCTCCAGGACGACCTGCAGCGGCTGCGCGGCGAGATCGAGGCCGCCGAGGCCGCCATCTCCGGGCTGATGCGCGACTCCAACGACGGAGCCGGCGACGACCAGGTGGACGCCGGTACGAAGAACATCTCGCGGGAGAGCGAGCTGGCGCTCGCCAACAACGCGCGGGACAGCCTCGCCCAGACCGAGCGCGCCCTGGAGCGGCTGGAGGGCGTCGGCTTCGGCATCTGCGAGTCCTGCGGACAGGCCATCGGCAAGGCCCGGGTGCAGGCCTTCCCGCGGGCGACGCTGTGCGTGCAGTGCAAGGCGAAGCAGGAACGCCGCTGAACCGTGGCGTCGAGCCACGGTCCGACCCGGGCGACCGGGGCGAACGCGGGGGGTCGGGCTTGCCGTACGCTCGACCCCGTAACGTCGCCTGACACGTCGGTACGGACGCACTCAGGCCCCACCGGCCCACCTCGGCAGCGGAGCGGATCATCAGTACGCAAGGTTCCCCCCAGACCCGGGACGACGCCGTCCCGAACCCCGCCGATGGCGCGGAGGCGGCCGTGGTCGAATCCACCGAGTCCGAGTCCGAGGCCATGGGTGGGGCGGGCGGTGCCACCGCGGTGGAGAAGCCCAAGGGCCCGCGTCGGGTCGGCGTGCTGCTGGTCGTCGCGGTCCTCGCCTTCCTGATCGACCTCGCCAGCAAGCTGCTGGTCGTCGCCAAGCTGGAGAACCACGCGGCGATCAAGGTGATCGGCGACGTCGTCACCTTCCAGGTGATCCGCAACTCGGGCGCGGCCTTCGGCATGGGGCAGGCGCTGACCGTCGTCTTCACGATGATCGCCTCGGCCGTCATCGTGGTGATCTGGCGGATCGCCCGTCGGCTGTACAGCCTCCCGTGGGCGATCGCGCTCGGGCTGCTGCTCGGCGGCGCGCTCGGCAACCTCACCGACCGGCTGTTCCGCGCCCCGGGCGTGTTCCGCGGCCACGTCGTGGACTTCATCTCCGTCCAGCACTTCGCGGTGTTCAACCTCGCGGACTCGGCGATCGTCTGCGGCGGCATCCTCGTGGTGCTGCTCTCCTTCCGGGGGAGCAACCCGGACGGGACCGTGCACCAGCAGCCGGAGAAGGGCGCGAAGTAACGGGCCCGTCCTCCGGCGGGACCAGCGGGGGGAAGGGGCGCGGCGCCTTTCCGGCATACTCGTACGGGTGAGTACCGCAGCGCAGATCCGCAGCCTCCCCGTTCCCGACGGCCTGGAGGGCGAGCGCCTCGACGCCGCCCTCGCCCGGATGTTCGGCTTCTCCCGGACGAAGGCCGCCGAGCTGGCCGCCGAGGGCAAGGTGACGCTCGACGGCGCCGTGGCCGGCAAGTCGGACCGGGTGACCGCCGGCTCCTGGCTGGAGGTCGAGATCCCGGCCCCCGCCGCCGCGGTGCAGATCGTGGCCGAACCGGTCGAGGGCATGCGGATCGTCCACGACGACGACGACATCGTGCTGATCGACAAGCCGGTGGGCGTCGCCGCGCACCCGAGCCCCGGCTGGACCGGCCCCACCGTCATCGGCGGGCTCGCCGCGGCCGGCTACCGGATCTCCACCTCGGGCGCCGCCGAACGCCAGGGCATCGTGCACCGGCTGGACGTCGGCACCTCGGGTCTGATGGTCGTCGCCAAGTCCGAGCGGGCCTACACCGACCTCAAGCGGCAGTTCCACGACCGGATCACCGACAAGCGCTACCACACGCTGGTCCAGGGCCACCCGGACCCGCTGAGCGGCACCGTCGACGCGCCGATCGGGCGCCACCCCAGCGCGGACTGGAAGTGGGCGGTGACCCGCGACGGCAAGCCGTCGGTCACCCACTACGACCTGATCGAGGCGTACCGGGCGGCCTCGCTGATGGCCATCAAGCTGGAGACCGGCCGCACCCACCAGATCCGCGTCCACATGTCCGCGCTGCGGCACCCCTGCGTGGGCGACCTGACGTACGGCGCCGACCCGACGCTGGCCAAGCGGCTCGGGCTCACCCGGCAGTGGCTGCACGCCGTCTCGCTGGGCTTCGAGCACCCGTCGGACGGGCAGTGGGTCGAGTTCAGCAGCGAGTACCCGGCGGACCTGCAGAAGGCGCTGGACATCATCGCCTCGGAGAGCTGAGATGACGGGCTTCGCGATCCGGGTCGCCGAGGGTGAGGCGGACCTGGAGCTGGTGCGGGCGGTCCGGCGTGAGGTGTTCATCGTCGAGCAGAACGTGCCGGAGGAGCTGGAGTACGACGAGTACGACGCGACCTCGGTGCACGTGCTCGCCGTGGGCGCGGACGGGGCCGCGCTGGGGACCGGGCGGCTGATCTTCGGCGACCAGGCGGCCGGGCTGACCGGGGGCGTCGAGGGACGGGTGCTGCTCGGGCGGCTCGCGGTCCTGGCGGCGGCCCGGGGGACCGGGCTCGGGGCCGAGCTCGTCCGGGCGATCGAGGCGGCGGGGGCCGAGCGCGGGGCCGTCGAGGTCGAGCTGCACGCGCAGGTGCAGGCGCTCGGGTTCTACGAGCGGCTGGGGTACCTGGCGGAGGGGCCGGTGTACGACGATGCCGGGATCCCGCACCGGACGATGACGAGGGTGCTGTAGGACTTCGCACGCGGGTCCCCGCGTCCCTTGCGGGGCGCGGGGATCCTTCGTTCCGCGGGGAGTGGCGGGGCTCAGCCGTCGGTGGTGCGGAGGCGGGGGAGGGCGTGGGGGTGCTCGTCGCGGAGGTGGGCGATGAGCTGTTCGCGGACGTCGAAGCGGAGCCGGGCGGTGTCCTCGGGGGTGCGGGCGGTCATGGTGGCCCGGACGACGATGGTGCTGGGGGTGGTGTCGGTGACGTCGAGGGCCCACTCGGCGCCGTCCCAGAGCGGGTGCTTCTCCAGCAGGGTGTGCAGGGTGGCGCGGAGCTCGTCGACCCGGGTGGTGTGGTCGAGGTGGAGCAGGACGGCGGCCAGCAGGCCGGGGTCGCGGCGGGTCCAGTTCTCGAAGGGCTTGTTGACGAAGTACGAGACCGGGACGATCAGCCGGCGGTAGTCCCAGAGCCGGACCACCAGGTAGGAGAGGGTGATCTCCTCGACCGTGCCCTGCTGGCCGTCCACCACCACGGTGTCGCCGATCCGGACGGTGTCGCCGAAGGCGATCTGGAGTCCGGCGAAGAAGTTGCCCAGGGTGCTCTGGGCGGCGATGCCGGCCACGATGCCGATCAGGCCGGCCGAGGCGAGCAGGCTGGCGCCGACGGTGCGCATGGCGGAGAAGGTCAGCAGCATCACCGCGACGGTGACCACCACGATCGCCGCGCTGACCACCCGGCGCAGCATGCCGACCTGGGTGCGGACCCGCTGCACCCGGGCCGGGTCGTCGGCGACCGTCTCGTAGCGGCGGAGCAGCGCCTCCAGGACGGCGGCCGCGACGCGGACGGTGAGCCAGCCGAGGGAGGCGAGCAGCAACAGCAGGACCAGGTGGTGGGCGCCCTCGTCCCCGGTCAGGTGGAAGATCCGCCTGAGTGGGTCGGTGGCGAGCAACAGGGCTGACACCAGGGCGAGTTGGAGCGGGATCCGGCAGCGGCGGAGCAGGGCCCAGACCGGCGCCCCGGGGTGGTCGGCGCTGATCCGCTGGAGGACCTGGTCGACGATCCAGCCGACCGCCAGGGTGGCGGCGACGGTGGCGAGCAGGGTGATCAGCGGCCAGAGCACGGGGACCTTCTCGGGGTGGGGAGCCGGGTGAGCCGTACGATACCGGCGTTCAACGGGGCGAACCGGGCGAAATGGGGTGGTGGCTTTATCGGACACCTACCCGGACGGCGGATACGATCAGCCCCCATGGAGTTCGGTGGGGCATGGCGCCGATGGCGCGGCCGCGGTACGTCGATGCGGCGCAGGCTGGTGGCCGGGGCGGTGGCCCTGGTGGCGGTCGCCGGGGCCGGTACGGCGGCGGTGGCGTCCGGCGGTGAACAGGCGGTCCATCAAGAGGATCGTTTCCTCAGCATGCCGGAGACGCCCGGCAGCACCCAGCAGGTCCAGCTGGACACCTCGTTCTTCACCACCGGCACCGCCCCGCGACCGGCCGTCCTGCTGGCGCACGGCTTCGGCGGCTCCAAGGAGGGCGAGCGGGACCGCGCCGAGCAGCTGGCCCGGCAGGGCTACGCGGTGCTGACCTGGTCGGCCCGCGGCTTCGGGCACTCGGGCGGGAAGATCGGCCTGAACGCGCCCGACCGCGAGGTCGAGGACGTCAAGCACCTGGTGGACTGGCTGGCCCAGCGGCCCGAGGTGCAGCTCGACGCCCCCGGCGACCCCCGGGTCGGGATCACCGGGGCCTCCTACGGCGGGGCGATCGCGCTGCTGGCCTCCGCGTACGACCACCGGATCGACGCGGTGGCCACCCAGATCACCTGGTGGAACCTGGCCGACGCGCTGTTCCCGCAGGGGGTGCAGGGCTCGGGCGCGGCGGACGGCGTGTTCAAGAAGCTGTGGGCCGGGATCTTCTTCACCACCGGCTCGGCCGGGGACCTGGGGCCCTCGGGCGGTGCGCCGCGCGGCGGGACCGCGCCGGACGGAGCCGGGGCGGGCGGGGCCGGGGCGGGCGCGACCGGGTCGGCCGGGGCCGGGGCGGTCGGCTGCGGGCGGTTCCTGGACTCGCTCTGCCAGATGTACGACCGGGTCGCGACCGCCGGGCACGCCGATCCGGAGGCCGTCGCGCTGCTGGACCGGTCGAGCCCGTCCTCGGTGGCGGCGCAGCTCAAGGCGCCCACGCTGGTGGTGCAGGGGCAGCAGGACTCGCTGTTCCCGCTCGACCAGGGCGACCAGATCGCCCGGGCGGTGGCGGCCAACGGCGCGCCCGTCTCGGTGGACTGGTTCGCGGGCGGCCACGACGGCGGGACCGACACCAGTGCCCGGGTGGACGACCGGGTGACCGCCTGGTTCGACCACTACTTGAAGGGGCGCGGCAACGACACCGGGCCGCAGTTCCGGGTGACCCGGACCGGCGGAGTGGACTCGACCGGCTTCCAGGCCGTGCTGCGCGGCGCCGACGCCGACCGTTACCCGGGCCTGGGTGGGACCGGGACGCGCTCGATCGAGCTGACGGGCGGGGAGAAGCCCGTCGCCAATCCGCCCGGCGGGGCACCGCCGGGGATCTCCACACTGCCGGGCATCGGGGCGCTCAGCCAGGCCGCCTCGCTGGGGGCCGGGCTGTCACTGGACTTCCCCGGGCAGAACGCCGCCTTCGAGTCGGCGCCGTTGGACAAGTCGCTGCACCTGACCGGGCAGCCGACCGTACCCGTGCGGGTGACGGCGGACCGGCCGGACGCGGTGCTGTTCGCGAAGCTGTACGACGTCGGGCCGGACGGCAAGGCGACGCTGCCGCAGCAGCTCGCGGCCCCGCTGCGGGTGACCGGGGCGGACGCCGACGGGGGGAGGACGGTGACCGTCCGGCTGCCGGTCGTGGACCACGACTTCCCGGCCGGGCACCGGCTGCGCCTGGTGCTGGCCTCCACCGACCTGGCGTACGCCTCGCCGGTCGAACCGGCCACCTACCGGGTGGCGGTGGCGGGCGCGCTCGGCGTGCCGACCGTCGACGAGCTGGTCACCGAGGCGGCGCCGCTGCCCGCGCGGACCTGGGTGCTGCCGGTGGTCGCCGTGGTGGTGGCCGCCGGGCTGGTGCTGGTGCCGCTGGCGCGGCGGCGACGACGGGGTTCGGCACTCGGCGAGCCGTCCGGGCCGGAGTTCGATCCGGCGCTGGCCGGGGTTCCGCTGCTGATCAACGGGCTGAGCAAGCGCTACAAGGGCTCGCAGGACCGTTACGCGGTAAGGGAGTTGGGCTTCCGGGTGGAGCAGGGCCAGGTGCTCGGGCTGCTCGGGCCGAACGGCGCGGGCAAGACCACCACGCTGCGGATGCTGATGGGTCTGATCCGGCCGGACGCCGGGGAGATCCGGGTGTTCGGGCATCTGATCCGCCCCGGGGCGCCGGTGCTCTCGCGGGTCGGGGCCTTCGTCGAGGGCGCGGGCTTCCTGCCGCACCTCACCGGCCGGGCCAACCTGCGGCTGTACTGGCAGGCCACCGGACGGCCGGAGGCCGACGCGCACTTCGACGAGGCGCTCGCCATCGCCGGGCTCGGCGAGGCGCTCGACCGGGCGGTGCGGACGTACTCGCAGGGCATGCGGCAGCGGCTGGCGATCGCGCAGGCGATGCTCGGGATGCCGGACCTGCTGATCCTGGACGAACCGACCAACGGGCTGGACCCGCCGCAGATCCGCGAGATGCGCGAGGTGATGATCCGGTACGCGGCCGCCGGCCGGACCGTCATCGTGTCCAGCCACCTGCTGGCCGAGGTCGAGCAGAGCTGTACCCACCTCGTGGTGATGGACCGCGGGCGGCTGGTGACGGCCGGGCCGGTCGGCGAGATCGTCGGCGCGGGTGAGCTGCTGATGGTCGGCCTGGCGGAGCCCTGCGACCCGGAGTCGGTGGTCGAGAAGGTCGCCGCGCTGGACGGGGTCGGCTCGGCGGAGGCCGTCGAGGGCGGGCTGCTGGTCCGGCTGGACGGGCTCGCGGCGAGCGAGCTGCTGGCGGAGCTGGTGCGGCTGGGGGTGCCGGTGGAGAGCGCCGGGCCGCAGCAGCGCCTGGAGGACGCGTTCCTGTCGTTGATCGGAGGTGCGGCATGAGCGCCGGTACTACGGATCGGATCCCGCCGACGGGCGGTGGCTCGGTGAACGGTGGCTCGGTGAACGGTGCTTCGGCGGGCGGTGGTCCGGCGGGCGGTGGTCCGGTGGACCACGCCGAGGGGTACCGGGCGAGTCGGACGCTGCCGCTGCGGGTGGAGGCGATCCGGCAGCTGCGGCGGCGGCGCACGATGGTGATCGGCGGGGTGCTGGCGGCGATGCCGTTCGTCATCCTGGCGGCGTTCCAGATCGGCGGCACCCCGGGGCGTCCGGACCGGACCACCTTCATCGACCTGGCCACCGCTTCGGGGGCCAACTTCGCCGTCACCATGCTGTTCGTGGGCACCGGCTTCATGCTGGTGATCCCGGTGGCGCTGTTCTGCGGGGACACCGTGGCCTCGGAGGCCAGTTGGTCCTCGCTGCGCTACCTGCTGGCCGCGCCGGTGCCGCGGGCGCGACTGCTGGCCCGCAAGTTCCTGGTTGGGCTGGCCTTCTCGGCGGTGGCGGTGGTCATGCTGCCCGCGATCGGGCTGGTCGTGGGGACCGTGGCGTACGGCTGGGGGGACTTGAAGCTGCCCGCCGGGGCCAGCCTGCCGGCCGGGGAGGCGCTGCCCCGGATCGCGATCGCGGTGGCGTTCGTGTTCCTGAGCGAACTCGTCATCGCCGCACTGGCGTTCTGGCTGTCGACGGCGACGGACGCGCCGCTGGGGGCGGTCGGCGGGGCGGTGTTCCTGTCGATCATCACCGGGGTGCTGGACGCCGTCACGGCGCTGGGGAGTCTGCGGGAGTGGCTGCCGGCGCACTGGCAGTACGCCTGGGCGGATGCCCTGCAGCCGCAGTTGGAGTGGGGCGGCATGGTCCAGGGGGTCTCGTTGTCGCTGTCGTACGCGGTGGTGCTGTTGGCGCTGGCCTTCCGCGGGTTTGCGCGCAAGGACGTGGTGTCGTAGCGGAGTCGGAGGCGGCGGCGCCGGGTTGGGCCGGGTGGGGCTGGGTGAGGCCGGAGCCGGTCAGGGGAGGGTGGGGAGCGCGGGGGTTCCGGACAGGGCGGTGAAGAGCAGCCGCCACAGGGGCTCGCCACCGGCGGTGTGGGCGTTGTTGTCGCAGGTGGGGCGGGTGTTCAGCAGTCCGCGGACCACGATCAGCAGCAGTTCGGCGACCAGGGACGGGCTGTGGTCGGGGAAGCCGTTGTGGCGCTGGGCCCGGCGGACCAGGTCGGTCAGCGCGGTGTGCATCTCGGTGAGGACGTCGGTGGGGGGCTCCGCCAGGGCGGGACGGTCGGCGGCGAGTCGGAGCGCGGCCCGCAGTCGTACGTCCGTCCGCAGCCGGTCGGCGAAGCCCACCACCACGTCTTCGAGCACCTCGGCGGCGTCGGCTCCCGGGGTGTCGTACTGGGCGCGCAGGCACGTCCAGGTGGTCCGGGACTCGTCGATCAGGGCCCGGGCCAGCGAGCCCTTCGAGGGGAAGTGGCCGTAGAGCGCGCCCTTGGTCATGCCGATGCGGTCGGCGACCGTGTTCAGCGTGGTGCTCTCGTAGCCCTGGTCGGCGAAGATCTCGGCCGCGGCGGTCAGCACCTTCTCCCGTGTGCGGCGCGCCCGTTCCTGCTGTGCCATGCTCCTGCCCTCCGTTGTCGGTGACAGATCATGCATACCAGCGAGTTGGAATGTTGTTGCAAAGCTTTTGTCCGGAAGGGAGACGGGCTTGTCCGGGCGGGTGTCGGACGGGTCGGGAAACATACCTAAAGGAAGGAATCTTGCGAACGCATGAGCGGCTCGGTGCGGTTCCGTGCGGTTCGGTGCGGCTCGTCGGGCCCGGCCCCGGGGTCGGGCGGGTGCGTCAGGCCGGGTCCGTCACCTCGCGCCGGGTGGTGAGGACCAGCAGGCCGCCGAGGAGGGCCAGGAGCAGCAGGACGGCGCCGAAGATCGTGGCGCCGGAGGTCAGGCCGACCGCGTCGCTGAGGTAGCCGGCCGAGACGGGCAGCAGGCCGGCCGGGAGGTAACCGCCCACGTTCAGCGCCGCGTTGGCCTCGGCCAGCCGCTGCGGCGGGATGCCGGCGTTCAGCAGTGACAGGCCGCCGAGCTGGCCCATGCCCTGGCCGGCGCCGGCCAGCAGGGCCGCCAGGACCAGCACCGCCACCGCCTCGGTGCGTACGGCGGTGACCAGGGCGACCATGCTCAGCGCGGTGGTCGCCGCGCCGGCCGCCAGGATGGTGCGGCGGCGCAGTCGTTGGACGGCGAACTGCACCCCGGTCGCGGCGAGGAACATCACGAAGGCCGTCGCACCGGCGACGATCCGGTTGGTGGTGCCGAGCAGGCCGGACAGCAGGGACGGGCCGAGCGAGAGCACGAACGAGGTCGCGGTGATGCCGGGGGCGAACACCGCGATGCCGAGGGCGAGTCGGCGGCCGTTGCCGCGCGGGACGCCGGGGATCCGGATCCAGCTGCCCCGGGCGGGGGTGCCGGGGGTGCCGGGGGTGCTGGGTGTTTTGGGGGTGCCGGGCGTGCGGGTCGGTGGGACGGGCAGGGGCATCCGCAGGACGACCAGCACCGCGCTGGCGAGGAGCACGGCCTCGATCGCGAACACGGTGGTGGTCGGTGCGGGCGCCAGTTCGGAGAGCAGGCCGGCGAGCAGCGGGCCGAGCCCGGCGCCGAAGACCATCGCGCAGGAGGCGAGCAGGGCGGCGGTCCGCCTGCGCTCCGGTCCGGCGACGTCGGTGACCGCCGCCATGCCCGCCGAGACGACGGCGCCGACCGCGATGCCGGTGAACAGTCGCGCCGTGATCAGCGCGGCGACGCTGGTGGCCGTCCCGAAGATCAGGCAGGCGGCGAGGCCCAGGGCCAGGGCGGGCAGCAGGACGGGCTTGCGGCCGACCCGGTCGGAGAGCACGCCGGAGACCAGCAGCGAGCCGATCAGGCCGACGATGTAGAACGCGAACACCACGGTCAGGGTGCCCTTGGAGAAGCCGATGTCGTGTTGCCACAGGACGTACAGCGGGGTGGCGGCGTTGGAGAGCACGAAGACGGCGGTGACCGGCCAGGCGGCCAGCCAGATCCACCACAGGGGGGTGGCGGGGGCTGGTGCGGGTCGACTGGCGGTGGTCCGGGTGGTGCTGGGCATGACTGGTCCCTCCCGAGGCGTGCGGCGAGCGCCGCAGCAGTACGAGTCGAGTCGAACTTAGCATGCAGTACGATTGGAGTCGTACTGATGGTGGGAAGTTCAGTGGCCTTGGGGCCACGAGGAGTTGAGGAGTCGCCCATGCCCGCGAGCAGGACCGGTGCGCCCGCATTCACGGTGCTCCCCGAGCCGTCCGAGCTGCCCGAACCGCTGCCCGAGCCGGGCGTCGACGAGCTGCGCCTGGAGACCGTGCTGGGCGCACTCAGCGACCCGCTGCGGCTCACCATCGTCCGCAAACTCCTGCTGGAGTCCGAGGACGTCGACCACTCCTGCGGCTGGTTCGGCCTCGACCGGCCCAAGTCCTCGCTCACCCACCACTTCAAGGCGCTGCGCGAGGCGGGGATCACCAGGCAGCGCCAGTACGGGCTGGAGCGCCGCAGCCGGGTGCGGGTCGAGGACCTCGACGCCCGCTTCCCCGGGCTGCTCGACCTGGTGGCCTCCTGGAGCCCGCGGGGCTGACCCGGGCCGGTGGGGCGGGGCGGGCGAGGGGATTCGGGGCGGGGTGCGGGATCATGGGTGGGTATCCCTGATCTCGTTCCTCGAAGGACCCGTACCGTGGCCCAGATCGTCCTCTTCCACTCCGCCCACGGCCCGCGCCCGGCCGTCCAGGCGGCCGCCGACCGGCTGCGTGCCGCCGGGCACACCGTGCACACGCCGGACCTGTTCGAGGGGCGCACCTTCGACGACACCGAGTCCGCGCAGGCCTACCAGGAGGAGATCGGCGGCGCCGACGAGCTGCTGCGCCGTGCGGTGACCGTCTCCGCTCCGCTCTCCGAGGGCGGACTGGTGTACGCCGGGTTCGCGCTCGGCGGCGCGATCGCCCAGAACCTGGCGCTGGCGGACGAGAAGGCGCGCGGGCTGCTGCTCCTGCACGGCACCTCCGACCTGCGCGAGGACGCGGCCACCTCGATCCCGGTGCAGCTGCACATGGCCGACCCGGACCCGTACGAGCCGGAGGACTGGCTGAACGCCTGGTACCTGCGGATGCGGCGGGCGGGCGCGGAGGTCGAGGTGCACCGCTACCAGGGCGCCGGGCACCTGTTCACCGACCCGGAGCTGGACGACTACGACGCGGACGCCGCCGAGCAGGCCTGGGCGGCGGCGCTGGACTTCCTTGCGGACCTGGACGCCTGACGGAAGTCGGTGACAGGCCCCGGGGCGTACGGCCGTGCGGATGCGATCGGTCGGATGGATATCATCCGGGAATGGCTGAACTTCGCGCTCGCACAGTGGTCTTCGACATAGACGGCACGCTCTGCTTCGACGGGCGGACGATCGACGGACGCGTCCTGGCGGCGATCGGGGAGTGCGAGCGGGCCGGGTTCCGGCTGGTCTTCGCGTCCGCCCGGCCGGTGCGTGACCTGCTGCCGGTGCTGGACGGGGCGTTCCCCGGGGCGGTGCTGATCGGCGGGAACGGCAGCCTGGTGTCGGTGGACGGGCGGGTGCGGGCCCGGGCCGCGTTCGGAGTCGCCGGGTTCGGGGCGCTGATGGAGGCGGTCGGGCGGCACGGTGCGAGCTACCTCGCGGACGGGCCCTGGGACTACGCGTACACCGGGCCGGCGGACCACCCGATCCGCGGCCGGGTGGACCAGGGCGGCCTGGCGCGCCGGGTGGCGCTGGCGGAGCTGCCCGAGGTGGTCAAGTTCCTGGTCGTCGGGGGTGCGGATCCGGCGGGGTTGGCCGAGGTCGGCCGGGGGCTCGGGCTGACCGTCAACCACCACCTGGACGAGGCGATCGTCGACTTCGCGCCGGGGGCGACCAACAAGTGGGAGGCGCTGCGCTCGCTGGGGATCGAGGAGTACGTCGCCTTCGGCAACGACGTCAACGACCTCGACCTGCTGCGGAACGCGGAGTGGTCGGTGCGGGTCGGCGGGCACCCGGCGCTGGACGGCGTCGCCCGGGTGACGGTCGCGGCCGAGCCCGCGGCGGTGGCGGCGGAGATCGGCCGGGTGGCGGAGGCCGGTCCGGCGGACGTTCCGGCGGACGTTTCGGCGGACGTGCGCTGAGGCGGCAGGGGCGGGCCGGGGCCGGCGACCCGGGGGCGGTGCGGTGCGGCACGATGGGGCCGTGGCAGAGCGGAGATACGAGTACGCGCCGGCGGGGACGCTGCCGGGGCTGTTGCAGCGCGGGCGGGGGCTGGGGGCGCTGATGGCGGCGGAGGACCCCGCCGCAGCGGCCGAGCTGGTGTACGGGTGCGTCCGGTGGGAGTGGCGCTGGGACCGGGAGGCCGATGCGCGGGACCTGTACCTGGCCCGGCTGGTCCGGGACCTGGAGCTGCCGCTCGGGCCGCTGGTCGAGCTGCTGGCCGTGGGCCGGGAGGCCGGTGGCCGGGCGGCCCGGGTGCTGGAGCTGCTGGCGCTCGGCGGTTCGGTCGAGGCCCGGGAGGCGCTGCGGGCGTACGTCCGGGAGGGCGAGCACTGGGAAGAGGTGCTGGTCTCGCTGGTCGAGGCCTGGCCGGGGGAGTGGTGGGAGGACCTGGAGGAGGTCGCCCGGGAGCGGATGCCCGAGGGGCCGGTTGCCGACGGGCCGGTGGCGGAGTCGGTGTGCGACCCGGGTGCGGAGCAGGCTGGGGACGTCCCGGGCCTGCTCGCCGGGTTGGAGCGGGACTGGGTGGACGGCCGGTGGTGCGGGCCGGTGGTCGGGGCCCGCGCGCTGGCCCGGTACGGTCCGGGGGCGGCCGGGGCGGTCTCGCTGCTGCGCCGGTTCTGGCTGTACACCCCGCACTCGTCCGAGCGGGCCGGGTACCTGGCGGCGCTGTCGGCGCTGGGGTCGGCGGGCACGGCGGAGGCCTTCACCGAGTCGCTCTGGGACTGCGAGGCGGACGCCCGGCTGCTGGGCGCGGAGCACGCCCCGGACACGCCTCGGGTCCGGGCCCGGCTGGCGTACCTGCTGGACGATCCGATCGAGTTGCCGAGGGTCAAGAACGCCGCCGAGGAGCGACTCGCCGGGCTGGGCTGGGAGGGGTTCGAGCGCGTGGGGGCGGCGTTCGAAGAGGGCTAGAGTGGACGCGTGAGCGCGTGAGTGATGGTCCGGACCCCGAGAGGTGTTCCGGGCCACCTTCGTTTCCCGGCCTTCTGCCCGGTGATCCGCGCGTTCGCCGGCCCGCCCGTCAGCACCAGAGCCTCCGGAGGCCCCGCCTTGAGCGACCAGCCGTTCGCGCATCTCCACGTCCACACCGAGTACTCGATGCTGGACGGTGCCGCCCGGCTGAAGCAGATGTTCAAGGAGGTCGAGCGGCTGGGGCAGACCCACGTCGCGATGACCGACCACGGGAACATGTACGGCGCCGCCGAGTTCCACCGGCAGGCGACCGACGCCGGGATCACCCCGGTGATCGGCATCGAGGCGTACGTCGCCCCCGAGTCCCGCTCCAACACCAAGCGCATCCTGTGGGGCCAGCCGCACCAGAAGCGGGACGACGTCTCGGCGTCCGGCGCGTACACCCACAAGACCATCTGGGCCCGGAACAAGGAGGGCCTGCACAACCTCTTCAAGCTGACCTCGCGCTCGTACTCCGAGGGCTGGCTGGTGAAGTGGCCCCGGATGGACAAGGAGCTGATCTCCGACCTGTCCGGCGGCCTGATGGCCACCACCGGCTGCCCGTCCGGCGAGGTGCAGACCCGGCTGCGGCTGGGCCAGTTCGACGAGGCGCTGAAGTCCGCCGCCGACTACCAGGAGATCTTCGGCAAGGAGAACTACTTCCTGGAGCTGATGGACCACGGCCTCGACATCGAGAAGCGGGTCCGCGACGGGCTGCTGGAGATCAGCCGGAAGCTGAACATCCCGCCGGTGGTCACCAACGACTCGCACTACACCACCGAGGCCGACGCCGGCGCCCACGACCTGCTGCTCTGCGTGCAGACCGGCAAGAACCTCTCGGACCCGGACCGCTTCCGCTTCGACGGCACCGGCTACTACATCAAGTCCGCCGCCGAGATGTACGCCCTGGACTCCTCGGACGCCTGGCAGGAGGGCTGCCGCAACAGCCAGCTGCTGGTCGCCTCCCGGGTCGACACCGAGGGCATGTTCAAGTTCAAGAACCTGATGCCGCGCTTCCCGATCCCGGAGGGCTTCGAGTCCGAGGCGGACTTCTTCAAGTCCAAGGTCTGGGAGGGGATGGACTGGCGCTTCCCGGGCGGGTACGACGAGGAGCACAAGAAGCTCGCCGAGTACGAGATGGACACCATCATCCAGATGGGGTTCCCGGCGTACTTCCTCGTGGTCGCCGACTTCATCATGTGGGCCAAGAGCCAGGGCATCGCGGTGGGCCCGGGCCGTGGTTCGGCGGCCGGCTCGCTGGTCGCGTACGCGATGGGCATCACCGACCTCGACCCCATCCCGCACGGCCTGATCTTCGAGCGCTTCCTCAACCCCGAGCGCATCTCGATGCCCGATGTCGACATCGACTTCGACGAGCGCCGGCGCGGTGACGTGATCCGGTACGTGACCGAGAAGTGGGGATCCGACAAGGTCGCCATGATCGTCACGTACGGCACCATCAAGGCGAAGGCCGCCATCAAGGACTCCTCGCGCGTCCTCGGCTACCCGTACGCGATGGGCGACCGGATCACCAAGGCGATGCCGCCGGACGTGATGGGCAAGGGCATCCCGCTGTCCGGCATCACCGACAGCAGCCACCCGCGCTACGGCGAGGCCGGCGAGATCCGCGGGCTGTACGAGAACGACCCGGACGTGCGGAAGGTCATCGACACCGCACGCGGCATCGAGGGCCTGATCCGCCAGCCCGGCGTGCACGCGGCCGGCGTCATCATGTCCGCCGAGCCGCTGACCGACCACATCCCGGTCTGGACCCGGCACACCGACGGCGTCACCATCACGCAGTTCGACTACCCGACTTGTGAAGGCCTCGGCCTCCTCAAGATGGACTTCCTCGGCCTGCGCAACCTGACGATCATGGACGACGCCGTCAAGGCGATCGAGAAGAACAAGGGCGAGAAGATCGAGCTGCTCAAGCTGCCGCTCGACGACAAGCCCACCTACGAGCTGCTGGCGCGCGGTGACACGCTCGGCGTCTTCCAGCTCGACGGCGGGCCGATGCGCTCGCTGCTGCGCCTGATGAAGCCCGACAACTTCGAGGACATCTCCGCCGTCCTGGCGCTGTACCGACCGGGCCCGATGGGCGTCAACTCCCACACCAACTACGCGCTGCGCAAGAACGGCCAGCAGGAGATCACCCCGATCCACCCGGAGCTGGAGCAGCCCCTGGAGGAGGTGCTGCGGCCCACCTACGGCCTGATCGTCTACCAGGAGCAGGTGCAGAAGGCCGCGCAGATCCTGGCCGGCTACTCGCTCGGCCAGGCCGACCTGCTGCGCCGCGCGATGGGCAAGAAGAAGAAGGAGATCCTGGAGGCGGAGTTCGTCCCCTTCCAGAAGGGCTGCCGCGACCGCGGCTACTCCGACGCGGCCATCCAGGCGGTGTGGGACGTCCTGGTGCCGTTCTCCGGCTACGCGTTCAACAAGGCGCACACCGCCGGGTACGGGCTGGTCTCGTACTGGACGGCGTACCTCAAGGCCAACTACCCGGCCGAGTACATGTCCGGGCTGCTGACCTCGGTGAAGGACGACAAGGACAAGTCCGCCGTCTACCTCAACGAGTGCCGCAAGATGGGCATCCAGGTGCTGCCGCCGGACGTCAACGAGTCGGACTCGGACTTCACGCCGCACGGCAGCGAGACCGTCCGGTTCGGCCTGACCGCCATCCGCAACGTCGGCGGGCCGGTGGTCGAGTCGATGATCCGCACCCGGAAGGCGAAGGGGAAGTTCACCTCCTTCCCGGACTTCCTGGAGAAGGTGGAGTCGGTGGTCTGCAACAAGCGGACCGTCGAATCGCTGATCAAGGCCGGGTCGTTCGACTCGCTCGGGCACACCCGCAAGGGCCTCAGCGCCCAGTTCGAGCCGATGATCGACAACGTCGTCGGGGTGAAGCGCAAGGAGGCCGAGGGGCAGTTCGACCTCTTCGGCGGCGACACCACCTCGGACGAGCCGAGCTTCGGGCTGGACGTGGTGTTCTCCGAGGAGGAGTGGGAGAAGTCCTTCCTGCTCACCCAGGAGCGGGAGATGCTCGGCCTGTACGTCTCCTCGCACCCGCTGCACGGCATCGAGCACGTGCTCGCCGACAAGGCGGACTGCGCGGTGGCGGACCTCGCGGAGCGGCCGGACGGGACGATCGTCACCATCGGCGGCATCATCTCGGGCCTCCAGCGGAAGATGACCAAGCAGGGCAACGCCTGGGCGATCGCGACCGTGGAGGACCTGGCGGGGTCGATCGACTGCATGTTCTTCCCGGCCAGCTACCAGCTGGTCTCCTCCCAACTGGTCGAGGACGCCGTGGTGTTCGTGCGCGGCAAGCTGGACAAGCGGGAGGACGTGCCGCGGCTGATGGGCATGGAGCTGTCCATCCCGGACCTCTCCAACGCCCACGCCGAGGCGCCGATCACCATCAACATCCCGAGCGGGAAGGTCACGCCTCCGCTGATCGCCCGGCTCGGGGAGGTGCTCACCCACCACAAGGGGACCACCGAGGTGCGGGTGCGGCTGGAGGGGCGGACCAGGACGACGGTGCTGCGGTTGGACCGGCACCGGGTGAAGTCGGATCCGGCGCTGTTCGGGGACCTCAAGCAGCTGCTCGGGCCGAGCTGTCTGGCCGGTTAGCCGGTCGGGCGGTCGGCTGGCCGGTTGGGCGGGCGGTCGGCCGGTCAGCTGCCGCTGCCCAGGCCTGGGGGGACGGCGGTGTGCAGCGCCGAGACGAAGGCCGAGATGGCCGGATGGGAGCCCGCGCCGGCCCGGAAGGCGGCGCGGGTGCGGCGGTACATCGGCAGCCGGGTGAGGACCACGCCGGGCGGGGACCCGGCGGTGCCCAGGTGGGGGACCAGGGCCACCCCCTGGCCCGCGGCGACCAGCGCGAGCACCGTGGTGAAGTCGTCGATCTGGTGCCGGATCCGGGGGGCGAAGCCCGCCGCCTCGCAGGCGCGGACGGCCATGGTGTGGCAGAGGGTGCCGGGCGGGGACATGATCCAGGGCGCGGCGCGCTGCTCGGCGACCGTGCCCGGGGTGCGGGCGGCCAGGTACATCGGCTCGGTGAAGACCGGACGGGTGACCGCGAGGCCCGGTTCCGGGTCGGCCGGGACGAGGTCGTACTCGTGCACCAGCGCCACGTCCAGCTCGCCCGCGCGCAGCGCCGCGCCGACGGCGGCCGGGTCCACCTCGGTGACCATCGGCTCCAGTCCGGGGTGCCAGGCGGCCAGGCCGGCGAGCACCGCGGGGATGATCGCGCGGGCCGCCGAGGGGTAGGTGCCGATCCGCAGCGGACCGGCCAATCCCTGCTTGGCGTGGGCGAGTTCGGCGCCGGCCTGCTCCAGCTGGGCGAGCACGGACTCGGCGTGGCGGACCAGGTTGCGGCCGGCCGGGGTGAGGGTGACCCGCCGCCCGGTGCGCTCCAGCAGCGGGACGCCGGCCTCCTTCTCCAGGACGGACAGCTGCTGGGACACCGCGGACGGGCTGAAGGACAGTGCCTCGGCGACGGCCGCGATGGTGCCGAGGTGGGCGAGTTCGCGCAGCAGGCGAAGGCGTCGGACGTCGAGCATCGGCTCAGCTTACGAGAAGCGTCGGAAATGTGAACTGGACCTGGGTGATCACGGGCCGCAGGATCATCGGTATGGCACTCAGGAACACGGCCCCCGGCGACATGGCCCCCGGTAACACGGCCCCCAGGAACACGGACCCCCGCAACACGGCTCCCGGGAACATGGAACTCAAGGGCATCTACGTCCCGCTGATCACCCCGTTCGACGCCGACGGTTCGGTCGCGCTCGGCGCGCTGGAGAAGCTCTCGCTGGAGGTCCTGGACGACGGGGCGGCCGGCCTGGTGGCGCTCGGCACCACCGGCGAGCCCGCCGCGCTGACCGCCGAGGAGCGGGACGCGGTGGTGGACGTCGCCGCGGCCGTCTGCGCCGAGCGCGGCGCCCAGCTGATCGTCGGCGCCTCCGGCGGCGACACCCGGGCCGTCGGCGAGGCGCTGGCCGCGCTCGGCGCGCGGGTGCCGCAGGCGGCGGCGCTGGTCACCACGCCCGCCTTCGTCCGCGCCGGCGAGGCCGGGACGATCGCGCACTTCCGGGCGCTGGCCGCGGCCAGCCCGCTGCCGCTGATCGTCTACCACATCCCGTACCGGACCGGGCAGCAGCTCTCCACCGCCGCGCTGCTCGAACTCGCCGCGATCGACGGCGTGGTGGGCGTCAAGTACGCGACCGGCGGGCTGGACCAGTCGGGCGTCGAGCTCCTCGCCGCCGCCCCCGCGGACTTCGCGGTGCTGACCGGGGAGGACGCCTTCCTGGCGCCTATGCTGGCGATCGGCGCGGCCGGCGGCATCCTGGCCTCCGCGCACCTGGCGACCGGCCGCTTCGTCGAGCTGTGCGAGGCCTGGCAGGCCGGGGACGTCGAGCGGGCCCGGGTGCTCGGGCACCG
This sequence comes from Kitasatospora sp. NPDC089509, assembly GCF_044749365.1. NCBI lineage: Bacteria > Bacillati > Actinomycetota > Actinomycetes > Kitasatosporales > Streptomycetaceae > Kitasatospora > Kitasatospora sp. NPDC089509. The sequence goes on along the minus strand of NZ_JBIVHS010000033.1, from coordinate 25,879 downwards.
GCTGACGGGCCTGGCGCTGTCCGCGTTCACCGCACCGAACCCGACGGTGACCAAGGGCGTGCTGCACGCCCAAGGCCGGATTCCGACCCCGGATGTGCGGTTGCCGCTGCTTCCGGCCGGGGAGGCTGAGGTCGCGGCGGCTCTGGCCCTCGCGAGTGGTCTGGACCAGTAAGTACTCTCACACCGTTGGCCCCCCTCTCAGCCCGTGGAATGGAAGGCCGTTCGATGCCTGTGACAAGGCATGATGGGCAGAGTGCGGCTGTAGACAGCACCATTCAGAGGAGTAGTCGGATGAAGATCGGTATCGTCGGCGCCACCGGCCAGGTCGGCGGCGTGGTCCGCGAGATCCTGGCGGAGCGCAACTTCCCGGTCGAGCAGCTGCGGCTGTTCGCCTCGGCCCGTTCGGCCGGGCGCACGCTGCCCTGGCAGGGCACCGAGGTCACCGTCGAGGACGCGGCCACGGCCGACTACACCGGCCTGGACATCGTGATCTTCTCGGCCGGCGGCTCCACCTCCAAGGCCCTGGCCCCCAAGGTCGCCGCGGCCGGCGCCGTCGTCATCGACAACTCCTCCGCCTGGCGCCGTGACCCCGAGGTCCCGCTGGTCGTCTCCGAGGTCAACCCGGAGGCCATCGCCGACCGCCCCAAGGGCATCATCGCCAACCCCAACTGCACCACCATGGCGGCCATGCCCGTGCTGCGCCCGCTGCACGGCGAGGCGGGGCTCGCCGCCCTGGTCGTCTCCACCTACCAGGCCGTCTCCGGCAGCGGCGTGGCCGGCGTGGCCGAGCTGGCCGACCAGGCCGCCAAGGTCGTCGACGGCGCCGCCGGGCTGGCCCACGACGGCGGCGCCGTCGAGTTCCCCGAGCCCAAGGTCTACCGGCGCCCGATCGCCTTCAACGTGGTGCCGCTGGCCGGCTCCATCGTCGAGGACGGCTCCAACGAGACCGACGAGGAGCAGAAGCTCCGCCACGAGAGCCGCAAGATCCTCGGCATCCCCGAGCTCAAGGTGTCCGGCACCTGCGTGCGCGTCCCGGTCTTCTCCGGCCACTCGCTCCAGATCAACGCCCGCTTCGAGCGCCCGATCAGCCCCGAGCGGGCCGTCGAGCTGCTCACCGGCGCCCCCGGCGTCGAGCTGTCCGAGATCCCCACCCCGCTCCAGGCCGCCGGTCGGGACCCCAGCTACGTGGGCCGCATCCGGGCCGACGAGACCGTGGAGAACGGCCTGTCGCTGTTCGTCTCCAACGACAACCTGCGCAAGGGCGCCGCGCTCAACGCCGTCCAGCTGGCCGAGCTGGTCGCCGCCGAGCTCAAGGGCTGACACCGCAGGTCGGAGCGCCGGCCGTCACCCCGGCGTAGCGTCACGTGACGTTTGGCGGGCCCCGTCGTTGAACGGGGCCCGCCTTCGTGTTTCTTTGCGACTCATTGGGGCGGCTGTTGCGGGACCGGGACATCCGCCGAGGTTCGGGCCGCGAACCAGGGGGAAAAGGTGACCCAACGATCGGGCGGTCACGGGGGCCCCTCACCCCGCACGTTCGGCCGACGGGCGACCGCCCACCCACACCGACCTTCGAGGGCGAGCGGAAAGAGGTGCGCAGATGGACCGCTGTGTCGTCCTGGTGGACGCCGGATACCTGCTGGGCGCCGCCGCCAGCCTGCTCGCCGGGGACCCCTCCCGCTCCAAGGTCAGCGTCGACCACACCGCGCTGATCAGCGCCCTGCGGGAACGCGCCGAGGCCGAGACCGGGCTGCCCCTGCTGCGGATCTACTGGTTCGACGCGGCCCCCGACCGCCGCCCGATGCCCGAGCACCGACGGCTGCGCGTGCTGCCCCGGGTCACCGTCCGGCTCGGCGCCCTCACCAGGGCCGAGGGGCGCTGGGTGCAGAAGGGCGTCGACGCCGCGATGCACGCCGAACTCTCCGAACTCGCCCGCAACGGCGCCTGCGCCGACGTCGTGCTGATCACCGGCGACGGGGACCTGCTGCCCGGCATGATGACCGCCAAGGAACACGGCGTCGCCGTCCACCTGTGGGCGCTGCAGGCCGCCGACGGGGACTTCAACCAGTCCGAGGACCTGGTGGGCGAGGCCGACGAACGGCGGGTGCTGGACCGGGAGTGGATCGAGGGGTCCTTCTCGCTGCGCGACCACTCCACCGTCTTCCCGGCCCCCGGCACGGGCGGCGCCCGGCAGGAGATCGCCAAGATCCTCGCCGCCCCGCCCGCCTCGCTGCCCAGCGTGGTGCCCCCGGTGGTCCGGCCCGTCGCCGCGACGGCCGCCGCCGAACCCGCCGCGAACGGGCGGCCGCAGCCGGCCGCGGCGCTGCGGGTGGTGCCCACCCCGAAGGACCTCGCCGGGCGGGTCTCGGCGGTCACCCCGGTCAACCCGATCACCTCGGTGGCCAACGGGCACGCCGCCAACGGGCACGCGGTCGGTGGGAACGGGGCCGGTGGGAGCGGGGCCGGTGGCAACGGGGCGAACGGGCAGTCGACGGGCGGGCCGGTGCTGCGCTGGTCCTCCGACCGGGGCTGGGTCGACCGGCCCGCGCCCGAGCCCTCCGTCACCGCCGGGGACGGCCTGCCCACCCTGGCCCAGCTGACCACCGCCGAGCAGCGCTGGGCCGACCGCGAGGAGGACATCACCACCATCGGCGGCGACGCCCACGAGGTCGGACAGGTCTTCGCCCGGCGCTGGAGCGACCGGCTCGGCGACCTCGAACGGCTCACCCTGCTCTGGCCCGACTACCCGCGCATCCCGCACCGGGTCGACGGCGAGCTGCTGCGCTACGCGGCCCGCTTCGGGCTGCTCGCGCACAAGGACGACCAGATCGACGAGCACGACCGCTACGCCATCCGGGCGGGGTTCTGGAAGGAACTGGCGGTCCGGGTGCCGGGCGGGTCGATGGTGGTGGACGACTGAGGACTGACGACTGACGGCTCCCGGCACGTCGGTGCTGATGGACGGCCGACGGCTCCCGGCGGGCCGCGGCGACCGGGACCCGTTGTCCGGTTCGCCCGTGTGAGCGCGTAGAGTCTCCGGTCGTGGAAGAGACGGGCGGGCGAGCACCCCAGGACACCCCGCCGTGCGTCGCCGTACGCGACCTGGTCAGGACCTATCGCAGCGGCCGCGGCGCCGCGGCCACCGAGATCCGGGCCAACGACGGCATCAGTCTGACCGTCCGACAGGGCGAGATCTTCGGGCTGCTCGGACCCAACGGGGCCGGGAAGTCCACCCTGGTCCGCCAGCTCACCGGGCTGCTGCGGCCGGACTCCGGGACGGTCGAACTGCTCGGGCACGACATCGTCCGGCACCCCGAACGGGCCGCCCGGCTGCTCGGCTACCTGGGGCAGGAGTCCACCGCCCTGGACGAACTGACCGTCGCGCTGGCCGCCGAGACCACCGGGCGGCTGCGCGGGCTCTCCCGGCCGGGAGCCCGTGCCGCGGCTGCGGACGTCATCACCGAACTCGGGCTGGAGCCGCTCGCCGGCCGGCCGCTCGCCAAGCTCTCCGGCGGACAGCGGCGGCTCGCCTGCTTCGCCGCCACCCTGGTGGGGGAACGGCCGCTGCTCGTCCTGGACGAGCCCACCACCGGCATGGACCCGATCGCCCGGCGGGCCGTCTGGTCGGCCGTCGACCGGCGGCGGGCCGAGCACGGGACGACGGTGCTGCTGGTCACCCACAACGTGATCGAGGCGGAGACCGTGCTGGACCGGGTCGCCGTGGTCGACGAGGGCCGGGTGATCGCCTGCGACACGCCCGGCGGGCTCAAGACGCTGGTGGACGGCGACGTCCGGCTCGACCTGGTCTGGCGGGACGAGGCGCCGATCGGGGTGCCCGCCGTCGCCGCCCTGGCCGAACGGGCCGAGCGCACCGGACGCCGCTGGACCGTCCGCACCACCCCCGAGCAGGCCCGCGAGCTGGTCGCCGCCGTCACCACCGGCCCGGCCTTCGCCGCCCTCGACGACTTCACCCTCGCCACCCCGAGCCTTGAGGACGCCTACCTCAAGCTGGGCGGCCGCCATGGAGGACTGGCCAAGTGACGCTGCTCTCTGCGCCCCCGCAGACCCGCCGGTCCACGGGGGACGCGGCCCCGCTCGCCCCCGCCGCCCGGCTGCTGCCCGCGCTCGCCGCGGTCTACCGGGCGCAGCTCACCCGGGCGAAGGTGGCCCGGCTCCCGCTGCTGTTCGTGGCCACCTTCCAGTCCATCGGCATCCTGGTGATGATGCGGGGCGTGGTGGACGCCGGCCAGAGCTCGGCGGCGCGTGCGGTGGTCGCCGGGTCCAGCGTGCTGGTGGTGGCGTTCGTCGCGCTGAACCTGCTGGCCCAGTACTTCGGCCGGCTGCGGGCCACCGGCGGCCTCGACCACTACGCGACGCTGCCGGTGCCGGCCGCCTCCGTGGTGCTCGGCGCGGCCGCCGCGTACGCCTCGTTCACGCTGCCCGGGACGCTCGTCACGGCGGCGATCGGCGCGGTGATGTTCGGGCTGCCGCTCGGCCAGCTGTGGGTGCTCCTCGCCGTCGTACCGCTCGCCGGGGCCGCCCTCTCCGGGCTCGGCGCGGCCTGCGGGCTGCTGGCGCCGCGGCAGGAGATCGCGACCATGCTCGGGCAGCTCGGCATGTCGGCGGCGCTGCTGCTCGGCGTGCTGCCGGTGGACCACCTGCCGCAGCCGGTGCTGTGGGTGCGCGACCTGCTGCCCTCGACGTACGGGGTGGAGGCGTTCTCCCGGACCTTCGCACCCGACCCGGACTGGGGGATGGTGCTGGTCGACCTCGGGGTGTGCGCGGGGGTGGGCGTGGTGTCGCTGGCCCTGGCCACCTGGGCGTACCGCCGGGCGGTCTCGCGGTAGGCGCTGTCCTGGGAGCTCGGCTCGGGTGGTGGGCTCCGGTTGGGCTCGGGTGGTGGGCTGTCCGGACGGCTGTCGTGAAACGATGGCCCCGTGACCGTACCGAACACACCTCCGGATCCCGCCCGCGCCGACGGGCCGGTCGAGCCGGGAGCCGCACCCGACCCGTTCGCACCGCCGCCCGTCCTCGACGGCGAGCCGCCCGCCGGGCTGCCGGAGGCCCCGCCCGTCGTGGCGCGCCGGCTGCCGGCCGAGCTGCGGATCGGCTCCGGGGTGGTGCTCGCGTGCCTGCTGGTCGGACTGGTGATGGCCGGGCTGTGGGCCTGGCTGGCGCCCAAGGTGCCGCTGGTCGTGGACGGCGACCGGATCCTCTACGTGGACCCCGAGGGCGAGCAGCGGGCCGGCGCGGACGCGGTGTTCGTGCTGATCGGGCTGGGCGCGGGCATCCTCACCGCGCTCGGGGCCTTCCTGGTGACCCGCAAGCGCGGCGGCGGGATCGCGGTCGCGCTCGGGTTGGCGATCGGCGGACTGCTCGGCTCGATCGGGGCCTGGCGGATCGGCCGCTGGCTGGGGCCCGGCGACGACCTGATCGGCGAGGCCCGGCGGGTCGGCAACGGCGGGCACTTCGACGCGAGCATCGACCTGGGGGCGCTGGGGGCGCTGCTGGTGTGGCCGATGGCGGCGATGGTGGTGCTGCTGGCTCTGTCGGCGGCGTTCGGGAAGCGGGAGGAGGACCCGCCGCCGTACTGGGGGGTGCCGGCGGGGACGTACGGGGACCCGGCGGGGCAGGCTCCGGAGGCTGCGGGGGAGGTGCCTCCGGTGGTTCCTCCGGTGGTGCCGAGTGCGGAGGACCGGCGGCCGGGCTGAGGTCGTGAGCGGTGCGGAGAACCCCGCGTCCCTTCCGGGGCGCGGGGTTCGTGTTGCGCGGGTTCAGCGGGTTCAGTGGGTTCAGCGGGCGATGGGGGCGGTGCGGGCCTCGGTGAGGGCGATGAGGTCGGCGGGGGAGAGCTCGACCTCAAGGCCGCGTCGGCCCGCCGAGACGTAGACCGTGGGGTGGGCGAGGGCACTGGCGTCGATCACGGTGCGCAGCGGGCGGCGCTGGCCGAGCGGGGAGATGCCCCCGAGGACGTAGCCGCTGCTGCGCTCGGCGGCGGCCGGGTCGGCCATGGCGGCGCGCTTGCCGCCGACGGCCGTGGCCAGGGCTTTGAGGTCGAGCTGGCCGGCGACCGGGACCACGCCGACGGTGAGGGTGCCGTCCACGTCGGCGACCAGGGTCTTGAAGACGCGTTCGGCGGCCACGCCCAGCGCCTCGGCGGCCTCGCCGCCGTAGGAGGCGGCGGCCGGGTCGTGCTCGTAGGCGTGGATGGTGAAGGGGACGGCGGCGGTCTCCAGGGCGACGGTGGCGGGGGTGCCCTGGCCGCCCTTCTTCGGCTTCTTGGCCATCTGCGGGTGCCTCGTGGTGGGTCGCGGTGTCAGTGGTCTCAGTTGGGGCTGAACGACTGGCGGGTGAGGTCGACCGCGGGCAGCGAGGGCAGCCAGCTGAGCACGGCGCTCTCGCGGCGCAGCAGGTCGAGTTCGGCGCGCAGCCGCTGGGCGGTGTCCGGGCAGGCGAGCAGCTGCTGCTTGACCGGGGTCTCGAACACCGAGGCGGCGGCGACCAGGTAGGAGAGCACCTGGGCGTCGTCGGGGAGCTGCTGGCGGCCGTGGGTGCTGGCCTCGCGGGCGCCGGCCAGGCGCTTCTGGTAGACCCGGAAGGCCCGCTCCACCTCGGCGGCGAGGGCGCCGGAGCCCTCGCCCGGGAGTTCCTCGATCAGCTCGGTCTCACCGGTCAGGTAGGGGCCGGTGACGTCCACCGAGCGGAGCCGGAACCGGGTGGTGCCGGTGACCAGCAGCTCGTAGCGGCCGTCGGGCTGGGCCTGGACGGAGGAGACGTCGGCGACGCAGCCGATGTGGTACAGCGCCTCCAGCGGGTCCCCGGTGGTGCCCAGGCCGTCGAGCGGGCCGGCCGGGCCGTCCTCGGCGGGCCGGACCGGGGCGGTCTCGCGGCCGTCCTTGATGGCGAGCACGCCGAACCGGCGCGGCTCGTCCTCGGACTGTTCCAGCAGGTCGGCGACGAGACGGCGGTAGCGCTCCTCGAAGACGTTCAGGGGCAGCACGAGGCCCGGGTAGAGCACGGTGTTCAGCGGGAAGAGCGGCAGCCGTTCTGTCACGGCGGACAGCGTAGTTCCCCGGGGCCTGCCCGTGTCGCGCGGTTACCGCAGCGCCGACCCGCGGACACGCACCGTGTTCACACGATGGCGAACAGCCCGCCCCCGCGCAACGCCGCCCGGGCCCGTGCGGCGCCGCCGGCTGCGACGGCGGCGCCGATGCCGAGCGCGGGGGTTCTGGTGCCGCCGAGGCCCGCGCAGGGGCGGCAGATCCCGGGGCGGGGCACGGGGTCGTGGCACTCGGCGCACTCCGTGGGGGAGGGCTGCGGGGTCCGGACGGGTGGCAGTTTGCGTTGGAGCCGGTCGCGGAGGATCGCTGCCGGGGAGTGCACCGGCCGCGGCAGCCCGGGGAGCAGTGCGAGGGCCAGTTCGGCTTCGCTGCCGCCCCGTTCCAGCCACTGGGCGACGAGGGGAGCCAGCTGCAGCGCCTCGGCCTCGCCGAGGCGCAGCAGCGGCTCGGGCCGGATCGCGCGGAACAGCGTGGCCACGGCGGCGCGGATCCGTTCGTCCGGGAGGGTGGGTTCTTCCCCCGGGTCCTTTACGGAAGGGGTGACAGCGCGGCCGGTGTCCCGCTCGCCGGAGGCCGGGCGGGGGACAGCCGGTGCGAGCTGCGGGGTGTCGAAGACGTGGGCCTCGGAACGGAGGGTCCCGTCGGGCAGCCGGACGGTGTCGACGCGGTAGTACCCGGCGTCCTTCAGCTCCTTGAGCGCCCGCCGGACGGCCCCGCGCCCCTGCGGACTGCTGTCGGCCATGTGCCGCCCGTCCTCGCGCCACCCGTTCGGGCGGGAGAGCAGGTCGGCGAGGAGGCCGCGGGCGGTGTAACTGAGCCGACGGTCCTGGAGAAGGCCGTTGGGAAGCACGATGAACGAGCGCGCGTGGGCGCTACGATGAATCTGCATCTGGAGTGACTGCTCCTGTGCCGGACCCCGGGGTGTTGGTAGCACCGCCGGGGTCAACTATGTTCTGTTGACGATGCGGAAAGTAGCACAGACGCTACGCTGGGTGTCAACTGCTTGCGAGGGCAAGGCGATAGAGCGCTGCGTTACCCCTTCGTCAAACATGCAAGACGTGTCCGAAGTGCCTTCTTCAGTTCAAGGTTGTCGCCCCGGGTGATTGTTTGCAGCAGTTCGGTGATGACGACGAGTTCTGCGAACCTTCCGGCGGGGGTATCGAGAATGTGCCCGAGCTGCCGCCGGATTTCTGCGGCCGTGTCGGGTACGAGGAGGCTGTACGAGTGCAACAGTGCCGCGTCGTACCCGGCGGGCGCGGCGCCCCAGCCTTCCCAGTCGAGGACAGTGAGGGTCGGACTTGTGAGGTTGGCCCAGTGCAGATCGCCGTGGGCGGTCGTCCAGGCGGGCGCCTTGGTGTCGATCGGGATGCCCAGGTACTGGGGCATGGCGCGGTCCAGGTATTCCTGCCGGACCGCCACCCGGTGGCTGGGAACGGTGGCAATGGTGTCGAGGGCGGTGCTGAGTTCGTCCCACCAGGCGTCGTCCAGGTCGGGCGCTTTCCGGAGGATCGGCTCGTGGGTGGTGATGGTGGGGGCGGTGGTCTTGTCGTACAGCTCCGCAAGGTAGCCGTGCTCGCCGTCGGTCCAGGTGCGCCGTTCCCGCAAGTGGGGTCTCGGGACCGCGGGAGGCATGACTCGTTCTGCCTCCCGCGGTCCCTCCCAGAGCTTTCCGCCGGCCTTGTCGGCCGGGGCGGACACCAGGCGGAGCCAGCCCTCGCCGGATGCGGTGGCGACCGGACGGCTGAGGGTTCGTCCGCGCCAGCCCCACGCTTCGCGGGAGCCGGTGGGCGTCGCGTCGAGTGCCGCCGCTGCTGCGGCGTGCATCCCGCGCATCCGCCTGGCGGTGTCCGGCTCAGGTTCCGAGTACATCAACGACCCTTCGGAGTACGTCCGGAGATAGTGGCGGTCGGCCGACGGCTTCGGCGGCCTGCCCCCAGTGTTCCGGGTTCCCCGTCGACAGGAGCACGCGCTTCACTCCGGGGGCTGAAGCGACGACGGCGAGGGCGGTCTCGGCGGGGGTCTTGCCCGGGGTGATCAGTTCGGACAGTTCTGGGGTCACCATGCCAGGGATCTCGCCACCGTGGAGCGGGGCGGAGGCGAACACCTCCAAGCCCGCAGCCAGGGCGTCGGCCAGCGGGCCGTGTCCGTCGAGAGCCTGGGCGACGGGCGCGAGGTGGACGAGGGAGACGGGGATCTGGATGGCCCGAAGGTGATGGTTCGGCCCGCCGGCCTTGGCTGCGAGTTCGATCAGCGTGGGTACATCGAAGAGGCCGCTGCTGAAGCCGCACCAGGTCGCCACTCCGTAGGCGCTGATGATCTGTTGGCTGCACGCCTCCTCCAGGGCCAGGAAGGCTTTGTAGAGCCGGTCGGTGAGCTCGCGGTCCGCGCAGTCGTGTTCGGGGTTGTGCACGAACACCAGATCGGGCGCCCGGCCGAGCATGAGCCTGCTGCGCGCGAGCTGCCAGGCGATGTAGTCCGGGGCGAGGCAGTGCCCGCGGTCGGCGTCCGCAGCGGACAGGACACCGGCCCGCACGCCGATGTGCGTGGCGCCGGCCGGGACGAAGCCCACCTTGGTGGAGACGCGCAGATCCGGGTAGGCAGCCAGAACCACGGCGAGCGAGGTCTCCGCCAGGCCGCCTGCGTAGTTGGGCGCGGTGTCCACCCAGTCGGCGCCCCGGGACGCGGCCATCACCGCGGCCTCGGCCACATCGGGGCAGCGGTAGGTGCCGAGGCCCAGCCGGGCCGTCATCGCGCACCTCCGATCGCGGCGGCCTGGCCGTTGACCAGCTCCGTCACGACACCAGCCGCCTGCCCGAGAGTGATGTCTGCGGCCTGCGCGAGATCGGCCAGCCGGTGAGGTTTCCCGTCGGCGAGGAGCGCGAGCATCGGCTCGGCCTTCGCGGCGAACGTCCACTCCTCACCGCCGGCGGTCAGCCGGACGGTGCCGTCGGACACGGCCGTGAGCGCGGGCCTCGCGGTGACCAGACGCACCTGGAGGTCGGCGTCCGGCGGCGCCGCCGTGATGTGCGGCAGAGACGGCGCGAGCCGGGCTCGCTCGGTGGCGTCACACGCGGAGGAGAAGCGGGCGATCAGGTCGTCGCTTTCCAACTCGGCCGTGATGAGCTTGCCGATCGTGTTGAGGAAGGCGTGCTGCTCCTCGGCGGTCCCGAAGCGCGGGAGGTCCGCCCGGACCGCCTCGTGGGCGCGCAACGTCTCCGACAGCCAGGTGATCAGATCGGCGCCCGTCGTGCTCTGCAGCCCGCACGTGACATGCAGCGAGTGCTGACCCTCGGACGCGGCGACGGCGTGCCACCAGCCCCGGGGCAGATAGAGCACATCGCCGGCGGTGAGAACCAGGTCGGCGACGGGTTCCGCGGGCGGCGGTTCGGGCGTCTCGACGTCGCGGTGCATCGGCACCATGCGGGTGGGGCCGTAGATACGCCAGCGCTTCGCGCCGTCGAGCTGGACGACGACCACGTCGTGATCGTCCCAGTGGACACCGAAGCCTTCGATGCCGGTCCAGGAACCGTACAGGTTGACCTGCACGCCGGTTCGCAGCCACCGCTCCAACTGGCCGGCCAGAGCACCGATTCCGGGGTGCAGCTCGTCAACGGCGTCCAGCACCAGCGTGGCACCCTCAGCCAGACGCTGGTGCAACTCGGAGGGCTGGAGCTGCTGCCAGACGGTGCTCCGCCGGGTGACGATCGGCCGGGAGTACGTGTGCGCGGGCAGCTGCTCCCCGTTGGTGGCGAGTCGGAAGCGAGGGGGTTCGAACCGGTGGTGGGTCAGGATGGCGTTGAGGTCATCCCAGCTCATGATTCCGGCGAGTGACGCGGCTTCACCGCGTGCGACCTTGAAGCTGCGGCCGAGCGTCCGGGCGAGGAAGTCATCCCCGCCCAGACGCTCGACCACCGAGAAGTGCTCGGCGGTCATCGTGATGCAGCTGTCAGTCGTTGGTGTCGGTTCGGCCGGTGGAGCCGCCGTCCGACGGCTGCTCGCCGCGCGATCGGGCCGCGGCGACCTTCGCGCGGGCGACCAGCAGGCCGTCGCCCTCCAACTCGGTGTTGGTCGTCAGGTTCTCGGGCATGGAGCACTCCTTCGGAGTCATGGGGCGGGCCGACTGCCCGGCCCCGTCGTGGGTGCAGCGATGGATCCGTTGCCAGGGCAAGCCGCTGGAAAGGAACCTCAGGTGCTTATGCCGCGTGGCTGTTGACCAGCGCGGGCACCCGCATCCCCCCAAGCCCGCGTCGGGGCGGGAGGAAGTCTTGTCAGACGCTGGTCGGCACGACGTCCCGTGCCTTCGGGGCAGCGGCCCTCACCAGCGCGGTGAGTCGCTCGTCGCCTGAAACGGCCGCGGTGGTGCCGACCTCGAACCAGATCCGTTTGCCGGTGGGGTCCGGCTCGGCGCCCCAGTCCGTCGCGAGCGCTGCCACCAGGAACAGCCCTCGCCCGCCTGTGGCGCCGAGATCGATCCCGCCTGCAGCCGGCAGCTCGTGGCCGACATCCGTCACCTCGACGCGCAGCCGCTCACCGTCCCAGGACACGCACACGACGCACGGGGCGTCCGTGTGGCACACGGCGTTGGTGATCAGCTCGCTGGACAGCAACTCGACATCGCGGAGCGCGTCCTCCGCCAGCGGCAAGCCCCAACCGCGCACGGCCCGTATCACCCGCCGCCGGGCGTCCGGCACGGCCTCGGCACTGGGCAGCACGCGAAAGCCGAACGGGGCGGGGGCAGTGGCTTGGCGAGTGGTGACGGACATGAGCGCGGACCTTTCACCGGGACGAGGTCGACAGCGGGCCGATTCGCGCCGGGATTCACCCGGCAGGTATCTACAGAACCGTCTCCAACGCCGGTGAACCAGAGCAGAATTGAGGTGGCAATGAGGCATCCGTGCTGCAAACCCGGGCATGACCTGGCCTGTTATGGCTACGGACGAACTGACGTACCTCTGGAGGACGCGGGATGGCATCCAGGAGGTCCCGGCTGATCCAGCGCAGGGAGGCTGTCGGCCACACCCAGGAATCCCTGGCTGAAGCCCTCGACGTGGACCGCACGACCGTGGGGCGATGGGAAAGCGGTAGAGGCGCCCCGCAGCCCTGGATGCGACCGAAGCTCGCCCGCGCCCTGGGACTCTCGCCCGACCAGTTGGCCGACCTGCTGGCAGTAGCCCCTGCAGCCGCCGAAGCAGTTCCACTGTCCAGCAGCGTCGGCGACGCCTCGGCTCTTGTGCCTGTCCGGCGCGCAGGCCGCCATCTCGTCGTGGCTGTGGCAGCCGACTCGGCGGAGTCCGCGCTCTTCCTTCGCTTCGCCAGCGCGTCCAACGTGGACGACACTCTGCTCGAACAAATCGACGCGGACATCGCGAGGCTGGCAGGGGACTACGTGAGCAAGCCGGTGTCCGAGCTCTTCCACGACATCGGAACCCTCCGGCGAGGAGTGTTCGAATTACTCCGAGGACGCCAACACCCCTACCAGACAAGCCATCTCTATCTGCAAGCCGGACGCCTCTGCGGCCTGGCCACCCATGTCGCCCTCGACCTCGGCCAGTACACGGCTGCGGCCACGCATTCGCGAACGGCCTGGCGCTGCGCGGAGTCAGCCGGCCACAACGGTCTCCGGGCGTGGATCCGATCCGTCCAGTCCCTGATCGCCTACTGGCAGCAGGACCACCGCCAGGCCGCCGAGCTGGCCAGAGCCGGACTGCCGCACGCGGACAGCGGGACGATCGCAGCCCGGCTGCTCAGCCTCGAAGCACGGGCCACTGCCGCGCTCGGCGACAGCGCGAGCGCGCTACGAGCCGTCGAGGCCGCCAGGGCCGCAAGGAGCGCAGTGGCCGACGCTGATCTCCCGGGCGTGTTCACGTTCCCCGAGGCCAAGCAGTGGGCCTACGCAGGCACCGCCCTCCTTGCAATCGACAGCCACCGTCACGTGAACCGTGCCATCGAGGCGTCCTCAAGGGCCATCAGCCTGTACGAGGCCGCACCGCAACAGGAACAGTCCTCCGGCGACCTGCTGGCCGCCCGCCTCGACCTTGCCAACGCCCACCTCGCCCACGGTGACCTCGACGGCGTACAGGAGAAGCTATCGGTGGTGTTGGACGCCGCACCGGACCGGCGAACAGCGAGCATCTCCAGTCGCCTCCGTGCACTGAGCACTCGTCTCGCTGAACCCGCCTACGCAGGCTCCCCAATGGTCCTGAGTCTCCGTGAGAATGTCAGAGAAGTCTGCTCCCGACCCGCACTGACGAACCCTCCGGAGCTGCCCCAGTGACGAGCAACACGGCACAGCAGGACGCCGCAGTCGCCGACAAGGCGATCCTCGCGAACAGCGCCTATGCCGACGGACGCCACCTGGCGGCCCGCCAGTCCATCTACCGGTGGCAGCAGCCGCAGTACGACCTGCCCGGGATCGTCGTCGAAGAACTGGCCGACACCAGCGGCACAGTTCTCGACATCGGCTGTGGCAACGGCAAGTTCGTCAGCCGCCTGCACAAGGAGCGCCCGGACCTCCAGGTCGTCGGGATGGACATCTCGGCGGGCATCCTCGCCGACGTCGAGAAGCCCGTCCTGGTGGCCGATGCCCAGGCCCTGCCCTTCGCCGACGACAGCGCCGATGCCGTACTCGCCCTGCACATGCTGTACCACGTCAGCGATATCGAGGCCACGATCAATGAACTGGCCCGTGTCCTCCGGCGGGGCGGCGTGCTCATCGCCTCGACCAACAGCGACACCGACAAGCAGGAGCTGGACCGGCTCTGGGCCCGGGCCGCGGGCGAGATCCTCGGTATCCCTGAGGGGCCGGCGCGGGTATCGCTCAGCTCCCGCTTCTCCCTGGAGAAGGCCCCCGACTTCCTCAAAGCGGCATTCAAGGACATCCGGGTCCGGGAGTTGCCCGGCATCATCGAGGTCACCGATCCCGCACCGATCGTCGCCCATCTGGCCTCCTACGAAGCATGGGCCGATCAATGCGGTGTCCCGTTCCACGAAACCGTCAGCCGGGCAGCCGAGATCGTCACTGCCACGATCGAGGCTGAGGGGTCATTCAAGATCACATGCCTTGGCGGCATCCTGATCTGCCGTCATCCTCTCTAGATCTGCACAGGAAGTCGGTCTGGTCGACTTCCTGTGCAGATCAGGAAGCTTGGCAACGGGCGGTCGGAGTGAGGAGAGGATCACCCTTATCGTTTCGGCGGCCCCGGCCAAATTGGCCGGGGCCGCCGCTGATTTCGCAGTTCGCGAGTCGGCGCATTCGGGCGGCCTGCCAAGTGTTTGGGCGGGCCCGCGCCCTGGGCGCGGGCCCGCCGTTGCCTCTTCATTCCGGGAAGGGGTGGGCGGGTGGGTAACTCACTTCTTTTCCTGGGCGGGCCCGCGTGCTTGCACGCGGGCCCGCCCAAACGCTCATCGGGCTGCTACTACACCAGCTCGTCGCTGTTGTGCAGGCGGCCCGGCCGAATCGGCCGGGCTGCCCAGGTACTGCTGGGTTTCGTGGAAGGGGTGGGTGGGCGCTCGGTCTTGGGCGGGCCCGCGCTGTTGGGTGCCGGGCCGCCTGGGTTCTCAACGGGTCTTGGTCTGAGGTGTGGGCACTCGGCGTAGGAAGTCGGTGTGGCCGACTTCCTACGCCGAGTGGTCGACGGAGCGATGAGGGCGGGGCGGGCGTGCGGGTCCGGGGTGTGAGCCCGCCTCCGGGGCGGAGCCGGGGTGGGTCAGCCGCGTTGGAGGAGGCGGCTGGCGCCGGTGAGGACGGTGGAGGCGAGGAGCCAGCCGACGACGACGAGGCCGGCGGAGATCCACTGGGAGGCCCCGCCGGGGTTCCAGGCGCCCTGGTTGAGGTCGACGATCGGCAGCAGTTTGTCGAGGGTGAAGAGCACGGCGTTCCAGTGCGGGCGCTCGTCGGGTTTGAGCGGTTCCGGCTGGTGGGTGGCGAACCAGATGCTGCCGAGGGCCCAGGCGAGCAGCAGCCACAGGCCGGCCCGGCCGGGGCGGTAGCCGTAACCGACGGTGACGTCCTGGACCTGGCCCCAGAGCCGGGCGGGCAGGGGCAGGGTCTCCTGGCGGCGGCGCTGCTTGGCGTACAGCACCTGCCGGGCGTCGTCGTCGGCGCCGTCGCGGCGCAGGGCGGCGGCGAGCTGTTCGTAGGACTCCGGCTGGAACTCGACCGCGGAGCCCTCCAGCCAGTCGATCCGCTGCTGGACGGTGAACTGGCCGACCGGGCGGAGGTTCTCGTAGACGAAGCCGGTCAGCCGCAGGTGCCGGCCGAGCGGCCAGGCCTCCGGGGTGTCGACCAGGTTGCCGACCCGGGCGCGGGACAGCGAGACCATGCCGGTGGGCCGGATCTTGCAGGTGAAGCGGAGTTCGGGGGTGTGGATGCGGCGCAGGGAGAGCTCGTCGTCACCCTCCAGGTGGAATTCGCCGGAGATCAGGCAGGCGGCCTCGAAGCGGGCGTCGGAGAGCCGCACCTGGCCGTGGGCGCGGAAGGGGGTGCTGGGGGCGTCGGGCGGGGGGCTCTGGCCGTAGCCGGAGCCGTAGTAGCTGCGGGAGCCGTACCAGCCGACGTCGGCGGAGCTGGTCAGGTAGAGGGTGTGGCCGACGTTGAGCCGGACCGCGTTGAGGCAGACCCGGTTCTGCGGGTCGGCGTGCAGTTGGGCGCCGCGGAGCGAGAGCCGGCCGCCTATCCGGGCCGTGCGGACGCTCAACTCGCCGTGCGTCTCCAGGCGTTCGGCCTCGAAGTCCTGGTGGACGGTCATCCCGTCGGCGGACACCGCGCGGCCGAAGCGGTCGCCGCCGATGACGGCCAGGTTGAGCAGCAGGTCGGTGCCGATCCTGGCGTCGGTGAGCCGGACGCCCTCGGGGATCCGGCAGCGGGCCAGGTGGAGGTCGCCGGTGGTGGCGAGCCGGGAGGCCTCCAGCCGGGGGATCAGGCAGTCGACCATGCGCAGGGTGGTGGCCGAGGCCTCCGAGATGAGGATCTTGTGCTCGAAGCGGCAGCCGCGCAGTTCGACGTAGCGATCGATGTGGCCGCCGGCCAGGTTGAGCGCCCCGGTGACGGTCACCCCGCTCATCCGCAGCGAGGCGACCCGCCCGGCAGTGGGCTGGGGGCCGGCCAGCAGCAGGTGGGCGAGGACCTCGGCGCTGACCGTCCGCTCCGGCCCCCACGGGACGTCCCCGAAGGGGTCGTCGATGTCGTTCCGGCCACATCGGCGGTCGAAGACCTCCCCCTCCCGGAAGGCCTCCCAGAGCCCCTGTTCGGTGTCGGACCAGCCCGCTGGAGCGCTTTCCGCCATGCTTTTCCCCGTCCCCCCGGTCGTCTCGCCTTTCGTATCACGGACTGAAATGTGGGACCACCCGTTCCGGCCACTCCTTACACTGGGTGGCGTGATCTCTCGAATCGACCTCCGCGGCTCGCTGGACGACCCGCGTGACCTGCTGCCCCGTGCCGAGTTCGACGTGGCGGCCGCCCTGGAGAAGGTGCGGCCGATCGCCGAGGACGTACGCCATCGCGGGGTCGCGGCGCTGATCGAGATCACCGAGCGCTTCGACGGCGTCCGGCTGGAGTCGACCCGCGTCCCGGCCGAGCAGTTCACCGAGGCGCTGGAGACGCTGGACCCGAAGGTGCGGGCCGCGCTGGAGGAGTCGATCCGCCGGGCCCGGACCGTGCACGCGGACCAGCGCCGGACCGGGCACACCACCCAGGTGGTGCCGGGCGGCACGGTCACCCAGCGCTGGGTGCCGGTCGAGCGGGTCGGGCTGTACGTGCCGGGCGGGCTGGCGGTCTACCCGTCCTCCGTGGTGATGAACGTGGTGCCGGCCCAGGAGGCGGGCGTGACGGGCATCGCGGTGACGTCGCCGCCGCAGAAGGAGTTCGGCGGCCGGGTCCACCCGACCATCCTGGCGGCCTGCGCGCTGCTCGGCGTGGACGAGGTCTACTCCGTCGGCGGAGCCCAGGCGGTGGCGATGTTCGCCCTCGGCACCGAGGAGTGCGCGCCGGTCAACATGGTCACCGGCCCGGGCAACATCTACGTGGCCGCCGCCAAGCGGCTGTTCGCCGGCCGGATCGGCATCGACTCCGAGGCCGGCCCGACCGAGATCGCCGTCCTCGCCGACGACAGCGCCCTGCCGAGCGACGTGGCCGCCGACCTGATCAGCCAGGCCGAGCACGGCCCGACCTCCGGCTCGGTGCTGGTCACCGACTCCGTGGCGCTGGCCGACGCGGTCGAGGTGGAGCTGATCGCCCAGGTCGGCCGGACCAAGCACAGCGAGCGGGTCGCCGAGGCGCTCGGCGGCCGGCAGTCCGGCATCATCCTGGTCGACGACCTGACCCAGGGCCTCGCCGTGGTCAACGCCTACGCGGCCGAGCACCTGGAGATCCAGACCCGCGACCCGCACGCGGTGGCGGCGAAGGTCGTCAACGCCGGTGCGATCTTCATCGGCCGCTGGACCCCGGTCTCGCTGGGCGACTACGCGGCCGGCTCCAACCACGTGCTGCCGACCGGCGGCTGCGCCTGCCACTCCTCCGGGCTGTCGGTGCAGACCTTCCTGCGCGGCGTCCAGGTCGTCGAGTACGACCGGGAGGCGCTGGCGGACGTCGCCGCGCACGTGGTGAACCTGGCGAACGCCGAGGACCTGCCCGGACACGGCGACGCGATCAAGGCCCGCTTCGACTGGACGGTACCCGGCTCGTGAGCACTCCTGAGAACCGCACTGAGAACCGCACCACCCGCATCGACGACCTGCCCGTCCGGGACGAGCTGCGCGGCCAGTCCCCGTACGGCGCGCCCCAGCTGGACGTGCCCGTCCAGCTGAACACCAACGAGAACCCGTACCCGCTGCCCGAGGAGCTGGTGGCCCGGATCGCGGAGCGGGTCGCCGAGGCCGCCCGCGGCCTCAACCGCTACCCGGACCGGGACGCCGTCGAGCTGCGCGAGGGCCTGGCCGACTACCTGACCCGCACCACCGGCTTCCCGGTGGGCCGCGCCCAGGTGTGGGCCGCCAACGGCTCCAACGAGGTGCTCCAGCAGCTGCTGCAGACCTTCGGCGGCCCCGGCCGCAGCGCGCTCGGCTTCGAGCCCTCCTACTCGATGCACGCGCTGATCTCCCGGGGCACCGGCACCGCCTGGATCTCCGGCCCGCGGCGCGACGACTTCACCATCGACGTGGACGCCGCGGTCGAGGTCATCGCCGAGCAGCGGCCCAACGTGGTCTTCGTCTGCTCGCCGAACAACCCCACCGGGACGGCCGTCACGGCCGACACCGTGCTGCGGCTGTACGAGGCCGCGCAGGCCGCCCGGCCCAGCCTGGTGGTGGTGGACGAGGCGTACGTCGAGTTCTCGCACCGCGCCTCGCTGCTGCCGCTGATCGAGGGCCGCCCCAACCTGGTGGTCAGCCGCACCATGTCCAAGGCCTTCGGCGCCGCCGGGCTGCGGCTGGGCTACCTGGCCGCCGACGCCGCCGTGGTGGACGCCGTCCAGCTGGTGCGCCTGCCGTACCACCTGTCGGCCGTCACCCAGGCCACCGCGCTGGCCTGCCTGGAGCACACCGACACCCTGCTGGGGTACGTCGGACGGCTCAAGGAGGAGCGCGACCGGCTGGTCGACGCGCTGCGCGCGATGGGCCTGGAGGTGACCGACTCGGACGCCAACTTCGTCCAGTTCGGCCGCTTCGCCGACACCCACGCCGTCTGGCAGGCCATCCTCGACCAGGGTGTCCTGGTCCGTGACAACGGCGTCCCCGGGTGGCTGCGCGTCACCGCCGGCACGCCCGCCGAGAACGACGCCTTCCTGGACGCCGTCCGCAATGTGATCAAGGAGCTGTAACCCCTCATGTCCCGCATCGGACGCGTCGAGCGCACCACCAAGGAGACCTCCGTCCTGGTCGAGATAGACCTCGACGGCACCGGTCGGACCGACATCTCCACCGGCGTCGGCTTCTACGACCACATGCTCGACCAGCTCGGCCGCCACGGTCTGTTCGACCTCACCGTCAAGACCGACGGCGACCTGCACATCGACACCCACCACACCATCGAGGACACCGCCCTCGCGCTCGGCGCCGCCTTCAAGCAGGCGCTCGGCGACAAGGTCGGCATCTACCGCTTCGGCAACTGCACGGTGCCGCTGGACGAGTCGCTCGCCCAGGTCACCGTCGACCTCTCCGGCCGGCCCTACCTGGTGCACACCGAGCCCGAGAACATGGCGCCGATGATCGGCAGCTACGACACCACGATGACCCGGCACATCCTGGAGTCCTTCGTCGCCCAGGCCCAGATCGCGCTGCACGTGCACGTCCCGTACGGCCGCAACGCCCACCACATCGTGGAGTGCCAGTTCAAGGCGCTGGCCCGGGCGCTGCGCTACGCCGCCGAGCACGACCCGCGCGCGGCCGGCATCCTCCCGTCGACCAAGGGTGCGCTGTGAACAAGACCGCGACGATCCTCCTCTTCGTCGGCCTCTTCCTGGCCGGCGGAGTGATCTCCTTCTGGAAGCAGAAGCTGCCGAAGGGCGTCATCCTGGTGCTGGCCATCGGTGCCGTGATGTGCCTGGGCTCCGGCCTCATGCGCCTCTAGACCCGCCGTAGAGAGACTGGACACCTGAACATGGGCAAGAACGTCGTCGTCCTCGACTACGGCTCCGGCAACCTGCGCTCCGCGCAGCGCGCCCTGGAGCGGACCGGGGCGAACGTCACGGTCAGCTCCGACTACGACACCGCGATGGCCGCGGACGGCCTGCTCGTCCCCGGCGTGGGCGCCTTCGAGGCCTGCATGCGCGGGCTGAAGTCCGTCCGCGGGGACTGGATCATCGGCCGCCGGCTCTCCGGGGGCCGCCCGGTCATGGGCATCTGCGTCGGCATGCAGATCCTCTTCGAGAAGGGGGTCGAGCACGGCGTCGAGACCGCCGGCTGCGACGAGTGGCCGGGCATCGTGGAGCCGCTGGACGCCCCGGTCGTCCCGCACATGGGCTGGAACACGGTGGACGTGCCCGAGGGCAGTCGGATGTTCGCCGGCCTGGACCCGCAGACCCGCTTCTACTTCGTGCACTCCTACGGGGTGCGGCACTGGGAGCTGGAGACCCACAGCGCGCGGATCGATCCGCCGCTGGTCACCTGGGCCACGCACGGGCAGCCGTTCGTCGCCGCCATCGAGAACGGCCCGCTGTGGGCCACCCAGTTCCACCCCGAGAAGTCCGGCGACGCCGGCGCCGCCCTGCTGACCAACTGGGTCAACACCCTCTGACCGTCTGAGAGTTGTTTCTGATGAGCCTTGAGCTGCTGCCTGCCGTCGACGTCCGGGACGGCCAGGCCGTCCGCCTGGTCAAGGGTGCCTCCGGCACCGAGACCTCCTTCGGCGAGCCGCTGGCCGCCGCCCTCGCCTGGCAGAACGCCGGCGCCGAGTGGCTGCACCTGGTCGACCTGGACGCCGCCTTCGGGACCGGCAGCAACTACGAGCTGCTGCGCGAGGTCACCGGACAGCTGGACATCAAGGTCGAGCTGTCCGGCGGCATCCGCGACGACGAGTCGCTCGCCCGCGCGCTCGCCACCGGCTGCACCCGGGTCAACCTCGGCACCGCCGCCCTGGAGGCCCCCGAGTGGGTCGCCAAGGCCATCGCCGAGCACGGCGACAAGATCGCCGTCGGCCTGGACGTGGTCGGCACCACCCTGCGCGGCCGCGGCTGGACCCGCGACGGCGGCCAGCTCTTCGACGTGCTGGCCCGGCTGGACGCGGAGGGCTGCGCCCGCTACGTCGTCACCGACGTCA
The DNA here is from genome assembly GCF_044749365.1 of Kitasatospora sp. NPDC089509. NCBI lineage: Bacteria > Bacillati > Actinomycetota > Actinomycetes > Kitasatosporales > Streptomycetaceae > Kitasatospora > Kitasatospora sp. NPDC089509. Next base: position 5,071 of record NZ_JBIVHS010000033.1, on the reverse strand, counting down.
ACCGGGACGGCACCCTGACCGGCCCCAACCTGCAGCTGCTGCGCGACGTCTGCGCCGCCACCGACCGCCCGGTGGTCGCCTCCGGCGGCGTCTCCTCGCTGGACGACCTGCGCGCCATCGCCTCGCTGACCGGCGAGGGTGTCGAGGGCGCCATCGTGGGCAAGGCCCTCTACGAGCAGAAGTTCACCCTCGAAGAGGCCCTGGAGGCGGTTTCAGGATGACGGAACGTCAGGTCGTACGCGGTCGGGTCACCGGATTCTCGCACTGGGAGGACGCGATCGGCTCGGCGCAGGCGGTCGCCGCCGGTGACCACGTGCACGTGGCGGGCGCCCGCCCGCTGGTGGACGGCGTCCTCCACGGCGAGGGCGACCCCTACGAGCAGACCGTCGCCGCCTTCGGCAACGCGCTGGCGGCACTGGCCGCGTACGGACTGACGGCGGACGACGTGGTCCGCACCCGGATGTTCCTCATTCACGCCCGCGACGTGGACGCGGTGGGCCGCGCCCACCGCGAACTCTTCGACACCGTGAGGCCGGTGGTCACCCTGGTGGTGGTCGACGGGCTGATCGACTCCCGGATGATGGTCGAGGTCGAGATCGACGCGTACCGCACCGGGCTGGCAAAGACCCTGGAAGGCAAGCAGCCGTGACCCTCGCAGTACGTGTCATCCCCTGCCTGGACGTGGACGCCGGGCGGGTGGTCAAGGGCGTCAACTTCCAGAACCTGCGCGACGCCGGCGACCCGGTCGAGATGGCCAAGCTCTACGACGCCGAGGGCGCCGACGAGCTGACCTTCCTCGACATCACCGCCTCCTCCGGCGACCGCGAGACCACCTACGACGTGGTCCGCCGCACCGCCGAGCAGGTGTTCATCCCGCTCACCGTCGGCGGCGGCATCCGGGCCGTCGAGGACGTCGACAAGCTGCTGCGGGCCGGCGCCGACAAGGTCGGCGTCAACACCGCGGCCATCGCCCGGCCGGAGCTGGTCCGGGAGATCGCCCAGCGGTTCGGGCGCCAGGTGCTGGTGCTGTCGGTGGACGCCCGGCGCTGCCCGGACGGCGTGGAGACGGCCTCCGGGTACGAGGTCACCACCCACGGCGGGCGGCAGGGCACCGGCCTGGACGCGGTCGAATGGGCGGGCCGCGCGGCCGAGTTGGGGGCGGGCGAGATCCTGCTCAACTCGATGGACGCGGACGGCACCAAGGACGGCTACGACCTGGAGATGATCCGGGCGGTGCGCAAGGCCGTCTCGGTGCCGGTGATCGCCTCCGGTGGGGCGGGCCGGCTCGCGGACTTCGCGCCGGCCGTCGAGGCGGGCGCGGACGCGGTGCTGGCGGCCAGTGTGTTCCACTTCGGGGACCTGCGGATCGGCGAGGTCAAGAACGCGCTGCGGGAGGCCGGGCACCCGGTGCGGTGAATCCGTCCCGCGAGGAGGGCCCGCCGCTCGATCGAGCGGCGGGCCCTCCTGCTGCGTGCTCAGGGGTCCTGCTGCGTGCTCAGGACTCCTGGGGCTCGCCCTTGATCAGCGCGAAGGGGGCGCCGTTCGGGTCCGCCAGCCAGGCGATCCGGCCGACGTTCGCCACGTCCGCGGCCGGCATCAGCACCGTGCCGCCGGCCGCCGTCGCCTTGGTCACCAGCGCGTCCACGTCGGCGGCGGCGAAGTACGGCGTCCAGGCGGAGGGCTGGTCCTCCTGCATGGTCGGGGCGATGCCGCCGAAGGCGGTCTGCTGCTGGTCGCCGTCGGCGGTCGAGATCACCCGGTAGTTCATGCCCGGGGACGGCTCGAAGTTCTCCACCCGCCAGCCGAACAGGCCGTGGTAGAAGGAGAATCCGCCGTCCTGGTCCGAGGTGTGCAGCTCGGCCCAGACCAGGGTGTTGTCCTCGGAGACGGCGTCCAGCCCGGTGGTGTCGCCGGCCTGCCAGATCGCGAACCGGGCGCCCTGCGGGTCGGCGACCTGGGCGAACCGGCCCTCCTGCATCACGTCCGCGGGCGGGACCAGGACCTTGCCGCCGGCCTTCTCGGCGGCCTGGGCGGTGGCGTCCACGTCCGCGGTGCGGAAGTACGTCGTCCAGGAGGACCGGTCGCCCGGGTCGAGCGGGCCGACCGCGCCGACCGTGTTGCCGTTCAGCTGCAGGAAGCCGTAGCCCATCGCCCCCGGGATCTCCTGGAAGGTCCAGCCGAAGACCTTGCCGTAGAACGCCGCGGTGGCGGGGATGTCCGGGCTGCCCAGGTCGATCCAGCAGGGCGAGCCGAGGGGGAAGTCGGTGGTGATCATGAGGTGGTGCCCCTTTGACGGGAGGTGGTGCCCCTTGACGGAGAGTGACCGGGACGGTTCCGTCGGGGGCGCACACGCCCCTGCCCGGCCCTCTGCGAGTCTGCACCCGGGTGCGGACATCCGCAGCCGGGGCGCGCCGGGGTGGGACCGGGCGGTACGTGACCGAGGGTGACCGGGTGGGCGGGGGTGCGGTGGCTGCCTAGGTCCAAGGACCGATGGCCCGCGGACGCCGACGCGGGATGGAATGGGCGGATGGATCATGAGAAGGCGCACGAAGGGCTGACCCCGGCGGTACGGGCGGCGTACCTGGAGCGGATCGGGGTGACGGACCCCGGGGTGCCCACCGAGGCGAACCTGGCGCGGCTGCAGTGGGCCCATCTGCGGGCGGTGCCGTTCGAGAACCTGAGCATCCACCTCGGGGAGCCGGTCGTGCTGGACCCGGCGGCCCTGGTGGCGAAGGTGGTGGACCGCCGGCGGGGCGGCTTCTGCTACGAACTCAACGGCGCCTTCGCCGAGTTGCTGCGCTCGCTGGGGTACCGGGTGAGCCTGCTGGCCGCCCGGGTCTTCGACCGGGAGCGGCTCGGGCCGCCCTTCGACCACCTCGCCCTGCGGGTCGACCTGGCGGAACCCTGGCTGGTCGACGTGGGCTTCGGGCGGTTCAGCCACCAGCCGCTGCGGCTGGACGAGCGCGGCGAACAGGCCGATCCGCAGGGCGTGTTCACGATCGTCCCGGGCGGCCCGTACTGGGAGCTGGACGTGCTGATGGACGGCGCGCCGCAGTACCGGCTCGACCCGCGCCCGTACCCGCTGGCCGACTTCGGCCCGACCTGCTGGTGGCAGAGCACCTCGCCGCAGTCCCCCTTCGCCAAGGGGGCCACCTGCACCCTGCCCACCGGGGACGGCGGCCGGATCACCCTCAGCGGCCACCGGCTCATCCGCACCGCGCCCGACGGGACCCGCGACGAGCGGCGGCTCACCGACGCGGAGGCGCTGGCGGCGTACCGGGAGCACTTCGGGATCGCGCTCGACCGGCTGCCGGCCCAGCCGGCCGTGCCCGCGCAGGCCGGGGAGGCCGTTGCGGTGGTCTGATGGCGGACAGGGTAGCCAGGCGCGCGGCCGTCCGGGGCCGGAACGCGGCATTCGTCCGGGCGGTGCCGCCGCTGTCCTACGCTCTTCCCGAGCGGCTCCGGCCGCACACCAACTCGACTATCCGGCAAGGTGGTTCACCGGTGATGGAGCAGTACGCCGACGACGGCGAGGTCACCTACCAGCAGGTGACGGTGGTCTCCCTCGCGGCCTGCGGCCCGGTCGGCCCGGCGCGGACCGCGGTCCGGGTCGTCCGCGAGGGCATGACGGTCAAACGGGTCGCGGGCTACTGGGTGCGCTGGGACGAGCGCCGGGCGGGCGAGGAGCTCCGCCACCACGCGCGCTGGGTCCCCGAGGAGGAGTACGTCCGGCCCGGCACCGGCAGCCTGGACGGCACGCTCGCCGTCACGGTGGCCGCCTACTGGTCGGACCCGGACGGCGCCTTCCACGGCCGCCCCGCCACCGAGACCACGGTGACCTTCCGCCCCGGCGGGACGACGCACGAACTGGTGCTGGAGCAGCTCGCCCCGCATCGCCCGTCCGCCCTGTCGGTGCAGCTCACGGACGCCCGCTGGCTGGGCGACGGCGACGGCGGGCCGATCCACTACGGCTTCGCGGGCGCCACCGAGGCGGAGCCGGGCGGCGAGGGCGAGTGGCTGGTCCGCCACCCGGAGTGCGGCACCGGACTGGCCGACCGGCGGTAGGACGTTCCTGCGCTACGGCAGCGGCAGGGCGTGCCGCAGGGCCTCGACGGCGTCGGCAGCGCCGTCGACCGTCAGGACGGTCCGGGCACCGCGGCCGTACGCGAACAGGACCAGCTCGCCCGGCTCGCCGGTGATCCGCACGGTCGGGGCGCCGGCCGGGCCGACCGTCAGCGACTGCCCGTCCGGGCGGGTCAGCACCAGCCGCACGGGGGAGCGGCGGCCCGCCTCGAAGCGGGCGATCATCGGCAGCCGCCGCCACAGCGCCTCGGCTCGCCCTGGCGGCACCGGCTGCGCCGTCCACTCCTCGCCCGCCCGCGCGACGTCCTCCGCGTGCACGAAGTACTCCACGGTGTTCGCGACCTCGTCCGCCCCGGGCAGCGCGAACAGCGACAGCACCGGCGGGCCGGCCCGGAACAGCCGCACCAACTCCTCGTACGGGCGCTGCGCGTAGCCGTCCTGCACCCGCTTCGTCCACCCGGCCAGCGCCCCGACCCGGATCCCGGGAGCCGCGTCGGCACGGTGCTCCCGCACCACCAGGTGCGCGGCCAGATCCCGGGTCGTCCACCCGGCACACAGGGTGGGCGCCTCCGGCCCCGCATCGACGAGCAACTGGGCGAGACGGTGCCGTTCGGCGAGCGCATGGTTCGACATGCCACCAGCCTAGGGCTCCGCCCACCCGACCCGGCAGCCCACCCACTCCCGGAGCGCCGACCGCTCAGCGCCCTGCCCGGTGGCCGGCCCGGCCCACCGCTGAGCCGCCCGGCACAGCCCGGCAGTCCACGGGTCGGGGTCGTCTCCGGCGATGTCGGGTTCCTGCCCCGCGTTGTGATTCCTTCTTTTCCTCAATGACCTTGAGGTCCTCACTTTTTGAGCGGGAAGTCCATGTGGCCGACTTCTCGTGCGGGGGAAAGGTCACCAGGGTGGTCGCGTCGGGGGGGGGGGGGGGGCCCCCGGGGGGCGGGGGGGGAGGGGGGGGTGTGGTGTTTGGGGGCCGATTTGGTTTTTT
>NZ_JBIVHS010000032.1:92064-100870 GCF_044749365.1 Kitasatospora sp. NPDC089509 | reverse complement strand
GACGATCTTCGCGGAGGTGGTGGCGCGGGTGGGGGCGGCCGCGTTAGAGCTTGCGAAGTCCACTGAGGACCCTTTCGAGCAGCGTGACGTCGGGCGTTCCGCCCGACTCGCCCGCGGCGGCGGGCTGGTGGATGGCGACGAGGCCGGCCTCGGCCAGGTCGGCCACGAGGATGCGGGCCACACCGAGCGGCACGCCGGCCAGTGCGGAGATCTCCGCGATGGACTTGACCTCACGGCAGAGGTTCACGATCCGGGCGTGCTCGGGCAGCAGCCCGGTGGTGCGCTCGGCCGAGCCCGTGGTCGAGATCAGGGCCTCGATCGCGAGCTGGTACCGGGGGCGGGTCCGGCCGCCGGTCATCGCGTACGGGCGGACCAGCGGCTGCTGCTCGTAGCCGTCGGACTGCTGCCCGCCGTAGCCGCTGCCGTACCCGTTGCCGTAGCCGGCGGGTGTCGAGGGCGGGGTCATGGGTCCTCCTTGTGCTGCGGCCTTGGGCAGCCGGTTCCAGCTGGGGCGATGCCAGCTGAGGCGGGATCAGCTGCCTGAGGGTAGCTGAGGGTGGTGCGTCGGGTCCGGTCGGGTCGGGCCCGGTGCGGGATGGAACGGTGGGAGATCCGCGTGGGTTCCGGTCAGTGCAGGAGACTGCCCTGGAGTTCCGCGCGGAGTGCGGGGGTGAGGACGGCGCCGGCCCGGTCGACGAGCAGGGCCATCTCGTACCCGACCAGACCGATGTCGGAGTCGGGCGCGGCGAGCACGGCGAGGGCGGAGCCGTCGCTGACGGCCATCAGGAACAGGAACCCGCGCTCCATCTCGACGACGGTCTGGTTGACCTCGCCGCCTTCGAAGATCCGGCTGGCGCCGGAGGTGAGGGAGGTGAGGCCGGAGGCGACGGCGGCGAGCTGGTCGGCGCGGTCGCGCGGGAAGCCTTCCGACATGCACAGCAGGAGGCCGTCCGCGGAGACCACCACGGTGTGGGACACCCCGGGGGTGTTGTCCACGAAATTGGTGATCAGCCAGTTCAGGTTCTGTGCGGCCTGGCTCATCTGGTTCAACTCAACGCTCCTGGTGATCTGCGCCGTTGCCGTCGCTCCGGCCACCGAAACTATCGAATCCGGGCTGCTGGGCACCATGCTGGAAGCCCGGCTGGTTGGCGGCCTGCTCGGCCCCGGCCCGGCGGCCCTGCTGGATGCCGCGGCGCAGGTTGGTCAGCCGGCCGCGGACCTCCTCGGGGGCCCGGGAGACCTGGGGACCGTTCAGCGGCGAGGCCTCGGCGGTGCCGGAGACCAGGTTGGCCTGCGGGGTCCGGCGGGGGAGGCCGGACGTCGTGACACCGCTGGTCGAGGGCTCACGGACCTGCTCGGCCCGGCGCCAGCGCTCGTCGTTCGCGGACGGGCGCCACGGCGCGTCCCCGACGCCCGGCTGCGGCGGCTGCGGCTGACCGGGCTGCGGCTGAGCGGGCTGGGGCTGACCGCCCTGGGCCTGCGGGGCCGGCTGCTGCGGGGCCTGGGGCTGAGCCGGACGCGGCTGCTGCGGGGCCCGCTGCTGCGGGGCCTGCTGCGGCCGACCGGGCTCCTGGAACTCCGGTGCGGCGGTGCCGGGTCGGCGCGGCTGGTAGGGCCGCGGCCGGCCGTCGGCCTGCTGCGGGTACCACGGCTGCTCGCCGCCGGCCTCGGACGGGCCGGTCGGCAGGGCCATCGGCTCCGGCCGCTGCGGCACCTGCTGGGGCTGGGGCGGCTGCGGCTGGGTCGGCTGGGGCTGCGGCTGGGCCGGGTTCGGCACGTTCGGCAGCACCGGCTCCACCAGGCCGAGGCCCAGCGGGTCGCGCGGGTCGATCTGGCTGGCCTCGAAGCGCGGCCGGGCGAACTGCTGGGTGCTCTCCACCGGAGCCGGCTCGGCCGACGGCAGCGGCTGGGGCTGCTGCTGCGGGGGCAGTTGCGGCTGGCGGCCCTGCTGCTGCGGCGCGTCCGGACCGGGGCGCTGCGGACGGCGCTGGCCCGGCTGGCCCTGCGGACCCGGTCGGCCCTGCGGACCCTGCGGACCCTGCTGGCCGGGGGCACCGGGGCCCTGGCGGCCGGGGGCGCGCTGCGGCAGGCCGTCCTGCGGACGGTTGCCCGGCCGGGCGCCCTGCTGCGGGGCGCCGGGACCGCCCGGACGGCCGTGCTGCGGCTGCTCGCCGGTCCGCGGCGCCGGGGCGCCCGGACCGCCGTCGAACTCGCCGTTGGGGCGCGGACGTTCCTGGCCGGGGCGGCCCTGGCCGCGGCGCGGCAGACCGTTCGGGCCGCCCTGCGGCGGGCCCTGACGGCCGGGGGTGCGCTGCGGCAGGCCGCCCTGCGGTGACTGCTGCGGCTGGCCCTGCGGCGCGGGGCTCTGCGGCCCCTGGGCCTGCGGGCCGGACTGAGCGGGGGTCTGCGGGGCCTGCGGGGCCTGGGGCGGCTGGCCCTGACCGCGTCGCCGCGGCTGGGCCGGGCCCGGCTGGCCGGGACCCTGCTGGCCCGGCGGGACCGGGTTCTCGCGCAGCGACTTCCCGACCTGCCGGGTCGGCAGGCCGGTCCGGCCGCCGGGCGCACCCGGAGCGGTCGGCGCGGCGGGGGCACCGGGCGTACCGGGGGCACCAGGGGCACCGGGCGCGGTCGGCGCGGCGGGAGCGGCCGGACCGCCCTGGCCGAGCTGCGGACGGCCGCCCTGCGGGGCACCGCCGGCCGGGCCCTGCCCGAGCGCCGCCGGACCGGCCTGGCCGAGTGCGGCCGGACCGCCCTGGCGGCCGGGCATCTGGCGCTGCTGGCGCGGCGTCGGGGCGACCCCGCGCTGCTGCTTGCCCTGGCCGCCGGGGCCGCCGGGGCCGGGGCGGCCGGCGCCGCGGCGCTCGGCGGAGTTGGTGACGTCGACCGGGAGCATGACGAGCGCGGTGGTGCCGCCGGAGTCGCTCGGGCGCAGCTGGATCCGGATGCCGTGTCGCAGGGACAGGCGGCCGACCACGAAGAGGCCCATGCGGCGGGAGACCGAGACGTCCACCGTCGGCGGGTTGGCCAGGCGCTCGTTGATCTCGGCGAGGTCGTCCGGGCTGAGGCCGATGCCGGTGTCGTGGATCTCGACCAGCACCCGGCCGTCCGGCAGGGCGTGGCCGGTGACCCGGACGCGGGTCTGCGGGCTGGAGAACGAGGTGGCGTTCTCCAGCAGCTCGGCGAGCAGGTGGACGAGGTCGTTGACGACGCGGCCGGCGACCTCGGCCGACGGCACGGCGGCCAGTTCGATGCGCTCGTACTGCTCCACCTCGGAGGCGGCGGCGCGGAGCACGTCGACCAGCGGCACCGGGCGGGTCCAGCGGCGGCCCGGGTCCTCGCCCGCGAGGACGAGGAGGTTTTCGCCGTTGCGGCGCATGCGGGTCGCGAGGTGGTCGAGCTTGAACAGGTTGGCCAGCTGGTCCGGGTCGGCCTCGCGGCTCTCCAGCTCCGAGATCAGCGACAGCTGGCGCTGGATCAGGCCCTGGCTGCGGCGCGAGAGGTTGGTGAACATCGCGTTGATGTTGCCGCGCAGGAGGGCCTGCTCGGCGGCGAGCCGGACCGCCTCGCTGTGCACCATGTCGAACGCGTGCGCCACGTGGCCGATCTCGTCGGTCGAGTCGACGGCGACCGGCTCGACGGCGGTGTCCACGTCGTGCGGGTCGCTCTCGGAGAGCGTCTTGACCAGCTCGGGCAGTCGGCGCTCGGCGACGTCCTCGGCCGCCTTCTGCAGGCGGGTCAGCGAGCGCACCATCGAGCGGGCGATCAGACCGGCGCCACCGAGGGCGATGATCAGGGTGAGGGCGACGGCGGCACCGATGATCAGGGCCTCGGTGTCGGCCTGGGACTGGAGGTCCTGGGCCTTGCCGTCGAGGTCCTCGATCAGCTTGGCCTCGATCCGGCGCTCTGCGGTGATCTTGGTGGTGGCCTTCTCGTACCAGTCCTTGTACGAGACCGGCTCGGTCTGGTGGATGCCGCCCGGCTGGAGGATCGAGCGCGAGTAGCGGTCGGCCTCGGCGACCACGTTGTTGTAGCTCAGCTGGCCGCGCAGGTTGTCCAGGTCGTGCGCGGTGTAGATGTTGTTGAAACTGGTGAGCGCGTTGTCGTACGTGGTGCGCAGGCGGATGCCGAAGGACTCGTCGCTCGCGCTCAGGTCGGGGGCCTTGGGGTTGGCCAGACCGGCGCTGATCAGCGCGCGCTGCTGCGAGGTGGCGTCCTTGGCCAGCGAGAACTGCTGCAGCGCGCGGGTGGCGACCAGCAGGTCCTTGTTGTTGGACGCGAGCGCGATGTCCTGGGTGATGCCCAGCAGGTCGCGGATGATCACGTCGTAGGCGGTGATCGTCGCCTGGATGTTCTGGTTGTTCTGGTACGGCGTGTTGCGCGCGTCCGCGATCGAGTTCAGGTCCTTGCGGATCTGGAACAACAGGGCCTTCCCGCCGGACAGTTCGAGGTTCTCGAACTTGTCGGAGGAGGCGGTGAAGGTGCGGCTGAGGTCGTCGGTGGACTTGCGGGCGGCGACGATCTCGTCGTCCATCGGGTCGTTCGGACGGTTGGTGATGTAGCCGGCGCTGATGTCGCGCTCGGTCTGCAGGGCGTCCGCGAGGTTGGTCGCCTTCTTGGCCAGGTCGGACAGGTTGGCCATCTGGGCGAGTTGCTGGGAGTTCTCCAGCGAGGTCTGGATGCGCAGGCCGCCGAGGACCAGCGAGACCATGACGGGGAGCGCGAGCAGGGCTATCAGCCGGGTGCGGATGCGCCAGTTGCGCATCGCGAGCCGGCTGAGACCGGTGGCGCGGCGCCGGGTCAGGGTGGTCCGGAGTTTGTCCCGGGCGGACTTCCGGTCCGGGCCGTCCTCCTCCGGGCGGGGGACCTCGGGCGCTACGGGGTCGGCCGGGCCGCCGGGGGCCGCCGCCGGTTGAGGGGCTGCCACAGGCTCGTGCGACTCCGGGTTGCCCGCGGCGCCGCTACCCCTTTTGAAACGTCCCTGCACTGGCGTCGCAACCTCTGGACCGGGCGTCCCGCCGCGTCGCCACGGCCTGGACGGTGTCGAGTTTCCTTCCGCACCCCGGCCGGTCCGGGAGAGCGGGTCGCCGGGGTGGACTGCTCCCTACCCACGGTCCGTGGCATTCCAGCACAGCGAGGGAATCCCAACAAGGGCCGCTGGAACCAACGGTCGGGTACTACCGAACGCATGCGCGTTCTCACTGACTGTGCGGTAACCGGACCGGAATACCGCCTTTTTCGGACACTTGCCTGATACATGCCAACGTGGGCCGAGATCGACAAGAGTCGCAGACCTGCCGGAATGACCGTTGTGCGCGCAATGTCGGATAATTCCGATGCGGCGATATGTCGGATATCTGTGATTTGCACGCTAATTTGTGAGTAAAATCACAGACTAATGTGTAGCTTTGGTCACGACCTCTGTGGAATGAGATCTCGTAACCTGGCTGTCTCCTGGCGCACGGCCCCGATCAGCCTGCCCAGAACCCCTCCGAATCAATCGGAACCACGCAGGCCGGTGCGATCCCTGGTGATCGACCCGGCCACGACCACGAGGTGCTCTCGATGTCCCTGGCGAAGAAGGCCACCAAGTCGACGCTGTCCTGCCGCTCCACGGCGAACCCGCGCCGGACCACGCTGGCCTCGGTCGAGGACTTCAGCAAGATCCCGGGCGCCCGCAAGCCCGAGGACGTCGTCACCTACGGCACCGAGCTGCCGGCCAGCACCGCCAACCCGCGCCGGGTCCAGCTGATGGTCGCCCCGGCCGTCACCCCCCGGGACTGACGCACACCGCCGCCGTCGAGGGCGCCGTGGACCCCGCACCCGCGGGATCCACGGCGCCCTCTGGGTTTTCGCCCGCTCGCCTCCGGGGCGCTCTCGTCCGGTGCCGACGGTCGTCGCTCCCTCGCTCCTCCGTCGCTCCCTCGCTTCTCCCTTTCGGCACCGGCGCGCCCCTTCGGCTCGGGGCGGGGATCGCCCGCTCGCCGTTTCCGCCCGAACCGGGCCGAACCGGGGCAGAGCGGCCCGGAGGGGCCCCACGCGATAGCCTGGACGACGATTGACGGGGCCGCGCCCATCACGGGCGAGGCGCCCAGCAGCGCCCGGGGGCGCCCCGGGCGGCCGACGAAGCGAGGGGTAGCCCAGCCGTGCGCATTGCCAGGTTTTCCGTCCGGGAAGGAAGCCCTGCCGCCGGCAGCGTCTCCTTCGGCGTGGTCGAGGGGGATCCCTCCCAGCCCGACTCGCTGGTCGTCCACGAGCTGGCCGGTCACCCGTTCGGCCAACCCCAGCCCACCGGTGAGAGCTACCGCTTCCAGGACGTCCGGCTGCTCAGCCCGATGCTCCCCAACAAGATCGTGGCGGTCGGCCGCAACTACGCGGCGCACGCGGCCGAGCTGGGCAACGACGTCCCGGACGTGCCGCTGACCTTCTTCAAGCCGTCCACCTCGGTGATCGGCCCGACCGAGAACATCGCGTACCCGCCGTTCTCGTCGGAGGTCCACCACGAGGCCGAACTCGCCGTGGTGATCGGCCGGATGTGCCGCGAGGTGCCGCTGGACCGGGTGCCCGAGGTGATCCTCGGCTACACCTGCGCCAACGACGTCACCGCCCGGGACGTCCAGCAGCGCGAGGGCCAGTGGGCCCGGGCCAAGGGCTTCGACACCGCCTGCCCGCTGGGCCCGTGGATCGAGACCGACGTCGACCCGGCCGACCTCGCCATCACCTGCACGGTCAACGGCGAGCTCCGCCAGACCGGTCGCACCTCCCTGATGATCCGCTCGGTCGCCGAGCTGGTCGTCCACATCTCCGAGGCCATGACGCTGCTGCCCGGCGACGTCATCCTCACCGGCACGCCCGCAGGGGTGGGCCCGCTCAACGTCGGCGACGAGGTCGCCGTCTCCATCGAAGGCATCGGCACTCTCACCAACAAGGTGATCAAGCGTGGCTAACACTGACCCGGCCGTCCGGGTTCGCTTCTGTCCGTCCCCGACCGGCAACCCCCACGTGGGCATGGTCCGCACGGCCCTGTTCAACTGGGCCTACGCCCGCCACACCGGCGGCAAGCTGGTCTTCCGGATCGAGGACACCGACTCCGCCCGCGACTCCGAGGAGTCGTACGTCCAGCTGCTGGAGGCCATGAGCTGGCTCGGCCTGGACTGGGACGAGGGCCCGGAGGTCGGTGGCCCGCACGCGCCGTACCGCCAGTCGCAGCGGATGGACATCTACGCGGACGTCGCCCGTCGCCTGCACGAGGCCGGCCACGCGTACCACTGCTACTGCAGCACCGAGGAGCTGGACGCCCGCCGCGAGGCCGCCCGCGCGGCCGGCAAGGCCTCCGGCTACGACGGCCACTGCCGGAACCTGACGGACGACCAGGTCGCCGTCTACAAGCTGGAGAAGCGCGAGCCGATCCTGCGCTTCCGGATGCCCGACCGGACCATCTCCTTCGACGACCTGGTGCGCGGCACGCTCACCTTCGAGCCGGAGAACGTGCCGGACTACGGCATCGTCCGGGCCAACGGCGCCCCGCTGTACACCCTGGTCAACCCGGTGGACGACGCCCTGATGGGCATCACCCACGTGCTGCGCGGTGAGGACCTGCTGTCCTCCACCCCGCGGCAGATCGCGCTGTACGCGGCGCTCGCCGAGATCGGTGTCGGCGAGGGCACCACCCCGCGCTTCGGCCACCTGCCGTACGTGATGGGCGAGGGCAACAAGAAGCTCTCCAAGCGCGACCCGCAGGCCTCGCTCAACATGTACCGCGAGCGCGGCTTCATCCGCGAGGGCCTGCTCAACTACCTGTCCCTGCTGGGCTGGTCGCTGGCCGAGGACCGCGACCTGTTCGACATGGACGAGATGGTCGCCGCCTTCGACGTGGCCAAGGTGAACTCCAACCCGGCCCGCTTCGACCTGAAGAAGTGCGAGGCGATCAACGCCGAGCACGTCCGCCGACTGGCCCCGGAGGACTTCGTCCGCCGGCTGGTGCCGTTCCTCCAGGGCGCCGACCTGCTGCCGGCCGAGCCGACCGCCGAGCAGCTGGACCTGCTGGCCCGGATCGCCCCGCTCACCCAGGAGCGGATGGTCGTGCTCGGCGAGATCGTGAACATGGCCGGCTTCCTGTTCGTCGACCCGGCCGACTTCACCCTCGACCCGGACGACGCCGCCAAGGTGCTCACCGCCGACTCCCGCCCGGTGCTGGAGGCCAGCATCAAGGCGCTGGAGGAGCTCGGGGACTTCACCCCGGAGCCGATCCAGGCCGCGCTGCGCGAGGCGCTGGTGGACGGGCTGGGCATCAAGCCCAAGTTCGCCTTCACGCCGCTGCGGGTGGCCGTCACCGGCCGCCGGGTCTCCCCGCCGCTGTTCGAGTCGATGGAGCTGCTCGGCCGCCCCGAGACGCTCCGCCGGCTGCGTTCCGCCCTGGACGCCGCTCCGACCGCCTGAAGCGGCCGCTGAGCGCCTCCTGAGCAGCCCCGCGGGCCCGGCCTGGTGCCGGGCCCGCGGCGCACCCGGAGGTCATCCGCCGGCCCCCTGGCCGCTGCCTGCGGTTATCGATTTTGGAGCCAGGGCAGACGTCGGGTAATGTTCTTTCTGCGCCGCCCGGGAGGGAACGGACGAGGGAGCGAAAGCCCCTCGGAACGGGACCGACCGAGAGGTGCAACGCCTGAGAAGGCCCCGCTGGGGTTCAACTCTGGTGGGGTATGGTGTAATTGGCAGCACGAGTGATTCTGGTTCATTTAGTCTAGGTTCGAGTCCTGGTACCCCAGCGCAGTACGACCGGCAACGGTCACCCGCAGTACAAGTGAAGATCCAA
>NZ_JBIVHS010000032.1:0-91967 GCF_044749365.1 Kitasatospora sp. NPDC089509 | reverse complement strand
CAAGCCCCCGTTGTGTAGCGGCCTAGCACGCTGCCCTCTCACGGCAGTAGCGCCGGTTCGAATCCGGTCGGGGGTACTGATCCCGCAAGGGATCGCCTGGAAAGCCCCCGTTGTGTAGCGGCCTAGCACGCTGCCCTCTCACGGCAGTAGCGCCGGTTCGAATCCGGTCGGGGGTACTGATCCCGCAAGGGATCGCCAGGATGCCCCCGTTGTGTAGCGGCCTAGCACGCTGCCCTCTCACGGCAGTAGCGCCGGTTCGAATCCGGTCGGGGGTACTTCAGAGCAGGAAGCCGATGGCTGTGGCCCTTCCGAGGGCATGACCATCGGCCCTTGCTTTGCGTTGGGGTATGGTGTAATTGGCAGCACGAGTGATTCTGGTTCATTTAGTCTAGGTTCGAGTCCTGGTACCCCAGCCAGAAAATGAAAGGCCCCGCCCGGCGGGGTCTTTTTGCTTTCCGACACGAATATCTCGAAAGGCCCCGCTCGACTCCGAGCGGGGCCTTCGTGTTCTTCGGTGGGGGGAGTGGGGGTGGGTGGGGGAGTCGGTCGGCCGGGTCAGCTCCGGCGCAGCGCCTCGGTGAGCCGGTTCGCGGCCTCGATGATGGCCTGGGCGTGCAGCCGGCCCGGGTGGCGGGTCAGGCGCTCGATCGGGCCGGAGACGGAGACGGCGGCCACCACGCGGTTGGAGGGGCCGCGGACGGGCGCGGAGACGGACGCGACGCCCGGCTCCCGCTCGCCGATCGACTGGGCCCAGCCGCGCCGCCGCACGCCGCTCAGCGCGGTGGCGGTGAACCGGGCACCCTGGAGGCCGCGGTGGAGCCGCTCGGGCTCCTCCCAGGCCAGCAGGACCTGGGCGGCCGAGCCGGCCTTCATCGGCAGGGTGCTGCCGACCGGGACGGTGTCCCGCAGACCGGAGAGCCGCTCGGCGGCGGCCACGCAGATCCGCATCTCGCCCTGCCGGCGGTAGAGCTGTGCGCTCTCGCCGGTGACGTCGCGCAGGTGGGTCAGGACCGGGCCCGCGGTGGCGAGCAGCCGGTCCTCGCCCGCCGCGGCGGAGAGTTCGGACAGTCGGGGGCCGAGGATGAACCGCCCCTGCATGTCCCGGGTGACCAGACGGTGGTGTTCGAGTGCGACGGCGAGCCGGTGGGCCGTGGGGCGCGCCAGACCGGTGGCGGCGACCAGCCCCGCCAACGTGGCGGGGCCCGACTCCAGTGCGCTCAGCACCAGAGCGGCCTTGTCGAGAACGCCGACGCCGCTAGTGTTGTCCATGCGCTAAGACTGCAGTCTCATTCCGCGAGACGCAAGTTCAATCTCCGGCGAAAAGCGCCACCCTGGATGCAGCAGCCCGGGAGACATCCAGGATGGGACCTCGTCAGAGTGTCCGCATCGTGGACAGCGATCCGGTGTGCAGGTCTCGCGAACGCGCTCCGCAGGGGCGGCGTGGGCAGCTGACCTCGACGACACGAGAAGGCCGGCAACGCGGCCGGCTGGAGGGAATCCGATGGGACGGACACTCGCAGAGAAGGTCTGGGACGACCACGTCGTGCGGCGCGCGGAGGGCGAGCCCGACCTCCTGTTCATCGACCTGCACCTGCTCCACGAGGTGACCAGCCCGCAGGCCTTCGACGGGCTGCGGCTGGCCGGCCGGAAGGTCCGCCGCACCGATCTGACGATCGCCACCGAGGACCACAACACCCCGACCCTGGACATCGACAAGCCGATCGCCGACCCGGTCTCCCGGGTGCAGCTGGAGACCCTGCGCCGCAACGCGGCCGAGTTCGGCGTCCGGATCCACTCGCTCGGCGACGTCGAGCAGGGCGTGGTGCACGTGGTCGGCCCCCAGCTCGGCCTGACCCAGCCCGGCACCACCGTGGTCTGCGGCGACTCCCACACCTCCACCCACGGCGCCTTCGGCGCACTGGCGTTCGGCATCGGCACCAGCCAGGTCGAACACGTGCTGGCCACCCAGACCCTGCCGCTGGCGCCGTTCCGGACCATGGCCGTCACCGTCGAGGGTGAACTCCCCGAGGGCGTCACGGCCAAGGACCTGATCCTGGCCGTCATCGCGAAGATCGGCACCGGCGGCGGCCAGGGCTACGTCCTGGAGTACCGCGGTTCGGCGATCCGGAGCCTGTCCATGGAGGCCCGGATGACCGTCTGCAACATGTCCATCGAGGCCGGCGCCCGGGCCGGGATGATCGCCCCGGACGAGACCACCTTCGCCTACCTCCAGGGTCGTCCGCACGCCCCGCACGGCGAGGACTGGGACGCCGCCGTCGAGTACTGGCGGACCCTGGTCACCGACGAGGACGCGGTCTTCGACCACGAGGTGGTCATCGACGCGAGCACCCTCACCCCGTTCGTCACCTGGGGCACCAACCCGGGCCAGGGCCTCCCGCTCGGCTCGGCCGTCCCGGACCCCCAGGACTTCGCCGACCCGCAGGAGCGCGCGGCCGCCGAGAACGCCCTGACGTACATGGGCCTCACGCCCGGCACCCCGCTGCGCGAGGTCGCCGTCGACGCGGTCTTCGTCGGCTCCTGCACCAACGGCCGGATCGAGGACCTGCGGGCCGCGGCCGCGGTCCTGGAGGGCCGTTCGGTCGCCGGCGGCGTGCGGATGCTGGTCGTCCCCGGCTCGGTGCGGGTCGCCCTGCAGGCCGTCGAGGAGGGCCTGGACAAGGTGTTCACCGCCGCCGGGGCCGAATGGCGGCACGCCGGCTGCTCGATGTGCCTGGGCATGAACCCCGATCAGCTCGCCCCCGGGGAGCGCTGCGCCTCCACCTCGAACCGCAACTTCGAGGGCCGGCAGGGCAAGGGCGGCCGCACCCACCTGGTCTCCCCGCAGGTCGCCGCCGCGACCGCCGTCCTGGGCCGGCTGGCGGCTCCCGCCGACCTGTCCGCCGCATCCGCCAACGTCGCCGTGGAGGCCTGAGCCATGGAGAAGTTCACCACCCACACCGGCCGGGCCGTCCCGCTGCGCCGCAGCAACGTGGACACCGACCAGATCATCCCGGCCCATTGGCTCAAGAAGGTCACCCGATCCGGTTTCGAGGACGGCCTGTTCGAAGCCTGGCGCAAGGACGAGTCGTTCGTCCTCAATCGGCCCGAGCGCCGGGGTGCCACCGTCCTGGTGGCCGGACCGGAGTTCGGCACCGGCTCCTCCCGCGAGCACGCCGTCTGGGCGCTGCAGAACTACGGCTTCCACGCGGTCATCTCCTCGCGCTTCGCCGACATCTTCCGGGGCAACTCCCTGAAGAACGGTCTGCTGACCGTCGTGCTGCCGCAGGAGGTCGTGGAACGACTCTGGTCGCTCACCGAGAGTGACCCTTTGGCCGAGATCACCGTTGATCTGGAGAAGCGCGAAGTCCGGGCCGAAGGAGTCGTCGAGTCCTTCGAACTGGACGACAACGTCCGGTGGAGGCTGCTCAACGGCCTGGACGACATCAGCATCACGCTGGCGAACGAGGCCGACATCGCCGCCTACGAGGCGACCCGTCCGGCCTTCAAGCCCCGTACTCTGCCTGTCTCCTGAGTTCCCCTCAGAACAGGCAATCGGACGATCCACCGGATGGCCCGCGCTCCCCTTCGGGGGGGCCGGGCCATCCGGCGTTCCGGAGCACGAGTTAGCGGTGCCCCCTCCCCGGATTGCCCATTCGGCTTTGCGGAAGAGGGCCCCGCGCAAGTACAACTGCGGGTAGATGGCACAATCAGTACATGCACCGGCACCATGAACCTCCGTACGCGGGCGGCGAACCCGCGTCCGAGGAGTCCACGGGCCGGGGATCCGAACGCCGAATTGACGATCGGCCGGACGTCACCTCCGCAACACCAGCTGAGGCGCCGGACGACCAGGAAGTCGCAGCGCTCTACGCGCTTGTGGCCGAGCGGTTGAAGCAAGCTCACGCCCGCGTGCATGCGCTGAACGTGTCTGTCGATGCAAAGACCGCTCTCACCCGTCAACTGCTCATCGTCACGGAGACCGCCAAGCGCGATCTTCCGGAGGCGGCAAGGCGGTTGAGTCGCTTTGTACATGACCTCGACGAGGGGCGCCCGCCCCTCGACTGAGGTCGCGGACGCGCAAATCCATTGCGACACTAGGGTGATTCGCGCGTTTGGTAATTGAAAGTCCGCAGATACATACCTAACGTGCGAAAAGAACGGATGGAATCATCCGGCGCCCGTTTCCGAAGGGGAAGACGTGAACAAGGCTCAGCTTGTCGAAGCGGTGGCCGAGCAGCTGGGCGGTCGCAAGGCTGCCGCAGAGGCCGTCGACGCAGTGCTCGACACCATGGTCCGTGCCGTTGTGGCCGGTGACCGGGTTTCGGTCACCGGTTTCGGCACCTTCGAGAAGGTGGAGCGCTCCGCGCGCTTCGCCCGCAACCCGCAGACCGGCGAGCGGGTCAAGGTCAAGAAGACCTCGGTCCCCCGCTTCCGTCCGGGTCAGGGCTTCAAGGACCTGGTCAGCGGCAGCAAGAAGCTGCCGAAGGAAGGCCCCTCGGTGAAGAAGGCCCCCAAGGGCTCGCTCACCCCGGGCAAGACCGGTGTCGCCGCGACCCCGGCCGCCAAGCGTGCCGCCACCAAGCGCGCCGCCACCGCTGCCGCCGCCGCCCCGGCCAAGAAGGCCGCCGCCAAGAAGGCGACCACCACGGCTGCCGCCAAGAAGACCACGGCCACCGCCGCGAAGAAGGCGACCGCCACCAAGAAGGCCACCACCGCCGCTGCCAAGAAGACCACGGCGACCGCGACCAAGGCCGCTGCGACCAAGGCCGCCGCGACCAAGAAGACGGCCGCCGTCAAGAAGGCGACCACCACGGCCGCCGCCAAGAAGACCACGGCCACCGCCAAGAAGGCGACCGCCACGGCCAAGAAGACGGCGCCGGCGAAGAAGACCGCCACCCGCAAGACCACCGCGCGCAAGGCCTCGGCCAAGTAAGTCCCGCGCGACCGTCCTCGGACGGGTCTTCGCTTCGGAGCCGCGGCCACCCGACCCCGCACTGCGCGGGAGGGGTGGCCGCGGCTCTTTCGATATCCGGGCGCTCAGTCAGGAATCGAGGGCGGCCGTCGGCCGGGCACGGGGAACCGTGCGACCTGCGGGAACCGGGCGGTGGAGGGGGGGCTCAGCGCCCGTCGGCCGGGTCGGGGAAGGTCTGCAGGGTCACGAAGACCACCCGGCGGGCCCCGCCGGTGCCCTCGGTGCGGATCCGCACCCGCTGGCCGGGCCGCAACAGCCGCAGGCCGCCGGCGTCGAAGGCGGCCGTGTCGAACGGCACCGGGGTCCCGTCGTCGAGCAGCACGGAGCCGGCCCGGGTGGCGGGGTCGAAGGTGAACGCGGTGGCCTGCATGTCAGCAGCATAGCGAGGGGGTCGGACGATCCGGCCGGTCAGCAGCGGTCCAGGCGGGCGAACAGCGCACGGGTGTACGGGCCGAGGCCGAGCACCGCGGCCTCGCCGAGATCGGCGCCGGTGTCGACGTCCCGACGCACCGACTCCACGTCCGGCAGGCGCAGTTCGAGCGCCCCGCCGGCCGCGTGCCGGGCCCGTGAGCCGTCCCCGAAGGCGGGGGACAGCGGACGCCCGGGGGTGCTGGCGAGCAGGGTGGTGCCGAGGCCGGGGGAGTCCGCCAGGAAGGCCCGGCCGTCCGTCGGCACCGCGCCCAGCACCCGGGCGAGTTCGGCCGGGCGCAGGGCCGGCAGGTCGGCGGAGAGGGCGGCCAGCGGGGTCCGCGGGGCGAGGGCCAGGGCGGCCGAGGCGCCGTGCGCCAGCGCCCGGTTGAGGCCGCCGCCGGGCTCGTCGGCGACCACCACGGCGCCGAGCTCGGCCAGTCGGGCACCGGCGGTGGCGTCCCGGGTGACCACCAGGACGCGCGAGACGCCCGGGGTGGCCAGCGCGGCGGTGACCGTGTCCAGGGCGAAGGACAGGGCCAGCTCGGCCCGGTGCGGCCCGGCGTAGGGGGCCAGTCGGCTCTTCGCCAGGGCGAGCGGCTTGAGCGGCAGCACCAGCGACCAGTCGGCGGCGGGTGCGGCGGGCGCGACGGGCCCGCTGGGGCGTACGGTGTCCTGGGTCATCGGCGTCATTCTGTCGCCGGTCCCGGAGCCCTCGCCAGGCCGTCCGAGCTGTGCGGACGTGCGTTTGATCACGCCCGCCCGACGGGTTGGCGCGGTCGCTCGACAGTCGGTGAGCAGGCGGGCGACACTGTTCCGCGCCCGTGAGCCGGGCCCCGGTCGCAGCGGTGCGCGGCACCGGGAGGTCATGACCGCGGCACCCCACGTGCCGCATCGGATGAGAAGGAGCTGGGGTGGCCCGCCGCTCGTACGCCAAGTTCGGCAACGCCGACTACGGGATCTGGTACCGCTTCGCGGCCGTGCTGGTGAAGCCGGTGAACACCGTCCTGGTGAAGCCCGACTGGCGGGGCTGGGAGCACCTTCCGAAAGAAGGCGGCTTCATCGCCGCGGTGAACCACAATTCGATCATCGACCCGGTGATCTACGCGCACTGGCAGTACAACAGCGGCCGCCCCCCGCGGATTCTCGGCAAGTCCTCGCTGTTCTCGATTCCCTTCATCGGATTCATGCTGCGCAAGACCGGACAGATTCCGGTGTTCCGCGAGTCCACCGACGCCGCGCAGGCGTTCCGGGCCGCGATCGACGCCGTCAACAACGGCCAGTGCGTGCAGTTCTACCCGGAGGGAACGCTCACCCGGGACCCGGACCTGTGGCCGATGACCGGCAAGAGCGGGGTCGCCCGGGTCGCGCTGATGACCGGGGCGCCGGTCATCCCGGTCGCCCACTGGGGCGCGCACGAGATCATCCCGCCGTACGGCCGCACCGGCTTCGGCAAGGGCAGGTTCAACCTGTTCCCGCGCCACAAGGTGACCGTCGCGGCCGGGCCCGCGGTCGACCTGAGCAGGTACCAGGGCCAGGAGCTCACCGCCCAGGTGCTGAACGACGCCACCGAGGACATCATGACGGCGATCACCGCCGTGCTCGCCGACATCCGCGGCGAGCAGCCGCCGGCCGAGCGCTTCGACATGCGCAGGGCCGCCCGCCAGCGGGCCGCCGCCGCGCTGGCCGAGCGCCGCCGGGCCAAGGGCGCCCCCAAGGGCGACGCCCAGGACAACGACCAGAACAACGACACCGAGGGGACGGGCCGGTGACCCGCTGCGCAGTGATGGGGACCGGATCGTGGGGCACCGCCTTCGCGATGGTGCTGGCCGACGCGGGCTGCGAGGTCGTGCTGTGGGCCCGCCGCCAGGAGCTGGTGGACGCCGTCAACACCACCCACGAGAACCCGGACTACCTGCCGGGCGTCCGGCTGCCCGACTCCGTCCGGGCCACCACCGACGCCGCCGAGGCGTTGGCCGGCGCCGACTTCGCGGTGCTCGTGGTGCCCTCGCAGACGCTGCGGGACAACCTGGCCGCCTGGGCCCCGCTGATCGAGCCGCAGACCGTGCTGGTGAGCCTGATGAAGGGCATCGAACTCGGCACCGCCAAGCGGATGAGCGAGGTGATCGACGAGGTCACCAAGGTCGGCCCGGAGCGGGTCGCGGTGGTCAGCGGACCCAACCTGGCCAAGGAGATCGCCAACCGGCAGCCCGCCGCCAGCGTGGTCGCCTGCACCGACGAGGCGGTCGCCAAGCGGCTCCAGGCGGCCTGCCACACGCCGTACTTCCGGCCGTACACCAACACCGACGTGCTCGGCTGCGAGCTCGGCGGCGCGGTGAAGAACGTGATCGGCCTGGCCGTCGGCATGGCGGCCGGGATGGGGCTCGGCGACAACACCAAGGCGACGCTGATCACCCGCGGGCTGGCCGAGACCACCCGGCTCGGCGAGGTGCTGGGCGCCGACCCGCACACCTTCGCGGGGCTCGCCGGGATGGGCGACCTGGTCGCCACCTGCTCCTCGCCGCTGTCGCGCAACAACACCTTCGGGATGAACCTGGGCCGGGGGATGTCGCTGGCCGAGACCATCGCGGCCACCCGGCAGACCGCGGAGGGCGTCAAGTCCTGCGAGTCGGTGCTCGACCTGGCCCGGCGCAGCGGCGTCGACATGCCGATCGTCGAGGCCGTGGTGGACGTGGTGCACAACGGGCGGCCGACCCAGGAGGCGCTGCAGGCGCTGATGTCCCGTTCGGCGAAGGCGGAGCGCCGGCAGGCGCACCGGCCCTGATCCGGCGGGAGGCCCCGGACGGACGGCGACTTCCGGAAAGGCGTTGACTTCCCGGAAACACCTCGCACGGTAGTCTCAAACCCGATATGAGCATCGAACAGACCTCCCCGAACCCGTCCGCCCCGAAGCCGCGCGTCGCGCTGGTCTTCGGCGGGCGCAGCTCCGAGCACGCGATCTCGGTCTCCACCGCGGGCAGCGTTCTCCGGGCGATCGACCGTGACAAGTACGACGTGCTGCCGATCGGCATCACCCACGAGGGCCGCTGGGCGCTGACCAGTGACGAGCCGGCCCGGATGGCGATCACCGACGGCAGGCTGCCGGACGTGGCGCACGTCGCCGAGGCCGTCGACGGGCAGGTCGCGCTGCCGGTCTCCCCGGGCAGCCGTGAGGTGCTGCTGAGCGAGCCGGGGAGCGCCCCCAAGGCCCTCGGTGAGGTCGACGTGGTGTTCCCGCTGCTGCACGGGCCCTGGGGCGAGGACGGCACCCTGCAGGGGCTGCTGGAGCTCTCCGGCGTCCCGTACGTCGGCAACGGCGTGCTGGCCAGCGCGGCCGGCATGGACAAGGAGTTCGCCAAGCGGATCCTGGCCTCGCACGGTCTGGGCGTCGGCCACTACACGATCGTGCGGCCGCGCGACTGGGAGACCGAGGCGGGCCGCGCCGCGGTGCGCGAGCGGGTCGCCGAGCTCGGTCTGCCGGTGTTCGTGAAGCCCTGCCGGGCCGGTTCCAGCATCGGCATCACCAAGGTCGGTGACCTGGCCGGGCTGGACGCCGCGATCGAGGAGGCCCGTCGGCACGACCCCAAGCTGATCATCGAGGCGGGCGTGTCCGGCCGCGAGATCGAGTGCGGGGTGCTGGAGTTCGAGGACGGCCCGCGGGCCAGCGTCCCGGCCGAGGTGCTGGTCGGCGAGGGCTTCGACTTCTACGACTTCGAGGCCAAGTACATCGACTCCTCCGAGGTGCGGATCCCGGCCGAGCTGACCGAGTCGGAGGTCGCCGAGATCCGGCGCCAGGCGGTGGCCGCGTTCGAGGCCTTCGGCTGCGAGGGCCTGGCCCGGGTGGACTTCTTCCTGCTGGAGGACGGCTCCTGGATGATCAACGAGATCAACACCATGCCGGGCTTCACCCCGATCTCCGCCTACCCGAAGATGTGGGAGGCCAGCGGAGTCTCGTACGCGGAGCTGATCGACCGGCTGCTGCAGACCGCGCTGCGCCGCTCGACCGGGCTGCGGTAGCGGGTCCGTACGCGTCGGAGCCCGCTCCGCCACCGAGGCGGAGCGGGCTCCGAGGGTTCCCTGGTCCGGGTCAGCCCGGGATGTTGGCCTTCACCGCGTCGGTCAGGGCGGCCGCCGGGTCGAAGGGGTTCTGCGCGGCCCCGGCCGGGACGGTCACCTCGACGTAGGCGGCGCGCATGGTCGTCACGAAGCGGTGGCCGCCGTCGCCGAGCTGCTGGGACCACCAGGTGACGTCGTCGACGGTCGGGGACCAGTCCTTGGCGTGCTCGCCGTCCAGTTCCTCCGGCCGGTCGATGCCGCAGCGCAGCACCACCCGGTGCGAGTCGCCCCAGGCGGCCGTGTACGGCGAGGCGGGCGACGGGTCCCTGCGGGCGTGGCCGAGCAGCTCGGCGGGCAGCGCGGCGGTCAGCTTCCGGCAGTAGTCGGCGGCCTTCCCGCTGGGCTGGGGGGCCGCCACGTCCTGGTCGGCCGAACCCCAACTGCCGACCAGCAGGACGACCGTGCAGGTCAGCGCGACGGGCAGGGCCAGCCAGCGGATCGGTGCGGGGAGCGCCGTCAGCGCCTCGGGGATGCGGAGTCGTCGGGCCACCCGCCGATGGTAGCCGGGGACTACAGGTGGACCACCGGACAGGTGAGGGTGCGGGTGATGCCCTCCACCTTCTGGACCTTGGCGACCACCATCCGGCCCAGGTCGTCCACCGTCGGGGCCTCGGCCTTGACGATCACGTCGTACGGTCCGGTGACGTCCTCGGCGGTGATCACACCGGGGATCTTGGCGATCGTCTCGGCCACCGCGGTGGCCTTTCCTACCTCGGTCTGGATCAGGATGTATGCCTGTACCACGGGTGACCTCCCGGCGGCCTGGTTGGGGGGATCGCCGCCGGGACCGCGCGGTCTGGCGCAGGGGTGGGTGCGGGCTCGCCGGCAGGCTGATCACCACGCTACCGCGCAGCGGGCCGGGGAGGGGAGACTTCCGCACCCCCGAAGGGCGTACGCTGCGCGCGGGGGAGCGACGGGGACCGGAATCCGGAGGGCAGTGCCATCCGGGAAGGACATGCGAGAGGACGGCAGATGCAGGGGACCGTGGGCGAGCTCGGCGAGTTCGGCCTCATCAGGGAGCTGACCGCGCGGGTACCGCTCACCGACGCGGTCGACCTCGGCCCCGGGGACGACGCCGCGGTGGTGAAGGCGCCGGACGGCCGGGTGGTGGCCACCACGGACGTCCTGATCGAGCACCGGCACTTCCGCCGGGACTGGTCCACCGCCTACGACGTGGGCCGCAAGGCCGCCGCCCAGAACCTCGCCGACGTGGCCGCGATGGGCGCGGTGCCCACCGCGATCCTGCTCGGCCTGGTCGCCCCCGCCGACCTGCCGACCACCTGGGCCACCGAGCTGATGGACGGGCTGCGCGACGAGTGCCAGGTCGCCGGGGCGACGGTGGTCGGGGGCGACGTGGTGCGCGGTGACACCGTCACGCTGGCCATCACGGCGCTCGGCGACCTCCAGGGGCGCGCGGCGGTGACGCGCTCCGGCGCCCAGGTCGGCGACGTGGTCGCGGTGTGCGGCTGGCTGGGCTGGTCGGCCGCCGGACTGACCGTGCTGCAGCGCGGCTTCCGCTCCCCGCGGGCCTTCGTCGAGGCGCACCGCCGGCCCGAGCCGCCGTACCACGCGGGCCCGGCCGCCGCCGAGTTGGGCGCGACCTCGATGATCGACGTGAGCGACGGGCTGGTCGCCGACCTCGGCCACGTGGCCCGGGCCAGCGAGGTGGACATCGACCTCAAGGCCGCCGACTTCGACGTCCCGGCGCAGATGGCCGACATCGGTCAGGCGGTCGGGGTGGACCCGCTGGTCTGGGTGCTCTCCGGCGGGGAGGACCACGCGATCGTGGCGACCTTTCCGCGCGGGGTCCAACTCCCGTCCCGCTGGCGGGTGGTGGGCGAGGTGACCGGCCGCCCGCGGGGCTCGCGCAGCGGTCGGGTGACGGTGGACGGCGCGCCCTGGGACCGGGTCGGCGGCTGGGACCACTTCTCCGAATGAGCTACGGCGGACGGGGGATTCGGGCTGGACGCCGGTGCGGCACGTGACGCTCCCCAGGTGCGGCGGACGGGCTTCGAGGGTGCGATTTGCGTAGGCTTGCGTCATCCTGGCCCGCCCGCCGTCCGGCGCGGGTGGTCTGAACCACTGCGAGCGAGAGCACACCACACATGCGCATCGGTGTCCTGACCAGCGGCGGCGACTGCCCCGGCCTCAACGCGGTGATCCGCTCGGTCGTGCACCGGGGCACGGACGTCCACGGCGACGAGATCGTGGGCATCCTGGACGGCTTCCTCGGTCTGATCGAGGGCCGCACCCGGCCGGTCTCGCACGACGACGTCACCGGTCTGCTCACCCTCGGCGGCACCATCCTGGGCTCGGCCCGGGTGCAGCGCGAGCGGATCGCGTGGGCGGTGGAGAACGCCAAGACGCTGGCCCGGGACATCGGCATCGACGCGCTGATCGCGATCGGCGGGGAGGGGACGCTCACCGCCGCCAAGCAGTTCAGCGAGGCCGGGCTGCCGGTGGTCGGCGTGCCCAAGACCATCGACAACGACATCGACGCCACCGACGTCACCTTCGGCTTCGACACCGCGGTGCACGTGGCGACCGAGGCGATCGACCGGCTGAAGACCACCGCGGAGTCCCACCAGCGCGTCATGGTGGTCGAGTTGATGGGCCGGCACACCGGCTGGATCACCCTCACCGCGGGCATGGCCGGCGGCGCGCACGGCATCCTGATCCCGGAGAAGCCCTTCGACATCGAGGCGGTGGCCCGGATGGTCGAGGACCGCTTCGCCCGCGGCAAGAAGTTCGCCATCATCGCCGTCGCCGAGGGCGCCTCCCCGGTGCCCGGCACCATGCGCTTCGACCACGGCGAGGTCGACCAGTACGGCCACCGCACCTTCGGCGGGATCGGCAACCGGCTGGCCCACGAGCTGGAGAACCTGCTCGGCAAGGAGGCCCGCCCGGTCATCCTCGGCCACACCCAGCGCGGCGGCACCCCGACCGCCCGGGACCGGGTGCTCGCCACCCGCTTCGGCTGGCACGCGGTGGAGGCCGTCCACCGGGGCGCGTTCGGGCACTTCACCGCGCTGCGCCGGACCGGCATCGAGCTGGTGCCGATCGGTGACGCGGTGACCAGGCTGAAGACCGTGCCGGAGGACCGCTGGGCGGAGTCCGAGGCGGTGCTCTGAAGCCGCGCGGGTAGGTTGGGCGGCATGCACTCCACCGCACCTCCCCGCGTGCTCACCGTCGCCGGCTCCGACTCCGGCGGCGGCGCCGGCATCCAGGCCGACCTCAAGGCGATGCTCGCCCTGGGCGTCCACGGCATGAGCGTGATCACCGCCGTCACCGCGCAGAACTCGCTCGGTGTCCAGGGCTACTGGGAACTGCCGGCCGAAGCCGTCCGGGCGCAGTTCCGCAGCGTGGTGGACGACATCGGGGTGCAGGCGGTGAAGACCGGCATGCTGGCCTCGATCGAACTGGTCGAGACCGTCGCCGAGCTGCTCGCCGGGGTGGACGCCCCGGTGGTGGTCGACCCGGTCGGCGTCTCCAAGCACGGGGACGCGCTGCTGGCCGCCGAGGCGGTCGCCACCGTCCGCGCCAGGCTGCTGCCGGTCGCCACCCTGGTCACCCCCAACCTGCACGAGGTGACGCAGCTCACCGGCCGCACCGTCGAGAACGAGTCGCAGATGCTGTCCGCCGCCGAGGCGCTGGCGGACCTCGGGCCGAGCTGGGTGCTGGTCAAGGGCGGCCACCTGGCCGGCGAGGCCGCCGACCTGCTGTACGGCGGGCCCGGCGAGGTGCACTGGTACCGCGCGCCGCGCTACGACAACCGGCACACCCACGGCACCGGCTGCACCCTGGCCAGCTCGATCGCGGCCGGTCTGGCCAAGGGCGAGTCGCTGCCCGAGGCGGTGGGCTCGGCCAAGGAGTACGTCACCGGCGCGATCGCCGGGGGCTTCGCCCTGGGCGCCGGGATCGGCCCGGTCGACCACGCCTGGCGCTGGCGCTAGTCCCTCTTGGCGGGCCCGTCCGGCCGGCCGGAGAACGACGACGGGCGGGCCCCCGAGGGGGTCCGCCCGTCGCCGGTGCGTCCGGAAAGCCTGACCGGGCCCGGAAACAGCGAAGCCGGCTCATCCGGGGATGAACCGACTCACTGGAGGACCGGCATGCCGGTCTGCGCGTCAGCGCGAGACCTTACCGGCCTTGATGCACGAGGTGCAGACGTTGAGCCGCTTCGGCGTCCGCCCAATCACAGCGCGCACCGTCTGGATGTTGGGGTTCCAACGACGGGGGGTACGGCGGTGAGAGTGGGAGATGCTGTTGCCGAAGCCCGGCCCCTTGCCGCAGACGTCGCAGTTGGCAGCCACAGGAGTCACTCCAAGACTTCAGATCAGTTACTTTCGAAAACCCCACTCAGCCACCAGAACACTCGCGTGCACCGGACCGGACAAGGGGGTGAGCCTGGACGGTTCCAGGCAACCGGAAGAGCATACAACGCTTGCTTCCGTCCCACGAAACTACCATGACCGGCCGAGTGATCGCTCCGGTCGCCGGTCCGGGCGGCCCTCCCCGGCCCCCGATAACCTGCCGCTATCACCCCTTGCCGTTCATCGCCCGGCCATGTCGGCGTCCCATCCGGAGGAGACCTGGTGCTGCACACGCTCGACGCCCCGGCCGTGCGCACCTGGTGCCAGCTCGCCCTGCGCGCGCTCGGCCAGGCCCGCGAGGAGATCGACGCGCTCAACGTGTATCCCGTCCCGGACGGCGACACCGGCACCAACCTCTACCTGACCGTCGAGTCCGCCGCCGCCGAGGTGGAGAGCCGCTTCGCCGACCCGGCCGCCGACCCGGCGCCCGGACTGGCCGACACCGTCCGGGCGATGGCCCGCGGCGCGCTGGTCGGGGCCCGCGGCAACTCCGGGGTGATCCTCGCCCAGTGGCTGCGCGGCACCGCCGAGACGCTCGCCGAGGGCGGCGGCGCCGAACAGCTGCGGGCCGCCCTGCAGCGGGCCGCCGACTCCGCCTACCAGGCCGTCGCGGAGCCCGTCGAGGGCACCCTGCTGACCGTGGCCCGGGTCGCCGCCCGCGAGGCGGTACGGGCCGGGGACGGCCTCGCCCAGGTCGCCGACACCGCCCACCGGGCCGCCCGGGACGCGCTGCGGCACACCCCCGAGCAGCTCGCCGTGCTGGCCGAGAACGGGGTCGTGGACGCCGGCGGACGCGGCCTGGTGGCCGTCCTCGGTGCGCTCGCCGACGCCGTCGCCGGCCACCAGCCGATGGGGCCGGTCGCGCTGCGCGGGGACGTCCGGGCGGTGGAGCGCTGCGCGACCCACCTGCGGCCCCCCGGCCCCGGCCACCCCGCCTTCGAGGTCATCTACCTGCTGGACGCGCCGGACGAGGCGCTGCCCGCGCTGCGCGAACGGCTCGCCGCGCTCGGCGACTCCCTGGTGATCGGCGGCGGCGACGGCCTGTGGAACGTGCACGTCCACGTGGACGACGCGGGCGCCGCGGTGGAGGCCGGGGTCGGTGCCGGGCGTCCGCACCAGATCCGGATCACCCACTTCGCCGAGGCCGCCGCCCGGGCCGGCACCGCCGCCGAACGCGGCGAACGCGAGGAGCGGGCCCGCGCGGTGCTCTCGGTGGTGTCCGGCGAGGGGCTGGCCGAGCTGTGCGAGCAGGCCGGCGCCGTCGTCCTGCACGCCGACCCGGACCGCCGCCCGGCCAGCGCCGAACTCGCCGACGCCGTCCGCGGCTCGGCCGCCCGCGAGGTGGTGCTGCTGCTCAACGACCCCGAACTGCGCGCCGCCGCCGGGGCCGCCGCCGACCAGCTGCGCGAGGAGGGCGTCCGGATCGCCGTGCTGCCGACCCGCTCGCCGGTGCAGGGCCTGGCCGCGCTCGCGGTGCACGAGGTCGGCCGCCGCTTCGACGAGGACGTGGTCGCCATGACCTCCGCCGCCGGGGCCACCCGGTACGCCGAACTCGCCGTCGCCGAGGGGGAGTCCTGGACCATGGCCGGGGTCTGCCAGGCCGGCGACGTGCTCGGCCTGATCGACGGGGACGTCGCGGTGATCGGCGCCGGGCTGGCCGAGGTCGGCGAGAGCGTGCTGGACCGGATGCTCGGCGCGGGCGGCGAACTGGTCACCCTGATCCTCGGCGAGGGCGCCGACCGGACCCTCGCCGACCGGCTGGTGGCGCACGTCCGCCAGCAGCGGCCGGAGGTGGACTCGGTGGTCTTCCACGGCGGCCAGGAGTCCACGCCGCTGCTCATCGGGGTGGAGTGAACCCCCGCCCCGCCCCTTCGGCTCGGAGGCGAGCGGGCGAGTAGCAGCCCGCTGTTCGTCGGTGCCGTGGTGTAAACAGGGGGCTGATGGGCGCTCTCGATGAACCACTGACCAAGCTCGTCGGCGACCGCACCGCGAAGGTGCTCGCCGACAGCCTCAAGCTGCGCACGGTCGGGGACCTGCTGCACCACTATCCGCGCCGCTACGTCGAACGCGGCCAGCTCACCAGCCTGGACGAGCTGGAGATCGACGAGCACGTCACCGTGCTGGCCCGGATCGAGAAGGTCACCCTGATCCCGTTCCGCGGCCGCAAGGGCGACCGGCTGGAGGTGGTGGTCACCGACGGCCGCAGCCGGCTCTCGCTGGTCTTCTTCAACCAGGGCTGGCGGCAGAAGGAGCTCAAGGCCGGCGCCCAGGGCCTGTTCGCGGGCAAGGTCGGCGTCTTCAACCGCAGCCGCCAGCTGGTCTCGCCCGACTACCAGCTGCTCGACGAGGACGCCGGGTCGGACGCCGCGAAGCAGTTCGCCGGCCGGCTCATCCCGGTGTACGGCGCCAGCGCGCAGATGCCCAGCTGGAAGCTGTCGATCTGCATCGAGACCGCGCTCACCAAGCACCTCGGCGACGTCGGCGAGCCGTTGCCCGCCGAACTGCGCGAGCGGCACGACCTGATCCCGCTGCCCGAGGCGCTGGAGCTGATCCACCGCCCGCGCGGCCAGGCCGACCGCGAGCGCGCCCAGAGCCGGCTGCGCTGGGACGAGGCCTTCGTCCTCCAGGTCGCCCTCGCCCAGCGCCGGGCCGCCGACTCCGCGCTGCCCGCCAAGCCGCGCGAGGCCCGTCCCGGTGGCCTGCTGGACGCCTTCGACGCCCGGCTGCCGTTCACCCTCACCGAGGGCCAGCGGAAGGTCTCCGCCGAGATCGCCGCCGACCTGGCCACCGAGCACCCGATGCACCGGCTGCTCCAGGGCGAGGTCGGCTCCGGCAAGACCCTGGTGGCGCTGCGCGCCATGCTCGCGGTGGTGGACGCCGGCGGTCAGGCCGTCCTGCTCGCGCCCACCGAGGTGCTGGCCCAGCAGCACCACCGCTCGATCGTCGAGATGATGGGCGACCTCGCCGAGGCCGGCCTGCTCGGCGGCTCCGACCTGGGCACCCGGGTGGTGCTGCTGACCGGCTCGATGGGCGTCGCCGCCCGCCGCCAGGCGCTGCTGGACATGGCCTGCGGGTCCGCCGGGATCGCCATCGGCACCCATGCGTTGATCGAGGACAAGGTCCAGTTCCAGGACCTCGGCCTGGTCGTGGTGGACGAGCAGCACCGCTTCGGCGTCGAGCAGCGGGACGCGCTGCGCGCCAAGGGCGAACAACCGCCGCACCTGCTGGTGATGACCGCCACCCCGATCCCGCGCACCGTCGCGATGACCGTCTTCGGGGACCTGGAGACCTCCGTCCTGGACCAGCTCCCGGCCGGCCGCTCGCCGATCTCCACCCACGTCGTCCCCGCGCTGGAGAAGCCCAACTTCCTCACCCGGGCCTGGGAGCGGGTCCGCGAGGAGGTCGGCAAGGGCCACCAGGCGTACGTGGTCTGCCCGCGGATCGGGGACGAGGAGCCGGGCGCGGACCCGAAGGCCGCCAAGAAGCGGCGCAAGGCGGCCGAGGAGGACTTCGAGGACCTCACCACCCCGGACGCCGGCGCCGCGAGCGACGAACGGCGGCCCCCGCTCTCGGTGGTGGAGACCGCCGAGATGCTGGTGAAGGGCCCGCTGAGCGGCCTGCGGGTGGAGATCCTGCACGGCCGGCTCGCCCCGGAGGCCAAGGACGAGGTGATGCGCCGGTTCTCGGCCGGGGACGTGGACGTCCTGGTCGCCACCACGGTCATCGAGGTCGGCGTCAACGTCCCCAACTCCACCGCGATGGTCATCATGGACGCCGACCGCTTCGGCGTCTCCCAGCTCCACCAGCTGCGCGGCCGGGTCGGCCGGGGCAGCGCGGCCGGTCTGTGCCTGCTGGTCAGCGAGATGCCCGGGGGCAGCGCTGCCCGGGCCCGGCTGGACGCGGTGGCCGGCACCCTGGACGGCTTCGAGCTGTCCCGGATCGACCTCGAACAGCGCCGCGAGGGCGACGTGCTGGGCCAGGCGCAGTCCGGGGTGAAGTCCTCGCTCAAGGTGCTCTCGGTGCTGGAGGACGAGGAGGTCATCCGCACCGCCCGGACCGAGGCCACCCGGCTGGTCGCCGAGGACCCGGAGCTGGCCGCCCACCCGGAGCTGCGCACCGTGCTGGAGAGCCTGCTCGACGAGGACCGCGCGGCCTTCATGGAGAAGGGCTGAGCGGCCCGGGGAAGGGTCGGGCGGGTCCTCGGCCGGCCCGGATTGTCAGACCCCCGCGAGAGAATGTAGTTGTTCAGGGCGCACCCCCAAGGTGCGTACCTGGCACGACACTTGGGGGTCCTGCCATGGCATTCCGTCATCTCAACGAGCTCCCGCTGGGCGACAAGGTCTTCCGGATCGAACTCGCCAGCGACGACGACCGAGAGGTCACCCTCACCCTGACCGGCTGGCGCGAGGGGGCGGCCGCCACGCCGCTCGCCTCGGGCCGGCTCCGCCTGCCGGTCGAGGACGTCGCCTCGCTGCGGATCGCGCTCAACCGCGCGCTGCGGGCGCTGGCGATCGTCGCCGACGTCTCCGAGCCCATCCCCGACCGCGACGTGCTGCGCGAGCTGTACCCCGGCCACGGCGCCCCCTGGGTGCCGCAGCACGAGGAGGAGCTGGTCCGACGCTTCCACGACGGCGAGACCGTCGCCCGGATCGCCGCCCGCTTCGGCCGCACGCCCGACTCCGTCCGGACCAAGCTGCGCGAGCTGGGTCACGACCCGCGCCGCCCCGAGTTCTGCCCGCCCGACGGCTGCCTGTCCTGGTCCCGCTACGCCTCGCCGGCCCTGCTCGGCGCGGCGGTCCCGGGCCAGGGCGCGGGCTCCGAGGCGAGCTGACCCTCCGGGCGGGCGCGGTGCGGCCCGGGGGAGAGCCCCCGGGCCGCACCCGCTCGGCGTGAGGGCGGGGCGGAGATCGGGATAGCGTGGTCGGGCAGCGACGAAAGGACCTTCCACCACCATGACCCGCGTGATCGCCGGGTCGGCCGGCGGCCGCCGGCTGGCCGTACCGCCCGGCCGGGGCACCCGTCCGACCTCCGACAAGGCCCGCGAGGCGATGTTCTCCACCCTGGAGGCGTTCCGCGGCACCCTGCACGGGGCCCGGATGCTGGACCTGTTCGGCGGGTCGGGCGCGGTCGGCCTGGAGGCGCTGTCCCGCGGCGCCGAGCACGTCCTGCTGGTCGAGGCGGACGCCCAGGCGGCCCGGGTGATCCGGGAGAACGTCCGGACCATCGCCCTGCCGGGCGCCGAGGTGCGGGCCGCCAAGGCGGAGAAGGTGATCGCCGGGCCGCCCCCGCAGCCCCCGTACGACCTGGTCTTCCTCGATCCGCCGTACGCGGTGACGGACGACGAGGTGCGCGAGATGCTGATCACAATGTCGGCTGGAGGCTGGCTCGCGGAGGACGCACTCGTCACCGTGGAGCGCAGCACCCGTGGCGGCGAGTTCGGCTGGCCCGAGGGCTTCGAGGTGCTGCGCTCCCGCCGTTACGGCGAGGGCACCCTCTGGTACGGTCGCGCCGCCGCCGGGGCCAGCGATCACGAGTAGCGGGCCGCGACCCGCAGCAGCCGTCACCCCACGAGGGAGCACACACGCCATGCGCCGAGCCGTCTGCCCCGGTTCGTTCGACCCGATCACCAACGGTCACCTCGACATCATCGAGCGGGCCTCGAAGCTGTACGACGTGGTGCACGTCGTGGTCGCGATCAACCCGAACAAGCAGGGCATGTTCACCATCGAGGAGCGGATCGGCCTGATCGAGGAGGTCGCCGCGCCGTTCGGGAACGTGGTGGTCGAGTCGCACCAGGGGCTGCTGGTGGACTACTGCCGGGAGCGCGGCATCCCCGCGATCATCAAGGGCCTGCGGGCGGTCAGCGACTTCGACTACGAGCTGCAGATGGCCCAGATGAACCACGGTCTGACCGGCGTGGAGACGCTGTTCGTGCCGACCTCGCCGACGTACAGCTTCCTGTCCTCGACGCTGGTCAGGGAGGTCGCCTCGTACGGCGGCGACGTGTCGCACCTGCTGCCGGAGACGGTGCACCGTCGGCTGGTGGAGCGGATCGCGGAGCGCCGGGCCCAGCGGTAGCGCCGGGTCTTTCCTGCCGGTTCGTCATGGCTTGTCCGGGGCGGCGGAAGCGGGTTCGGCTCGGGCGTTGTGAGCTCGCCGCACGGGGGCCGTACAGTCTGTAGTCCTGCCCTGCGGTGAGGTCCACCGCGCCGGGCCTGCCTCCGCCGGACCGTCGGCGGCACACGGAAAGACGAAGCCCCGTGGACGTGCAGAACAAGGTCGACGAGATCGTGGCGGCGGTCGAGAACGCCCGCTCGATGCCGATGTCGGCCTCCTGCGTGGTGAACCGGGCCGAGCTGATCGGCCTGCTCAACGACCTCAAGGCGGCCCTGCCCGCCGAACTCGCCCAGGCCCAGTCGGTGATGGCCGACCACGAGCAGGTGGTGGCCGGGGCCCAGGCCGAGGCGGACCGGATCATCCAGGGCGCGCACGCCGAGCGCGGTTCGCTGATCTCCGACACCGAGGTGGTCCGCCGGGCCCAGTCCGAGGCCGACCGGATCCTGAGCGAGGCCCGCGCCGACGTCGACACCCAGCGGGCCGAGGCCGACGACTACGTGGACAGCAAGCTCGCCAACTTCGAGGTGGTGCTGACCAAGACGCTCGGCGCGGTCGGCCGCGGCCGGACCAAGCTGCGCGGCGACGCGGGCTTCGAGGCCGACGGCGAGACCGACGGCGAGGAGTTCCAGCCGCAGCGGCTCAGCCCGAGCCCCGAGGTCGACGAGTACGTCGATGTGAAGCTCGCCACCCTGGAGAACGTGCTCGGCGCCACCCTGGAGGCGGTCGGCAAGGGCCGCGACAAGCTGCTCGGCAAGCGTCCGATCGACGAGCTGGGCGCCTACCTGGCCGCCGCCGACGAGGCCCAGCAGGCCAAGGAGCGGGCCGAGGCGGTGGCCGCCGGCTTCGCCGAGGACGCCGACGGCGCCGACATCGCCTGGTACCGCGAGGACGTCCCGCAGCAGCAGACCTGGCCCGAGCAGACCCCGGCCCCGGCCGCGGCCGGCTGGCCGGCGCCCGGCGCCGACCAGTACGCGGCCGCCCAGCACCAGCACCCCCACCAGCACCAGGAGCAGCACCAGGGCGGGCAGTACGCCGAGGTGTACGGCGGGGGCTTCGACCCGGCCGTCCAGGGTGACCCGTACAACACCCAGTGGGGACAGCAGCAGGGCGGCTACCCGCAGCAGCAGCCCGACTACCAGGGTCAGCAGCACCAGGGCCAGCAGCCGGTCGGCTACGGCTATCCGCAGCAGCAGGACGGCTACGGGGCCCAGCCGTACGACGGCTACGGCTACCCGCAGCAGCCCGCCCTGCCCCCGGCCGTTCCGCAGCAGCAGCAAGGCCTGGACGAGACCAGTTTCTTCGACACCAGCATGATCGACATGACCCGGCTGCGGGAGCTCGGCGGCCGCTGAGCACGCCCCGGCGGACGGTGCGGGAGTCTCCTGACGGGACCGAAGTTGGGCCTGGCGGGAGACTCCGGTAGTCTGACCACTCCGGCATCCCCATGTCCGGCTCTCGGCTTGCCCTCGCGGCGCCGACCGGGACACGGGGGACCCAGCGTCGATTCCTATGGAAGTCAGGACACCTTGAACCGCCTCGACCACCGCGACCCCCTCGTGTTCGACACGCACGAGCTCGGTCGTCGTCCGGGCGCGATGCGCAAGGTGAGCCGGACCCTGGAGGCCCCCGAGGGCCTCGGGATCATCGACGTGATCGGCGTCCCGGAGAAGAGCCCGATCGAGCTGGAGCTCCGCCTGGAGTCCGTGGTCGAGGGCGTGCTGGTCACCGGCACGGCCGACGCCCAGGTCGAGGGTGAGTGCGTCCGGTGCCTGGAGCCCGTCGAGTTCGACATCGACGTGGACTTCCAGGAGCTGTACTACTACCCGGAGTCCGACGAGCGTCACCGCGCCCGGACCACCGGGACCGAGGACCTCGACGAGGACTCGGAAGAAGAGACTTACCGCCTGGAGGGCGACCTGTTCGACCTCCAGCCGGTGCTGCGTGACGCGGTGGTGCTCGCACTGCCGCTGCAGCCGGTGTGCCAGGAAGACTGCCTGGGCCTGTGCTCCGAGTGCGGAGCGCGCCTGAGCGACGACCCGACGCACCACCACGATGCCGCCGACCCCCGGTGGGCGGCTCTGCAGGGACTCTCCGCCACCCCCGGCGACGAGGGTGACGGGATCAAGAACAGCGACACCCGTGAGGGTCTCGCCGAGAACCAGGAGAAGTAGCCGTGGCTGTTCCGAAGCGGAAGATGTCGCGCAGCAACACGCGCCACCGCCGGTCCAACTGGAAGGCCGTTGTTCCGGCCCTCGTGGCGTGCGACCGCTGCCACGAGCCGAAGCTGGGCCACATCGCGTGCCCGAGCTGCGGCACGTACAACCGTCGCCAGGTCCTCTCGGTCTGATCGGCGGGGTGTACGGATCGATGTCGGACGGTAACTCCACCCGCAAGGCGTCCTCTGCCTCGAAGGGTTCTTCGGGCGGCGGCAAGGCCGGCGGGCCGGCTTCGACCGAATACGACGTCCTGGAAGGGCGCCTCGGGTACACACTTGAGCGCGCCCTTCTGGTACGTGCCCTGACCCACCGCTCGTACGCGTACGAGAACGGGGGTCTGCCCACCAACGAGCGCCTGGAGTTCCTCGGCGACTCGGTGCTGGGCCTGGTGGTGACCGACACCCTCTACCGCGTCCACCCGGACGTCCCGGAGGGCACGCTCGCCAAGCTGCGCGCCGCGGTGGTCAACTCCCGCGCGCTCGCGGACGTCGGCCGGGGCCTGGACCTCGGCGTGTTCATCCGGCTCGGCAAGGGCGAGGAGGGCACCGGCGGCCGCGACAAGTCGTCGATCCTCGCCGACACGGTCGAGGCCGTGATCGGGGCCGTCTACCTGGACCGCGGTCTGGAGGCGGCGACCGAGTTCGTCCACCGGCTGTTCGACCCGCTGATCGAGGAGTCCTCTCAGCTGGGAGCCGGCCTGGACTGGAAGACCAGCCTCCAGGAGCTCACCGCCTCGGTGGGCATCGGCGTGCCCGAGTACGTGGTCATGGAGTCCGGTCCGGACCACGAGAAGACCTTCACCGCGGCGGCCCGGGTGGCCGGCGAGGACTTCGGCAGCGGCGTCGGCCGCTCGAAGAAGGAAGCCGAGCAGAAGGCCGCCGAGAGCGCCTGGCGCGCGATCAAGGAGAAGTACGCCGACCGGCTGCCCGCCGGCGCGTAGCGCTCCCGCAGTAGCCTTTCCTCCTGATCCCTTTCGATGCAGGAGGTCCGTTTCCCGTGCCCGAACTCCCCGAGGTCGAGGTCGTCCGCCGCGGACTGGCCAACTGGGTCGCCGGGCGGACCGTCGACGACGTCCAGGTGCTGCACCCGCGCGCGGTGCGCCGCCAGCCGGCCGGCCCGGCGGACTTCGCGGCCCGGCTGACCGGCACCACGCTGGGCACCGCGCAGCGCCGCGGCAAGTACCTCTGGGTGCCGCTGGGCAACGGGTTCTCGTTGATCGGCCACCTCGGGATGAGCGGCCAACTCCTCGTCCAGGACCCGTCCGTACCGGACGAGACCCATCTGCGGGTCCGGCTGCGCTTCACCGACGGCGGCCGCGAACTGCGCTTCGTGGACCAGCGGACCTTCGGCGGCCTGGCCGTCGAGGAGGCCGAGGACGGCGACCCGGAGGGCACCCCGGTCTCCATCGCGCACATCGCCCGGGACCCGCTCGACCCCCGCTTCGACGACGCGGCCTTCGCGGCCGCGCTGCGCGCCAAGCGCACCACGGTCAAGCGCGCCCTGCTCGACCAGACCCTGATCAGCGGCGTCGGCAACATCTACGCCGACGAGGCGCTGTGGCGCTCCAAGCTGCACTACGACCGCCCGACCGCGACCCTCACCCGGCCGCAGGCCGCGCTGCTGCTGGCCAACGCCCGGGACGTGATGACGGCGGCGCTGGCCGTCGGCGGCACCAGCTTCGACAGCCTGTACGTCAACGTGAACGGCGAGAGCGGCTACTTCTCCCGCGACCTCGACGCCTACGGCCGCGAGCACGAGCCCTGCCGCCGCTGCGGCACCGCGATCCGGCGGGCCGCCTGGATGAACCGGTCCAGCTACTTCTGCCCCCGCTGCCAGCGCGTGCCGCGCGCCAACGGGGGCTGAGCGACGGCTACTTGTGGGCGAGCTCGGGGTGCTCGGCGGAGGACTCGCCGAGTGCGCCGTGGTCGCCCTGGCCGAAGTAGGCGACGCCGACCGCGGACACCACCGCGAGCAGGAAGCCGACCACACCGAGCCAGCCCAGGCCGGACTTGGAGGAGTCGCCGAGCCAGAGCACCCCGACCGCGCCGGGCAGCACCGTCTCGCCGACCACCAGGGCGGCGGTGGCGCCGTTCACCGAGCCGATCTGCAGCGCCACGGTGTGCACGTACATCCCGCCCAGGCCGCCGACCAGGATCGCGTACAGCGCCGGGTCGGAGATCAGCTGGACCAGGTCGAACGGCTCCACGCCGTTCAGGATGCGCACGCCGACGCCCAGCGCGCCGAAGCCGAGGCCGGAGAGCAGACCGGCGACGATCGCGCCCTTGGAGCCCATCCGGCGCACCAGCAGACCGCCGCCGACCAGCAGCACGGTGGTGATGATCAGCAGCCCCCAGTGGAAGGCCATCGCGGCGTGGTGCCCGCCCTCGGGGCCGGCCGAGACGGCCAGCAGCACCAGCGCCGAGCAGAGCACGCCGATCGAGGCCCACTCCAGCTGCTTGAGCCGGATCCCCAGCAGCTTGATGCTCAGCACCGCGGTGATCACCAGGTTGGCGCTGATGATGGTCTGGGAGAGGAACAGCGGCAGCAGCCGGGCGGCCAGCGCGCCGAGCCCGAAGCCGATCAGGTCGAGCACCGTCCCGGTGATGAACTCCCAGGTGACGGCGGCCTTCGCGGTGGAGGACAGGCTCGGCCCGCCGTGCTCGGTGGTCGAGGAGGTGGCACCCTTGGCCGCCTCCTCGCGGGCCGAGCGGCGGGAACCGACGGCCTGCAGGACCGAGCCGGTGCCGTAGCAGGCGGATGCCGCCACGGCCGTGACGAGGCCGATGATCACCAAGTGCTCCGATCGGGAGTCGGGTCAAGAACAAGTAATGGGACCAGCGGTCCGGGAACAGTGTGCCCCGTCGCGCGGTACGGTCGGGACGCACCCTCGGACCGCTCCGGGCCGGCCCCCGCACCGCTCCGGGCCCGCCGGGACGTACGTCCGGCCGTCCCGTCCGGTTCCCCGATCCCACCCGTCTCAGGGTTTACTCGGGGAAATCTCATCCGCGAGAAGGGGTGCCGCCCCGGCGGACGGCGGGGAATCCTGACATAACCAGTATGCGAAGGGTATGCCGTGCCCGGCGGCCGATCACGGTAGCGTCGAGGGCATGAGAACCCTTGCACGACGTTCCCGGGGCGCCGGGCCACTTGCCCTGGTGGCGGCGCTGCTCGGGGTGCTGCTCCTGTTCGCACCCGCCGCCTCGGCCGCCGGCGGCCTGAGCGACGCCGCGGCCGCGCTGAAGAAGGGCCAGGTCTACGTCGCCCCGACGATGCAGGACCGCTTCAGCCAGGCCCAGGCGGACGCGCTGACCAAGAAGATCGAGAAGGCCGACAAGCCGATCTTCGTCGCGGTCGTCCCCGAGGCCGCCAACAAGGCCACCATCGGCACCGACCTGCGCACCCTGGTCGGCATCGACGGCGTGTACGCCGTCTGGCACGGGGACAACGA
The DNA here is from genome assembly GCF_044749365.1 of Kitasatospora sp. NPDC089509. Taxonomy (NCBI): domain Bacteria; kingdom Bacillati; phylum Actinomycetota; class Actinomycetes; order Kitasatosporales; family Streptomycetaceae; genus Kitasatospora; species Kitasatospora sp. NPDC089509. The sequence continues at coordinate 66,320 of NZ_JBIVHS010000032.1, read as the reverse complement.
CTTCCTGGCCTACAGCGACCGCGGCGCGATGAGCGCCGGCGCGGCCGGCCGGATCGCGGGCGCCGTCCACCGCGCCGACAAGGGCGACATCAACGCCACCCTGAACGACTTCGTCGACCAGGCCGCCCCGCAGACCAAGGGCACCGGGGTCAACCACAGCACCTCGATCGCCTGGGTGATCATCCCGGTGCTGTTGGTGGCGCTGGCCGGCGCCGGCGTCTTCTTCCTCTTCCGTCGCGCCAAGAAGCGCAAGGAGGAGCAGGCCCGCGCCGAGCTGGAGCAGCTGCGCCGCGTCGTCGACGAGGACATCACCGCCTTCGGCGTCGAACTGGAGCGGCTCGACTTCAACCCGAGCGCGTCGGACGCCGACGACGCCCAGCGCACCGACTACGGCCACGCGCTGGACTCGTACGAGAAGTCCAAGCGGCTGATGACCGAGGCCAAGCGGCCCGAGGACGTCAAGCAGGTCACCGAGACGATCGAGGACGGCCGGTTCCAGCTGGCCACCCTGGCGGCCCGGCGCGCCAAGCGCCCGCTGCCCGAGCGTCGCCCCCCGTGCTTCATGGACCCGCGGCACGGCCCGTCCGTCAAGGACGTCGACTGGGCCCCGGCCGGCGGCTCCCCCCGGGCCGTCCCGGTCTGCCAGGCCGACGCGGACCGGGTCGCGGCCGGACTCGACCCGGCGGTGCGCACCGTCGACACCGAGCACGGCCCGCAGCCGTACTGGAACGCCGGCCCGGCCTACGCGCCGTACGCGGGCGGGTACTACAGCGGCTTCGGCGGCGGTGGCCTGCTGCCCGGCCTGCTGGTCGGCACCATGCTCGGTTCGATGATGAGCAGTCCGGCCTACGCGGCGGCGCCGATGATGGAGGGCGGCCACGGCGGCTACCAGGACCAGTACGAGGGCGGCGACTTCACCGGCGCCGACTTCAACGCGTCCGACTTCAGCGGCGGCGACTGGGGCGGCGGCGACGACTTCGGCGGCGGCGGCGGGGACTGGTGACCCGCTGACCCGCTGATCGTTCCGCGATCCCGACGGCCCCGCCGGTTCCGACCGGCGGGGCCGTCCGCGTACCCGGCGCGGGATCGACGCGTGCGCACCCGGTGCGGGACCGAGCTGCGGGACCGAGCTGCGGGTTCGAAAAGCCAACCCGGTGTGGCAGGCTGGCGCTGTGACCCCCGACACCCCGCCCCGCGCCCCGGCCGCCGTCCCCGGCCGACCCTGCTCGATGGCCGCGGCGCTCCAGGTGGTGGGCGAGAAGTGGGCGCTGCTCGTGGTGCGCGAGCTGTTCTACGGCAACCACCGCTTCGACCGGATCGCCCGCAACACCGGTGCCCCGCGGGACCGGCTGACCGCACGGCTGCGGGCCCTGGAGGAGGCCGGGGTGGTCGAGCGCCGCCCGTACAGCGAGCGGCCGCCGCGCTACGAGTACCACCTCACCGAGGCCGGCCGGGACCTCGCCCCGCTCGCCCACGCGCTGCGCACCTGGGGTGACCGCTGGCTGGTGCCGGACTCCCCGGTGACCTTCGCCCACGCGCCCGAGGACCACCCGCCGCACCCCTTCGACCCGGCCTGGGTCTGCCGCACCTGCGGCCGGGAGGCCCGCCGCGGCGAGCTGCACGCCGAGGTGCACACCCCGGGCTGGACGGTCGAGGGCCCGGTGGAGCTGTGACCGGCGGCTTCGCCGGTTAGGGTCGTGGCATGCACGGTCGCGACGCCCACAGTGATGAACCGGTCCGGGTGACCGCCTGGGTCCGGGGGAAGGTCCAAGAGGTCGGGTTCCGCTGGTGGACCAGGGCACGGGCGCTGGAGATCGGCCTGACCGGCTACGCCGGGAACCTCGGCGACGGCCGGGTGCAGGTGGTGGCCGAGGGCCTGGCCGCCGACTGCGAGCTGCTGCTGGCCCTGCTGCGGGGCCCCGACACGCCCGGCGCGGTGACCGGGGTGACCGAGATCTGGACCGCCGTCGGTGCAGGCTACGAAGGTTTCGAGATCCGCTGAGCCCGCTTTTCCCGGGTGACACTCCCGCGTCCCGGAAATGATCGGCAAGCGTCGGTGTCATACGGTTGCCATTCGGGCAGACTCGTGGTTGACTCCGCATCGAACGATGATCCACGAGCACGTGGTGGACCCGGGCCCGAGACCCCCAGGCGTGACGACACCGCCGGGCAGGTGACAGGGGCGCGGTAGCGTGCGGTGATCGTGTTGACCCGTACCGTCTTTGGTGAGACGCTTGAAGCCCGCGCACACGATCGCGTTCCCCGGCAGGCGCATGCCCTCGTGAGCCCAGCTCACGGTGGTTGTGCCGTAGTGCCCAGCCAGCACTTCCGGTGCGCGCCGCGCGTGCGTCCCCCTTCCCCCTAGACCTGTACCGTTCCGGTTCGGTCACTCAGCGTGGAGGACCATTCATCATGGCAAAGGCGCTTCTCGGGTACGTCGGCGGCCCCGACCCGCGAATGCTCTCCGAGATGCGACGGCTTCAGCAGCGCGTCCAGGACCTTGAAGCCGAGCTCCTTCGGATGCAGGCTGAGAACGACGCACTCACCGCTGTCGCTGACGAGCACTCGCTGCTCAGCAGCATCGATCTGGATCAGCGGGAGCCGGCTCTCACCTGAGCCCCGCCCCGGTCCTCACAGATCGACGCCGCTGTGCACTGAGCCGCCCCGAAAGGGACGCAGCTTTGCAAGGGACGCCCGGATGTGGCGTCCCTTCGTCGTGTCGGACTCCGGATACAGTCGGTTCCCGTCATGAGCGAATGAGGGGACCGGCCGCGTGCACCTGAAGAGTCTGACGCTGCGCGGGTTCAAGTCCTTCGCCTCCAGCACCACCCTGCGCTTCGAGCCGGGCATCACCTGTGTGGTCGGCCCGAACGGCTCCGGCAAGTCCAACGTGGTGGACGCGCTGTCCTGGGTGATGGGCGAGCAGGGCGCCAAGACGCTGCGCGGCGGCAAGATGGAGGACGTCATCTTCGCCGGGACCAGCGGGCGCGCCCCGCTCGGCCGCGCCGAGGTCAGCCTCACCATCGACAACGCCGACGGCGCCCTGCCGATCGACTACTCCGAGGTGACGATCACCCGGACCATGTTCCGCAACGGCGGCAGCGAGTACGCCCTCAACGGCGAGACCTGCCGGCTGCTGGACATCCAGGAGCTGCTCTCCGACTCCGGCATCGGCCGGGAGATGCACGTCATCGTCGGACAGGGGCAGCTCGACTCCGTGCTGCATGCCGACCCGATGGGGCGGCGCGCCTTCATCGAGGAGGCGGCCGGCGTCCTGAAGCACCGCAAGCGCAAGGAGAAGGCGCTGCGGAAGCTGGACGCGATGCAGGCCAACCTCAACCGGGTGCAGGACCTGGTCGCCGAACTGCGCCGCCAGCTCGGACCGCTCGGCCGACAGGCCCGGGTGGCCCGTCGCGCCGCCGGCATCCAGGCCGACCTGCGGGACGCCCGGCTGCGGCTGCTCGCCGACGACCTGCTCGCCCTGCGCCGGGCCGTCGAGGCCGAGGTCGCCGACGAACTGGCCCTGCGGCTGCGCCGGACCACCGTCGAGCAGGAGCTGACCCGCGCGGTGCAGCGCGAACGGGTCCTGGAGGCACAGGTCCAGCAGCTCGGCCCGAGTCTGGAGGCCGCCCGGCAGACCTGGTACCGGCTCTCCGCGCTCGCCGAGCGCAGCCGCGGCACGATCGGCCTGGCCGAGGCCCGCGCCCGGCACGCCGCCGCCGGGGGCGCGGCCGAGGAACGGCGCGGCCGGGACCCGGAGGAGCTGGAACAGGAGGCCGAACGGGTCCGGGCGGAGGAGGAGGCGCTCGCCGAGGCACTGGAGGAGGCCCGGTACGCACTGGCCGAGGCGGTCGAGCACAAGGGCGAACTGGAACGCGGGCTGGCCGCCGAGGAGCGCCGGCTGCGGGACGCCGCCCGGGCCATCGCGGACCGCCGGGAGGGCCTGGCCCGGCTCCAGGGACAGGCCGCCGCCGCCCGCTCCAGGGCCGGCTCGGCGCAGGACGAGATCGGTCGGCTCACCGAGGCCAGGGACGAGGCGCTGCTGCGCGCCGCGGCCGCCGAGGGCGAACTCGACGAACTCCAGCAGCAGGTGGACGGCCTGGCCGGGGACGACGAGCAGGCCGAGACCGGGCACCGGCGGGCCCGCGAGTGGCTGGCCGAGGTCGAACGGGACCTCGCCGCGGCCCGGGAGACGGCCGCGGCGGCCGACCGGGAGCGGGCCGGGCTCGGCGCGCGGCACGAGGCGCTCTCGCTCGGGCTGCGCCGCAAGGACGGCACCGGCGCGCTGCTGGACGCGGGGGAGCGGCTGACCGGGCTGCTCGGCCCGGCGTCCGCGCTGCTGCGGATCGAGCCCGGCCACCAGGTGCCGGTCGCCGCGGCGCTCGGGGCGGCCGCCGACGCGGTGGCCGTCGACTCGCCGGGCGCCGCCGTCGACGCGCTGCGACTGCTCCGCACCCAGGACGCCGGGCGGGCCGCGCTGTTGGTCGCCGGGGCCTCCGAAGCCCCGGTCGGGACGTACGAGTTGCCGGACGGTGCCCGCTGGGCCGTCGAACTGGTCGACGGTCCGGCCGAGTTGCTCGCCGCCGTGCGCAACCGGCTGGCCGGGGTGGCGGTGGTCGCCGACCTGGACCAGGCGTTGCGGCTGGTCGCCGACCACCCCGAACTGTCCGCCGTCACCGCCGAGGGGGACCGGTTGGGCGCCGGCTTCGCCCAGGGCGGCTCCGGCGGCGCGCCGAGCCTGCTGGAGACCCAGGCGGCCGTGGACCAGGCGGCCCGGGAGCTCGGCGAACTCGACCTCCGCTGCGCCGGATCGGCCGAGCGGCTGGCCGAACTCATCGGACTCCGCCGGGAGTCGGCCGCCGAGGTCGAGCAACTCGGTGAGCTGCGACGGCAGTCGGAGAAGGAGCGGGCCCAGGTCGCCGGAGCGCTCGGCAGGCTCGGCGGACAGGCCCGGGCCGCCGCCGGGGAGGCCGGTCGGCTGGCCGCGGCGGTCACCCGGGCCGACCAGGGGCTCGCCGAACTACTGGCCACCGCCGAGGAGTTGGCCGAACGGCTGGCCGCAGCCGAGCAGTCGGCGGACGCGGGCGAGGACGAGCCGGACCACACCGAGCAACAGCGGCTGGCCGAGGCGGCCTCCGCCGCCCGACAGGCCGAACTGGAGGCCCGGCTCGCGGTGCGCACCCACGAGGAGCGGGTCCGCGCGCTGGCCGGCCGGGCCGACCAGCTGGACCGGGCCGCCCGGGCCGAGCGCGAGGCGCGCGCCAGGGCCGCCGAGCGCCGTCGGCGCGCCGAGCACGACGCCCGGGTCGCGAACGCCGTCGCCGCGGGCGCCCGGCAGCTGCTGGCCTGCCTGGAGGTGTCGCTGGCCCGCGCCGACGCCGGGCGCGCGGCGGTCGAACAGGCGCTCGCCGAGCGGGAGCACGAGCTCCGGGAGCACCGGGAGCACGGGCGCGGCCTCAAGGAGGAGCTGGACAAGCTGGTCGACGCCGGGCACCGGGACGAGGTGCTGCGGGCGGAGAAGCGGTTGCGGATCGAGCAGCTGGAGGCCCGCGCGCTGGAGGAGTTCGGCATCGACGGGGGCGAGCTGCTGGCCTCGTACGGGCCGGACCAGCCCGTCCCGCCGGGCACGCCGGAGGAGGGGCGGGAGCCGGGGGAGCCGTACCCGTACGTCCGGGCCGAGCAGGAGCGGCGGCTGCGGGCCGCCGAGAAGGCGTACCAGCAGCTGGGCAAGGTCAACCCGCTGGCGCTGGAGGAGTTCTCCGCGCTGGAGGAGCGCCACCGGTTCCTCGGCGAGCAGCTGGACGACCTCAAGCGCAGCCGGCGGGACCTGCTGGACATCGTCCGGGACGTGGACCAGCGGGTCGAGCAGCTGTTCACCTCCGCCTACCACGACACCGCCGCCCAGTTCGAGGGCGTCTTCGCCCGGCTCTTCCCGGGCGGCGAGGGGCGGCTGGTGCTGACCGACCCGGACAACATGCTGACGACCGGGGTCGAGGTGGAGGCCCGGCCGCCGGGCAAGAAGGTCAAGCGGCTGTCGCTGCTGTCCGGCGGCGAGCGCTCGCTGACCGCGGTGGCGCTGCTGGTGGCCATCTTCAAGGCGCGGCCCAGCCCGTTCTACGTGATGGACGAGGTGGAGGCGGCGCTGGACGAGACCAACCTGCGCCGACTGGTCGGGATCATGGAGGAGCTGCGGGAGAGCTCCCAGCTGATCGTGATCACCCACCAGAAGCTGACCATGGAGTCCGCCGACGCGCTGTACGGCGTGACCATGAAGGGCGACGGCATCTCCCAGGTGATCAGCCAGCGGCTGCGGGAGGGGGCACGTCCGGGCGTCCGGGCGGCGGGCGGGCGCCGGGAGCGGGGGCCGGCAGGCGTCCGTACGGTGACGGTGTAGGGCGGCTGCGGTCCAGAACGGCTCCGGTCACGGATACTGGGGGGCGTTATGGAATACGTGATCCTTGCCGTAGTCATCGCCGTGGTCGCCGTCGGCGCGATCGCGGGCCTCGTCGTTTCCGGCAGACGACGCCAGCAGCTGCCCCCGAAGTCGCAGGCGCCGGTCATCACGGCGCCGAAGACCACCCCGCAGGAGCCCCAGGTCGGCGAGGAGGCCGCGCCGCCGACCGAGGAGCCGCGCCGCACCGTCGAGGAGGTGCCGCTCCCCGAAACGGCCGAGGCCGCCGAGGTCGTCGAGGCCGTCGAGATCGAGGCCCCGGCCGAGGCCGCCGCGGCGCCCGAGGTCGAGGTCCCCGAGCCCACCGCCGGCCGGCTGGTCCGGCTGCGCTCCCGGCTCTCCCGCTCGCAGAACTCGCTCGGCAAGGGCCTGCTCTCGCTGCTCTCCCGCGAGCACCTGGACGAGGACACCTGGGAGGAGATCGAGGAGACGCTGCTCACCGCGGACGTCGGCGTCACCCCGACCCAGGAGCTGGTCGAGCGGCTGCGCACCCGGGTGAAGGTGCTCGGCACCCGTACCCCCGACGAGCTGCGCGCCCTGCTGCGCGAGGAGCTGGTCGAGCTGGTCGGCAAGGACGCCGACCGCACCGTCCGCTCCACCAAGCACGAGGAGGGCCCGGCGGTGGTCCTGGTCGTCGGCGTCAACGGCGTCGGCAAGACCACCACCACCGGCAAGCTGGCCCGAGTGCTGGTCGCGGACGGCCGCAAGGTGGTGCTCGGCGCGGCCGACACCTTCCGCGCCGCCGCCGCCGACCAGCTGCAGACCTGGGGCGAGCGGGTCGGCGCGCGCACCGTGCGCGGCCCGGAGGGCGGCGACCCGGCCTCGATCGCCTTCGACGCGGTCAAGGAGGGCATCGCCGAGGGCGCGGACACCGTGCTGATCGACACCGCCGGCCGACTGCACACCAAGACCGGCCTGATGGACGAGCTGGGCAAGGTCAAGCGGGTCGTCGAGAAGCACGGCCCGGTGGACGAGGTGCTGCTGGTGCTGGACGCGACCACCGGCCAGAACGGCCTGATCCAGGCCCGGGTCTTCGCCGAGGTGGTGGACATCACCGGCATCGTGCTGACCAAGCTGGACGGCACCGCCAAGGGCGGCATCGTGGTCGCGGTCCAGCGTGAGCTGGGCGTGCCGGTGAAGCTGATCGGTCTGGGCGAGGGTGCCGACGACCTGGCGCCGTTCGAGCCGGGTGCGTTCGTGGACGCGCTGATCGGGGACTGACCGGTTCTTCCCGTGTGAGGGTCCGCTCCTTCGGGGGCGGGCCCTTCTTGCTGTCCGGAACCTCCCGCCCCGGATCGAAGGGGCGCGCCGATGCCGAAAGGGAGAAGCGACGAGCGAGGGACGAGCGCCGGAGCGCCGACCGTCGGCGCCGGGTCAGAGCGCCCCGGAGGCGAGCGGGCGGGTCACGAGGCGATCCAGGCGGGCTCGGCGGTGCGCTCGCGGCTGCGGTGGCAGGCGTAGGCCAGGGTGCCGAGCAGCAGCCGGGCCTCGGGCGGGCAGCCGGCGTTGTCGCGGGTGGGGCGGCGCAGCCAGCGGACCGGGCCGAGCTCGCCGAGGACGGTGGGCGGGGCGGCGACGTAGCTGCCCTCGCCGTGGCAGCTCAGGTCGAGCGCGGCGTCGTCCCAGCCCATCCGGTAGAGCAGGTCGGGCAGGCGCCGGGCGGTGCCGGCGGCGACCAGGAACTGCAGCCGGCCGGTGGGCGGGGCCAGGACCGGGCCGATCTGGGTGCCCATCCGCTCCAGCCGGACCAGCGCCTGGAGACCGGCCGGTTCGGGGACGTCCAGGACGTCGAAGGCGCGTCCGGTGGGGAACAGCACCGAGCCCTCCGCGCCGGTGGCCGCGGCCCGGCTCTCGGTGCCGGGTACGGGGTGCAGGCCGGGCGCCGCGCAGCGCTGGGCGCCGCAGGGACAGCGGGTCGGGGTGGTGGTGCCGGTGGCCGGGTCGCCGGTGGCGACGGTCCAGCCCCAGCGGCCGGTGTACTCCGCGGCGGCCTGGGACGCGGTGACCTTGGTGCGGCGGCGCGCGCCCAGCGGTGCCAGCCGCAGGTGCCCCAGTCGAAGTTCGCCGAACAGGTTGTCCATGCCTCCCCCAACAGGTTCTCGTTGCCGATGGTTACGGGACGGTGACTGTGTGTTGATTGTCCGTTGCGTGGTGCGTTGTGCGGTGGCGGCGCGCAGCGCTTGGCGTGCGCCTGTTGCGGTGGTGCGCCTCGGGCGCCGCCTTGTGGGGGCGGCGTCGATGCCGGATCGTCGGGTGCGTGAGGCGGTTGCCGTCCCGAGTGGGTGGCGAACTCGCCTGGGATCGCGGTGGATTGCGGGGACTGCCGGGTCTTCCGGGACTGGCCGGGGGACTTGGCGGCCCGCATATGCCGGACCGTCGCGACTACCTAGTGAAGCGTGTGCCCCCGGGCTTCGGTTCACTCCTGGGGGTGGCGAAAGGTGGCGTTTCGCCAGGGGCGCTCCCACGGGTGCCTCGCGGGGCACTACGTTCAGCACACGGACGTGGTCGGAGAATCCTGCTCCGGGCCGTCGGGGAACGGGAGTTGGGGATCTGACGTACCGTCCGCAACGATGGCACACCAGTACGACGAGGCGGTACGCAACACCTCAGGCACGGCACGTCCGGCAAGAGCCCGCAACCGTCGGGCGGTCACGATCGGGGCCCCGCAGGGGCCGGGCGGGATGGGACTCCCATGGCAGAGAAGCAACCCAACGAGAAGCTGACCACGTGGTTCGCCCGCAGCGGCTGGTCCAAGGGGGAGTTGGCCCGTCAGGTCAACCGCCGGGCCCGCCAGATCGGCGCCCACCACGTGTCCACCGACACCTCGCGGGTGCGCCGCTGGCTCGACGGGGAGCAGCCCCGGGAGCCGATCCCCAAGATCATGTCGGAGCTGTTCTCGGAGCGCTTCGGCTCGGTGGTCTCGATCGAGGACCTCGGCCTGCGCGCCGCGATCCCGGTCTCCACCGTCGGCGGCGGGGTGGACCTGCCGTGGAGCGCCCCGCAGACCGTCCAGCTGATCAGTGACTACTCCCGCAGTGACCTGATGCTCAACCGCCGGGGCTTCCTCGGCACCTCGCTCGCGCTGACCGCCGGCGCCGCGCTGATCGAGCCGATGCAGCGCTGGCTGGCCCCCGGTCCGACCGGCGTCCCCACCCCGATCCTCACCGCGGCCAACGGCGGCGAGGCGTTCACCGGCCGGCTCTCCGAGCCCGAGCTGGAACTGCTGGAGCAGACCACGGTCATGTTCCGCCAGTGGGACGCCCAGAACGGCGGCGGGCTGCGCCGCAAGGCCGTGGTCGGCCAGCTCCACGAGGTCACCGACCTGCTGCAGGAGACGTACAACGAGGACACCACCAAGCGGCTGTTCCGGCTCACCGCCGAACTCGCCCACCTGGCCGGCTGGATGTCCTACGACGTCGGGATGCACCCGAGCGCGCAGAAGTACTACGTGCTGGCCCTGCACGCGGCCAAGGAGGCCGGCGACCGCCCGTTCGGCGCGCTGATCCTCACCGACATGAGCCGCCAGATGATCCACCTCAACCGGGGCGAGGACGCCCTGGAGCTGATCCACCTGGCGCAGTACGGCAGCCGGGACACCGCCACCCCGCGCCAGCAGTCCCTGCTGTACGCGATGGAGGCGCGCGCCTACGCCACCATCGGCGAGGTGAACCGCTGCGCCCGGGCGATCCGGCTGGCCGAGGACACCTTCACCGACATCCGCGAGGGCGACGGCGACCCGGACTGGCTGAAGTTCTTCTCGCCGGCCGAGCTGAACGCCGAGAACGCCCACTCCTTCCGCGACCTCGCGTACCACTCGGACAACGCCCAGCTGTACGCCTCGCTGTCCGCGCCGGTGATGGAGCGCGCGGTCGACCTGTTCCGCCAGGACGACGACCACGTGCGCTCGTACGCCTTCAACCTGGTCGGCATGGCCAGCGTGCACCTGCTGCAGAAGGAGGCCGAGGAGGCGGCGCGCTACGCCGAGCAGGCGGTGGACATCGCGACCAAGGTGCGTTCGGAGCGGCTGAACTCCCGGGTCCGCAAGACGACGGAGGCCGCGGCCGCCCGGTTCCAGGGCGTGGACGCGGTGAGCCGGCTCCAGGAACGGGTGGTCCAGGACATCCCGGAGTTCGTCTCGGTGGTCTGAGCGAACCCGGGCAGGAGACTCCACCGACCGTGACGGCCGCCGCCGCCACGGTCGGTGGCATTTCCGCCCGTGGGCGCCCGGGTGGCGGGCACGTTAAGCCATCCGGCCCACCGGCGGGGCCGTGGTTCACGCGCCCGTAACCCGGGCGACGCACGCGTCACGGCCGCGAAACAACCGACCGCACTGGCCGAAACCCGCCTTCGGCACTCTCCTCTTCATCGCCGACACCCCGGGTGGCACGGGACGCGTTCCCGGGGGCGGAGCGGCTTGGACGCAGAGGAGACGCCGATGCCGGACGGCTTCAGCGCGGGCGACACCGCCTTCGTGCTCATCAGTGCGGCCCTGGTCATGGTGATGACCCCGGGCCTGGCCTTCTTCTACGGGGGCATGGTCAGGGCCAAGAGCACACTGAACATGCTGGCGATGAGCTTCCTCTCGCTGGGCATCGTCAGCGTGCTCTGGGTCCTCTACGGCTACTCGCTCAGCTTCGGACCGGACGCCTTCGCCGGGCTGATCGGCAACCTGGACTTCCTCGGGATGCGCCACATCGGACTGAACGAGCTGACCGGGTCGATCCCGGTGACGGCCTTCGCGATCTTCCAGCTGATGTTCGCGATCATCACCCCGGCGCTGATCTCCGGCGCCGTCGCGGACCGGGCCAGGTTCTCCGCCTGGGGCCTGTTCATCGCGCTCTGGGTGTCGGTGGTCTACTTCCCGGTCGCCCACTGGGTGTTCATGGTCGACAACGGCAACGGCGGCTGGCTGGGCGACAGAAACGGCGTGATCGACTTCGCCGGCGGGACGGCCGTGCACATCAACGCCGGTGTCGCGGGCCTCGCGCTCTGTCTGGTGCTGGGCAAGCGGGTCGGCTTCAAGAAGGACCCGATGCGCCCGCACAGCCTGCCGCTGGTGATGCTCGGCTCCGGGCTGCTGTGGTTCGGCTGGTTCGGCTTCAACGCCGGCTCGGCGCTGGCCGCCAACGGCGTGGCCGCGATGGCGATGGTCAACACCCAGGTCGCCACCGGTGCGGCGCTGGTCGGCTGGCTGGTCTACGAGAAGCTCAGGCACGGCGCGTTCACCACGCTGGGCGCCGCCTCCGGCGCGGTCGCCGGACTGGTCGCGATCACCCCGGCCTGCGGCTCGGTCAGCCCGCTCGGCGCGGTGGCGATCGGCCTGGTCGCGGGCGGGGTCTGCGCCGCCGCCGTCTCGCTCAAGTACCGCTGGGGCTTCGACGACTCGCTCGACGTGGTGGGCGTGCACGCGGTGGGCGGGGCGATCGGCTCGCTGCTGATCGGCCTGTTCGCCACCGGCGGGGTCGGCCAGACCGCCAAGGGCCTGTTCTACGGCGGCGGGTTCGGCCAGCTCGGCAAGCAGGCGATGGGCGTGGCGGTGGTCGCGGCGTACTCCTTCGTGCTGTCCTGGCTGCTGGCCAAGGCGGTCGACAAGCTGGTCGGCTTCCGGGTCCCCGAGGAGGTCGAGGTGGCCGGCATCGACCAGGCCGAACACGCCGAGTCCGCCTACGATTTCAGCGCCGTCGGTGCGGGGCTGGCCCGGGCGTTCCCGACCCTGGGGCTCGGCGCCGGGTCCGGTTCCGCACCCGGCTCCCCGTCCGGCTCCACGGCCGGATCCGCGCCGGGGGCCGCCTCCGGTACCGCGACCGGTTCCGGTTCCGGTTCCGGTTCCGCGACCGGCACCGCCACCGGCCCCGCGGCCGCCGGGAAGCCTGCCGGGAAGCCCGCTGACAAGTCCGCCGAGAAGACCGAGGTCGACGCCCGATGAAGCTCATCACCGCCGTGATCAAGCCGTACCGCCTGGACGAGGTGAAGGCCGCCCTGCAGGCCTTCGGGGTCCACGGCCTGACCGTCACCGAGGCCAGTGGCTACGGCCGCCAGCGCGGCCACACCGAGGTCTACCGGGGCGCCGAGTACACCGTCGACCTGGTCCCGAAGATCCGGATCGAGGTGCTGGTCGAGGACGAGGACGCCGACGACCTGATCGACGTCCTGGTGAAGGCCGCCCGGACCGGGAAGATCGGCGACGGAAAGGTGTGGAGCGTCCCGGTCGACACCGCCGTCCGGGTCCGCACCGGCGAACGCGGCCCGGACGCCCTGTGAGGCACTGACCGATCCGGCGGGCCCGCCCCTCCCCGGGGCGCGGGTCCGCCCGTCGGCGCATCCCCGCTCAGCCGTACCACGGCTCATCCGTACGACGGCTCACCCGCACCACGGACGGGATCCCGCGCATGACCACCGAGAACAGCCCCGCCGAGCCCGCCTCCCCACCCACCGACCACGCGGCGGCCCGGGCCGCGCTGCTGGAGCGGCCCGGGCTGACCGGCCGGCCGCGCCGGGCCGCGCTCGCCCGGCTCACCGACGACTGGCTGGCCGGACTGCTGGCCGCCGCCGGCGCCCCGTTCTTCGGCGTCGCCCTGGTCGCCGTCGGCGGCTACGGCCGGGGCGAGCTCTCCCCGCGCAGCGACCTGGACGTCCTGCTGCTGCACGACGGCCCGATCGACCGCGAGCTGCCCGAGCGGATCTGGTACCCGGTGTGGGACGCGGGCGCCCAGCTCGACCACTCGGTGCGCACCCCCGCCGAGGCCCGTGCCGTCGCCGCCACCGACCTCAAGGCCCAGCTCGGCCTGCTGGACGCCCGGCACCTCGCCGGGGACGCGGCGCTCACCGCCGCGCTGCGCTCCGCGGTGCTCACCGACTGGCGCGCGAGCGCCCCCGCGCGCCTGCCCGAACTGCGCGAGCTGGGCCGGGAGCGGGCCGAGCGGCACGGCGAACTGTCCTTCCTGCTGGAGCCCGACCTGAAGGAGGCCCGCGGTGGCCTGCGCGACCTGGTCGCGCTCGACGCCGTCGCCGCCAGCTGGCTCGCCGATGCGCCCCGGGACGGCCTGGACGCGGCCGCGCTGCGGCTCGCCGACGTCCGCGACGCGCTGCACCTGGCCACCGGCCGGGCCACCGAGCGGCTCAGCCTCCAGGACCAGGACCAGGTCGCCGAGCGGCTCGGGGTGCTGGACGCCGACACCCTGCTGCGCCAGGTCTACGAGGCCGCCCGGACCATCGCCTACGCGAGCGACGTCACCTGGCGGGCGGTGGACCGGGTGCTCGCCGCCCGGTCCGGCCGCGGTCGCCGGGCGGTCCGGCGGGGCTTCCCGTTCACCGGGGCCGGCCGCGGCAGCGGCGCGGTGGCCCGGGGCGCCGTCGACCGCCGCCCGCTCGCCGAGGGCGTGGTCGAGCAGGACGGCGAGGCGGTGCTCGCCCAGGCCGCCCGGCCGGCCGCCGACCCGGTGCTGCCGCTGCGGGCCGCGGCCGCCGCCGCCCAGAACGGGCTGACCGTCTCCTACGCCACGGTGCGCCGACTGGCCGCCGAGTGCCGTCCGCTGCCGGTGCCCTGGCCGGACGAGGCGCGCGAGCAGCTGGTCACCCTGCTGGGGGCGGGGGAGGCGGCCGTCCCGGTCTGGGAGGCGATGGAGGCGGAGGGCCTGGTGACCAGGCTGCTGCCGGACTGGGAGCGGGTGCGCTGCCGGCCGCAGCGCAACGCGGTGCACCGCTGGACGGTGGACCGGCACCTGGTGGAGACGGCGGTCCGGGCCGCCGCGATGACCCGCCGGGTGGCCCGGCCGGACCTGCTGCTGGTCGCCGCCCTGCTGCACGACATCGGCAAGGGCTGGCCCGGGGACCACAGCGAGGCCGGCGAGGTGATCGTCCGCGACCTGGCCGCCCGGATGGGCTTCCCCGCCGAGGACACCGAGACCCTGGCGGTGCTGGTCCGCCACCACCTGACCCTGGTGGAGACCGCGACCCGGCGGGACCCGGACGACCCGGCCACCGTCGAGGCCGTCACCAAGGCGGTCGGCTCGCTGCCGGAGCTGGAACTGCTGCACGCGCTCACCGAGGCCGACGCGCTGGCCACCGGTCCGGCGGCGTGGAGCGGCTGGCGGGCCTCACTGGTGGACGGCCTGGTGGCGCGGGTCGCCGCCGAGCTGGCCGGGGGCGGCGCCCCGCCCCCGGAGGCGGCGCCCAGCACCGAGCAGGAGCGGCTCGCGGTCGAGGCCGCCCGCACCGACGCCCCCGCGCTGTCGTTGCTGGCCCAGGCGGAGGGGACGGCCCCGGGCACCGAACCGATGGGCGTCGAACTGACCCTGGCCGTCCCGGACCGGCCCGGGCTGCTCGGCACGGTCGCCGGGGTGCTCGCCCTGCACCGGCTGACCGTCCGCTCGGCCGGGCTGCGCGAGCTGGACCCGATCGGCGCGGGCCCGGTGCTGCTGCTGTCCTGGCGGGTGGCGGCCGAGTACGGCGAGCTGCCGGAGGCGGCCCGGCTGCGAGCCGACCTGCGGCGGGCGCTGGACGGCTCGCTGGACGTCTCCCGCCGGCTCGCCGAGCGGGACGCCGCCGCCCCGCGCCGCCGGGGGATACCGACCCCACCGCCGCTGGTCGCGGTGGCGCCGGCGGTCGCCTCGGCGACCGCGACCGTGCTGGAGGTCCGCGCGCACGACGCCCCCGGGCTGCTGCACCGGATCGGCCGGGCGCTGGACGGGGCGGGCGTGCGGGTGCGCACCGCGCACGTCTCCACGCTGGGTGCGGAGGCCGTCGACTCCTTCTACCTGACCGATCCGGCGGGCCGTCCGCTCACCGGCGAGCGGGCCGCGGAGGTGGCGGCGGAGGTCCGCTCGGCGCTGGGCTGAGGGGCGCTCCCGGGCCGGTCCGGGGCCGGTCCGCGAGCCGGTCCCCGGCGGGGGTGCGGGCCGGTCCGCGGCGGGTGCGCGAGCCGGTTCGCGGATCCGCCGTACGGGGGTGGAGACCGTACCCGGGGCGGCCGGATACCCTGGGGGACGACGACCGTACTGATACCGATGCCGCAGAGGACCCGCGCCGACGTGTTCGACACCCTTTCCGATCGCCTCGCAGCGACGTTCAAGAACCTCCGGGGCAAGGGCCGCCTGAGCGAGGCGGACATCGACGCCACCGCCCGCGAGATCCGCATCGCGCTGCTGGAGGCGGACGTCGCGCTGCCGGTCGTCCGGGCCTTCATCAAGCAGGTCAAGGAGCGCGCGGCCGGCGTCGAGGTCTCCGGTGCGCTGAACCCGGCGCAGCAGATCATCAAGATCGTCAACGAGGAGCTCATCGCGATCCTCGGCGGCGAGACCCGCCGGGTGCGGTTCGCCAAGAGCGGCCCGACGGTCATCATGCTGGCCGGTCTGCAGGGTGCCGGTAAGACCACCCTCGCGGGCAAGCTCGGCGCCTGGCTGAAGAAGCAGAAGCACACTCCGCTGCTGGTCGCCTGTGACCTCCAGCGCCCCAACGCGGTCACCCAGCTCCAGGTGATGGCCGAGCGGGCCGACGTGGCCTTCTACGGCCCGCAGCCGGGCAACGGCGTCGGCGACCCGGTGCAGGTCGCCAAGGACTCGATCGAGTACGCCAAGCAGAAGCAGTACGACGTCGTCATCGTCGACACCGCCGGCCGCCTGGGCATCGACGCCGAGCTGATGCAGCAGGCCGCCGACATCCGCGCCGCGGTGAACCCGGACGAGGTCCTGTTCGTCGTCGACGCGATGATCGGTCAGGACGCGGTCACCACCGCGCAGGCCTTCCTCGAAGGCGTCGACTTCACCGGTGTCGTGCTCTCCAAGCTCGACGGCGACGCCCGCGGCGGTGCCGCCCTGTCGGTCGCCCACGTCACCGGCCGACAGATCATGTTCGCCTCCAACGGCGAGAAGGTCGACGACTTCGACGCCTTCCACCCGGACCGGATGGCCTCGCGCATCCTGGGCATGGGCGACGTCCTGTCGCTGATCGAGAAGGCCGAGCAGACCTTCTCGCAGGCCGAGGCCGAGAAGATCGCCGCCAAGCTGCGCGGCGGCCCGAAGGCCTTCACGCTGGACGACTTCCTGTCCCAGCTGGAGCAGGTCCAGAAGATGGGCTCGATCTCCAAGCTGCTCGGCATGCTGCCCGGCATGGGCCAGATCCGCGAGCAGATCAACAACATCGACGACAAGGACGTCAACCGGGTCGGCGCGATCATCAAGTCGATGACCCCGGCCGAGCGCGCCGAGCCGGAGCTGATCAACGGCTCCCGCCGGGCCCGCATCGCCAAGGGTTCGGGTGTCCAGGTCGGCGAGGTCAAGAACCTGGTCGAGCGGTTCTTCGACGCCCGCAAGATGATGTCCGCGATGGCCTCCGGCAAGGGCATGCCCGGCATGCCGGGGATCCCCGGCATGGGCGGCGGCGCGAAGAAGTCCGGCAAGAAGGCCCCGCAGGCCAAGGGCAAGCGCAAGAGCGGCAACCCGCTGAAGCGCGCGCAGGAGGAGGCCGCGGCCGCCGAGCGCCGCGCGCTCGGCCCGGGCGCCGGCCAGGGTCCGGCCGACGGCGGCGCGTTCGGTCTCGGTGCGGGCAAGGGCCCGTCCGACTTCGAACTGCCCAAGGAGTTCAAGGACCTGCTGTAGTCCTCTGTAGCCCTCTGTAGCCCTCTGTAGTTCTCGACCGGTTCTGATCGACTGTGATCGGCCCGTCGTCCGGTGATCCCCGGGCGGCGGGCCGTTCGCGTGCCCGATGATGTCGGCATGCGAGTGATGATCAGGGCCCCGAGGGCCGAGGACGAGGTTGCGTACGCGGAGGCGGTCCGACGGTCCGCCGAGCACATCGGACGGTGGAACCCGGTCGAGCCGGACGGGCTGCCGGAACTGCTGGGGCGCCAGGGGGCGGGCCTGCGCACGTTCCTGATCCTCGACCGGGAGACCGGCGGGCTGGTCGGCAAGGTGAACGTCGCCAACATCGTGATGGGCCGGTTCTGCAACGCCTCGCTGGGCTACGACTCGTACCTGCCGTTCGCCGGCACCGGGCGGATGACCGAGGGCCTGCGGCTGGTCCTGGACCGCTGCTTCGCCCCGCAGTCGGCCGACGGGCTGGGCCTGCACCGGCTGGAGATCAACGTGCAGCCGGAGAACGACCGCTCGATCGCGCTGGCCAAGCGGCTGGGCTTCCGGCACGAGGGCTTCACCCCGCGGATGCTGTTCCTCCAGAACGACTGGCGCGACCACGAGCGGTTCGCGCTGACTGCCGAGGAGTGGCCGGGCGGCGCGGCATAACCGCTGGTCGGGGGCCTCGGCACGGCCGGACGGCGGCTCGGGCGCGGCGTTGCGGTTGGCCCGCCCGAGCGGCTGTCCGTATTGTCCGGTGGGTGACCGAACCCGTGCCGCCGCGCCAGACCCCCGACCAGCCCTGGCGGTCCGAGGGCGCCCCGCCCCCGCCGCCGCCCCGCCGCCGGATGCCCGGCGGCTGGGCGGGCCTCGTCCTCACCGCACTCGTGGTGTTCCTGATCTCCGACCTGCTGCTGTCGTTCTTCGGTAACGAGGGCGCCACCACGATCTCCTACACCGAGTTCAACAACCAGCTGAACAAGGGCAACATCACCAAGATCTACTCCAAGGGCGACGCGATCGAGGGCACGCTCAAGAGCGCCCAGCCCAAACCCGACGGCGGCAAGGGCGACTACACCGAGTTCGACACCCAGCGCCCCTCCTTCGCGGGTGACAACCTGTGGGGCACCCTGCAGCAGCAGGGCGTCGAGGTCACTGCGACCTCCCCGGTCCAGCAGCGCAGCTTCCTCACCAACCTGCTGCTCTCGCTCGCCCCGATGCTGCTGCTGGTCTTCATCTGGGTGCTGCTCGCCCGCCGGATGGCCGGCGGACTGGGCGGCGGGCCGCTCGGCCGCAAGGCCCCGCCCAAGCCGGTCACCGCCGACCAGGGCAAGCGCACCACCTTCGCCGACGTGGCCGGCATCGACGAGGTCGAGGCCGAACTCACCGAGGTGGTCGACTACTTGAAGAACCCCGAGCGGTACCGCAAGCTCGGCGCCAAGCTGCCGGGCGGAGTGCTGCTCAGCGGCCCGCCGGGGACCGGCAAGACCCTGCTGGCCCGGGCCGTGGCCGGCGAGGCGGACGTGCCGTTCTTCTCCGCCTCCGCCTCGGAGTTCATCGAGATGATCGTCGGCGTCGGCGCCAGCCGGGTCCGCGAACTGTTCGCCGAGGCCCGCAAGGTGGCACCGGCGATCATCTTCATCGACGAGATCGACACCATCGGCCGCCAGCGCGGTGCCGGCGGCGGCATGGGCGGGCACGACGAGCGCGAGCAGACGCTCAACCAGATCCTCACCGAGATGGACGGCTTCACCGGCTCCGAGGGCGTCATCGTGATCGCCGCGACCAACCGGGCCGACGTGCTCGACCCGGCCCTGCTGCGCCCCGGCCGCTTCGACCGCCGGATCACCGTCAGCCCGCCGGACCGGGAGGGGCGCGCCGCGATCCTGCGGATCCACACCCGGAGCGTCCCGCTGGCCGGCGACACCGACCTCGTCCAACTGGCCAAGGTCACCCCCGGGATGACCGGCGCCGAACTCGCCAACCTGGTCAACGAGGCCGCCCTGCTGGCCGTCAAGCGGCAGCAGGACGCGGTCAACGAGCGGGACCTCTCGGACGCCCTGGAGAAGGTCCAACTCGGCGCCGTGCGGCCGCTGGTGATGCCGCAGGAGGAACGCGAGCGGACGGCGTACCACGAGAGCGGGCACGCGCTGCTGGGCATGCTCCAGCCGGGCGCGGACCCGGTCCGCAAGATCACCATCGTGCCGCGCGGCCGCGCCCTCGGCGTCACCCTCTCCACCCCGGAGAACGACCGCTACTCGTACACCGAGCCCTACCTGCGCGGCCGGATCATCGGCGCGCTGGGCGGGATGGCGGCCGAGCAGGTGGTCTACGGGGTGATCACCACCGGCGCGGAGAGCGACCTGGAGCAGGTCACCAACATCGCCCGCGGGATGGCCGGGCGCTGGGGGATGAGCGAGCGGGTCGGGCGGCTCACCGCCGTGCCCGCGGACGCCCAGGGCGCGTACGGGCTCTCGGCGGCGCCCACCACGCTGGACGCGGTGGACGAGGAGGCCCGGCGGATCGTCGCCGAGTGCTACGAGGACGCGGTGCGGATCCTGACCGAGCAGCGGCCCCGGCTGGACGCGCTGGCGGCGGCGCTGCTGGAGGCGGAGACGTTGGACGAGGAGGCGGCCTACCGGGCGGCGGGGGTGCCGCGGAAGGCCGCCGACGAACAGGCGTGAGCCGGTGGAGCGGGGGCGCCCGCCGTGATGGCAGGCGCCCCCGGTTTCGTGGGTGCGGGGCCGTGCTCCGGTGGCGCTGTGCTCCGGCGGCGTCGCCCGGTCGGCGGGGTTGCCCGGTTGACGGCGTCGCCCGGTCGGCGGTGCGGTGCGGCCCGGCTAGCGGGGCCGCCCGGCTAGCGGGGCCGCTCGGCGACCAGGTAGCGGAAGACGTTCTCCATCCGGACCGAGTCGTCCGGGCGCAGGTACGGCTGCAGCGCCTCCTCCAGCTCCTTGGCCACCAGCGGGGCGCCGGAGAACTCCTCGGCCGCCTCGAACAGCCCGGTGGAGAGCAGGCCGCGCACCGCGCTGTCCAGGTCCGGATAGGCGAACGGGCAGCTCACCCGGCCGCTGCCGGCCGGGCGCAGGCCGACCGGCGCGAGCAGGTCCTCCAGCGCCCCCGGCGCGCTCAGCTCGAAGGGATCGCGCGCGGTGGTCCGGCCCGCCCTCCGGCGTGCCACGTCCAGCACCGGCGCGCTCGCGCAGCGCTCCGGCGGCCCCCAGGCCGCCAGCACCACGTGCCCGCCGGGGAGGGTCGACCGGGCGGCTTCGGCGACCACCCGACCGGGGTCGGCGGCGCCGGGCAGCTGGTCGAAAACCGTCACCAGCGAATGGGCCGAGCGGGGGACGGCGGCGGCCGGCCGGGCGCCCGCGCACACCCGCAGCCGACGGTCCCGGGCCAGCTCGCGCAACTCGTCCCGCGGCTCCTGGCCGGAGACCTGGGCGCCCCGCCCGGCAGCCAGCAGCAGGGCGAGCCCGGAGCGGCAGCCCAGCCCCAGCACGCTGCTCGCCGGGCCGACCTCCAGGCGGTGGTACACCGCCTCGTAGAGCGGCACCAGCATGCGTTCCTGGATCTCCGCCCAGTCGCGCGCCCGCGCGGGCCCGGCGGCCCCCGGTTGCGGGTGGTGCGGTCGTGCGCCCGCTGGTCGTGCGCCCGCTGGTCGTGCGGTCGTGCCGGTCGTCCGAGCTGAAGCCATCGCGGCCTCCCATCCGGTCCTTCGGTGTGCTGCTACGGCTCCCCCAAAGTCCCGCCCCACTCCAGCGAACAGCGGGTCGGGCCCGGAGTCCAGAGGGGTGCAGGGTGGTGCGCGCGGGTCGCGGTCGTGCGCCCCCTGCGGACGGCGTGCCACGGCTGCGGGTGTGCCGTTTCCGCCGCTGCGGGTGTTTCCTCCCCTCCCGCGAGTGTGATACCGATTCGAAGTGGAGGGGTGGATCCCCGTACCATTCCGCCCATGGCTAAGGCACCCGTACTCACCCCTCAGGCGGAAGACTTCCCGCGCTGGTACCAGGACCTCATCAACAAGGCCGAGCTGGCCGACAACGGTCCGGTGCGCGGCACCATGGTCATCCGACCGTATGGCTACGGCCTGTGGGAGCGGATGCAGCAGGAGATGGACGCGCGCATCAAGAAGGCGGGTGCGCAGAACGCCTACTTCCCGATGTTCATCCCGCAGTCCTACCTGACCAAGGAAGCCGAGCACGTCGAGGGCTTCGCGCCCGAGCTCGCGGTGGTCACCCACGGCGGCGGCAAGCAGCTGGAGGAGCCGGTCGTCGTCCGGCCCACCTCCGAGACGATCATCAACGAGTACTTCTCCAAGTGGGTGCAGAGCCACCGCGACCTGCCCCTGCTGATCAACCAGTGGGCCAACGTGGTCCGTTGGGAGCTCCGCCCGCGCGTCTTCCTGCGCACCACCGAGTTCCTCTGGCAGGAGGGCCACACCGCCCACGCCACCTACGAGGACGCCCGTGACTACGCGTCGATGATCCACACCCAGGTCTACGGCGACTTCATGACCAACGTGCTCGGCATCGACGTCGTGCTCGGCCGCAAGACCGCCAAGGAGCGCTTCGCCGGCGCCATCAACACCCTCACGCTCGAAGGCATGATGGGCGACGGCAAGGCGCTGCAGATGGGCACCAGCCACGAGCTGGGCCAGAACTTCGCCAAGGCGTTCAACACCACCTACCAGCTGCAGGGCGCCGAGCGCGAGCACGTCTGGCAGACCTCCTGGGGCGTCTCCACCCGCATGGTCGGCGGCCTGATCATGTCCCACGGCGACGACAACGGCCTGCGGGTCCCCCCGCGCCTGGCCGCGGTCCAGGCCGTGGTGCTGGCCATCAAGGGCGACGACGCGGTCATCGCCAAGGTCCGTGAGATCGGCGCCCAGCTGGAGGCCGCCGGCATCCGGGTGGTGGTCGACGACCGCACCGACACCCCGTTCGGCCGCCGCGCCGTCGACTGGGAGCTCAAGGGCGTTCCGCTGCGCATCGAGGTCGGCCCGCGCGACCTGGAGAACGGCACCGCGATGCTGGCCCGCCGCATCCCGGGCGGCAAGGAGCCGGTCTCCATCGACGCCCTGGCGGCCCTGCTGCCGGGCATCCTGGAGGAGGACCAGGCACTGCTGCTGCGCCAGTCCCGCGAGCGCCGCGAGGCCCGTACCGTCGACGTGAAGACCCTGGACGAGGCCATCGAGGCCGCCGCGACCGGCTGGGGCCGGATCTCCTGGGCCGACCTCGGCGCGGAGGGCGAGGCCAAGCTGGCCGAGCAGGGCGTCACGGTGCGCTGCATCGTCGCGGCCGACGGCTCGGTGCCGGCGACGGACGACCAGGACGGCAATATCGCGATCGTCGCGCGCGCGTACTGATGTCAGCCGTCGGCGGGTAATGACCGTTGCCGGCGACATTTGCCCGGAATGCGGGTGGGTAAGAATCCGGTAACTCTGCCGGGGGCGTCCAGGTCGTGGACATCCCTACCGGCCGGTCAGCTGCCGGTATTAACGGAATAGCGGTACGGTGTACGGCCCGTGGCCCTGTCAACTTCGACGGGTCCACGGGCCGTACGTCCAGGGGGCGACAGCCCGCCCCCGGACGGAATTCACGAGGTCCGCCGGTGTTGCGACGGACCGAAACCGGCAGGGGGTTGGTCTTGCGTCAGATCCGGAACGCGCAATTCGCGCGCAGTCGTGCATTCCTGGGAGTTCCCTGGGAATTCCCGGAGAACGGGAACATGCGGAACATCGGCTCGCCCTGCATCGTTGGTCTAGCGTGAGCACGACACAGCCCCTCGTCCTCGCGGCCGAACTGGCCGCCGCCTGGAGTGACATCCAGGCCTACCATCAGGACCTCCCCGACCTGGCCTCGCCCGAGGCACTGATCGGCGAGTCCTCCTCGGCCTGTGGCACGCGGCTCGGTTTCGAGCGGCTCCTCCACGAGGCTGCCCACGGTCTGGCCGCGGCCCGGGACATCCGGGACACCTCGCGGGCCGGCCGCTACCACAACCGGCGCTTCCTGATGCTCGCCTCCGAGCTGGGCCTGGCGCACCCGGTCGAGCCGCACGCCAGCAGCGGCTTCTCCCAGGTGACCATGCTCAAGGAGACGCAGGAGCGCTACGCCGAGACCATCGAGCGACTGGACCGCGCCCTCGGCGCGCACCAGGAAGCGGTGGCCGGCGACGGCACGAACCGCGCCTTCCGCGGTCCGGCCGCCCGGCACGGCTCCTCCGGGGGCGGCGTCCGGGTCAAGGCGGTCTGCGGCTGCGGGCGCAACGTCCGGGTCGTACCGTCGGTGCTCGCCCAGGCGTCCATCGTCTGCGGCGCGTGCCAGCAGCCGTTCAAGATCGCGTAGACCGTCGCACGAGCCGGGACCGGGACCGGTCGGCGACTGTGCGGGCAGTCGGCGCGGCCGGGGTGATCGGTGCCGGTGACACAGGTGACATCGGTGAGTCCGTGGGCTGACCGGGAGCGGGGGCTCCCGGTCGAGCCTGAGTCCTTCGTCCATGAGCGGGTCCGCTGGAGAGCGGGCCCGTTTTTCTGTCCTCGGGGCCCGGGCCTGCGGGTCTGCGGCGCTCCCGAGCGCCCGTCCACGGGGCTCCGGTGGGATGCCGGCCGTGGCTCCGGTGGGGTGTCGGCGGGGCGTCGGCCGTGGCGGCCGGGTGAAGACCGTCCGCGCCGGTATGGCAGAATGGACAGCTGAGTACTCGGCAGCCGAGCAGGACCCCTCTCTCCTACGGCTGGCGTGTCCCTTGAACGGCCCGCCCCGCAACCCCACGCGGACCGCGAAGCTGCTCACCCACGTCAACACCAGGAGAACCCACTCCCGTGGCAGTCAAGATCAAGCTCAAGCGTCTCGGCAAGATTCGCTCCCCGCACTACCGCATCGTCGTCGCCGACGCCCGCACCAAGCGTGACGGTCGCGCGATCGAGGAGATCGGCATCTACCAGCCGACCTACAACCCCTCGAAGATCGAGGTCGACGGCGACCGCGCCCAGTACTGGCTGTCCGTCGGCGCCCAGCCGACCGAGCCCGTGCTCGCCATCCTCAAGCTGACCGGCGACTGGCAGAAGTTCAAGGGCCTGCCGGCTCCGGAGCCGCTGAAGGTCGCCGAGCCCAAGGTCGAGGACTTCTCGCACCTGTTCGCGAAGGCCGTCGCCGGCTTCGAGGACGCCACCACCGGTGTCGCCATCACCCCGAAGGCCAAGAAGTCGGACAAGGCCGAGGCCGAGGCCGACGCCGCCGTCGAGGCCTGATCGTGATCGAGGACGCCCTCGACCATTTGGTGAAGGGCATCGTCGAGCACCCCGACGAGGTGCAGGTGCGCTCGCGCAACCTGCGTCGGGGTAACACCATCGAGGTGCGGGTGCACCCCGATGACCTCGGCAAGGTGATCGGCCGGGGCGGCCGCACGGCGCGCGCACTGCGCACCGTGGTCGGCGCCCTCGGCGGTCGCAACGTCCGGGTCGACCTGGTCGACGTGGACAACATTCGCTGACGCAGCTGCTCGTTCAGCCGTCGGGCTTGAGGCCGACCGGGACGCATGTCGTCCCGGTCGGCCTTCTTCGTTTCCGCACCACCCTTCTCTGCCCTCTCGCTCGCCCAGCAACTCCAGGAGAACGATCACCGTGCAGCTCGTCGTCGGCAGGATCGGCCGCGCCCACGGCATCAGGGGGGACGTCAGTGTCGAGGTCCGCACCGACGAGCCGGAGCTCCGGCTCGGCCCCGGTGCCGTCCTGCTCACCGACCCGGCCTCGGCCGGGCCCCTGACCGTCGAATCGGGCCGGGTGCACAGCGGTCGGCTGCTGCTGCGCTTCGCCGGCGTCAAGGACCGCAACGCGGCCGAGGCGCTGCGGGGCACCGTGCTCATCTCCGAGGTCGACCCGGAGGAGCGCCCGGACGACCCGGAGGAGTACTACGACCACCAGCTGGTCGGCCTCGACGTGGTGCTGCTCGACGGCACCCCGGTCGGCGAGCTGACCGCGGTCGTCCACCTGCCGTACCAGGACCTGCTCACGGTGGAGAAGGCCGACGGGACGGAGGTGCTGGTGCCCTTCGTCAGCCAGATCGTGCCGACCATCGACCTGGAGAACCAGCGGGCCGTGATCACCCCGCCGCCCGGGCTGATCGACCCCGAGGTGGCCGAGGTCGCCGGTGGCGCGACGGAGGAGCCGGAGGAGTCGGAGTGAGCGTCGAACAGGCTCCCCGGGACCTCGCTGTTCAGGACCCTGCCGCCCAGGAGCTCGCGGGGGAGCACGCGCCGGAGCTCGCGGGGGACCGCGCGCCCGAGCTCGCGGAGGCCGCCGCCGGGGGCGTCCGGACCGGGATGCGGATCGACGTCGTGTCGATCTTCCCCGAGTACCTGGAACCGCTGAACATCTCGCTGGTCGGCAAGGCCCGGGCCCGCGGCCAGCTGGACGTGCACCTCCACGACCTGCGGGAATGGACCCACGACGTGCACCGCACGGTGGACGACAGCCCGTACGGCGGCGGCCCCGGCATGGTGATGAAGCCCGAGCCCTGGGGCGAGGCGCTGGACGCGGTGCTGGCCGGCGGCCCCGAGGGCGAGGTGCCCACCCTGGTCGTGCCCACCCCGAGCGGACGCCCGTTCACCCAGGAGCTCGCCCAGGAACTGGCCGGCCGTCCCTGGCTGGCGTTCACGCCCGCGCGGTACGAGGGCATCGACCGCCGGGTGATCGAGGAGGCGGCCACCCGGATGCCGGTGGTCGAGGCCTCGATCGGCGACTACGTGCTGGCCGGCGGCGAGGTCGCGGTGCTGGTGATGGTCGAGGCGATCGCCCGGCTGCTGCCCGGCGTGCTCGGCAACGCCGAGTCCCACCGGGACGACTCCTTCGCGCCCGGTGCGATGGCCGACCTGCTGGAGGGCCCGGTCTACACCAAGCCCGCCGAGTGGCGCGGCCGGACCGTGCCGGACGTGCTGCTCAGCGGCAACCACGGCAAGATCGCCCGTTGGCGGCGGGAGCAGGCCTTCGCCCGCACCCTGGGCAACCGGCCCGACCTGGTCGAACGCTGGCAGTACGGCTCCTTCGACAAGAAGGACCGGGCGGCGCTCAGCGTCCTGGGCCTGGCCTGGGACGAGGAGCTGGGCCGATTTCGGTCCGCCGCCGGTGATGTGGAAGAATAGGCAGCTGCTGTCTGTCGCTGGTCCCCTTCCGTAGGGGGCACGTGGACCGGCGCCCTCGCCACGGGGGGATCGCCGCCAGCCGATGCGGCCCGCAGCACACCCCATTGTGACGAACTTCCGTGGGCGGCCCGTGGCGCCTGCGATGGAGAGCAACATGAGCAACAAGCTCGCTGCTGTCGACGCGGCTTCGCTGCGCACCGACATCCCGGCCTTCCGCGCCGGTGACACCCTGAAGGTTCACGTCCGGGTCATCGAGGGCAACCGCTCCCGTGTCCAGGTCTTCCAGGGCGTCGTCATCCGTCGCCACGGCGCCGGCGTCGGTGAGACCTTCACCGTCCGCAAGGTCAGCTTCAACGTCGGCGTGGAGCGCACCTTCCCGGTGCACACCCCGGTCGTCGAGAAGATCGAGGTCGTGACCCGCGGTGCGGTTCGCCGCGCCAAGCTGTACTACCTGCGTGACCTCCGCGGCAAGGCCGCGAAGATCAAGGAGAAGCGCGACCGCTGATCCACCGCCCCCCGGCCACGCCGGGGGACCGGAGCGCTCCGAGGGGCCGGGCCACCGCAAGGTAAGCTCAGCGCCCGATGAGCACGCACGAACCACCCGCGGACCGCGACGGCAGTCCCGCACCCACCGGTGCGGACTCGCTGTCGCGGTCCGCGGTCGTTTCCGGGCCGGTCCGGGAGGCGGAACCGGCGCCGGGTACGGCATCGGGCCGGGACCGTGATCAAGCCCGTGATCAAGCCCGTGATCAGGATCAGGCCCGTGATCAGGACCGGGACGGTGACCACGACCGGTCCGAGGCGGCGGAGGAGGACGAGGAGCCCGGGCGGTCGCGGTCGCGGGACCTGCTGCTGTTGGCCGGGATCTGCCTGGCGGCCCTGCTGCTGGTGAACGCCTTCGTCGCCCGTCCGTTCACGGTGCCCTCCGGCTCGATGGAGGACACCCTGCGGCCCGGCGACCGGTTGATCGCCAACCAGCTCGCCTACGCCTTCGGCGGCCACCCCCAGCGGGGCGACGTCGTGGTCTTCGACGGCACCGGCTCCTTCCTCCCCGACTCGGCCGATCCGCCGGGCTTCTGGGACAGCCTGCGCTCGGCCGGGCGGGACCTCGGACTGGTCCCGGCCGGGAACACCGTCTACGTCAAGCGCGTGATCGGCGTCGCCGGGGACCGGGTCCGCAGCACCGGACCGGGCGCGCCGCTCACCGTCAACGGCGTGCCGGTGGACGAGAGCGCCTACCTGGCCCCGGGCGACCAGCCCTCCGACGTGGCCTTCGACGTCCTGGTGCCGCGCGGCAAACTCTTCGTCCTGGGCGACCACCGGAGCGCCTCCCGGGACTCGCGCGACCACCTCGGGGAGCCCGGCGGCGGCTTCGTTCCGGAGGACGAGGTGATCGGTCGGGCGGACTGGGTGGTCTACCCGTTCTCGCGCCTGACCAGCCTGGACCGGCCCGCGGCCTTCGCCGCGATTGCGGGGACGGGCGGTCATGGGGAGCAGGGGTAGGGGGCGGGTCGCCGACCGCCCGGCCCCGGAGCCGGGTGAGGGCGAGGCCGGCCCCGCCGACGCCGCGGATCCGGTCGCACCGGTCCGTGGCCGCGCCGACCGCCGCCGCAGTGCCCGACGCGCGGCCCGACGGCGCAAGCGTTCGCTGCTGCGCGAGTTCCCGCTGATCATCATGGTGGCGCTGTTGGTGGCGTTGGTGATGAAGACCTTCCTGATCCAGGTGTTCGTGATCCCCTCGGGCTCGATGGAGCAGACCATCAAGGTCGGGGACCGGGTGCTGGTGGACAAGTTGACCCCCTGGTTCGGCAGTGAGCCGCAGCGCGGCGACGTGGTGGTGTTCAAGGACCCGGGCGGCTGGCTGGAGGGCGATCACAAGCCGTCCGACGACGGTCCGGTCCTGGGCCCGGCCAAGCAGGTGTTGACCTTCGTCGGGCTGGTGCCGTCCGACAACGAGCAGGATCTGATCAAGCGCGTGATCGGCGTCGGCGGGGACACCGTCGAGTGCTGCGACGCGCAGGGGCGGCTCAGCGTCAACGGCCGTGCGGTGGAGGAGCCGTACCTCGCGGCGGGCAACCCGCCGTCCCGGCAGCCCTTCAAGGTGCAGGTGCCGAAGGACCGTCTGTGGGTGATGGGGGACCACCGTGACGTCTCCGCCGACTCCCGCTTCCACATGGGCAATCCGGGCCAGGGCACCGTCCCGTTGAGCGATGTGGTCGGTCGCGCTTTCGTGATCGCCTGGCCGCTGGACCGCTTCCATCAACTCGATGAACCGGCTTCACTCTCCTCCCTCGCCGCGACTCCGCAGCTCGACGGAACTGCGCCGCAATCGATGGCTGTTGGGCCGCTTCCTGTGGAACCTCCGCTCGTTATGGGTGTGTTGGGCATCCTTCCGTTCGTCGTTCGCCGTTCCGGGCGGCCTCCGAAGTGAGCCGCTCCGGCCGTCGGACGGCCGGACCGCGCGTGTGGAACCGCGAGCCGGATGCCTTGGAGTGATAGAGAAGTGCAGGTGCGGCCGGGAGTGGTCCCGGTCGCGCGCTGTGGCCGGGTTGGTGTCAGGGGAGTCCGCCGTGGGCAATCCTGATGCGTTCATGGTCGTGGCGAGCGTGGTGCCCGCTGTGCGGCACTCTGAGCGCGGGCGCGCGGGCGTCCGCACAGCAGGGAGGAGACGTTGTGGGGGATTTGGTGATCGGCGCCCGCTCAGGCGCCGGGGAGCCCGAGGGCCCGGGTGGCCGGGTGACCCGGTCCGCCGAGTCCTCGGCGCCTTCCGCCGCGGCCGAGGACACGGCCGCGGCCGCCCAGACCGCCGATGAGCGCGGTCCGGACGAGCACGACCCCGGGGCGAGCGGCCCCGGAGAGCCGCCGCAGTCGGAGAACGGGCCGGTGGACGGCGCGGGCGATCCGGCCAAGCCGCGCAAGCAGCGCTCCTTCCTGAAGGAGTTGCCGATCCTGGTCGGCATCGCGCTGGTCCTCGCGCTCGTGATCAAGACCTTCTTCGTCCAGGCGTTCTCCATTCCGTCGGAGTCGATGCAGAACACGCTGCAGGTCGGCGACCGCGTGCTGGTGGACAAGCTGACCCCCTGGTTCGGGGCCGAACCCGAGCGCGGAGAGGTCGTGGTGTTCCACGACCCGGGCGGCTGGCTGAACGACGAGCCGACCCAGCAGAGCAGCAACTCCTTCGTCCGCGGGGTGCAGGACGTGCTCAGCTTCGTCGGGCTGATGCCGTCCGCCAACGAGAAGGACCTGATCAAGCGGGTCATCGCGGTCGGCGGCGACACCGTCGAGTGCAAGGACGACGGGCCGGTCAAGGTCAACGGCGTGGCGCTCAACGAGCCGTACATCTTCCCGGGCAACACTCCCTGCGGTACGCAGCCCTTCGGCCCGGTGAAGGTGCCGAACGGCAGGATCTGGGTGATGGGCGACCACCGCGCCGACTCGCTGGACTCCCGCTTCCACATGGACCAGCCGGGCGGCGGGACCGTGCCGGTGGGCAACGTGATCGGTCGCGCCTTCGTGGTGGCCTGGCCGATCGGCAACTGGTCGACGCTCCCGGTGCCGGACACCTTCGACCAGAAGGGTCTGGCGGCGGGGGCCTTGCCGGCCGTGCCTCCGGTGGCCGGGGCGGTGGGGGCCGTCGCCCTGCTTCCGCTGGTGCGTCGGGCGCGGGCCCGGTCGGAGCGCCGGAAGGACGGCTGAGCTCCACCGGCTCCTCCCAGACCCTTGCGCGGGCCGTGGTACCGACGAGTAATCTGCTCGGACGTGCCACGGCCCGTCGGCGTTCCCGCCCGAGCCACCGGCGTGCCAGTGGTTTTCTCCGGTCGGCCAGAGGTGGACGGTGTCGATGAGCAGTGCCGTGGAGCAGTCGGCCGACCTTTCGGACGCGCCCGCCCGGCCCGGCCGCCGGCCTGCCGCGGTGCTGCAGGGCGTCGCGCTCGCGCTCGGTCTGCTGCTGATGATCGGCGGCTTCGCCCTCATCGCGGTCGACTACCGGCCGTACAAGATCCCCACCGCCTCGATGCACCCGACGCTCCAGATCGGCGACACCGTGCTCGCCCGCAAGGTCGGTGGCGCCGTCGGCCGGGGCGACGTGGTGGTCTTCCGCGACCAGGCCTGGGGCGGGGAGCTGATGGTCAAGCGGGTCGTCGCGGTCGGTGGCGACACCGTCGCCACCACCGCCGCCGACCACCGGCTGACGGTCAACGGGCAGCCGGTGGACGAGCCGTACCTCGCGACCCAGGGCCGCCAGGGCGAGGACTTCAGCGTGACGGTGCCGCAGGGGCGGCTGTTCCTGCTGGGCGACAACCGGGTGGGCTCGCTCGACTCCCGCACCCACCTGGAGGTCGACGGCGGGACCGTCCCGGCCACGGCCGTCGAGGCCAGGGTCGAGGCCACCCTGCTGCCCTTCGGCCGGACCGGCCTGCTGGACCGGACCACCGCCTTCGACGGCTTCGCCGGACCGCGGGCCGCCGACCCGGGGCCGCTGGAGCCGGCCGCCTACGCCAGCGTCGCGGGCGCGGCGCTGATCGTCGTGACCTCGGCGGTGGGCGGGGTGGCCGGCCTGGTGCGCCGCGCCCGCCGGGGGCGCAGCTCCTGAACGCGGCCGTCGCAGGTCGGGCCGCTCTGCCGAACATCGCCCCGGACGGACGCGGTGGGTGGCAGGATCGGTAGCGCCACCGATGCGAACGGAAGGAGCGTGGAGCGCCGCCATGACTGCACAGCGTCGCAGGGCCGCGCGGATCCTGCTGCTGGACGGGCTGGATCGCATCCTCCTCTTCCTCGGCGCCGATCCCGCGGTGCCCGACGAGACGTGGTGGTTCACGCCCGGGGGCGGCTTGGAGCCGGGGGAGGACGTGCGCGGGGCCGCCGAGCGGGAGCTCGCGGAGGAGACCGGCTTGCGGGGTGTGGACCTGGGGCCCTTGGTGGCGTACGGCACGGTGTCGTTCTCCTTTCAGGGACAGCGTTACGAGCAGGATCAGTGGTTCCACCTGGCCCGGACCATGGAGACGGGGCTGGACCACTCGGGCATGGGTGAGGACGAGCACGCCCAACTGCTCGCGGCGCGCTGGTGGACGGTCGAGGAACTGAGGGGGACCGCCGAGACGGTCCATCCGGCCGGACTGGCGGACTTCCTGGAGCGGCTGCTGGCAGAGGGCCCGCCGGTCGATCCGGTGCGGCTCTGAGCGTGGGTGCGGTGGTCCACAATGGGTGGACGTGACAAGTTGAGGGGACGCCTGGATGAGTGCCGAAGATCTCGAGAAGTACGAGACCGAGATGGAGCTCAAGCTCTACCGGGAGTACCGGGACGTCGTCGGCCTGTTCAAGTACGTGATCGAGACCGAGCGACGTTTCTACCTCACCAACGACTACGAGCTGCAGGTGCACTCGGTCCAGGGCGAGGTGTTCTTCGAGGTGTCGATGGCGGATGCGTGGGTCTGGGACATGTACCGGCCGGCCCGGTTCGTCCGCAAGGTCCGGGTGCTGACCTTCAAGGACGTGAACATCGAGGAACTCGCGAAGAGCGATCTGGAGCTGCCCTCGGACGAGTCCGGCTTCGGGAACTGACGTTGGACGACTCCGTCCCGCGTTGTCCAGCCGAATTTCGCGTGACGGGGGCTTCTCACTCCTGCGGGTGACAAGAGTTGTCCACAGGCCCGAGTTATCCACAGGGAAACGGAATTTCCCGGCCCAGTCGCGCACGGTGCTGCAGCCTCCTCGCAGGAGGTGGTCACCGTGCAGAACACCATCGTGCAGGACCAGGCCGTACCGAACGCGGCCGCAACCGGGTCGCCCGACGCGACCGAACCGGACCGCAGCACCAGGAACGGGCTCGGCCGCTACGGCGAGCGGGTCGCCGCCCGGCACCTGACGGAAGCCGGGCTCCGCATCCTGGACCGCAACTGGCGGTGCGTCGAGGGCGAGCTGGACATCGTCGCCCTCGACGGTGACACCGTCGCCGTCTGCGAGGTGAAGACCCGCTCCGAGCGGGGCTTCCAACAGCCCAGCGAGGCCATCGACCGGGCCAAGGCCGCCCGGCTGCACCGGCTCGCCGAGCGCTGGCTGGCCGAGCGCTGGCCCGGGCACTTCGCCCGGCTCGCCGGGCCCGGGTACGACCCCGGGCCGTCCGATCCGCAGTGGCCGCCCGCCCCGCCGGGAGGGGTGCGGATCGACCTGGTGGCCGTGGTCAACCGGGCGCGGGGTGCGGCCCTGGTCGACCACCTGCGGGGGGTGGTCTGAGATGGCCTTCGCCCGTACCTGTTCCGTCGCGCTGGTCGGGGTCGACGGAGTGATCGTCGAGGTCCAGGCCGATCTGGAGCCCGGGGTGGCCGCGTTCACCCTGGTCGGTCTGCCCGACAAGGCACTCACCGAGGCCCGCGACCGGGTCCGCGCCGCAGTCTGCAACAGCGGGGAGGCCTGGCCGCAGCGCAAACTCACCGTCGGGCTCAGCCCCGCCTCGGTGCCCAAGAGCGGCAGCGGTTTCGACCTCGCGGTGGCCTGCGCCGTGCTGGCCGCCGCCGAACGGCTCGACCCGTCCGCCATCGCCGACCTGCTGCTCATCGGCGAGCTGGGGCTGGACGGCCGGGTGCGGCCGGTCCGCGGGGTGCTGCCCTCGGTGCTGGCCGCCGCCGACGCCGGGTACGAACGGGTCGTGGTCGCCGAGCAGACGGCGTCCGAGGCCTCGCTCGTCCCCGGGGTGACGGTGATCGGGGTCCGCAGCCTGCGCCAGCTCGTCGCCGTCCTGACCGGGGCGACGGAGCCGGAGGAGCCGCCCGACCCGATCAGCGGGCGACCGGATCCGCTGATGGCCGGTCTCATGCTGCCCAGCGCGGGCGTCCGGGGCCTGCCCGACGACCGGGCGCTGCGCCTCGACATGGCCGACGTGGCCGGCCAGTACGAGGCCCGGCGAGCCCTGGAGATCGCCGCCGCCGGAGGACACCACCTCTACCTCAAGGGGCCACCGGGCGCGGGCAAGACGATGCTCGCGGAGCGGCTGCCCGCACTGCTCCCACCGCTGACCCAGAAGGAGTCGCTGGAGGTCACCGCCGTCCACTCGGTGGCGGGCCTGCTCCCGGCCGGGCGCCCGCTGATCGACACCGCGCCCTACTGCGCCCCGCACCACTCCACCACGATGCCCGCGATCGTCGGCGGCGGCAGCGGGCTGCCGAGACCGGGGGCCGTGTCCCTGGCCCACCGGGGCGTGCTGTTCCTGGACGAGGCCCCGGAGTTCCCGGTGCGGGTGCTCGACGCGCTGCGCCAACCGCTGGAGTCGGGCGAGGTGGTGATCGCCCGCTCGG
The DNA here is from genome assembly GCF_044749365.1 of Kitasatospora sp. NPDC089509. Taxonomy (NCBI): domain Bacteria; kingdom Bacillati; phylum Actinomycetota; class Actinomycetes; order Kitasatosporales; family Streptomycetaceae; genus Kitasatospora; species Kitasatospora sp. NPDC089509. The sequence continues at coordinate 32,874 of NZ_JBIVHS010000032.1, read as the reverse complement.
CCGGATCGCTCCGGCTCCCGGCCCGCTTCCTCCTCTGCCTGGCCGCCAACCCCTGTCCGTGCGGCCGTTACTCACGCCGGGGCGAGGGCTGCGAGTGCACCCCGAGCATGGTCAGCCGCTACCAGGGGCGGCTCTCCGGGCCGCTGTTGGACCGGGTCGACCTCCAGGTGCAGGTCTCCCCGGTGACCAGGATCGAGCTCATGGAGCGGGACACCACCGCGGAGACCACCGAGACCGTCGCGGCCCGGGTGCTGGCCGCCCGGGAACGGGCGGCGGCCCGGCTGGAGCACACCCCGTGGCGGACCAACGCCGAGGTGCCGGGGCACGAGCTGCGCACCCGCTGGCAGCTCGCGGCCGGCGCGCTCAACGACGTCGCGCGCCAACTGGAGCGCGGACTGCTGACCGCCCGCGGCCTGGACCGGGTGCTCCGGGTCGCCTGGACGGTCGCGGACCTGGCCGGCCGGGACCGGCCGGACCAGCGGGACGTGCGCACCGCCCTGGTCCTGCGCACCGGCGTCGAACAGGGGCTCCCGCTGCCCGAGCGCGGCCGCAGCCGCTACCCGGGCATCCCCGCCCAGCGCCGGAGCGGCCCGGACGACGACTGGTCGGACGCACCGCCGGAGACTCCGGCCGATGGCAAGGAGGCGGCATGAACCAGCTGTTGCGGCACCCCGGGGCACCGCACGCGACCGCGGCCGGTCCACCGGTCGCGCCCGAACCGGAGCGCCTCGCCCGCGTCCTGCTCACCCGGCTCAGCGAACCGGGCGACGCGGTGGTCGGCCGCTGGCTCGGCCAACTCCCCGCCGTGGAGGTGGTCCGGGCGATCCGGGAGGGCGTCGTCCCCGACCACCCCGGGCTGGACGCCGCCCGGTTGGCCGCCTACCAGGCGCGACTCCCGGGCCTCGACCCGGCGAACGACCTGAAACGGGTACGGGACGTCGGTGGACGCTTCATCATTCCGGGGGACACGGAATGGCCCAGTCAACTGGACGACCTGGGCGACGGACGCCCGATCGGGCTGTGGACCACCGGCACCGGTTCACTGCGGCTGCTCGCCCTGCGCTCGGTGGCGGTGGTGGGTTCGCGGGCCTGTACGGCCTACGGCGCCCACGTCGCGGGGGAGCTCTCGGCCCAACTGGCCGAGCGCGGCTGGGTCGTGGTGTCCGGCGCCGCGTACGGGATCGACGCGGCGGCCCACCGGGGTGCGTTGGCTGTCGGCGGGATGACCATCGCGGTGCTCGCCTGCGGGGTCGACGTGGCCTACCCGAAGGGGAACGCCGAACTGATCCGGCGGATCGGTGTCCAGGGCCTGCTGGTCAGCGAACTCCCGCCCGGCGAACACCCGAACCGCTTCCGATTCGTGCTCCGCAACCGGGTCATCGCGGCGCTGACCCGGGGCACCGTGGTGGTCGAGGCGGCGTTGCGCAGCGGAGCCCTGAGCACGGCCAGACGGGCACGGGAGCTCAACCGCCACACCATGGGCGTCGCCGGGCCCGTCACCTCGGAGCTCTCCGCCGGGGTGCACGCCCTGATCCGCAGCGGCGGCGCCACGCTGGTCACCGAGGCTGCCGAGATCACCGAGCTGGTCGGCGCGATCGGGGACGACCTGGCCCCGCAGCGCACCGGCCCGGTGTTGCCGCGGGACTTGCTGGAGCCCGCGCTGGCCCGGGTGCTGGAGGCGGTGCCGGCCACGGCGGACGGTGCCCCGGTCGAGCGGTTGGCCCGTCAGTCGGGTCTCCCGCCGGACGAAGTCCTGCAGCGGCTCTACGAGTTGGTCTCGCTCGGCTTCGTGGAGCGACACGGCGCGCACTGGCGCCTGGTGCGGAGGAGGTGTGGATGAGGAGGTGACGCGCGGGAGGGCGAACGGGGGTGCGCACGGGAGAGGCGAGCTGGCACGGTCCGGCTGACCTGCTGATCCGTTCCTTCCGCTCGTATGCCCGGATCCGGTGGGTGAACGCCACCGGATCGAGGGACGACCGAGTGGCGGTAGCGCTTTGCAGTGAGTCGGTCACGCTACGCTCCACATGCCTTCCCTATCAGCACACGACTCGGCAGAACGGCGCAGAGCAACGTATGCCCACACACATTCCCGGACACAGAGTGACCGGTGGCGCTCGGTCCTCGGGAGGGCCGCGGACCGAGCGGCGCCCCGTGACCGAGTTCCCGCCCAAGTCGGCGGGGACGATGGGAGGCCTGTCGCGTCAGGGCGGCCGGCCGACGGTGGTGCCGGGCCAGCCCGCGGACACGGCCAGGGACGCGGAAGCGGTCAGGGACACCGACCCGATGACGCGCGCCGACCCGATCAAGGGCGCCGACGCGGCCGGGGACACCGACGCGGCCAGGGTCGCCGACGTGGTCGGCGGCCCCGAACCGGCCCGCACCACCGGGGCGCTCGGAGACCCGGACGCGCCCGGTGGTGCGGCTGTCGACCGCGCCCCCTGGCGGCCGTCGAGCACCCCCACCCCGGACGCCACCTCGCCACCCGTGTCCCGGCCCCGCCGGGAACAGACGGGTGCGAGCGTGAGCGCCGGCGGGGGCGCGGACGCCCGGGAAGCCGGCGCCCAGGGGCGCACGGCGCTCGAAGAGCTCTGGCGCTCGTACAAGGAGACCGGCGAGAAGCGGCTGCGCGAGCAGCTGATCCTGCACTACTCACCACTCGTCAAGTACGTGGCGGGCCGGGTAGGGGTCGGCCTGCCCTCCAACGTCGAACAGGCCGACTTCGTCTCCTCCGGGGTCTTCGGGCTGATCGACGCGATCGAGAAGTTCGACATCGACCGCGCGATCAAGTTCGAGACCTATGCGATCAGCCGCATCCGCGGCGCGATCATCGACGAACTGCGCGCCCTGGACTGGATCCCCCGTTCGGTGCGGCAGAAGGCGAAGGCCGTCGAACGGACGTACGCGACGCTGGAGGCCCGGCTGCGCCGGACGCCGCACGAGCCCGAGGTCGCGGCCGAGATGGGGATCGCGATCGAGGATCTCCACGCGATCTTCAGCCAGCTGTCGCTCGCCAACGTGGTGGCCCTGGACGAGCTGCTGCACCCGGTGGGCGAGGGCGGCGACCGGCTGAGCCTGATGGACACCCTGGAGGACCACGGTGCGGACGACCCGGTCGAGGTGGCCGAGGACCGCGAGCTGCGCAGACTGCTCGCCCAGGCGGTCAACACCCTCCCCGAGCGGGAGAAGACCGTGGTGACGCTGTACTACTACGAGGGCCTCACCCTCGCCGAGATCGGACAGGTGCTGGGGGTGACGGAGAGTCGGGTGAGTCAGATCCACACCAAGTCCGTCCTCCAGCTGCGCGCCAAGCTCTCGGACATCCGGTAGCGGGATCCGGGGCCGCACGCGGACCCGCTCCCCGGCCGAATGCGCGGCGCCGTATCGGTCACCGGTAGGGCTCCGTACAGTGGGAGCGTGCCGAAGATCCGAGCGGCCACGGTGGCCGAGCATCGCCAGCTGCAGCGGGCAGCCCTCCTGGATGCTGCCCGCACCCTGCTCACCGAGGGCGGAATGGAGGCCCTGACCTTCCCTTCGCTCGCGGCCCGCACCGGGCTGGCGCGCTCCTCGGTCTACGAGTACTTCCGCTCCCGCGCCGCCGTGGTCGAGGCGCTCTGCGAGGTGGACTTCCCGCTCTGGGCGGCCGAGATCGAGGCCGGGATGGCGAGCCGCGACACCGCCGCCGAGCGGATCGAGGCGTACGTCCGCGGTCAGCTGGCGCTGGCCGACGACCCGAGGCACCGCGCGGTCATGGCCATCTCGGCGCTGGAGCTCGACGAGGCCGCCCGTGAGCGCATCCGGGCGACGCACGGCCGACTGATCGGCCTGGTGGTCCGGGCCCTGGAGGACCTCGGCCATGAACAGCCCCGGCTCGCCGCGGCACTGCTGCAGGGGATCGTGGAGGCGGCCGTCCGTCAGGCCGAACAGCGCGCGGGCGGGGCACGGACGGGCTGCCCGGTGGAGTCCCCCGAGGCGATCGCCGACGCCGCCGTCGCCATGGCGCTGCACGGCCTCGACCGCTCCTGACCCGTTGCGCCCGGCACCGCTGCCCGGGCCGGTACCCCGACCGAAGCCGCCGCTCGGTCCGTGCCATCCGTTCGGTCCGTGCCGTTCGCGTCGGCCGGGTGCCCTGCCCCGCCCAGGGGCAGCAGGCGGGCCCGGCCCGCGCCGAAGAGGGCCAGCGGATCGAGGTAGCGGTCGCCACGCAGCAGTCCCCAGTGCAGGCAGTCGTGCGCGCCGCAGTGCCGCCCGTCCGGGGCGAGCCGTCCGATCACCTGGCCGGCGGCCACCGCGGTGCCGACCGGGAGGGCGCCGATGACGGGCAGATAGGTGGTCCGCAGCGGGGGAGCCCCGGAGTCCGGGTGGGTGACGGTCACCACCGGGCGGCCCGCCACCAGTCCGGAGAAGGCGATCACCCCGGCGGCCGCCGCCCGCACCTCCGCCCCCGGCGCGGCGGCGAGGTCCACTCCCCGGTGTCCGGCCGCCCACGGCTTCGCGGGCGGTTCGAACCGCCCCAGCACTCCGCTGGGTCCGCCCACCGGCCAGGCCCGTGCCGGGCCCGGAACGGTGGCACCGCCCGCCGTGGTTCCACCCGGCCCGCGCTCGGCCGCGGCCCCCGTCACACCCACGAACCCCACCAGGGCGAGCACCACCACCGGCACCACCCCGTCGAGCACCCGGCCGACCATCGGGCCGAACATCGGGCCGAACACCCCGCGAACCCCACTGCGCCCAGTCATGCCCCGAGGCTGGCCGTCTCCCCGCCCCGGCACCACCGCCTTCCGGATACCTGTGGACAAACCGCCCCCGCGTCCGATCGCCATCCCCCGGGCGGGTGTACGGACGCCGCCATCCGGTGTACAAACGGCATAGGAGGATCGGGAGCCGGGCAGAGGGCCGACCAGCCGACCGCCGTCCTCCGGCCGCCGCGGCCCCGTTCGCCGCAGCAGTTCCCCGGGCTTCTCCCCGGCCGATCGCAGGCCACCCGGAGTCCGGACACAGCCCGCGCGCAGCCCGTGCGCTGCCCGTCCGCAGGCCCTTCCGTGCCCGCGAAGTCGCCCGCCGCTCGGCGCTTCCCGTACACTTCACACGCGACCCGGTCTGCCGGGTCGACTTCGCACGCCCCGCCACCGGTGGTCGGATGTGGTTCTCCGCAGCCCCCGCCAGGTGCGAGTGCCGCTCGGTCCGCCGAGCCCGACCGGTCCCCGGACCGACCGGGCTGAAGCGGCTCGGCACGATCGGGGCGTCAGGCGTGGCTGTCACCTGGCCGCCACGGACAACCGAGACTGACCCGACCGTAGGCACTTCGCCCGAGGGGAATCCCCGAGGGACCGCCACAGTCGGGCCGTAACACCTGAGGAGCACGGCAATGGCCGTCGTCACGATGCGGGAGCTGCTGGAGAGCGGCGTCCACTTCGGTCACCAGACCCGCCGCTGGAACCCGAAGATGAAGCGCTTCATCATCACCGAGCGCAACGGCATCTACATCATCGACCTGCTGCAGTCGCTGAACTACATCGACCGCGCCTTCGAGTTCATCAAGGAGACCGTTGCCCACGGCGGCAGCGTCCTCTTCGTCGGCACGAAGAAGCAGGCCCAGGAGGCCATCGCCGAGCAGGCCACCCGCGTGGGCATGCCCTACGTGAACCAGCGCTGGCTCGGCGGCATGCTGACCAACTTCTCGACCGTCTACAAGCGCCTGCAGCGCCTGAAGGAGCTCGGCGAGCTGGACTTCTCGGACGTGGCCGGTTCCGGCCTCACCAAGAAGGAGCTCCTGGTCCTCCAGCGCGAGCACGACAAGCTGGAGAAGACCCTCGGCGGTATCCGCGACATGCAGCGCGTTCCCAGCGCTGTCTGGATCGTGGACACCAAGAAGGAGCACATCGCGGTCGGCGAGGCCCGGAAGCTCAACATCCCGGTCGTCGCCATCCTCGACACCAACTGTGACCCGGACGAGGTCGACTACAAGATCCCGGGCAACGACGACGCGATCCGCTCCGTCACCCTGCTGACCCGCGTGATCGCCGACGCCGTCGCCGAGGGCCTGAAGTCCCGCGCCGGTGTCGCCAAGGGCGACACCAAGGCCGAGCCGGGCGCCGACCAGCCGCTGGCCGACTGGGAGAAGGACCTCATCGAGGGCGAGAAGAAGGCCGAGGAGGCGCCCGCCGCCGCCGAGGCTCCGGCCGCCGAGGCCCCCGCCGCCGCTGAGGCCCCCGCTGCCGACGCTCCGGCCGAGCAGGCCTGACGTACCAAGGGTGAGGGGCACCCGCCGGTACGACACCGGCAGGTGCCCCTCTCTCCCGCGCCGGAACCGAACCATCGGTTCCGGCGCTACTCCACGCAGACACGCGAGACGCGAGAAGAGATTCACACCATGGCGAACTTCACCGCCGCGGACGTCAAGAAGCTCCGTGAGCTCACCGGCGCCGGCATGATGGACTGCAAGAAGGCCCTGGACGAGGCCGAGGGCAACGTCGAGAAGGCCGTCGAGCTCCTGCGCATCAAGGGCCAGAAGGGCGTTGCCAAGCGCGAGGGCCGTGACGCCTCCAACGGCGCCGTCGCCGCGCTGATCGCCGAGGACAAGAAGTCCGGCGTTCTGGTCGAGCTGAACTGCGAGACCGACTTCGTCGCCAAGGGTGACAAGTTCGTCGAGGTCGCCGACGCGATCGCCGCCCACGTCGCGAAGACCGCCCCGGCCGACCTGGAGGCCGCCCTGGCTTCCGAGATCGAGGCCGGCAAGACCGTCCAGCAGTTCGTGGACGAGGCCAACGCGACCCTGGGCGAGAAGATCGTCTTCCGTCGCTTCGCCCGCTTCGACGGTGACGGCTTCGTCGCGGTCTACCTCCACAAGACCAGCCCCGACCTGCCGCCGGCCGTCGGCGTCCTGGTCGAGCTGGACAAGGAGAACGCCGAGGTCGCCAAGGACGTCGCGCAGCACATCGCCGCCTTCGCGCCGAAGTACCTGTCCCGCGAGGAGATCCCGGCCGAGGCGCTGGAGAACGAGCGTCGCGTCGCCGAGGCCACCGCTCGCGAGGAGGGCAAGCCGGAGGCCGCCCTGCCGAAGATCGTCGAGGGTCGCGTCACCGGCTTCGTGAAGGAGAACTCCGTCCTGGAGCAGGCCTTCGCGAAGGACAACAAGAAGACGGTCCAGAAGGTCCTCGACGAGGCCGGCGTCACCCTCAAGGGCTTCGCTCGCTTCCGCGTCGGCGCCTGAGCCACGTTCCACCTGGTCCCCGGCCCCCTCTAGGCTGGGAACCGCCCCCGCCCGCTGATGCGGGCGGGCGGAACGCCGAACGGGCTCACCCAGCGCCAACCGTCCATGGGCGGGCCGTGTCGGCACCATGAACGACGAGGAGGCCATTGCCGTGCAGGACACCGAACCGGTTCCCGCGGCAGTGGCCTCCTCGCGTGTACGCGCAGGCCGGGCATCCGCACACCCAGGCCTGTGAGCCAGCAGGTGCAATAAAGGAGAAGTCCATGCAGGAGACGCAGGAGACCGCGCAGGACCCCAAGGCGGGCTCGCGCCGCCGGGTGCTGCTCAAGCTGTCCGGTGAAGCCTTCGCCGGTGGTGGCGGGCTCGGCGTCGACCCGGACGTCGTGCACGCGATCGCCCGCGAGATCGCCACGGTCGTCCGCGCCGGTACCGAGGTCGCGGTGGTCATCGGCGGCGGCAACTTCTTCCGGGGCGCCGAGCTGCAGGTCCGCGGCATGGACCGGGCCCGGTCGGACTACATGGGCATGCTCGGCACCGTCATGAACTGCCTGGCGCTGCAGGACTTCCTGGTCAAGGAGGGCATCGAGACCCGGGTCCAGACCGCCATCACCATGGGTCAGGTCGCCGAGCCGTACCTGCCACTGCGGGCCGTCCGGCACCTGGAGAAGGGCCGTGTGGTGATCTTCGGCGCCGGTATGGGCATGCCGTACTTCTCCACCGACACCACGGCCGTCCAGCGCGCCCTGGAGATCCACGCCGACGTCCTGCTGATGGGCAAGAACGGCGTGGACGGCGTCTACGACTCCGACCCCCGGACCAACCCGGACGCGGTGAAGTTCGACGCGCTGGAGTACTCCGAGGTCATCGCCCGCGACCTCAAGGTCGCCGACCTCACCGCGATCACGCTGTGCAAGGACAACAACCTCCCGATGCTGGTCTTCGAACTGCTGGCGGAGGGCAATATCGCGCGTGCGGTGAAGAGTGAGAAGATCGGCACACTCATCAGCCAGGATTCTGTCCGGGCCTGAGCAGCAACCCGCCGTACGGGACGGCGTCCGCCGTGACCGGCCCCGATACCGACGCCGGTCGGCACACCAGCAGATGAACCGGACAGGGAGAGCACAGTGAGCGAAGCGATCGAAGAGATCCTCCTCGAGGCCGAGGAGAAGATGGAGAAGGCCGTCAGCGTCTCCAAGGACGACCTCGCGGCCATCCGCACCGGCCGGGCGCACCCGGCGATGTTCGCCAAGATCGTCGCCGAGTACTACGGCGCCATCACGCCGATCAACCAGCTGGCCTCGTTCTCGGTGCCGGAGCCCCGGATGGCGGTCGTCTCGCCGTTCGACAAGACCGCCCTGAAGGCGATCGAGCAGGCCATCCGCGACTCCGACCTGGGCGTCAACCCCTCGAACGACGGTTCCATCATCCGAGTGGTGCTGCCGGAGCTGACCGAGGAGCGCCGCCGCGAGTTCATCAAGATCGCCCGGACCAAGGGCGAGGACGCCAAGGTCTCGATCCGCGCGGTCCGCCGCAAGGCCAAGGACGGCATCGACAAGCTGGTGAAGGACGGCGAGGTCGGCGAGGACGACGGCCGCCGCGCGGAGAAGGAGCTCGACGACACCACGGCCAAGTACGTGGCCCAGGTCGACGAGCTGCTGAAGCACAAGGAATCCGAGCTGCTCGAGGTCTGATGAACGACGCCCCTGACGCCCCTGGCTACTGGGGCCCGTCCGACCAGCAGTTCCAGCCCTACCGCCCGGCGCCGCAGCCGCAGGCCCCCCGGCCTCCGGAGCACCCGGCGCCGGGGTACGACGAGCATCTGACGTCGGCCCCCGCACAGCCCTTCCCGGGCCACCCCGGTCGACCGGACCACTCCGGCCGGCCGGGTGGTCGCGCCGACCACCCGGGTGCGCCGGGTGCCGTGCCGGGCGACCAGGGCCTCCGTTCGGATCACTCGCAGCAGCCTCCGGTGTACTGGGGCGGCGACGCGGAGGAGACTCAGGTCATGCCTCCCGTACCGGCCGATCCCGGCCCGCACCCCGGCGCGCCCGACCGCGGCCCGGCCCAGGGCCCGTCGGCGGCGTCGGCGCCGCACCGGGCTCCCGGGGCCCACCGGGCGCCCGGTCCGCAGCCGGCCCCCGGCCGCCCCGGCGGTCCGCTGTTCCGGGACGAGCAGCCCGAGCCCGCGCCCCCGGGCGTGACGGAGACGGTCGTGCTGCGCGCGATAACCGACGACGTCACCCCCGCCCCCGGCCACGGCACCCCGCCGTACCCGGGGGCTCCGGTGCATCCCGCGCCGCCGCCGAGCCACTGGGCGGCCGGGCAGCCCCCCTTCGTGCCGTCGTCCCATCCAGGGCAGGAGACACCCGTGGCCGCCCAGCCCGCCCCGCAGCCGGAGCCTCCCAAGAAGCAGCGCGGTGGCCGTAACCTCCAGGCCGCCATAGGCGTGGGGGTGGGCCTCGGCGCGGTGATCATCGCCTCGCTGTTCGTCGTCAAGGCGCTGTTCCTGTTCGTCGTGATGGCCGCGGTGGCGGTCGGCAGCTGGGAGCTGACCACCCGGCTCGCCGAGCGCAAGCAGATCAAGGCCCCGCTGATCCCGCTGGTGGTGGGCGGCGTCGCCATGGTCGCCACCGGCTACTGGGCCGGCGTCGAGTGGGCCGCGGCCTCGCTCGCGCTGACCGGGCTGGCGGTGATGGTCTGGCGGATGGCCCAGCCGCCGGAGAACTACCTGCGGGACATAACGGCGGGCGTGTTCACCGCCTTCTACGTGCCGTTCCTGGCGACCTTCGTGGCGATGATGCTGGCCGCCGACGACGGCCCGCAGCGGATCGTGCTCTTCCTGATCGTCACGATCTGCAGCGACACCGGCGCCTACGCGGTGGGCTACAAGTTCGGTCGGACCAAGCTGGCCCCGACGATCAGCCCCGGCAAGACCCGCGAGGGCCTGGCCGGCGGCATCGGCCTGTCGATGCTGGCCGGCGCCCTGCTGATGCAGCTGATCATCGACGGCGGCAGCTGGTGGCAGGGTCTGATCCTGGGCGGCTGCGCGGCGGTCACCGCGACCCTGGGCGACCTGGGCGAGTCGATGATCAAGCGCGACCTCGGGATCAAGGACATGGGCACCCTGCTGCCCGGCCACGGCGGCATCATGGACCGGCTGGACTCCCTGCTGCCGACCGCCCCGGTGGTCTGGCTGCTGCTGGCGGCCTTCGTCGGGAGCTAGTTCGAGCACCGCACCTCGGGAGGGCCCCGGACGCCAGGCGTCCGGGGCCCTCGCGCGTCTGCGACACTGGAGGAACCATGCCTAAGCCCGGAGAACTCACCTTTGTCGCGCCGCGCGGCGCCAAGCCCCCGCGACACCTCGCCGACCTGAGCCCCGCCGAGCGCAAGGAGGCCGTCGCCGAGCTGGGCGAGCAGGGCTTCCGCGCCAAGCAGCTCTCGAACCACTACTTCGGCCGGATGTCGAACGACCCGGAGAGCTGGACGGACATCCCCGCCGCCAGCCGGGAGAAGCTCACCGAGGGCCTGCTGCCCGAACTGATGTCCGTGGTGCGGCACGTGTCCTGCGACGACGACACCACCCGCAAGACGCTCTGGAAGCTGTTCGACGGCACGCTCGTCGAGTCGGTGCTGATGCGGTACCCCGACCGGGTCACCATGTGCATCAGCTCGCAGGCCGGCTGCGGCATGAACTGCCCGTTCTGCGCCACCGGCCAGGCCGGGCTGACCCGCAACCTGTCCACCGCCGAGATCGTCGAGCAGATCGCCGCCGGGATGCGCGCGCTCAAGGCCGGCGAGATCCCGGGCGGCGAGGCGCGGTTGTCCAACGTGGTCTTCATGGGCATGGGCGAGCCGTTGGCCAACTACAACCGGGTGCTGGCCTCGATCCGCCGGCTGACCGACCCGGCGCCGGACGGCTTCGGCCTGTCCCAGCGCGGCATCACCGTCTCCACGGTCGGTCTCGTCCCGGCGATGAACCGGCTGGCCGACGAGGGCCTCAGCTGCCGCCTCGCGCTGTCGCTGCACGCGCCGGACGACGAGCTGCGCGACGAGCTGGTCCCGGTGAACACCCGGTGGAAGGTCGACGAGGTGCTGGACGCGGCCTGGAACTACGCGGAGAAGTCGGGCCGCCGGATCTCCATCGAGTACGCGCTGATCAAGGACATCAACGACCAGGCCTGGCGCGCCGACCTGCTCGGCCGGCTGATCAAGAACCACCGGGTGCACGTCAACCTGATCCCGCTGAACCCGACCCCGGGTTCCAAGTGGACCGCCTCCCGGCCCGAGGACGAGCGCGAGTTCGTCCGCCGGCTGCAGGCGCACGGCGTGCCGACGACCGTCCGCGACACCCGCGGCCAGGAGATCGACGGCGCCTGCGGCCAGCTCGCCGCGGCGGGCTGAGCAGGACCCGGGCCCGCTCCTCCGGATCCGTCCGGGAGAGCGGGCCCGGGATCGGAGCCCGATGACGGGGCCTAACGCAGACCGGCGGCCGCCAGTGCGGCGGTCGCTCCGCCGGTCAGCAGCAGCGTGGTGCCCACCGCGAGGGTGCGCAGCGCGACCGCGCCGAACAGCAGCCGGGGCGAGGCACCGAGGCGCAGCAGTGCGTCGGTGACCTCCTGGCGGTCGGTGCGGACCTCGGCGAGCCGGGCGATCACCGCGGCGGCGGTGCAGCCGAGCACCAGGCAGGCCTCGACGGCGGGCAGCGCGTCGGCGCTGTCGGGGGTGCCGATCCAGTAGCGGACGGTGGTCAGCACCATGGCCACGGCCAGGGTGAGGACGGCCAGCGGCGGGCCGAGCCGACGGGCCTGGGTGGTGAGGCCGCGTCCGGCCAGCAGCCGCAGCGGGGTGGGCCGTCCGATGGCGAGCAGCCGTCCGGTCCAGCCGAGCAGCGGGCCGGTGAGCAGGGCCAGGCCGAGCGCGCCGGCGGCCCAGCCGCCGAGGGCGGCGGTGCTGGTGCTGCCGAGTCCGGCGGGCAGGTGGATCGGACGGCCGTCGGCGGGGGCGCCGGGGCGCAGGGCGATGAGTTCGAGCGCGGCGCCGATCACCACCAGTCCGACCGGTACGGCGATCCGCAGCGGGCTGAAGCCGGTCCGGCCGCGGGTGCGGCCGCCGGGCAGGGTGTCGGTGACGGGCACCGAGCAGCCGGCGGCGATGCCGGCGGTGACCGGGACCAGGGCGAGCAGGGTGATCGGCGCGGCGGGCGGCAGCGGCACGCCCATGCCGAGGTCGGGGGCGAGCGAGGGCCCGGCGATGTCGTTGCGCAGCACCAGGAAGAGCAGCAGGGCGAGCAGGCTGCCGAGGGTGCAGGCGAGGGCGACCTCGCCGGCGATCAGGGTGCGGATCCGGCGGGAGCCGGCCCCGGCGGCGGTGAGGCCGGCCATCCGCTCGGGCCGCCGGGCGGGCACCGAGCGGGCGGCGACGGCCGCGAACCAGGCGACGGCGGCGAGCGGGGGCAGGCACCAGAGCAGTCGCACCAGTGCGTCGGTGCCGCCGAGGGGGTCGCTCAGCGCCCGGCCGAGCGAGCGCAGCAGGAAGGCGGCGACGACGGCGGCCGCCAGCGCGGTGAGCAGCCAGCGGCCGAGGTCGGGCACCCGGTAGCCCCGGGCCAGGCGGAGGTAGAACACGTCGACTCTTTCAGCGGCTCGGCTTCGGCGGCTTCGGCGGTCCGGTCAGCGGCGGGTGGCCGTGACGGTGGGGGCGCCGGCCGCGCCGGGGAGGGCGGTGCCGCGCGGGACGGGGGCGGCGGGGGCGGTGAGCCGTCCGTCGACGAGGGCGACGGCGCGGTCCGCGAACCGGACGAGCTCGGGGTCGTGGGTGGCGAGGACGAGGGTGAGCTGGTGGGAGCGGGCCGCGCTGGTCAGTATCCGCAGGACCTGGTCGGCGGCCTCGCGGTGCAGCGGGGCGGTGGGGTCGTCGGCGAAGACCACGGGCGGCAGCGGGGCGAGGGCGCGGGCGACCGCGATCCGCTGGCACTGGCTCTGGACCAGCCGGTCGGGGCGCTGCCGGGCGACCTCGCCGACGTCGAGGCGCTCCAGCCACTCGTCGGCGGCGGTGTAGGCGGCCTTGTTGCCGGCGCCGGCCAGCAGCAGCGGCAGGGCGACGTTCTCGCGGGCGGTCAGTTCCGGCACCAGGTGCGGTTCGGAGCCGACGAAGCCGAAGCGGTCGCGGCGCAGCCGTTCCCGGCCGGCCCGGCCGAGGGTGTGCACGGGGGAGCTGTTGAACCAGACCTCGCCCTGGTCGACCGGGAGTTGGGCGGAGAGGCAGCCGAGCAGAGTGCTCTTGCCGGAGCCGCGCGGGCCGGTGACGGCGAGCACCTCGCCGTCGCGGACGCCGATGGAGATGCCGCGCAGGGCGGGGGTGCCGTAGTGGGACTTGACGATCCCCCGGGCCCACAGCACGTCGTTGTCAGGCGGTGCCGCTGACATGAGGTTCCATCCTGGGGGCCGCAGGGATATGACAGTCGTCAGATTAGAACGACCGGGACGGGTCGCGGTTGCGGCGCACTGGTCCATCACGGGCAAATCACCCGCATTCAGGCATGTTTGGTCGTACGACTGTGATGTTGACGGGTGATCGGAGCGCGAACGCCGAAGGGCGGTCCCGCGGGGAGCGGGACCGCCCTTCGGCGGAGGGTGGGGAAGGAGGATCAGGTGGTCAGATCTTCGCCCACGCGTCGGTGAGGCTGGTCCGCAGGATCTGCTCGATCTCGTCGAAGGTCGACTGGTCGGAGATCAGCGGCGGGGCCAGCTGGATGACCGGGTCGCCACGGTCGTCGGCGCGGCAGTACAGGCCGTTGTCGAAGAGCGCCTTCGACAGGAAGCCGTAGAGCACGCGCTCGACCTCGTCGTCGTTGAACGACTCCTTGGTGACCTTGTCCTTCACGAGCTCGATGCCGTAGAAGTACCCGTTGCCGCGGACGTCGCCGACGATCGGCAGGTCGCGCAGCTTGTTCAGGGTCCCCAGGAAGGCGGCCTCGTTGTCGAGGACCTTCTGGTTCAGGCCCTCGCGCTCGAAGATGTCGAGGTTGGCCAGCGCCACCGCGGAGGAGACCGGGTGGCCGCCGAAGGTGTAACCGTGCAGGAAGGTGTTGTCACCCTTGTAGAACGGCTCGGCCAGGCGGTCCGAGATGATCGTGGCGCCGATCGGGGAGTAGCCCGAGGTCATGCCCTTGGCACAGGTGATCATGTCGGGCTGGTAGCCGAACTTGTCGGCGCCGAACATGGTGCCGAGGCGGCCGAAGGCGCAGATGACCTCGTCCGAGACCAGCAGCACGTCGTGGCGGTCGCAGATCTCGCGCAGGCGCTGGAAGTAGCCGGGCGGCGGCGGGAAGCAGCCACCGGCGTTCTGCACCGGCTCGACGAAGACGGCGGCGACGGTCTCGGCGCCCTCGTTGAGGATGGCGACCTCGATCTCGTCGGCGCACCAGCGGCCGTACGCCTCGGGGTCGACCGTGCCGTCCGGGCCTTCGAGGAAGGCCGGGGCGCGGTAGATGTTGGTGTTCGGGGCCTTGTGGGTGCCCGGCACCAGCGGCTCGAACGGGGCCTTCAGACCCGGCAGGCCGGTGATGGACAGCGCGCCCTGCGGGGTGCCGTGGTAGGCGACGGCGCGCGAGATGACCTTGTACTTGGTCGGCTTGCCGGTCAGCTTGAAGTACTGCTTGGCAAGCTTCCAGGCGGTCTCGACGGCCTCGCCGCCACCGGTGGAGAAGAAGACCTTGTTGAGGTCGCCCGGGGCGTAGTTGGCCAGGCGCTCGGCCAGCTCGACGGCCTTCGGGTGGGCGTAGCTCCACACCGGGAAGAAGGCGAGCTCCTTGGCCTGCTTGGCGGCGGCCTCGGCGAGCTCGGTGCGGCCGTGACCGGCCTGCACGACGAACAGGCCGGCCAGGCCGTCGATGTACTTCCGGCCCTTGTCGTCCCAGATGTACGTGCCCTCGCCCTTGACGATGGTCGGCACGGGGGAGTTCTCGTACGACGACATGCGGGTGAAGTGCATCCACAGGTGGTCGTAGGCGGTCTTGGAAAGGTCCTTCTGCGCCGGGTCGGCTGTCATCGGGTGCCCCAGGTGTAGGTCTGTTTCCGGAGCTTCAGGTAAACGAAGCTCTCGGTGCTCCGCACGCCGGGAAGCGCGCGGATGCGCTTGTTGATCATTTCGAGCAGGTGCTCGTCGTCCTCGCAGACCAGTTCGGCCAGGAGGTCGAACGAGCCTGCGGTGCAGACCACGTAGTCGACCTCGTCGAGGGCGGCCAGTGCGTCGGCGACGGGTTCGATGTCGCCCTCGACCCGGATGCCGACCATCGCCTGGCGGGTGAAGCCGACGGTGAGCGGGTCCGTGACGGCGACGATCTGCATCACGCCTTGGTCGAGCAACTTCTGCACGCGCTGTCGTACGGCCGCCTCGGACAGGCCGACGGCCTTGCCGATGGCGGCGTACGGGCGGCGCCCGTCCTCCTGGAGCTGCTCGATGATCGCCTTGGAGGCGGCGTCGAGGGGAACGCTCGCGTTCCGGTCGCGGTTGGCCACGCCGCCACTGTGCCCGATCGGGCCCTTGTTCGCAAGCGTGGAAGCTGCTGATTTCGTCGCGATCAAGGAAATCCCATGCGGATTTCATTGCCTTCCGGTGCTGCGCCTGTCGATCCCAGCAGTCTTCCGGCTACCCTGGCACCGTACGCGCGCGCCCCCGCAGGGCGGTGCGCATTCCGCCACCAGTGGACCGTGCCGCTTCGGGTCCGGCCACTCGGCACCCTTCGTAGGCCGGATCCGCCGACGTACCATGGCGCCGGAATCTGCAATGCCGCAGGCCCAGACCGAGGAGAGATTCGTGAGCGACCTTCGCACGCTGCGCAACTACATCAACGGTGAGTTCGTCGACGCGGCCGACGGCCGCACGCTCGACATCGTCGACCCGACCACCGGTGAGGCGTACGCGACCTCGCCGCTGTCCGGTGCCGCTGACGTGGACGCCGCCATGGCCTCGGCCGCCGCCGCGTTCCCGATCTGGCGCGACGCCACCCCGAGCACCCGGCAGAAGCTGCTGCTGAAGATCGCGGACGCGGTGGAGGCCCGGGCCGACGAGATCGTCGACGCCGAGGTGCGCAACACCGGCAAGCCGCGCGCGCTGACCCTCTCCGATGAGATCGGCCCGATGGTGGACCAGATCCGCTTCTTCGCCGGTGCCGCCCGTCTGCTGGAGGGCAAGGCCGCCGGCGAGTACATGGACGGGATGACCTCGATCATCCGCCGCGAGCCGGTCGGCGTCTGTGCCCAGGTCGCGCCGTGGAACTACCCGATGATGATGGCGGTCTGGAAGTTCGCCCCGGCGATCGCGGCCGGCAACGCCGTCGTGCTGAAGCC
This sequence comes from Kitasatospora sp. NPDC089509, assembly GCF_044749365.1. Classification (NCBI taxonomy): domain Bacteria; kingdom Bacillati; phylum Actinomycetota; class Actinomycetes; order Kitasatosporales; family Streptomycetaceae; genus Kitasatospora; species Kitasatospora sp. NPDC089509. Next base: position 16,314 of record NZ_JBIVHS010000032.1, on the reverse strand, counting down.
CTCGGACACCACCCCGGCCTCCACCGTGCTGCTGGCCGAGATCATCGGCGGCGTGCTCAAGGACCTGGAGCTGCCGGCCGGCGTCTTCAACGTCATCTGCGGTGACCGCGAGACCGGCAAGCTGATGGTCGAGCACCGGACCCCGGCGATGGCCTCCATCACCGGTTCGGTCCGGGCCGGCATCCAGGTCGCCGAGTCCGCCTCCAAGGACGTCAAGCGCGTCCACCTGGAGCTGGGCGGCAAGGCCCCGGTCGTGGTCTTCGAGGACGCCGACATCGCCGAGGCCGTCGAGGGCATCTCGGTGGCGGGCTACTTCAACGCCGGCCAGGACTGCACCGCCGCCACCCGCGTGCTGGTGCACGAGTCGATCCACGACGCCTTCGTCGAGGCGCTGGCCAAGGCCGCGGCCGAGACCAAGACCGGCGGCGTGGACGACGAGGACGTGCTGTACGGCCCGCTCAACAACGCCAACCAGCTGAAGCAGGTGTCCGGCTTCATCGAGCGGCTGCCCGCCCACGCCAAGGTCGAGGCCGGTGGCCACCGGGTCGGCGACAAGGGCTACTTCTACGCCCCGACCGTCGTCTCCGGCCTGCGCCAGGACGACGAGATCATCCAGAACGAGGTCTTCGGCCCGGTCATCACCGTGCAGAAGTTCACCGACGAGGACCAGGCCGTCGAGTACGCCAACGGCGTCGAGTTCGCGCTGGCCTCCTCGGTCTGGACCAAGGACCACGCCCGCGCCATGCGGATGTCCCGCCGCCTGGACTTCGGCTGCGTCTGGATCAACACCCACATCCCGCTGGTCGCCGAGATGCCGCACGGCGGCTTCAAGAAGTCCGGCTACGGCAAGGACCTCTCCTCGTACGGCTTCGAGGACTACACCCGGGTGAAGCACGTCATGACCGCGATCTAGCGGGTCGGGACCATCGAGCGCAGTATGACCGCGATCTGATGATTGTCGTCTGAACTGACAAGGGGCCCGGGGCGTTTCGCTCCGGGCCCTGTCGCTTTGCACCCTGTCGACGGGGCGGGCGTCCGGCTGACAGGATGAAACTGCACTTCGCCACCGTTCGGCCCTAGCCTTACCGGCATGAGCATCCCCACCGCTGACTCAGCCGCCGGCCAGGCCGTCAAGGCCGCCGACCGCGCGCACGTCTTCCACTCGTGGTCCGCCCAGGCGCTGATCGACCCCCTCGCGGTGGCCGGCGCCGAGGGCTCGTACTTCTGGGACTACGACGGCAACCGCTACCTGGACTTCTCCTCGCAGCTGGTCAACACCAACATCGGTCACCAGCACCCGAAGGTGGTCGCCGCGATCCAGGAGCAGGCGGCGAAGCTCTGCACCATCGCCCCCGGCTTCGCGGTCGAGGCGCGCAGCGAGGCGGCCCGGCTGATCGCCGAGCGCACCCCGGGCGACCTGGACAAGATCTTCTTCACCAACGGCGGCGCCGAGGCGGTCGAGAACGCCGTCCGGATGGCCCGGCTGCACACCGGTCGGCAGAAGGTGCTCTCCACCTACCGCTCGTACCACGGCGCCACCGCCAACGCGATCGCCCTCACCGGCGACCCGCGGCGCTGGCCCAACGAGACCGGTGTCTCCGGCGTGGTGCACTTCTGGGGCCCGTACGCCTACCGCTCCAACTTCCACGCCGAGAACGAGGCGCAGGAGTGCGAGCGGGCGCTGGCGCACCTGGAGCAGGTGATCGCCTTCGAGGGGCCGGGCACCGTCGCGGCGGTGATCCTGGAGAGCGTGGTCGGCACGGCCGGCATCCTGATCCCGCCGGCGGGCTACCTGGCCGGGGTGCGGGAGATCTGCGACCGGTACGGGATCGTGTTCGTCCTGGACGAGGTGATGGCCGGCTTCGGCCGCACCGGCGAGTGGTTCGCCGCCGACCACTGGGGCGTGGTGCCGGACCTGATGACCTTCGCCAAGGGCGTCAACTCGGGCTACGTCCCGCTGGGCGGCGTGGCGATCAACGCCGAGATCGCCGCCACCTTCGCCGAGCGGCCGTTCCCCGGCGGGCTCACCTACTCCGGGCACCCGCTGGCCTGTGCCTCGGCGGTGGCCACCATCAACACCATGGCGGAGGAGGGCATCGTCGAGAACGCCAAGCACATCGGCGAGACGGTGCTCGGCCCCGGCCTGCGCGAGCTGGCCGAGCGGCACCCCTCGATCGGCGAGGTGCGCGGCCTCGGGGTGTTCTGGGCGCTCGACCTGGTGCGGAACCGGGAGACCCGCGAGCCGCTCGTCGCCTACAACGCCGCGGGCGCCGACAACGCCCCGATGGCCGAGCTGGCCGCCGCCTGCAAGCAGCGCGGGCTCTGGCCGTTCGTCAACATGAACCGCTTCCACGTCGTCCCGCCGTGCACCGTCACCGAGGAGGAGGCCAAGACCGGCCTCGCGGTGCTGGACGAGGTGCTGTCGCTCGCCGACGCGCACACTGTCTGACGTACCTACCAGGACGGCCCCGGGCGCACCCGCGTGTCCCGGGGCCGTTCCACGCTCCGGAAGGCCCCCACATGTCCCGCAGCTCCACCCTGACCCGCCGACCCGTCAACCCGTCGACGCTGCGCCGACGTTCCGTGCTCGGCGGGGCCGCGTTGCTCGGCGCCGGCACGCTGACCGGCTGCGGCATCCCGTCCGCGTACGTCGCCGAGGACCGCCGCTCGGCGCCGGACCGCTCGGAGGGGGACAGGCGGCTGAACTTCTCCAACTGGACGCAGTACATCGACACCGACGACCAGGGGCGTCGCCCGACCCTGGACGCCTTCAGCGAGAAGACCGGGATCGCGGTCACCTACACCGAGGACATCAACGACAACGACGAGTTCTTCGGCAAGATCAGCCCGGTGCTCACCCAGGGCGCCGATCCGGGCCGGGACCTGATGGTGATCAGCGACTGGATGGCCGGACGGTACGTCTCGCTCGGCTGGGTGCAGGCGATGGACCGGGCCAACCTGCCGAACGTCACGGCCAACCTCGACCCCCAGCTGTCCAGCCCGGCCTTCGACCCGGGGCGCCGGCGCAGCGTGCCCTGGCAGTCCGGGATCACCGGCATCGCGTACAACCGCAAGGCGCTGGGCCGGGAGCTCAAGTCCACCGCGGACCTGTGGGCGCCCGACCTCAAGGGCCGGATCACGCTGTTCGCCGGGCTGGACGAGGCGCTCGGGCTGCTGATGCTCTCCCAGGGCGCGGACGTCTCGAAGTTCACCGACGACGACGCGCACAAGGCGATGGACCTGGTGCAGAAGATGGTCGACTCCGGTCACGTCCGCCGCTTCACCGGCAACGACTACACCAGCGACCTCGCCTCCGGTGCCGCCCTCGCCTGCCAGGCCTACTCCGGCGACGCCGTCCAACTCACCGCCGAGAACCCGGACATCGCCTTCCTGGTGCCGGAGGAGGGCGGCGAGCTGTGGGCGGAGAGCCTGATGATCCCCAACCGGGCCGTCCACAAGCGCAACGCCGAGCTGCTGATCGACTACTACTACCAGCCCGAGGTGGCGGCCGAACTCGCCGTGGCCGTCCAGTACATCTGCCCGGTGCCGGCCGCCCGCGAGGTGCTGGCGGGCAGCGGGGACAAGGACAAGGCCGAACTCGCCGAGAACCCGCTGGTGTTCCCGACCGACGAGATGCGGGCCCGGCTGCACACCATGCGCGACGTGACCTCGGCCGAGCGGCCGGAGCTGCACAAGGTGTGGGGGCGCATCACCGGGGTGTGAGCCCGACGGCCTACCGGCGGACGGCGTCCAGGGCGAGCAGTGCCACGTGCAGGGAGAGGCAGGACTCCACCTGGTCGAGGTCGACGCCGAGGATCCGTTCGACCTTGTGCAGCCGGTCGTAGAAGGACGGCCGGGACAGGTGGGCGGCGTCGGCCGCCGCCGACTTGTTCCGGCCCTGCTCCAGGTAGATCCGCAGCATCTGCACCAACTGGCCGTTGTGCTCGGCGTCGTGGGCCAGCAGCGGGCCCAACTCCCGTTCCACGTAGGTCTGCAGCCGGGCGTCGTCGCGCAGCAGATGGAGCAGGCCGCGCAGCCGGACGTCCGGCAGCCGGTAGTAGGAGGCGGTCCGGCCCCCGCCGGGCGCGTCGTGCAGGGCCGCGTCGGCGACCTGGGCGGCCTCCAGCAGGGTGCGCCGGGCGTCGCGGACCGAGCCGACCGAGGAGCCGACCGCGACCACCGGGTCCGGGGCGTCGGCGCCCTCCCGGCCGGCCTCGGCGGACATCCGGCGCAGGGTGGCGGAGAAGGAGTCCAGCGCGGCGTGTTCGTCCTGCTGGGTGCCGAGCGCGATCAGCAGTCCGACGCCCTCGTCGTCCAGCGCGCCGACCAGGGCGGACAGCCGGCTGGCCCGGACCGCGCCGGCGGCCAGCTCGGTGAAGTCGCGCAGCCGGGCCTGGGCCTCCAGCGCGGCCGGGATCGGCCCGCGGCGCTGGCGCAGCACCACGCCGACCAGCCGGCGGCCGTCCAGCGGGACGCCGAGCGCCTGGGCGCGCAGGGCCACCTCGGAGACGGTCAGCGCGTGGGTGAGGATGCCGGAGAGCAGGGTGCGGTGGGTCTGCCGCTCCAGGCTCTCCCGGTCCCGGACCACCAGCCGGTTGAGCGCCAGCGCGGAGGCTCCGCGCTCCAGCAGCATGGCGTGCGGGTGCGGTTCGCCCTCCGGCAGCGGGCCGGGCTCCTGGACCAGCACCAGCCGGCCCCAGTCCTGGCCGCGGGCGCCGACGGTGGTCACCAGCCAGCCGCTGCGCGGGTCGTGGCCGGTGCGGCCGGGCGGGCGGACCCCGCGCGAGCGGCGTTCCCAGTCCTCCAGCAGCTCGGTCTCCGGGCGTCCGGCGCTGTCGTGGGCGAGCACCTGGTGGGCCAGGTTCTCCAGCACCACCGGCGCGCCCGCCATCCGGGCCACCTGGCGGATCACCTCGGGCGGTTCGGCGCCCTCCACCACCAGCTCGTTGAAGACCTGGTGGACGGACTCGGAGACCCGCAGCTGCTCTAGCTGGGCGTTCACCACCAGGGCGTGCACGGCCTCGGTGACGGCGACGAAGCGCACCTCCCGGCGCAGTGCGATCAGCGGCAGTCCGCGCTGCTCGGCGGCGTGCACCAGGGCGCGCGGGAGGGTGTCGAAGTAGCGCCGGCCGAACTCGACCACCAGGCCGGCCACCCCGACCTCGTCCAGGTCGCGGACGTACCGGGCCAGGCCCTCGCGGTCCTCGGGCAGCGCGATGCCGGTGGTCAGCACCAGCTCGCCGCCCTGCAGCACCCCGGCGACGTCGGGCAGCTCGCTGACGTGGACCCAGCGGACCGGCCGCTCCAGGCGGTCGGCACCGGCCACCACCTGGGGCAGGCCGCGCCGCATCACCTCCAGGTCGAGTACGCGGGCGACGGTGGGGAGCATCGCGGACCTCCAGGGACGCGGGAGGGGGGAGGTGGCGGCGGGCACGCCGGGGAAGGAGGGGGACAGGGTGTCAGGTGAATCATCCATCGCCCCGACGACTTGTCACCCTGCGGGGAGCCTTGCAGTCTGTAAGGCGCTTCGTGTCGAGACTGTCGAAGTGACCCTTGTCACGTCAACCCCGCACTTGGCAAGGTCAGCGGGACCGCAGACCCCCACCGCGGAAGCGCTTCGCCGCAGCGCGGTCGAACCGCAGGCACTTGGAGGAACCCAGATGGACCTGACCGACTTCGGCGCGGGCGCGCAGTACATCGCGGGCCGGTGGACCCGGGGGAGCGGCGAACCCTTCCAGGTCGTCAACCCCGCCGACGGCAGCGTGGTCGAGCAGGTCGCCCTGGCCACCGCCGCGGACGTGGACACCGCCGTCGCCGCCGCGAAGGCCGCCCTGCCCGGCTGGTCCTCCGCCACCCCAGGCGCCCGGTCCGAGGCGCTCACCCGGCTGGCCGCCGTCCTGGGCGGGGCCGCGGACGAGCTCGCCCGGGTGGAGACCGCGCAGACCGGCAAGCCGGTCAAGCTGGCCACCGAGTTCGACGTCCCCGGCACCGTCGACAACGCCGCGTTCTTCGCCGGCGCCGCCCGCAACCTGGAGGGCAAGGCGGCCGGCGAGTACTCCGGCGACCACACCTCCTACGTCCGGCGCGAGGCGATCGGCGTGGTCGGCTCGATCTCGCCGTGGAACTACCCGCTGCAGATGGCCGCCTGGAAGATCCTCCCGGCGATCGCGGCGGGCAACACCATCGTGCTCAAGCCGGCCGAGCTGACCCCGCTGACCTCGCTGATGTTCGCCCGGGCCTGCACCGAGGCGGGCATCCCGGACGGCGTGGTCAACGTGGTCACCGGCGCCGGGCGCACGGCCGGCGAGCACCTGGTCGCCCATCCGGACGTCGCGATGGTCTCCTTCACCGGCTCCACCGCCGTCGGCCGGCGGGTCGCCGAACTCGCCACCGCGACCGTCAAGCGCACCCACCTGGAGCTCGGCGGCAAGGCCCCGTTCGTGGTCTTCGACGACGCCGACCTGGACGCCGCGGTGCACGGCGCCGTCGCCGCCGCGCTGATCAACGGCGGCCAGGACTGCACCGCCGCCACCCGTGCGTACGTCCAGCGCCCGCTCTACGAGGCCTTCGTCGCCGGGGTCGCCGAGCTGTTCGCGGCGATCCGGATCGGCGACCCGCGCGACCCGCGCACCGACCTCGGCCCGCTGGTCTCCTTCGCCCACCGGGACCGGGTGGCCGGCTTCGTGGAGCGCGCCCGCTCCTACGCCACCGTGGTCACCGGCGGCCCGGCACCGGAGAAGGGCCACGACGGCTACGACCTGACCCGGGGCGCCTACCACGCGCCGACCCTGATCACCGGCGCCGCCCAGGACAGCGAGGTGGTCCAGGGCGAGATCTTCGGCCCGGTGCTGGTGGTGCTGCCCTTCGACGGCGACGACGAGGGCCTGCGGCTGGCCAACGACACCCCGTACGGCCTGGCCGCCTCGGCCTGGACGAGCAACGTGCACCGCTCGCTGCGCGCCACCCGGGAGATCGCCGCCGGCTGCGTCTGGGTCAACGACCACATCCCGATCATCAGCGAGATGCCGCACGGCGGCTACAAGGCGTCCGGCTACGGCAAGGACATGTCCCAGTACTCGCTGGACGAGTACACCCAGGTCAAGCACGTCATGTTCGACACCACCGCGGTGGCCCGCAAGGACTGGCACCGCACCGTCTTCGGAGACAGATAACCCCCGAGACCGGGGTGCTCCCCCCACGCACCCCTCTTCCCCCAGGAGGCCCGTTCCATGGCGTTCAAGGCGTTCAACGAGCTCACCGACGGGCTGCCCGAACCCGTCCGCAAGGCCTGGGAACGCAGTCTGACCGGCGGTCGGGCCGCGGTCGCCCGCCGCACCCTGCTGCGCGCCGCCGCCCTGACCGCCGGGGCGGGCACCCTGGCCGCCTGCGGCATCCCGGCCGCGCCCAGGGCCACCGGGGACTCGACCGCCAACGCCGCCAAGGACTTCTCGGAGAGCGAGAAGGAGGTGGACTTCTCCAACTGGCCGCTGTACATCGACACCGACGAGAAGGACAAGCAGAAGCACGGCACCCTGGACGCCTTCACCGCCGCCACCGGGATCAGGGTCAAGTACAACGAGGACGTCAACGACAACGTCGAGTTCTTCGGCAAGGTCAAGCCGCAGCTGGCGGCCGGCCAGGACACCGGCCGCGACCTGGTGGTGCTCACCGACTGGATGGCCGCCCGGCTGATCCGGCTCGGCTGGGCGCAGAAGCTCGACCCGGCGAACGTCACCACCGCGATCACCAACGTCGAGCCCCGCTTCCGCGCCCCCGACTGGGACCCGGGCCGGCTCTACACCTACCCCTGGGCCGGGATCCAGACCGTCGTCGCGTACAACCGGAAGGCCACCAAGGGGAAGCCGGTCACCAGCGTCTCCCAGCTGCTGGACGACCCCGAGCTCAAGGGCCGGGTCACCTTCCTCTCCGAGATGCGCGACAGCGTCGGGATGGTCCTGCTGGACCAGGGCAAGGACCCGGCCAAGTTCACCGCGGACGACTACGACGCCGCGATCGCCCGGCTGCAGAAGGCCGTCGACAACAAGCAGATCCGCCGGTTCACCGGCAACGACTACGGCCAGGAGCTGTCCTCCGGGGACATCGCCGCCTGCGTCGCCTGGGGCGGCGACCTGATCCAACTGCGCGCCGACAACCCGGACATCGAGTTCGCCATCCCGGAGAAGGGCTACCTGGCCTCGACCGACAACATGCTGGTCCCGGCCAAGGCGCGGCACAAGACGAACGCGGAAAAGCTGATCGACTTCTACTATCAGCCGAAGATCGCGGCGCAGCTGGTCGCGGGCATCGGCTTCGTCTCCGCCGTCACCGGGATGAAGGACGAGCTCGCCACCCTCGCCCCGGACACCGCGGCCAACCCGCTGGTCGTACCCACCCCCGAGATGGCGGCGAAGGCGCACGTGTTCCGCACCCTCACCGAGGGCGAGGAGAGCGACTTCGAGCAGAAGTTCTCCAAGCTCATCGGCGCCTGAGCCCTCCCACTCGGTAGACAGACCCTGCCGGCAGACAGACCAGGAAGACACCCATGACAGACCAGCTGCGCGACGCGGCCGGCGGCGACGTCCGCCTCACCGGCATCGGCAAGACCTACGGCTCCTTCACCGCCGTCCACCCGCTCGACCTGACCGTCCCCCAGGGCTCCTTCTTCGCCCTGCTCGGCGCCTCCGGCTGCGGCAAGACCACCACCCTGCGCATGATCGCCGGCCTGGAGGAGCCCACCAGCGGCACCGTCCTGATCGGCGGCCAGGACGTCACCGCGCTGCCCCCGTACAAGCGGCCGGTGAACACCGTCTTCCAGAGCTACGCGCTCTTCCCGCACCTGGACATCTTCGAGAACGTCGCCTTCGGCCTGCGCCGCCGCGGCAAGAAGGACGTCAAGAAGCAGGTCGAGGAGATGCTGGAACTGGTCGAGCTCGGCCAGTACGCCCGCCGCAAGCCGCACCAGCTCTCCGGCGGCCAGCAGCAGCGCGTCGCGGTCGCCCGCGCGCTGATCAACCACCCCCAGGTGCTGCTGCTGGACGAGCCGCTCGGCGCCCTCGACCTCAAGCTGCGCCGCCAGATGCAGCTGGAACTCAAGCGGATCCAGACCGAGGTCGGCATCACCTTCGTGCACGTCACCCACGACCAGGAGGAGGCCATGACCATGGCCGACACCATCGCGGTGATGAACGGCGGACGGGTCGAGCAACTGGGCGCGCCCGCCGACCTGTACGAGAACCCCGGCACCACCTTCGTGGCCAACTTCCTCGGCCAGTCCAACCTGCTGCCCGCCGAGGTCACCGGCGGCGCGGGCGGGGACCTGCTGCTCACCGTGGCCGGCACCCGCCTCACGGTGCCCAAGGCGCGCTGCGCCACCGAGGCCACCCAGGTCCACCTGGGCGTGCGGCCGGAGAAGATCACCATCAGCCACACCTCCGAGCAGGTCGCCGACGGCCGCAACAGGCTGGCCGGCACGGTGCTCGACTCCAGCTTCATCGGCGTCTCCACCCAGTACGTGGTGCGCACCGACGGCGGCCAGGAGGTCACCGTGTTCGAGCAGAACATGGAGCGCGACGCCCGGATCGTCCCCGGCGCCGCCGTGCAGCTGCACTGGAACCCGGCGCACTCCTTCGCCCTGGACGCCGCGCAGGCGATCGACGCGGGCACCGGGGAGGAGGCCGCGTGACCACCACCACCCCGGCGGCCGCGCCCCAGGTCATCCCGCTCCAGGAACCCACGGCGAAGCCGAAGCGCAAGCTCACCCCGTACTGGCTGCTGCTGCCCGGCATCGCCTGGCTGGTGATCTTCTTCGCCGTCCCGATGCTGTACCAGGGGTCCACCTCGCTGCAGACCGGCTCGCTCGAAGCGGGCTTCAAGGTCACCTGGCACTTCTCGACCTACTGGGACGCCCTGGTCGAGTACAAGTGGCACTTCGTCCGCTCGTTCTCCTACGCGGCCATCGCCACCGTGCTCTGCCTGGTCGTCGGCTACCCGCTGGCCTACACCATCGCCTTCAAGGCGAACCGGCGCTGGCGCAACGTCATCCTGATCCTGGTCATCGCGCCGTTCTTCACCAGCTTCCTGATCCGCACGCTGGCCTGGAAGACCATCCTGTCCGACGGCGGCCCGGTGGTCGGCGCGCTGAACACGCTGCACGTCCTGGACGTGACCAACGCGCTCGGCCTCACCTCCGGCGACCGGGTGCTCGCCACCCCGCTCGCCGTGGTCTGCGGCCTGACCTACAACTTCCTGCCGTTCATGATCCTGCCGCTGTACACCTCGCTGGAGCGGATCGACCCCCGGCTGCACGAGGCGGCCGGCGACCTCTACGCCCGGCCGTTCACCACCTTCCGCAAGGTCACCTTCCCGATCTCGCTGCCGGGGGTGGTCGCGGGCACCCTGCTGACCTTCATCCCGGCCTCCGGTGACTACATCAACGCCCAGCTGCTGGGCTCGCCGAGCGAGCAGATGGTCGGCAACGGCATCCAGAAGCAGTTCCTGAATGTGCTCGACTACCCCACGGCGGCCGCGCTGAGCTTCATCCTGATGGCCCTGATCCTGGGCATGGTGACGGTCTACATGCGCAAGGCCGGGACGGAGGAACTGGTCTGATGTCCCGCATCCTGAAGTGGGTCCGCGCCCACCTGGTGGTGCTGGCCGGCCTGCTGGCCCTCGCCTACCTGGTGCTGCCCAACCTGGTCGTGCTGGCCTTCTCGTTCAACAAGCCGGCCGGCAAGTTCAACTACGAGTGGAACGAGTTCTCCACCGACGCCTGGACCAACCCCTGCGGCGTGGCCGACATGTGCCAGTCGCTCTCGCTCAGCCTGCAGATCGCGGTGCTCGCCACCATCGGCGCCACCGTGCTCGGCACCATGGTCGCCTTCGCGCTGGCCCGCTACCGCTTCCGCGGCCGCTCCGCCACCACCGCGATGATCTTCCTGCCGATGGCCATGCCCGAGGTGGTCATGGCCGCCTCGCTGGGGACGCTGTTCCTCAACATGCGCATCCCGTTCGGCTTCACCACCATCCTCATCGCCCACATCATGTTCTGCCTCAGCTTCGTGGTGACCGCGGTCAAGGCACGCGTGATGAGCATGGACCCGAGGCTCGAACAGGCCGCCCAGGACCTCTACGCGACCCCCGTCCAGACCTTCCTGAGGGTCACCCTGCCGCTGGCCGCCCCCGGCATCGCCGCCGGCGCGCTGCTCAGCTTCGCGCTCTCCTTCGACGACTTCATCATCACCCAGTTCAACTCGGGCCCGACCACGGTCACCTTCCCGATGTTCGTCTGGGGCGCCTCGCAGCGCGGCATCCCGGTGCAGGTGAACGTCATCGGCACCGCGATGTTCGCGGCCGCGGTCGCGCTGACCGTGGTCGGCCAGTGGCTCGGCAACCGCCGGAAGGCCACCGCCTGACGTACGGTCGGTCAGCGGTGGCCCGAAACATCACCTATCCGTAGAAAGTGGCTGATAATGCATGGACTCCGCCCGCGCACTCAGTGACGCCAGGCCCACCCCCTTCTGGCTGGAGGACCCGGGTCGGCCGGCGGCGCTGCCCGCCCTGGTCGGCGACACCACCTGCGACCTGCTGGTCGTCGGCGGCGGCTACTCCGGCCTGTGGACCGCCCTCATCGCCAAGGAGCGCGACCCCTCGCTGGACGTCGTCCTGGTCGAGGGCAACGAGGTCGGGTGGGCCGCGTCCGGGCGCAACGGCGGATTCTGCGCGGCCAGCCTCACCCACGGCTTCGGCAACGGCCTGGACCGCTGGCCGTCCGAACTCGCCCAGCTGGAACGCCTCGGTGCCGCCAACCTCGACGGCATCGAGGCCACCCTCAAGCGCTACGGCATCGACGCCGAGTGGGAGCGCACCGGCGAGATCGACATCGCCACCCAGCCCCACCAGGTCGAGGAACTGCACGAGATGGCCGAGGCGGTCGCCCGCTACGGCCTCGACCTCACCGTGCTGGACGCCGAACAGCTGCGCGCCGAGGTGAACTCGCCGACCTTCCTCGGCGGCGTCTGGGACAAGGACGGGGTGGCCATGGTCCACCCCGCCAAGCTCGCCTGGGGCCTCAAGGAGGCCTGCCTCGGCCAGGGCGTGCGGATCTTCGAGCACACCCGGGCCACCGAGCTGCGCGAGCACGGCAGCGGGATGGCCGCCCGCACCCCGTACGGCCGGGTCTTCGCCCGTCGGGTCGCGCTCGGCACCAACGTGTTCCCGTCCCTGCTCCGGCGCGTCCGTCCGTACGTCGTGCCGGTGTACGACTACGCGCTGATGACCGAGCCGCTCAGCGACGAGCAGCTCGCCTCGATCGGCTGGCGCGGCCGGCAGGGGCTCGGCGACAGCGCCAACAAGTTCCACTACTTCCGGCTCTCCGCCGACAACCGGATCCTCTGGGGCGGCTACGACGCGGTCTACCACTACGGCGGCCACGTCCGCCACGAGTACGACCAGCGGCCGGAGACCTTCCGCACCCTGGCGAACAACTTCTTCCGCTGCTTCCCGCAGCTGGAGGGGCTGCGCTTCACCAACGCCTGGGGCGGCGCCATCGACACCTGCAGCCGGTTCTCGGCGTTCTTCGACACCGCCCACCGGGGCAAGGTCGCCTACGCCGTCGGATTCACCGGGCTCGGGGTCGGCTCGACCCGCTTCGGCGCCGAGGTGATGCTCGACCTGCTCGCCGGCGAGCGCACCGAACGCACCGAACTGGAGATGGTGCGCTCCAAGCCGCTGCCGTTCCCGCCCGAACCGGTGCGCTGGGCCGGGATCGAGATCACCACCCGCTCGCTGGAGCGCTCCGACCGCAACGGCGGCCACCGCAACCTCTGGCTGCGCACCCTCGACCGGCTGGGGCTCGGCTTCGACAGCTGACCGCCGAGCACCGCCGAGTGCCGCCGGATATGTTCCCGCGACCCGTGTAAGAGGGACCCGCCGTCCGCCTCTCCTTGGTGACGGCGGGTCCCGTACGCCCCGCCGCGCCCGATCGGTACGAACGGCGAGAAGCGGGGACACGACATGGAGCACTCCGGACTGCACTGGCTCGCGCAGGTGGCACCGGACCCGGAGGACTTCCGGGAGACGTGGGAACGCACCGGGCTCGGCCTGATGCTGCTGCCAGCCGGGCGCCGCTGGGACGCGCTGGTCGTCCCGGGCCGGCTCGGCCGCCCGGCGGCGGACCTCCTGGGCCTCCTGGACACCGGGCCCTGCGGCCCGGTCCTCGCCGACTCCGGGGAGGAGAACGTCAGCTTCCTGGTGCCGGTCGGCACCGCCGCCCGCTGGGTCGGCACCGGCGTGCGCTCCGCGGGGGAGGGCACCTGGATCGTCGTCCCCCATCCGGGGCGCAGCAGCCGGGGGGTCCGCTGGCTGGTGCCCCCCGACGGGTCGGGGCGGCTCAACGACCCGGTGCTGCTGGAGCTGGTCCTGCACGAGGCGGCGGCCGGGCTCGGGGGCTGGTAGCGACTGACCACGGTCGGCGGGGCCGTGGTGGGCCGTGCGTGGGCACGGCGGGGCCGTGTGTGGGCCGTGCGTGGGCAGGGCCGTCGGGTCAGACTGGAGGCGTGACCACCGCCCCGCACGCCGTCGACGCGTCCCTCCGGCCGGGCCCCGCCCAGCTGCGCCTGGCCGCCCTGGCCGGGCCGGTCTGCGACCGGTACGGGCTGGCGCTGGCCGGCGGGCACGCGCTGCGTGCCCACGGTGTCGCCGCCTGCCCGCAGGACGGACTCACCCTGGCCACCGGCGGCGCCGAGCTGCCGGAGGTGGCCGCCGCACTGGCCGGGGCGTACCGCGCGGCCGGCGGCACGGCCGCCGAGCGGCCTGGCACACCGCGGCTGGAGCAGCTCACCGTCCGGCTGGCACTGGGCGGGCGGTCGCACTCGGTGGAGCTGCGGAAGGAACCGCTCGGCCACCGGCCGGTCCGGTTGGACTTCGGCGTCCCCGCGGCGGACCCGGGTGTTCCGGAGCCCGGGGAACCGCCCGTGGTGCTGCCGGTGGTCGCCCTGGAGGACGCGGCGGCGCTCACCACCGCGCTGCTGGTCGACCGGGGCATGCCGCGCGACCTGATCGACGTGCACGCCCTGACCCGCGACTACCGGGAGGGCGAACTGCTGGCGCTGGCTGGCGAGTTGGACCCGGACTTCCAGCCGGGCGCGCTCGCCGACCGGCTGGAGACGCTGGCCGAGGCGGCCGACGGCCGGTTCCGCGCCCGGGGTGTCGAGGCCGGGGCGGTGGCGGGCCTCAAGCGGTGGGCGCTGGCCTGGGCGCAGGACCTGCGGCTGGACCTGCTGGAGACCCGGGAGGCGGCGGACGGGCTGCACGACCCGTACCTGGAGGACGAGGAGTCCTGAAGGGGCGCGCGCGTCTCGGTGCGCTTCGGTAGGCGTCGGTGCGGGCCGGTGCGGGCAGGTTCACCTGTTCGGGGGAGCGACCGGACGACCTGTAAGGCTGAATCGGTGATCCCCGTCAGCCTGTTCGTTGAGCCGTGCCCCCGGCGCCACCAGACTGGGAGACGAGCGCGGTAGCCCCGTGATTTCCGTCGCCCGGCCCTCTCGCGGGCGGCGCCAGACCGGACCGGTGGCAGGACGCCGCCCGGGACTTCGGAGGCAGACGGACTTGAGCAAGCACATCATTCACTGGATCGGCGGACAGTCGGTCGCCACCGCCGGTGCGGCGCCCCGCCGTGGCGACATCTTCGACCCCGCCACCGGTCAGGTGGCCGGCCAGGTGGACTTCGCCGGGATCGCCGAGGTCGACCAGGCCGTGGCCGCCGCCGCCTCGGCCTTCGCCGAGTGGCGCACCGCCTCGGTCGCCAAGCGGTCCACGGTGCTCTTCGCCTTCCGCGAGCTGCTGAACGCCCGCCGGGACGAGCTGGCCTCGATCATCGTGGCCGAGCACGGCAAGGTGCACTCGGACGCGCTGGGCGAGATCGCCCGCGGCCTGGAGGTCGTCGAGTACGCCTGCGGCATCCCGCAGCTGATCAAGGGCGGCTTCACCGAGCAGGCCTCCACCGGCATCGACGTCTACTCGATCCGCCAGCCGCTCGGCCCGGTCGCGATCATCTCGCCGTTCAACTTCCCGGCCATGGTGCCGATGTGGTTCTTCCCGATCGCCATCGCGGCCGGCAACAGCGTCGTGCTGAAGCCGTCGGAGAAGGACCCGAGCGCGGCCAACTTCCTGGCGGAGCTGTGGAAGGACGCCGGCCTGCCGGACGGCGTCTTCAACGTCGTGCACGGTGACAAGGTCGCCGTGGACCGGCTGCTGGAGCACCCGGACATCAAGTCCGTCAGCTTCGTCGGCTCCACCCCGATCGCCCGCTACGTCTACGAGACCGGCACCCGCTACGGCAAGCGCGTGCAGGCCCTCGGCGGCGCCAAGAACCACATGCTGGTGCTGCCCGACGCCGACCTCGACCTCGCCGCCGACGCCGCCGTCAACGCCGGCTTCGGTGCGGCCGGCGAGCGCTGCATGGCGGTCTCCGTCCTGGTCGCGGTCGACCCGATCGGCGACGAGCTGGTCGACAAGATCAAGCAGCGGATCGCCACCCTGAAGGTCGGCCCCGGCTGCAACGGCGACTCCGAGATGGGCCCGCTGGTCACCGGCCAGCACCGGGACAAGGTCACCTCCTACGTCGAGTCCGGTGTCGCCGACGGTGCCGAGCTCGCGGTGGACGGCCGCAAGCACCCGGTCACCGCCGAGGACAAGAACGGCTCCCCGACCGCCGACGGCTTCTGGCTCGGTCCCACGCTGTTCGACCACGTGAAGCCCGGCATGTCCGTCTACAACGACGAGATCTTCGGCCCGGTGCTCTCCGTCGTCCGCGTCGCCTCCTACGACGAGGGCCTGGCGCTCATCAACGCCAACCCGTACGGGAACGGGACCGCCCTCTTCACCAACGACGGCGGCGCGGCCCGGCGCTTCCAGTTCGAGGTGGAGGTCGGCATGGTCGGCATCAACGTGCCGATCCCGGTGCCGGTCGCCTACTACTCCTTCGGCGGCTGGAAGGCCTCGCTGTTCGGCGACGCCCACGCGTACGGCCCGGACGGCGTCCAGTTCTTCACCCGCGGCAAGGCCGTGACCCAGCGCTGGCTGGACCCGTCCCACGGCGGCATCAACCTCGGCTTCCCCACCAACAGCTGAGCCACCCCGTCCAGCGGGCCGGACCCCTCTCCCCGGGGTCCGGCCCGCCCCTTTTGCAGGCCGTTTGCATCCGGACGCAGATGCGCGTACAGTTCTTCGAGCTGCCTGGCAGGGAGCACCGGACACGCATCACAGCGCGGACGGTCCCGGGGTAGCCAATCCTTTGAAACACCACTTCTCGGTTCG